>NZ_JBEBMH010000003.1:0-628272 GCF_040081985.1 Mesorhizobium yinganensis | reverse complement strand
CCGCTGCGAGACCCGTTCCGCGTCCAGCGCCGCTATCAGCCCGCGCACAGCGTGCCGCGCATTCTGTTTCCCGGCGTCGCCGATCCATCTTCCTTCCCGCGACCGCCATCGCCTCGCGATCCTATAAACGCGGCGCGTCTGGCGCTCCGACTGCAAGCGCTGGCTGCCGCGCTGGACGACCTGCCGGGCCAGGCAAGACGTTTTGCCCGCTGGAAGGCACGGCGCGACGCGGCCCTTGCGCGAAACAAGGACGCGGGCCGAGCAGGTACACAAACCGCAAGCCGTGGCGCGGCCAGTTCGCACAGCAAAGGTCGCCGCGCGGGCTGGGTCCGCCTCGGTCCGCTGAAACCCGGCCGGCCTCCGGGCTGGAGCCGAAAACCCACCCATGACGTCCACGAGGTCTTGGACGTCGTCCACGGCCTCGCCATGTGGGCGCTGGAGCCTGCCGACACGTCATGACGCCATACCGCCCGACGCCGCAAACGCAGGCATCGACGGCCGGCGCGGATTTTTCGCGGTCTGGCGGCGATGGGTGCTGTCCGAGAGGACCCTCTCCCGTCAGATGCCGAAGGCGAAGGCCACCACCCGTTAACCATAATCTCCGATAGGCACCGGCCGGCAGCCCGCCGGCCTTAACTTTGGTTAAGAAAGGATTAACTTCGCGAATCGAGGAGGCTTTGCCTCGATCGAAGGAGAGCATGATGCGTCTCGGACTTGGAATTCTGGCAGGCGCCGCGATGAGCGCGGCCCTCGCCGTCACCGCCGCCACACCGGCCGCCGCCCTGGATCACGACAGGGTCTATGCCGACAGTTTCGGCAACCTCGTCATCGAAAGCACCGCCGGCTTCAAGCGCATCCTCGTCGGCGAGGGCCGCGAGGCCGAGCGGCTCGCCAAATATGTCGGGGCCGGCCAGCCGGCGCGCTCCGACCAGCCGGAGGTCATTTATTCGGAACGCACCGGCGAGATCGTGATTGGCGAGTGCTACAGGCCGCCGGTGCTGGTGAAGGGCCGAAGCTACATGTATGGCTTCGACCAGGGCGAGATCCCGCTGCAGGGCGGCCCCTGCCAATAAGCCGGGCGCCGGCGCCGGCTCCCGCGCCGGGGAAAGGAGGGCACGCTGCATTGCGCGGCGGCGCGGCCCTGATTCGGTCATCTTTCTCCCGCCAATCTTTGCCGCCCGCGTTCAGGAACGGTTAACCATCTATGAGCCATGCGGCCCAGTCTCGCCGGCTGAAGGACCATATCGCCAGCCTCGAAACGATGACACGCTTCGTGCTCGCCACGCTGGCGCTTGCGAGCGGCGTCTACACCTATCTCGGCGTGCGCAGCCTGCTCGACGGTTCCGCGACGGTCGTGTTCTTCGCCGCGGTCATCTATTCGGCGTCCGTCTCCGTCGCCATGTACGGCTTCTGGACCTACCTGATCCGCTTCCTGCCGGAGATGCGCGACGGCGGTTCGCGCCTTGCCCTGCTCGGCATCATGGCCATCGGCTCGGCGATGATCATCGCCATGTCGTCCTGGCTGAACGCCGCCGCGCTTGCCGGTTCTGCGGCGGTCGAACAGCATCTCGCCATCACCATCGAGGAATACACGGCCGACCTGGACCAGGCGCACGGCAACGCGCTCGGCGCGCTGTCGCTGCTGCCCGACATCCAGCGCGCCGGCGAACGCTTCTCCCGTCTCGCCGCCGACGAGCAGACCTCCGGCGCGCTCACCGGCACGTCGGGCTCGGGCAGCGTCGTGCAGTTGCTCAGCCAGATGGCCGCGCAGATGAAGGAGCTGGAGACCACCATCCAGTCGTCGCGCGAGCCGATCCAGCAGGCTTTCGAGCAGGGACAGAAACATCTTTCGACCATGCGCGGACTGGTCTCGGCTCCGGGGCCGATCGAACAGCGCTCAGACCAGTTCGCGGCGGAATCGGTGGCGCTGTCGGGCGTGATCTCCTCGTTGGAGCAGACCTCGATTGCCGCCTCGGTCAGCCGCGCGGCCGCCGATCTGACCGTCGGCTTCATCGCACCGGTGGCCGACGGCACGACGCCGGATCTCGCCGGCCGCCAGGACCAGGTGATGGCGACCATCCGCGCTTCGGTCACCGCGCAGTCCAAGGCGCTGTCCGACGCCGCAACGGAAATTCTCAATCAACCGAAGGTGCCGGAGCGGCGCTATGTGCCGCTGACCTCGGCCGAGGCGGTGCTGCGCTACGCCGGCGACTTCATCCCGAGCTGGGCCGGTGCCATCTCGATCGACCTGCTGCCGGCCGTCCTCGTCGGCATCATGGCGGTGGTGCATGGCGTCATGCGGCGTGGCGAGAACGAGCTGGAAGAGGCCGACAAGATCACCGCCGGCGACATGCTGCGCTCTCTGAAATACAACGAGCTCCTGCAGGCGCGGCTGCGCGAGCAGCAGGCCGCGGAAAGAGAAGACGGTAGCGGCTTGCCAGCCGCCGCGCCTGCCACGGAAACATTCTCTCCAGCCGAGCCGGAACGTTCCGAGCCGTCCGTCCGGCAGGCAACGGCCGAGAACGTCACACCGCTGTCCCTCTCCGAACGCAAGCGGGTCGAGCCATGAGCCTGCCGGGCGACATCCAGCGGACCAACATGCCGGCGCAACGGGATGCGCGGCCCAACATGCTCGTCCGCTACCTCTCCCGCTTCGACGACGGCGAAGTCCTGCGCTGGGCGTTTCGCGGCCTGCTGATCGGCGCGATCACCGTCCTGGCGATTGACCTGCGCGATCTTGCGGAGACCAATGGCTGGGCTTTTGCCGAGATCACGGCGCCCTCGAACATGGAGCCGGTTCTGCCTCCCGCCGTGGAGGTCGGCGTACCCGACGCTCCCTCGGTCGACCCGCGTCCGTTCCTGACGACCGAAGAAAGCCTGCTCGGCAAGCCGATGAGTTTTGCCCTGGAGCCCGGCGGCAAGCTGAAGGCTGTCGGCAGCATCCAGCCGGGAACGGCCGAACGTTTCGCCGCCGAACTGAAGGAACGCGGCGAATATGTGAAGACCGTCTCACTGAACTCCCCCGGCGGCGCACTCGACGACGCCATGGCGATGGCGCGGCTGATCCGCGAGCGCGGCCTGGACACGGAGGTCGCCGACGGCGCGCTTTGCGCCTCCTCCTGCCCGCTGCTGATGGCCGGCGGAAAACACCGCGCCGCCGGTGACAAGGCGGCGATCGGCGTACACCAGTTCTACGCCGCCGCCGCGATCGAATCCGCGCCGGAGCAGATCATGGCCGATGCGCAGTCCACGACGGCGCGCATCTCACGCCACCTCGCCTCGATGGACGTCGACCCCGCGCTGTGGCTGCACGCGTTGGATACCCCGCCGCGCGCCCTCTATTATTTCTCGCGCGAGGAACTGGCAGCCTACCGGCTGGTCAGCGGGGATGGCAGCAAGACCGCGAGGAAGAAATAGGATCGTGGTCCGCCGGCATCGGCTGACGCGCGCACTCGTCAGCGTTCCCGAAGCCAATTGAACGGTAAACGGCAAGCAAGCCGCCGATCCATTTGCATATGGGTGGCATGGAAAGCCCCTGCTCAACCAGCTAGCAGGACCGTCAAACCTGCCGCATTCCGCCATCGACGCAGAGCTCGGAGCCCGCGACGAAACTCGCCTCGTCACTGAGGAGAAACAGCGCCGCGGAAGCGACTTCCTCGGGCCGCGCCATGCGCCCGAGCGGGATGTGCCCGATGAGCGCCGCGCGCACCTCGTCCGACACCGAGCCGAACATCGCGGTATCGGTCGGGCCAGGGCTGACGACATTGACGCGAATGCCGCGCGGCCCGAGTTCGGCGGTCCAGGTCCGCGCGTAAGAACGCAGGGCCGCCTTGCTGGCGGAATAGGTGCCGTAGGAGGGCACGCCCGCCGAATCCGCGGCCGACCCGACCAGCACCACGGAGCTGCCTTCCCCCATAATGTCCAGCGCCGCCTGGAGGGCGAGGACCGAACTGCGCACGTTGACCAGGAAATGACGCTCGAAGTGCTCGGGCGTTTCATCCACCAGCAGCGCCGGCTCCGAAATCCCAGCGTTCACGACGAGCGCATCGATGCGCCCATGTTCATCCCGCACCGCCGCGATAGCCCGCGACACATCCCGCGGCACGGCGGCATCCGCGACGATGCCGCGCGCTCCGCGGCCAATTCTCCTTGCGGCCGTTTCGACGTCTTCGGCGTGCCGTCCCGTTAGGAACACCGCCGCATCCTCCACGGCAAGCCGTTCGGCGATGGCAAGGCCGATGCCCCTCGCGCCGCCCAACACCAGCGCGACCTTGTTGGTCATCCGGGCCATCGCAAATCCTCCGCATCGATCATGATTTGCCGAGTTGCGCCCCGCCTAGGCGACCTCACCCGCCGAGCGTTGTGGTATCCAGACCCAGGCTGCGGCAGTTCCCCGGAACATGGCGTCCTGCTCATCGTCCGAGAAGCCGGCCCCCTCCAATCAGCCCGACCGCGGCTGTGCAGAGAAGAGACTTTGGACGCACGGACTTTGCGCTGGTTGGCCCAATCCCTGGCCAGAGTCATCACTTCGCCCGGCCCGCCAGCAAACCCGCCACCACCGCCGCCGGCCGGGAAACCCGCACGCAGTCGCGCCCTTCCTCCTTGGCGGCATAGAGCGCTTCGTCGGCGCGCCGCATCAGCCCCGACAGGCTCTCTGACGCCAGCAGTTCGGCGACCCCGAAGCTCGCGGTGAAACGCTTGTCCGCCGGCAGGCCTTCGATGGGCCGCGCCGAGAAAGCGGCGCGCGCACCTTCGGCGAACAGCCGCGCGGCAATGAGGTTCGCACCAGGCAGCACGATCGCGAACTCCTCGCCACCGAGGCGAGCCGCGATGGGCGGCGCGCCGGCGGCGCCTTTCAGCAGGCCGGCGAAGGCCTGGATGACGCGGTCGCCGCTGGCGTGGCCGAACGTGTCGTTCACCGCCTTGAAATGATCGAGATCGGCGATGACCAGCGCGAAGGGCGTGCCGCGGCGCGCAGCGTGCTCGAGTGCCTCGGTCGCAAGCCTCTCGAACCCGCCGCGATTGTAGAGGCCGGACAGAGTGTCCGTCTCCGACTTGGAGGTGACGGCGGCGAGAATGTCGCGGACCATGATGACCAGCATCAGCAGTGCGACGCCTATGGCGAAGATGGTGGAGAGCGTCTGCGAGAACAGCGCGTAGTTCGTCGAGAGATAATCCTGCGGCGTCGCTCCGGTGCCGCCGAACACCACCATCAGGAATGGCTTCGAAAGGAATTGCAGGGCGCTCGCCGACAGCAACACCAGCAAAACCGTGTCGAGCCGGCCGCGAGCGCGCGAGAAGCCGACGATCCACACACCGATCACCTGCATGGCGAAATAGGGAGCCTGGTAGGCCAGCATGCGCCAGAACGAAGTGCGCGGCTGGTCCTGGATCAGCGTGCAGACGACGACCGAGAGGATGAAGGTGACGGCCATCGTCGTGCGCGGATTTTGCACGGAATATTTCTGCGCCAGCCCGACATTGAACAGCGCCATGCCGGCGAGCACGACGGCGAAGGAAAACACCACCGCCGGCCCGTTGCTGCCCAGCATGTAGATCATGAACTCGATGCCGAAATAGGCCATGCCGAACCCGTAACCGAGCGCGAACCAGCGCGCGGCCGTGAGTTTGGCATCGTAGAGGGCGACGGTGAGGAAGGCGGCGGCGAGCAGGCCCGCCACGACGAAATTGATCGCCAGGATAAATCCCGCCCCGCTCATCCTGCTTCTCCCCCGCATCATGCGGGTTGCCAATAGACAAAACACAGGCTTGCGAAGAAGCCGTTAATCCCGCCGGCGCGATCGCCTCCGGCGGCGGATTTCGCAGAACGGGCGACGGCATATTCGATGCGGCGTCGGACCTGCCGGCGTCACGCGGGCGGGTGAGCTTGGTTCAGCCGCCAATGCCCCATACGGGTATGACGGTCGGCGCATCATCGCTGTGGATATAAGCGACCCGGACCCGGTCGCGTCCGGTTTGTTTGGCCTGCATCAGTGCGTCGTCGGCGCGCTTGAACAGCGTCTCGAAGCTTTCTCCACCGGTGCGTGCGCCGACACCGAAGCTGCAGGTGACCACGCCAAGGCCCGGCGCGACGCCTTCCAGCGCGCCGGCCGAAAGCGCCGCGCGGACGCCTTCGGCGAAGAGCCGCGTCGTGCCCAGATCGCAATGCGGCATGATCACCGCGAATTCCTCGCCGCCGATCCGCCCGATGATGGCCTTGTCCGCGCCGGTCCGCTGGAGCAGGGCGGCAAAGGCGGAGATGACCGCGTCGCCAACGGCATGACCGTGGCGGTCGTTCACCGTCTTGAAGTGATCGAGATCGGCAAGCACGAAGCCGAGAGGCACCGGCTGGCGCGTGGCCCGATCGAAGAAGGGCGCGGCTTCTTCCTCGAACCCGCGGCGGTTGAGCAGGCCGGACAGCGGGTCCGTGCGCGACTCGACCCGCAGTTGCCGCATGGCGTCGGACGCGACCGTGGTCAGCAACGTCACAGCGATCAGCACGGAGAAAAGGATCACCGACAGGCTGGTCGTCAGCCAGTAGGCCGAGGCGACGAAAGGCATCTGCTCCGCATGGCCGCTCTCGAATAGGGCTACGACGAGCGGCCGGATGAAGAAGTCGAGCGCGCGCAAAGCAGCGAGCCAGATCAGCAGCCTGTCCACGAAGGCCATATTCCTGGCTTGCCGCAGACTGAGCGCGATAATCACGCACATTGCGCCGAGCCCATAGTTCACAGCGAAAACGCGGGCCACGAAATCCGGCTGCACGAACAGGAACCAGCTGAACACGGCCATGCCGGCAACCGTGCACGCCGCAAGCGCGAGGATCGGCACACGCAAGAACTGCCTGGCCGTCACCGCCCATGCCATCAACGAAACGGCAACGAAGAACAGCAGATTGGAAAGAAACTTCGCTGCCTCGAAAGGCAATCCGAGGTTGAAGCCCTGCAGGATGAAGCCCACGCCCACGCAGAAATAGCAGAGGCCGAGCAGCAGGATGTGACGACGGTCCCGCCTGCCTGCCCAGATCACCAGGAACGCAAACGAAAGCACACCCGACACGGCCGGGTTAAGCAGCGATATGAACAGGCCCTGGTCCAACGCGCTCCGCCCGCGGTTACCCAGCGTCAAGAGTTAGAAGAAACCCACGAACAACAGGTTAAGCCGGCAAGGCAGTCGCCTCGAGACGGGCGATTGTCTTGCCAGGTCAGACGGAACGCTGGGCGTCCCGCCTTGGCCGTCAGTTCCAGTCGCGGATGTCGACGAAATGCCCGGCGATCGCGGCCGCCGCCGCCATTGCCGGGGACACCAGATGGGTGCGCCCCTTGAAACCCTGACGGCCCTCGAAATTGCGGTTCGAGGTCGAGGCGCAGCGCTCATGCGGCTTCAGCCGGTCGTCGTTCATGGCGAGGCACATGGAGCAGCCCGGCTCGCGCCAGTCGAAACCCGCCTCGATGAAGATCTTGTCGAGCCCCTCGGCTTCCGCCTGCTCCTTCACAAGGCCGGAGCCCGGCACGATCATGGCATCGACGGTCGAGGCGACCTTCTTGCCGTCGACCACCTTCGCCACGGCGCGCAGATCCTCGATGCGGCCGTTGGTGCAGGAGCCGATGAAGACCCGGTCGAGCTTGACGTCGGTCATTTTCGTTCCGGGCGTCAGCCCCATATAATCGAGCGCGCGCTGCTTGGAGGTGCGTTTGTTCTCGTCCTCGATCGACGCCGGGTCCGGCACGATGCCGTTGACCGAGACGACGTCCTCGGGCGACGAACCCCAGGTTACGATCGGCGGCAGCTTGGCCGCATCGAGCACGATGACCTTGTCAAAATGCGCGCCTTCGTCGGTCTTCAACGTCTTCCAGTAGTCCAGCGCCATGTCCCAGGCCTCGCCCTTCGGCGCACGCGGCTTGTCCTTGACGTAGGCGAAAGTCGTCTCGTCCGGCGCGATCAGGCCCGCCCGGGCACCGCCCTCGATCGACATGTTGCAGATGGTCATGCGGCCTTCCATCGACAGCGCGCGGATCGCCTCGCCGGCATATTCGATGACGTATCCCGTGCCGCCCGCCGTGCCGATCTCGCCGATGATGGCAAGGATGATGTCCTTGGCGGTCACGCCCTCCGGCAATTTCCCGTCGACGCGCACCAGCATGTTCTTTGCTTTGCGCTGGATCAGCGTCTGGGTGGCCAGCACATGCTCGACCTCCGACGTGCCGATGCCGTGCGCCAGCGCGCCGAACGCGCCATGCGTCGAGGTGTGGCTGTCGCCGCAGACGATGGTCATGCCGGGAAGCGTAAAGCCCTGCTCCGGGCCGATGATGTGGACGATGCCCTGGCGGACGTCGTTCTCCGAATAATATTCGACGCCGAAATCCTTGGCGTTGGTCGCCAGAGCAGCGATCTGGATGCGGCTTTCCTCGTTGCGGTTGATGCCGAGCTTGCGGTCGGCGGAGGTCGGCACGTTGTGGTCGACGACGGCCAGCGTCTTTTCGGGATGGCGCACCGTGCGCCCCGTCATGCGCAAGCCCTCGAAGGCCTGCGGGCTGGTCACCTCATGCACGAGGTGGCGGTCGATGTAGAGAAGGCAGGTGCCGTCGTCCTGGCGGTCGACAACGTGATCGTCGAAAATCTTGTCGTAGAGGGTGCGCGGTGCGCTCATGGCCGTTATCCGTCGATAGGAATGAGAAGGAGGAAAAATCCGGCGACAGCCGGAAGCCCGTCGGCTTCAGCGAAATCGGGAAAGCAGCGCGCCCGAGATACGCGCAAAGAACCGCGCGGGCAGGCGCTTCTTATCCTGCAGCACGAAGCCCTTGTAGCTCGGATCTCCGAAAAGCTCTTCCATCGCGCCGCTCATACCAATCTTTTGACGCGGCGGCAATTGTCGCTCATTCGCCAAATGCCCGCAGCGGTGCGGTTCGGCATCGTTGCGACGGTTCCCGAGAGATGACATAAAGTCGTGCCATCTTGAGGGCTATTAAAATGGGCGTTGACTACTATGTCGCGGTTCATGCGTCGGATTGGCCAACGCCCGCGGCCATCAACCGGTGCATTGGCGAGTTGCACTATCCAATAGCGATCGCCGGCGTGCCTGCTGCGATGGACAAGCCATTGACCGAAGCGCCAACCATCGGCGGATTCACTGTTACATTTGAAGACAAGGCGGTTGAGCTTGAAGGCGGTGTCACGCGCCTGGGTCCCGATTCTCCCTATGCGTTTACCCTCAACCCCGAACTCTTGAAACAACAGGAAACACTTCCGGATGGAACGCAGCATTTCATGGCGCGACCAACCGGGATGCAAGACTTCGTGCCGAGAGACCTTAATGCAGACCTGAGAGAGTTGGGTGTCGCCAATCCCGACTTCGGTGACGGTGACTATGTCCTGAGCCTGACATTCCGCTCGGACCTAACGCCATGGCGCGCCGGATGGTTTCTGATGGCCGCCATGATCAAATGCGCGAATGGGTTGGGATTTGAATTTGGGGACGGATCGTACGGAAGAGGGAAATATGCGGATTGGCTGGCGGAAAAAGCCGCCGATCCGGACTACTGGAAAAAGGCGCATCCCTGAGGAGCAAGTTCATCTTGAGCCGTTGAGCGGTCATCCAGACCGGCGAGTCTCACCGTTTGGCGGGCTTCATCTTCGACGGATCGTCCTCTTTCGGCTTGATCGCGCGCTTCGCGGACTGACGCTCCTCCTCCGGCAGCTCGAAATCCTCGCCCTGGTTCATGTCCATGCTGCTTTCGAAGGCATAGAGCAGCACCAGCACCACCAGGGCCAGCAGCGTCGAGAACAGCGCGATCTGCCAGAGGCCGAGGCCGCAGGCGACACCGATGGCGCCGGCCAGCCACATGCCGGCGCCGGTCGTCAGCCCATGCACCTGTCCGCGGGTAAAGATGACCACGCCGGCGGCGAGGAATGCGACGCCGGCCGTTACGGCCTCGACGACGCGGATCGGGTCGACCTTCACCGCATCCTTCAACGCATCGGTGGTGAACATCGGGGCGTGGATGATCTCGATGGTCAGGATGGCGAAGGTCGCGGACGCCACGCAGACGAGGACGTGGGTGCGCAACCCTGCCGGGCGGTTGCGCCATTCGCGCTCGAAGCCGATGGCCGCGCCGAAGATCGCCGCCAGCAGCAGCCGCGCGGCGATGACCGGAAAGGGCGTATAGGTTGGATGGCCGAATTCCTCGATGAGCTGTTCCATGGAACTCCTTCAAATGTTGGCCGCTAACGCGGTCATATCGGCGAGGTTCCAAGGCGAAAGAGGGGTGACGGGAATTTGCCGGTTCAGGTTACATCCGACCGGCGCGACCGCGCCTGCGATCGGCAGAATAGGTCACTGTTCCGAAGCCGAAACCTGGAAAATACTGGCGCCTGTCGGCACCGCATGCAGCATATCTCGCTTACCCTAGGTCAATGCTTAACTGATTCTTGTCGGCTCCTGCCGCATATAGTAGAGCTTTCGATGAGTACGGGCAGGAACACATGCCTTCAGGCAAGGACGATCTCCAAAAGGAGTTCTGGGAGCGCGCGCTAGACCGCGCGCAGCTTGGCCTGTGGGACTGGGATTTGCAGAGCGGCCACTGCTTCTATTCTTCGACCTGGGCCAGGATGCTGGGTTACGAGCAGCACGAATTGCCGGATTCCGCCGATCTGTGGCTGCAACTGACGCATCCCGACGACCGTGAGCAGGCAGTGTCCAGCGGCGACCGGCATCTGGCGGGCCTGACCGACATCATAGAGACGGAACTGCGCCTCAGGCACAAGGACGGCCATTGGGTCTGGGTCCTCGACCGGGGCGGCGTCATCGAGCGCGACAAGACGGGCAGGCCGGTTCGCATGGTCGGCGTGCAGACCGACATAAGCAGGCAGAAAGAGGCGGAGTATCAGCTCGGACAGGTCAATATCCGCTTCAGGCTGGCGCTGGCGGCCAGCGGAACGGGCGTATGGCACTACGACATAGCGACCAGGAAGAGTTTCTGGGACGCGAGGACGAGGCAGATATTCGGATTTGAAAGCGACAGCGACGAAATATCGAGCGACCTGTGGCACAGCTATCTGCATCCCGAGGACAAGGAACGGGCCGAGCGCGAACATCAGCCGGCGCCGGGCTCGCAGGAGGTCACGGCGGTTCGCTACCGGATCGTGCGGCGCGATGGAGAGATCCGCCATCTCGAGACCCTGTTGCGGTTCGTCGATAGTGTCAGTTCGCAGGGTCAGATTCTCGGCACCGTCAGGGACATCACGGAAGACCAGATCCGGGAGGAGGAACTGGCTTACGCTGCCCGTCACGATTCGCTGACCGGCCTGCTGAACCGCATCGCCTTCGACAAGCTGCTGTCGGAACAGATTTTGTCGGCCGGCAAACGGCCGCTCGCGGTTTTCTACGTCGACCTCGACTACTTCAAGGCATTGAACGATTTCGCCGGCCATGCCGCCGGCGATACGGCATTGCAAAGGATCGCGGCCGGAATCAAGAGATGCCTGCCGCCCGCAAGCTTTGCCGCCCGTCTGGGCGGCGACGAGTTCGCGCTTCTGGTGCCCTATCGAGACAATCCAGAGGTGGAGCGCCTGGCGCTCGACATACTTGCCGCGACACGCGACGCCGATCTCGGCCCAAGCGCGGGGTCTCGGCGATTGTCGGCCAGCATCGGCATCTTCGTCGTCCGCGAAAACGTCGCCACGGCCGCTGACGCCCTGGCTTGCGCGGACGATGCCTGCTACGCGGCCAAGGCCTCCGGCCGAAACCGCTTTTCCATGTTTTCGTCCGATTCACACAATGCCACGGCCGGATTGAACGCGGCGCGCATAGCCGCCGACACCATGGATGCGCTGGATGAGGGGCGGCTCGAGCTTTACGGTCA
The DNA here is from genome assembly GCF_040081985.1 of Mesorhizobium yinganensis. NCBI lineage: Bacteria > Pseudomonadati > Pseudomonadota > Alphaproteobacteria > Hyphomicrobiales > Phyllobacteriaceae > Mesorhizobium > Mesorhizobium yinganensis. The sequence continues at coordinate 616,411 of NZ_JBEBMH010000003.1, read as the reverse complement.
GGAAATCCACCTGCTGGGAGAGCCGTGGCGTCGATCCAGCACGGTGGAAGTGCTTTCCCGGGTGGTTGGCCGCGACGGCATCCTGCATATGCCCTCTGAATTCATCCCGGCCGCCGAGCGGTTCGGAGTTGCGTCCAAGCTCGACCGTTGGATCATCAGGACAGCGCTGACGAAATACAGCCGCGCCATGGCGTCGGGCGACCTTACGCTCGCCTTCAATCTGTCGGCGCAGACGATCAGCGATCCGCAATTGTGGCCCTTCGTCGACAGCGTCATCGCCGAGGTCGGCGCGCCGCCTGCCAACATCGTCTTTGAGATCACGGAAACCGCTGCCGTGACCAGCTTCGAGGCCGCGGAACTTTTCGTGCACAGCGCGCGCGAACGCCGCTGCAAGGTAAGCCTCGACGATTTCGGCTCCGGGCTCAGCTCGTTCGAATATCTGCGGCGCTTCCCCGTCGATACCATCAAGATAAACGGGTCGTTCGTCGAGCACATGGCCACCAGCAGGTTCGACCGCGAGATCGTCGGCGCCATCGCCGGCATCGCCAGGAGTCTTGGATACAAGGTCGTTGCGGAGAAGATCGAGAAGCCGGAAACGCTGAGGCTGCTCGTCAAGATGGGCGTTCAGTACGGCCAAGGCTTTCTGTTGCACAAGCCTGAGCCGCTGGAACAACTTGTGGCAGGTCGCGCGGCACCGGGCGCGAGGCACAGTCTTGTCGGAGCGGGCTGACACTGGCCCTCATAAGGATCAGATCACCTCGAACACGAAGGCCTTGACCACCGCATCGGGTTCGGCAATCGCATAGCAGCGGAACCACGGACTTTCCTCGACCGGCCGCCATTTGCCGCCCTGTTCCAGTTCGTCGAACACGGCGCGAAAACCGCCCTTCTCGAACACCTGGTCGCGGACGGTGAAGACCGCGTGGCCACCCTTTTTCGTGATGCGGACGAGTTCGTGCAGTCCGGTTGCCGGCGCATGCCCCATGGTGAACACGCCCGTGGAGAAGAAGGCGCGGAAATGGCCGTCCGGCCAGGGTAGGGGACCGCCAAGCGCTGCCTCGCGCAGATCGTCGTAGCTGCCGCGGGAACCGGCGATCCTCAGCATGTCCGGCGACAGGTCGAGACCGGCCAGGTCGCGATACCCGAGCGCCTTGAGCTGGGGACCGGAAAGCCCGGTGCCGCAGCCGGCATCGAGCAGCGGCCCATCGCCGATCGGCACATAGCGCGTCACCCAGGCCGGGATGAGGAAGGGCAGCAGGTAGCCCAGCGCCGCGGTCTCGCCGTCATAGGTTGCGGCCCATGCGGCATAGGCTTGCGCGAGCGCCTCGGGCGTGCCGGCCGTGTAGACCGATTCCAGCGCCGCCGCCGCCTTGTCCGTAGTGCTCATCCGCCCGCTCCCGATCAATACGCGCGAAAGGTGGCAGGATGCGACCGAGACGGCAAGCGCGACAGCGAGGGCGACGCGATAAGGGAAGGCGCTCCGGCCGGCGCATGCCTCACGGAATGCGCCGGCCGGGCGAACGGTCAGATGCGTCCCATCAAAAGCAGGATGAGCAGCACGATCAGCACCACGCCGACGATACCGGAAGGTCCATAACCCCAGGCGCGCGAATGCGGCCAGGCCGGCACGGCGCCGATGAGGATGAGGATCAGGATGATGATGAGGATGGTCGTCAGCGTCATTGCAGCCCTCCGGGTTGGTTAGCCGAATGGCAGGACAATGCGCGGACGAACCTCAAGGTTCCGCGCGGCAGGCGCCCGGCAAAACCTACCGGTTCGACTTCTTGCTGTTGAGCTCGAGGTTCTTCTTGTAGTCGATGGTGAACAGGCTCGGGTCGATCTTCACGTCCTGCTGGGTGTTGAAGATCATCACCGTCGTTTTCTTGCCCTGTGCGTCGGTGATCGTCCACTCCTTGAGCTGGTAGTTCGCAGCGTCGAACGTCATGGTGATCGTGGAATTGCCAAAGGACGATTTGTCGACAAGCTGGATGACCGTCTGGTCCGACTCTTCCTTGACGCTGCGCACCTTGTTGCCCGAGAGATCGATGCGGTCGTCGAGCAGCAGCTTCAGCGGTGTCTTCGACAGCGGATAAAGATCCATCGTCTTCATCTTCGGGTTCTCCAGCACGACCGAATCGCCGTCGGAGATCACCTTGAAGCCGGAACTGCCGTCGTAGTTGAAGCGGATCTTTCCCGGACGCTGGATGTAGAATTTACCGCCGGTCTGGCGTCCGCGTGCGTCGAACTGAACAAACTCGCCGCTCATCGAACGGATCGAAGCGAAATGGTCGGCGATCTTCTGCGCCGTCGCGGAGGCTTCGGCGGCTGCGGGCGCCGTCATGCCGGGGAGCAAAGAGAGGCCGGCCAAGGTTGCGAGGCCGAGCGCCATGCCGATCACACCACGGCGCGTCCGCGCCCCAAGACCGATGTCAGCGGGCATGTTCGTCATCCTTCTAACCCAATATCCGATTCGCGTCTGAATTCAGCTATGAACGTAGTTGGGCTTTAGTTTGACGGAGGCAAGGGCCGCCCCCTCACATTCGCGGGACCCGCGGCCCTGCCGAACCGTCACATCTTGTCCTCTTCCGTCGGCACCAGGATCTCGCGTTTTCCGGCATGATTGGCGGGACCGACGATGCCTTCCTTTTCCATCTTCTCGATGATCGAGGCGGCGCGGTTGTAGCCGATGCCGAGACGCCGCTGGATGTAGCTGGTCGAGGCTTTTCCGTCGCGCAGCACGATCGCCACCGCCTGGTCGTAGGGATCGTCCGAATCCTCGAAATTGCCGCCGCCCCCGCCGCCCGAGCCGCCGCGCGGCGCATCGTCGTCGCCGTCCTCGTCGTCATCCTCGGTGATAGCGTCGAGATATTCCGGCACGCCCTGCAGCTTCAGATGATTGACCACCTTCTCCACCTCGTCGTCGGAGACGAAGGGACCGTGGACGCGCTGGATGCGGCCGCCGCCGGCCATGTAGAGCATGTCGCCCATGCCGAGCAGTTGTTCGGCACCCTGCTCGCCCAAAATGGTGCGGCTGTCGATCTTGGACGTCACCTGGAACGAGATGCGGGTCGGGAAGTTGGCCTTGATTGTGCCGGTGATGACGTCGACCGACGGGCGTTGCGTCGCCATGATGACGTGGATGCCAGCGGCGCGGGCCATCTGGCCGAGCCGCTGCACCGCACCTTCGATGTCCTTGCCGGCCACCATCATCAGGTCGGCCACCTCGTCGATGATGACGACGATGAAGGGCAGCGGCGCCAGATCCAACTCTTCCGTCTCGTAGATCGCCTCGCCGGTCTCGCGGTCGAAACCGGTCTGCACGGTGCGCGAAATCTTCTCGCCCTTTTCCATCGACTGGGCGACGCGGGCGTTGAAGCCGTCGATGTTGCGCACGCCGACCTTGGCCATCTTGCGGTAGCGGTCCTCCATCTCCCGCACCGTCCATTTCAGCGCCACCACCGCCTTCTTCGGATCGGTGACGACCGGAGTCAGCAGATGCGGGATGCCCGAATAGACGGAGAGTTCGACCATCTTGGGATCGATCATGATCAGCCGGCACTGTTCCGGCTTCAGCCGGTAGAGCAGCGAGAGCACCATGGTGTTGATCGCCACCGACTTGCCGGAACCGGTGGTGCCGGCCACCAGCACGTGCGGCATCTTGGCGATATCGGTTATGACGGCCTCGCCATTGATGGTCTTGCCCAGCGCCAGCGCCAGCTTGGCCTTGCTGGTCTCGAAATCCTTGCTGGCCAGCAACTCGCGCAGATAGACGGTCTCGCGCTTGGCGTTGGGCAGTTCGATGCCGATGGCGTTGCGGCCGGGAACCACGGCGACGCGGCAGGCTATGGCGCTCATCGAGCGGGCGATGTCGTCGGCAAGACCGATGACGCGGGAGGATTTGATGCCGGGCGCCGGCTCCAGTTCGTAGAGGGTCACGACCGGGCCGGGGCGGACATGGATAATCTCGCCCTTGACGCCGAAATCCTCCAGCACGCCTTCCAGCATGCGGGCGTTCTGCTCCAGCGCGTCCTTGGAAAGGGTCGGGTCGCGCGCCACGCTTTTCGGTTCGGAGAGGAAGAAGAGCGAGGGCATCTCGAACGTGTCCGCGCCGATCATCGAGGTCTGCGCCTCGCGCTGGACGCGGGCGCCGGGCGCGGGGCGTGGGGCAGGCGCTTCGACGCGGCTCGGCATGGTGGGCGCGACCGGTGCGCCGGATGGATTCGACCGGTATTGCTGAACATGCGTCGGCTGGACCCGCGCCGCCGGGCGGGCGGGCTCGAGTTCCTCTTCCTCCTCGTCGAATTCGTCATCGCCCGCCGGCTGCGCATGCGGGACGCGGCTGTCGGCGGCGACCATCGCCGCGAAGAATTCCGGCTCGACGCGGGCCCGCCCCGCCGGGCTGACGCGGGCTTCGGCCCGCTCGGCGAATTCGACGCGCTCCGCTGCCTCGCGCCATCCACGCGACGGCGCCGGCGGCATATCGTAGTCGTCGTCGTCCTTACGGGTCTGGCGGCTGGCCAGCCGGCGACGCACGAAGGCGCGTGCCGACAGCCACCAATGGGCAATCGCGCCGAGCGCCAACATGCCTTCGTTTTCGTCCTCGTCCTCGAAATTGGCGTCGTCCAGTTGCGGTTCCTCGCGCTGCCGCTGCTCGGTCTCGGCCGGCATCGCCCGGCGGAACAGCAGGCCGCAGCCGAACGCAGCAAGGCCGAGCCCCGGCAAGGCCAGCGCGCCGGCCAGCCCCATGGCGACCAGGCCGCTGGGATAGTGGCCGATGATCAGCGCCGGAATCTTCAGCACGATGTCGCCGAACACGCCGCCAAGGCCGGACGGCAGCGGCCAGGTGTCGGGGGGCACGACACAGCCGGCGACGCCGGCAAACAGCAACGACGCTCCGAACCAGGCTGCCGCGCGCTTGAGTTTCCGGTCGATGCCATGCGCGGTGAGGAAGAGGATGGCCCAGACGACGGCGGGCGCCAGTGCTGCCACCGCCGACAGCCCATAGAACTGCATGGCAAGGTCGGAGAAGGCCGCACCCGCATATCCCATGGCGTTGGTGATCGGGTTATCGGTCGCGTGGCTGAGGCTGGGGTCGGCGACGTTCCAGGTGCCCAGGCTGGCAAGCGCGAAGGCGATGCCGGCAAAGATGCCGATGCCGATCAGCCGGCCGACCTGGCGGCGCAGGAAAGCGCCGATGCCGGTGCCGGTATCGGAAAGCGCGAGCGGCGCGGCAGCCCCAGAACGCATGCAAAAATCCTCGCGGTCGTTTTCCTTGCGGCCGGCAGGCGCGGAACGCGATGCCGGCAGAATCGACCGTGAGACTAGGCGGGGAGGGTTAAAGCGCCTTTAACCATGCCGATCGCGTAGCGGTCAGATCACCACGAAATCGGCGGCGGTCAGCGTGAGACCAGGCTTGAGCGTAGCGAAATGTATCGCAGCTTCAGCGTCGGTTCCGTCCTCGTCGTACCAGAGTTTGCCCGTGTCGATCTCATAGATGATGCGGTCGCTGGCGTCCTCGGCAAGTCCGGAGGCGTTTGCGCGGAACGCCGACGCAGCCAGCCCGCCCGGCACTGTCAAGGTGTTGAAGACGGTATTCTCCAGTGCGACAGTATCCTCCGACGCGCTGAAATCGGTGATCCTGTCGACGTTGGCGGCCCCTAGCTTGGTCGAGAACACAAAAGTGTCGGCCCCGCCCGACCCCGTCAGCGTGTCGCTGCCGCCCTTGCCGTCGATGCGGTTTGCGCCCGCGTTGCCGATGACTGCCTGGACGAACTCATTGCCGGTCAGGTCGATCTTGCTGATGCCACCTGACGAGGTGGTAGTCAGTTGCTCGACATAGACCCCTTTTCCAAGCGTGTAGCTGACGGCGGCGCTCACGCGATCCAGGCTGCCTTCGCCGATGCGCTCGACGATGACGTCCAGCGCATCGTACACGGCAAAAATGTCATTGCCACCAAGACCGTACATGACGTCGGCGCCACCCTTGCCGTCGCTCAGCACATTCGCGCCTGCATTGCCGATAATCTCCTGATGCTGCGCGTTCCCGGTGAGATTGATGGCGCCGGTGCCCGTGGCGCCGTTGGTAGTCAGCAGTTCGATATTGCTGTCCGAGCCTAGCACATAGCTGACGCGCGCCATCACCCGATCGGCACCTTGGCCGGCCACCTCCACGACGACATCGGAAGCGTCGCTCACCAGAAAGATATCGTCGCCCGCGCCGCCCTCGAGCCGGTCCGTGCCCAAACCACCATCCAACCGGTCGTTGCCGGCATTGCCCTTGAGCAGATTGTCGCCGGCATCGCCGGTGAGTTGGTCGGCAAAACCCGTCCCTTCGAGATTCTCGACCGACGTGTAGGTATCCCCTGCCGCATCGCCCTTGTTGGCTGACGCGTTCGCCAGGCTCGCCGTTATCCCTGCCGCGGCCGCCGCATAGGAGGCGGTGTCGATGCCGGCGCCACCGACAAGCGCGTCCGCGCCGATGCCGCCAGTCAGGATGTCATCGCCGCCGCCGCCGCCGAGCTTGTCGTTTCCGCCGCCGCCGAAGAGGCTGTTGATGGCATTCGATCCTTCGATCGAATCGCCGAATTGCGAACCAATGACGTTCTCGACCGAATTGAACGTATCACCGGCCGCTTCGCCGGCGCCCGCGCCGATATTGGCGAGGCTCAGCGTCACGCCGGTCGCCGCTGCCGAGTAGTCGGCGGTGTCAATGCCGAGGCCACCGCTCAGATAGTCGGCCCCCAGGCCACCGGTGAGCACGTCATTGTCGGTGCCCCCGTACAACGAATCGTCGCCATCCCAGCCCGACAGCAGGTCCATGCCGGCATCGCCGACGATATCGTCGCCATGCACCGTCCCGACGATCGTCTCGGCGGCGGCATCGCCCCGAATGACGAAATCGATGTCCGCATCAATATCGGCCGTGATCGTGCGAAAATCGAAATACGACGTTGCACCCATGACGACGGTCAGCTTCGTGGCGTCTTTCGCTGCATCGGTGCTGATGTCGAGGAACAAGCCGAGTTGGTCTATTCCGATGGTTGCCTCGCCACCGGCAGCCAGTTCCAATTCTTCGATGTTTTGTATGATGTCGTCGGTCAGTTTGGCCACGCCGACCACTCTCAGCGTGTCGGTCCCGGCTTCCCCGCCGTCATAAATCTCGCCGACGGCATCGTCTCCCGGCAAGATCAGAATGACGTCGTCACCACCGAGACCCCAGATCGAGTCGGCGCCTGCGCCACCGTTCAGTGTGTCATTTCCGTCTTCGCCGCGAAGTTCGTCCCTGCCCGCGCCGCCCTCGAGAACATCCGCATCCGCGCCGCCGTCCAGCATGTCGTCGCCCGCGCCACCGCGCAAAACATCCTCGCCGTTAAAGCCGCGAATGAGGTCGTTGCCGTCGTTTCCGCTCAATTCATTGGCATCGGCGCTGCCCTGCAGGACGTCGTTGAAATTCGTACCGATGACATTTTCGATCGAAGCGTATCTGTCGTCGATGCCGTCGAAAAACCTGCCTTCGCCCCTTCCCGTGGCGAGGGATACGGACATGCCCGAGGACTTGCCGAAGTTTATTCCGCTGTAATCGACGGTATCCGTGCCGAGCCGGCCATATATACGGTTCTGTCCGAGCCCGCCGCTGACAAAGGTGTCGTTTCCTTCTCCGGCATCGAAGGCGTTCGTGCCGCCTCCGGCGTGGAAAACATCGTCGCCGGACGACCCGAAAACCACATCGTTGGCCCCCGTCCCGACAAAAACGGTCGCCGTATCGAGGTTCACGACGTTGAACTGATCGCTGTAAAAAGCACCGATATATTGGTCGTCTATTTCATATGTGACTGGTTTAGTTTCGCCCGGCGCAAGCGTCTGAACGAACTTCAACTGGGCGGGCGCCCCGAATCTGTGAATGGACGTAGAGCCGCTGCCGATCGATATCGTGAGATCGGTGTCCGTATCTCCCGAACTCGGGTCATAAACCAACGTGGCCGTCAGTTGACCGCCGCTGAGATCCAGCGAGAACGTATGCTCGTCTTCCGAGACAACAATCATGACGCCCCCGCAAAGCCTGCCTTAAACCTAGCAGCAGGCAATCAGAACAACAACTGTAGCGGGAATACGACAAAGGTAGCGTTGAGTATCGATAGTCGATATTTTCGCAAAGATGTCGACACGACGCGCTGGTTGGCCGCCGGATCAGGTAGCGCGCCGCGCCATGCTAAGCGACCCGCGACGCACCCCCGGCGCCATGCGCCGCGGCGTCATACATCACCGTGCGGTTGCGGCCTGCGCGCTTGGCCGCGTAGAGCGCGAGGTCGGCCTTGTGGGCGGCGGCGTCCAGGTCTTCCTCGCTACCAAGCAAATGCCCGCCGATGCTGGTGGTGATCCGCAGTTTTGTCCCATCGGGCACTGTCACAGGCTGTGCGCGCAACGTGTCCAAGATACGCGCCGAGAGATCGGCCAGCGTGTCGGCGGAGCAATCGGAAACCAGCACGACGAACTCGTCGCCGCCCCAGCGCGCACAGATATCCTGCTTGCGCACGACAACCGTCAACCTTTGGGCGACCTCGCGGATCACCGTGTCGCCGATGCTGTGGCCGCGAGCGTCGTTGATCGACTTGAACCGGTCGACGTCGAGCAGCAGCAGGCCGAGCCGTACGCCGCGCTTGGCGCATTCCGCGGCTCTCGGCGCGAACGCTTCGGCGAAACCGCGGCGGTTGAGGATACCCGTCATCGGGTCGAGATAGGCGATGCGGCGCAACTGTTCCGTCCGCTCCTCGACCGCGGCTTCGAGGGTCGCGGTGTTGTCCCGAACGGACGCGGCCATGCGGGTCAGTGCATTGGCCAGCCGGCCGATCTCGTCCTTGCCGCCATCGTCGACCTTGGCAGTGAAGTTGCCGGCCTCCACCTCGGCCAGCGCTGCTTCGGCGCGTTCCAGCCGGTCGAGCACGACGCGCTTGAACAGCAGCGTGATCAGCCCCGCCGCGGCCACCATGACCAGCGCAAGCAGCAGGCCGATCGGCACGAAAAGGCCCCGGTCGATGATCTGGTCGACGTCCATGAAGGTGACGTTGTACCAGCCGAGCCGATCGAGATAGCCGACGCCGACCAGCATCCGGTGGCCGCCGACTTCGACGAAACGCGCCTCTACCTTGCCGTCCCTCTCGGAAACGTTGCGCAGCATCTCGGCAAGACTCGCGCGGTCGGCATCGCTGTCGACGAGCTGGAACACGGTCTTCTTGTTCCCGGCCTCCTTGGTCAGGCTGTGGAAATCGATCTTGCTGGCGTCGCGCACCGCCTGGACGGCGCCAAACCGGTCGACGAACATGGTGTCGACGCCGGCCTGATGGGTGTTCACCACTTCCTGGATGAAGGAGGTGAGGTCGATGCCGGTGCCGAGGATGCCCAGCGTTCGACCGTCCTCGCGGATGACGCAGTTGATCCAGACCTTCGTGACCTTGAGATTGTCGTCATTGTCGACATTGAGCTGGCATCCCGCACCCAGCGCCGCGGTCTTGTAGTACCAGCCGTCGCGCGGATTGTCGGCTTCGAGCGCATAGCGGAGCTGCGAGCCGGCGAAACTGTTTTTGGCGTCGTTGAAATAGTAGTTGCCCGAGCCGCCTATGGCGAGGAAATAGCTGCGGTCGCGAAACGCGAGGCGGAAATGTTCCATCTCGGCGATCCCGCGCGCCCGTTTTTCCGGGTCGTTCTCATCCGCCGTCCAGGCTAGGATCGCGGGAGAACGCGACAGCGTCTCCGCCAGCGCCACCTCGCGCATCAGCGCTTCCAGGCCGCGCGAACGGTCGTAGAGAACCTGCTTTTCGGCAAACAGCGTGCCGAGCTTGACGATGGTGGAGTTGACCAGCCAGTTGAAGGAGAGGGCCGCGGGGATCGCCACCGCGACGAAGGCCGCCAGCACCAGCAGCAGCACGCGCAACCTCAGGCTTCGGGCGAGGCCGACGCGAAAGCTGCGTAGTCTGCTGTCGAGCATATGAGGCGGACCCCGCTACAGCCGAAATAGCCGGCGCAAAAGAGCAATACGCATCACACGTCTACGTTGTGTTAAGCAATCGTTTCGCGCTAGGGTCGGTAAAATGACGGGGATATCTTTGAAGCCGGAACGCGCCGGGCGTTTGCAAACCGGCGCGTCCGCGCGTTGGACCTGCGATCAACGCATGACGTAGACGATCTGGCGCGAGCCCGGCTCGACCAGCACTTCCTGTCCGTTGACGTTGACGTAACGGTATTTGTAATCCGGGATTTCGCGGATCTGCACCGTCTCGGGAACCTTGGCGCCGACCACCACCTCACCGTCGAGATAAACCGGCTCCAGGCGGTTGTCGGTCACGTAGGTGCGGACCTTGGCGGGCGGTTCGGCAACCTCGCCCAGCGTGCCGCCGATCGCCGTGCCGGCAACGCCGCCGATCAGCGCGCCCACCGGCCCGCCGACGATCGCACCGCCCACGGCGCCCGTCGTGCCGCCGACGACAGCGCCGGCCGAGCCGGTGTCTGCCGGCTGCTCGACCACTGCCACTTTCGAATTGGCCGGCCGCTGGCTGAGCACCACCCTGCCGCCGCCGAAATCGCCGCTCAGATAGTCGGAATAGACCCAGCCTTCATCGACCGAGCACCATTTGCCGTTAGCGAGACATCCTTTGATAGTGGTGTCCTGGCCGGCGGCGAGCACGCCGACGACCGGATATTGTGAGCCGGGACCGGCGCGCACGTTGAGTTCGGTGGTAGCCTGTACAGGTGTCTGGGCAAACGCTGTTCCGCCGAGCGCCAGCAGCGAACCGGCCGCGGCAAGCATCGTGAACTTGTTCATGACGATTCTCCATCGTTGAGCTTCCCTCGGTGCTGCAACGATGTTCGCCGTTTCGGGGTTCCGGACGGCCGGCCGGCGTCCGATGACGTTTTGTTACCCGGATCACGCCGCCGCGGCGGGTGTCTGCATTTCGACGGGCCGCTTGCCGGCCAGCAGCTCATGCACGAAGCGCAGCTTGTCGGCGGTCGGCGGCGAAATGACGAAGGGGTAGAGATCCGGCAGCCCCATGCAGCGGTTTATGGAATTTGACGCTTCCGAAAGCACCAGCCAGCGCTCCAGCACCTTGTCGAAGCTTGCCGTTCCCAGCGCCTCGCCGCCGGCCGCCGCTCCGCCGCCGGTGTCGGAACTGCTGAGGTCATGCTGGTCGACGGTCTCCAACTGGCCAAGACGCAGGTTGAGCGACTGCACCATTTCCAGCGTGTCGCTGATGTGGAGATAATGCGCCCAGGTCTCCGCCCAGTCTTCCCACGGATGGCTGGCGGCATAGGCGGAGATATGCCGCGTCTGCCAATCGGGCGGCGCGCCATTGGCATAGTGCGCCTGCAGCGCCTGCTCATAGTCCGCAGTCTCGTCACCGAACAAGGCACGGAAGGCATTGAGCCACACCGGATCGTCGCGGACCAGCCGGTCCCAATAGTAGTGGCCGAGTTCGTGGCGGAAGTGGCCGAGCAAAGTGCGGTATTGCTCCCGCATTTCGACGCGCATCTTCTCGCGCTCGGCGGAATCGGCTTCCGCGACGTTGAGCGTGATCAGCCCGTTGTCGTGGCCCGTGAGGATGCGCTCGCCGCCCGGGCCGCCGATCGTGGGATCGGCCAGGAAGTCGAAGGCAAGTCCGATCTCGTCCTCCGGATCGAGTTTCGGCCCGACCGGCAGGCCGAAGGCGAGCAGCGTATAGACAGCCCGCTTCTTAGCGGCCTCGACACGGGTCCAGCGCCTCCGGTTGCCGTCGATCGACAGGTCGGGAATGATCTTGTTGAGCGCGCAGGCGCGGCAGAAAGGCTGGTCCGGCTGTCCCACCCAATTGCAGTCGCATTCCGTGGCGTTGACGCACTGGAAGGCGCCGCCGTCTCCCGCGATCTCGAATTCCGCGCGCTCTGGATTGTAAAGCACCGGGGTACCGCAAGCGAGGCATTGCGCGTTCTCGAAATACAGGCGTTGGCCGCATTGCGGACAAGTGAAAAGCTTCATGGCAGGTTCATTTCGGACGAGGCTGGGGCGGCGTTCAACGCGACGCGGCGTCGATGGTTCCGGCACATCACATCACAGTCAATTGCGCCACGACCTGGCGCGCCACCGCCTCGCCGGAAAGCCGCGCCCCGCCGCAGGTCTGGATCAGCGGCCCCGCAAGATGCTCGCCTGCAAAAAAGATGCGTTCCCCCACCGGCTGCATCAGCGTCGCCCGGGCAGCGGATTTGCCCGGCCGGGCCGCTGCATAGGCGCCGCGCACGAAGCGTTCGCCGCCCCAATTGGTCATGGTGGCGCGGCCCACATGTTTCCTGAGATCGCTGCCGAAGATGCCGCAAAGCCGGTCGGTGACGAAGTCGACTCCCGCCGCCTCGCCGGCAGCCGACATCTCCCAGGCAAAGTCGCCACCGACGAAACCCACCATCAGATCGGTGTCGAAAGGGAAGCACAGGAAATAGATGTCATGGCGGGCATGCCGCTCGATCAGCATGTCCTCGAAAGGCTGCAAACCAAGGCGCGTGCCCCGGATCTCGATGGGCAGCTTGGTCAGCATGCCCATCGGCAGATCGAAAAAGGCTTCGCGATGCGCCGGCGGCAGGTCCGGACGGAACTCGATCTCGTCGAAGGCGAGCACCGCCGGCGAGGCCGTGACGATGACCGCCCTGGCGCGTATCGTCCCCCGGTCAGTGACGCAGGCGGCACCCGGAACGTCCCAGAGAATCTTGCGCACCGGCGTCGACAATTCGACCGGAACATCTTCGCCGAAGCGCGCCACCAGCGCGCCAAACCCCTCGAGACTGTAATAGTTCGGATCGAGATCGGCGGCGGCGCGAAAATCCTCGATCGAGATCTCGTCAAAATCCTTGCCGAAATCCATGGGGCCGGCGAAGGTGGCGGCGGCGCGCGGCGCATGCCCGGAGGCGAGCAGCGTCGACACCCGGTCATCGGTGCCCGCCCATTGCTCGACCAGGCTCGCCAGTTGCCGGTCGGCAAGCTTCATGTCGGCCTCGTCGGCCTCTGACGCCTTCTTCTTTCCGAAATACAGATGGTCGACATTCATGTCGTGGTAATGCAGCGTCCAGCCCGCCACCTGGGCTTCCGGGAAATAAGGATTGCGGTCGGCGGCATGCAGCCAGGCGCAGCCGATGTCGAATGGGATGCCGAAATGCTCAGCGGAGGTGTAGGCACGGCCGCCGATGCGGCCCATCGCCTCGAACACCTTGAAGGTCAAACCGGCGGCGCGAAGAATTTTCGCCGCCGCCAGGCCGGAAGAACCGGCGCCGACGATCACGACGTCCACATCTTCCATGGCTTATTCCACCTCTTGCCACATTATATACTTGATCGTAGGGAAATTCCCCGAGGGTGGCCAGCGGCTTGGCCGATTCCGGCCACAACCTGCGGTGACAGGACGGCAAATCGCTGGCAATGTCCGCAAAACGAGTTTCAGACAACCAGGAGAAGAGGATGGCATTGATTGCCAAGGGATTGAGCCTCGCTATCGCCGCCATGGCCTTGATCGGCGTGTCGGCCGTGAGCGCCGAAGCCGCTTCGTGCGGCAAGAACGCCGGCGGCTTCGAGGCGTGGAAGGTGGAATTCGCGCAGGAGGCAGCGGCGAACGGCGTCGGGTCGAAGGGGCTGGCGGCCCTGGCCAAGACCTCCTACGCCACCAAGACGATCTCGGTCGACCGCGCCATCCATAAGGCGTTCAGCGGATCGGTCGAAGCCTTCATGAAGCGACGCGGCGGCGCGGCGATCATCTCGAAAGGCCGGCAGCTCAAGAAGCAGAACGCCGCGCTCTTTGCTTCCATCGAACAGCGCTACGGCGTCCCGGCAGGTCCGCTTCTCGCCATCTGGGGCATGGAGACCGGGTTTGGCGCGGCAATGGGCAACCAGAATACGGTCTCGGCGATCGTGACGCTAGCCTATGACTGCCGCCGTCCGGACTTCTTCACCCCGCATGCGATTGCCGCGCTGAAGCTGGTCGATCGCGGTGTGCTGAGCTCGAATTCCGTCGGCGCGGCGCATGGCGAGATGGGCCACACCCAATTCCTGCCAGGCAACGCGTTGAAGTATGGCGTCGGCAACGGGAACCTGAGGGACAAGGCGACCGCGCTCGCCTCGACGGCGAACTACCTGCGCGCCCACGGCTACAGCGGCGGGCCGGCAAGCGCCAATCGCGGCGCCATCGCGGGGTGGAATTCTGCTTCGGTTTATCAGCAGGCCATTATCATCATGGCCGACGCCATCGACGGCGGTTGATAGCGTTCCCCTACTCTCCGCACTTGGCAACAAGGGGTCGACCGCGCTTTTGCGGTCGACAAGCGATGACCGGCTATGCGCTACACCCTGTTAAAAAAGCTTAGGCCACCAGCCGGACCGGAGTCACTTGCCTGGATGACCTAACGTAATATTAGGAGTATGATATATTTGGCGCGTTCTAGACCTTAGGGAAACGGCCAACTCCGAAAGAGCGGGAGCTGTGTTCGTTGCGACGCGCCGGCAAACCTGACGCGAAGGAGGAGGTAATGCGCATTTATTCAAGTGTATTTATAGCTGCTACCGCCGTCGCCTGGGCATACGCCGCGCCTGCGGCCGATATGAGCGATGAACAGCTCATCGAGAATGCGATTTCGGCAGCACCGGAGACTGTGGGAAAAAACGCTGCCGTCGTGAATTGGGACATGAAGTCGCTCAGAAAGGGCACGAACGGCTTCACGTGCATTCCGGACGACCCCGCTACTCCCACCGACGACCCAATGTGCACTGATGAGAACGGAATGGCGTGGATGCACGCTATCATGTCCAAGAGCGAGCCGCCGAAAGGCAAGGTCGCTTTCGCCTATATGCTGAAGGGAGGCAGTGGCGCCAGCAATACCGACCCCTTCGCAACCGAGCCGCCGGCCGGGGCCAAATGGATTGAGGACGGTCCCCACGTAATGGTCATGAATTCGCCGGAGATCATGGCCTTGTATCCCCATGAATGGGACCCGACACAGCCATATGTCATGTTCCCCGACACGCCCTATGCGCACCTGATGATTCCGGTGAAGTAATCCAAGCAAGACCTGCCGTCTTGACGCGGCGGCAGGTCACCCTCGTGAACGGAATATCCGATTGTTCAAGCGAACGGCCATAGCGTTGGCAGCCGTGATTGTTGCGGGCGCGGCCCTGGCGCACAAGGGAGCGACGGGGATCGTTGCCGAACGCATGGCCGCGATGAAGAACATGGGCAATGAGCTGAAGGCAATCGGAGACATGCTCGTTGGAAATGCGCCGTTCGATGCGGAGGCTGTCGTTCAGCACGCCGCCGCGCTCCACGAAAATTGCCACCGAACCGCAACCTTGTTCCCGCCCGGCAGTATCGATCACCACAGCAGAGCCTTGCCGGCGATATGGGAAAAGCCTGAGACATTCCAGGAGGCAATGCAGCGGCTGCACAGCGCGACAGAGACTTTTGTTGTGACGGCGACTCGCGGCGACAGAACAGCGCTCGCGGCTTCTTTTGAACAGATCGGGAAAATCTGCAGCGGCTGCCACGAGACGTTTCGCTCGCCCGAGAATTGACCCTCGTACCGCCGGCCGGCCTGTTGGTTGTGGGTCTTTCGCTACACCATGAAGGGGTGCACGAAGGCCAGTTTGTAAGGCCCGCCGTCGACCTTCTCAGATAGGCTGCGCTGGACGATCTTGATGGCTTGCGGCCAGCCCTGATTGCCATCCATGGTCATGATCGTATCGCCGCTGATCGAATAGACCATGCAGACATGCTTCCAGTACCAGGGGCCGGAGGGGCGCTTCGATTCGTCCTCACCCTTCCATTCGCTGGTGTTCGCCCGAACCAGGACGATATCGGCGCGCGCCAGCTTCGTCGGATCGTAGCCTTCGTTCTTGGCGTCGACCCGCCACATGTTGACGGGGCTGCTCGATTTGTACCCCCATTCGATGGCGCGCTGCGGCGACCACAGCACCTCGTCGCCGCCATTGGCGAAGGGATTGCTTTCCCCTTTGATGAACGCGGCCTGAGCCCAGCACCAGTAGGCGAAGGCGCCGCACCAGTTCAGCGTCTCGCTCTTCATGTAGACGCCGAATCCGTTCTTGGAATGGCCGATCGATATGGCGCTGTTCATCTGGTCGCGCGCCACCTCGATCACCGCATCGCGCAGCGACAGTTTCTGGACGTCCTCGCGTAACTTGCTGGTTATCTCGCCGAGCGCGTTGCCGACCTGCCTGCATTCGTTGTTCGACACCACGGTGATCGGCAAAGGCTTGATCTGGTCGGCACCTCCGCCGATCGCCCGCAGCACCGTGCTGCCGGCCTCCTTGGCTGTGAGCGTGATCTTGCGGATCGTCTGCTCCTTTTCCCAAGCCGTGAGGCGGCCGTCCTTGTGAACGGTCGCGTCGTCGCCCGCTTCGGAGGAGACCTCGACAACCGATTTGCCGTCCTTCTCGTCCGTCTTGACTTCAAGGCCGGGACCGGCGACCAGATGAAAAATCGTGGGCTTGCGCTTGACCGACATGACCAGCGTGTAGCGGTCCTCGTCGTAACCCGCGCGATCGTTGAAAATCCTGAGATGTGGCACCGCTTGCCTCCGCCGTGGCCATCGACGGAAACGATAATGGAGCGGGTTGACGCGCACGGCAACCCGCATGCGCGCCGTCAGCGGCGTGGCCCCTGGTGATCGGTGCGGAAAGCCGTCGAAATCAGCTTTTGCGGTTGCGCGCCGCCAACGTCCTCAGCCGCAGGCCGTTCAGCCGGATGAATCCTTCGGCGTCCTTCTGGTCGTAGGCGCCGCGATCGTCCTCGAAAGTCACCAGCGCGTCCGAATAGAGCGACTGCGACGAGCGGCGGCCGGTGACGATGACGTTGCCCTTGTAGAGCTTCATCCTGACGTCGCCCTCGACCCTCTCCTGGCTCTTGTCGATCAGGGCCTGCAGCATCTCGCGCTCGGGCGAGAACCAGAAGCCGTTGTAGATCAACTCCGCGTAGCGCGGCATGATCTCGTCCTTGAGATGCGCCGCGCCCCGGTCGAGCGTGATCGATTCGATCGCGCGGTGGGCGAAGAGCAGGATGGTGCCGCCCGGCGTCTCGTAGACGCCGCGGCTTTTCATGCCGACGAAGCGGTTTTCGACGAGGTCCAGGCGGCCGATGCCATTGTCGCGGCCGAGATCGTTGAGCGCCGAAAGCAGCGTGGCGGGCGACATCGCCTCGCCGTTGAGGGCGACCGGGTCGCCATTCTTGAAGGTCAGCACGATTTCGGTCACCTGGTCCGGCGCGTCCATCGGCGACACGCTGCGCTGGTGGACATATTCCGGCGGCTCGACCCACGGATCCTCCAGAACCTTGCCCTCCGACGAGGAGTGCAGCAGGTTGGCGTCGACCGAGAACGGCGCCTCTCCCCTCTTGTCCTTGGCGACCTGGATCTGATGCTTTTCGGCAAAGTCGAGCAGGTCGGTGCGCGACTTGAACGACCAGTCGCGCCACGGCGCGATCACCTTGATGTCGGGGTTCAGTGCATAGGCCGACAGTTCGAACCGCACCTGGTCATTGCCCTTGCCGGTGGCGCCGTGGGCCACAGCGTCGGCGCCGGTCTCTGCGGCGATATCGACGAGGTGTTTTGAGATCAGCGGGCGCGCGATCGAGGTTCCGAGCAGATAGAGGCCTTCATATTGCGCGTTGGCGCGGAACATCGGAAAGACGAAGTCGGAAACGAACTCTTCCCGCACGTCGACGATGCGAATGTCCTTGATCCCCATCATCTCGGCCTTCTTGCGCGCCGGCTCGAGTTCGCCGCCCTGGCCGAGATCGGCGGTGAAGGTCACCACCTCGGCCCCGAGTTCCGTCTGCAGCCATTTCAGGATGATCGATGTGTCGAGACCTCCGGAATAGGCGAGCACGACCTTCTTGACGTCTTTCCACTTCGACATGATGTCCCCGGATTTTCGGATGCGGCCGGGAGGCCTGCTTTCGGCCGGCACTAATAGCAGGAATGCCTTGGCGGGCAAGGGTTGGCCTGAAGCCGGCATTGCCGCGCCGCCGGACAACGCTTCGCGAGGATGAGACGCTTCAATAAACTCTTAATGATTCTCCCCGAACAGTTCGTATGTGCCGATGACCGTTGCAAAAACAATTCGCCTTGTATGCCTGACGCGGCCGCGGGGCCTGCTCGCGGGCCTTTTGCTGTCTTCTTTGCTGGTCGTGTCCGCACCGGCGCTCGCTTCCGATCGGTGGGAGGAAGCCGGCAGCGGCGCGGTCGCCATCCTGCCGGTACCGGTCAAGGCGACGGCGATTACCGGCGGTTCGCTGGTCTGCGCCGAGCAGCGCTGGACGTTGCGGCTGCGCAGCGAGGACCGCGACGCATCGCCCGGCCTCGTACAGGCGAAACTCACGGTCGACGAAGAATCCTTTCCGGTGATGGCCGAACGGCGGCCGGGCCTTGTCTCCGTATCGATCGACCGCGAGATGATCGAGGGTCTGAAATCTGGCGCCGGTCTGGCAATCAGCCTCGGCAGCGAGCAACAGGCGCCGGCGGCCACTTTCGCGCTGCGCAATTCGCGAAAAGTGCTGGAGGCGATCACGCCGCGTTGCAGCCAGGTCGACATGTCGGCTTTCGAGCAGGTATCGCTTTCCGAGACCGACCCGGCCGTCGAAAGGGCTCGGCCATTGCTTGCCGCCGAGACCAAACTGTTCCGGGAAGCGACGACGGCAACGCCAAAACTTGCCGCCACGCATCTCGACCGCGGCGAGGGACGCGAGATGCTGTTCGCCACGCTATGCGGCTCGTCCTGGTATTACGGCCGCAGCGGCTGCTCGCTGTTCGGTTATGTCCGGCCGACCCCTGCCGACGAATGGCGCGAGGCCTATAACAGCGAGGGTATGGCGCTTTACATCGATCCGAAGGCGTCGAACGGCGGCTGGCCCGATCTTGTCACGCTGGAACGCAACGGCGGCGTCGAAGCCATCCGCTGGACATGGAACGGCGCGCGCTACGAGCTTCGCGATCCCCTGGTCGCAGGCGACGACCTCACGAGCACCGGCGCGCTTACTCCCTGAGCACC
The DNA here is from genome assembly GCF_040081985.1 of Mesorhizobium yinganensis. NCBI lineage: Bacteria > Pseudomonadati > Pseudomonadota > Alphaproteobacteria > Hyphomicrobiales > Phyllobacteriaceae > Mesorhizobium > Mesorhizobium yinganensis. The sequence continues at coordinate 597,354 of NZ_JBEBMH010000003.1, read as the reverse complement.
GCGCCTTCTGTTGGCGAACGGATCCGCGCTTCAGGCTGCATCCGGCGGCGGCGATGAAGAAAGAGCTGTCGCGCGCGGGATTGCGGGCAACCGCGACGGGCGCTAATCAGGGCGCACCTTCGCGAGGACTTCCTCATGACCTTCATCCCCGACGCTTCCACGATCGTCCAGTTCGCGATCGCCACCTTCATCATCGCGATCACGCCGGGGCCCGACATGACGCTGTTCGTCGGCCGGGCGCTTTCCGAAGGCCGCGCGGCGGGGTTCGCCTGCATGTCCGGCGCGATGACCGGATGCCTTATCCACACGACACTGGTGGCGCTCGGCCTGTCGGCGCTGATCGTCGCGTCGCCGCAAGCCTTCATGGCTTTGAAGATTTTCGGCGCCGGCTATCTGGTCTGGCTGGCCTGGCAGGCAATCACCAAGGGCTCCGCCTTCTCGCCGGACGCCACGCGCCGACCGGCGCGCCCACTGGTCAAAAACTGGATGACCGGCGTCGGCATCAACCTGCTCAACCCCAAGATCATCCTGTTCTTCATGACCTTCCTGCCGCAGTTCGTCTCGGCCAGCGATCCGCACGCGCCAGGAAAACTGTTCTTCCTCGGCATGATGTTCATCGTGCTTTCCATCCCGATCACCGCGCCGATGGTGATTGCCGCCGACCGTTTCGCCGGCCTGCTGCGCAAAAGCCCGCGCGTCACGCGGATCGTCGACTATTTGTTCGCGGGGGTGTTTTCGGCCTTCGCGCTTAAAATCCTCACGGCGCAGGCGAAGTAGGCGAAACGGCAACGCAACGCCTTTCGCTGCCCGGCGCCCACCATTGGGCAAGCCGCCCGCAACACCGTCCTTGAGGCCGAAGAATCATGAGCGTTCGCGGCCAGGTGGCCTGACGGGATTGAACGAGCGGCTGACGCGGATAGGCTGGAGTGGCCCCCGCCCGCAGGAGTCTCACTCGCGCATGACCCTGACATTGTCGATCAGCCGCGTTTGCCCCAGCCAGGCAGCCGCCAGCAGACGCGCCGGCCTGTCGAGTTTTGACATCGGCGCCAGATCCTCCTCGCCGCGCAGTTCGAGGTATTCCACGCGCGTGTAGCCGGCATCGACAATCAGAGACCTTGCCCTTGCAAGCGCCTCGTCGACACGCCCTCCGCCTGCGATCCGCTCCGCCGTCTCGAACAGGATCGCCGCAAGCCTCGGCGCAATCTCGCGTTCGGGCGGCGAGAGGCGGACGTTGCGCGAGGACATCGCCAGCCCGTCGGTCTCGCGCACCGTCGGACATCCGAAGATGATGATCGGAATATCGAGATCCCGCGCCATTCGCCGCACCACGCGCAACTGCTGGAAATCCTTCTCGCCGAAGCATGCGAGATCGGCGCCCGTCTGCAGGAAAAGCTTCGCCACCACGGTCGCCACGCCATCGAAGTGTCCCGGCCTGAAAGCTCCGCACAGCCCCTCGCTGACGCCGGTTACGGAAACGGTTGTCGCAAAGCCCTCCGGGTAAATCTCGCTGGCATCGGGCGCATAGAGCAGATGCGCGCCGAGCGGCGCGAGTCTTGCCGCATCCGCCACCTCGGTGCGCGGATAGGCTTGAAGGTCGGCGGCACTGTTGAATTGCTTCGGGTTGACGAACAGCGTCACGATCACCCGGTCGGCTTTCTTCAGCGCCGCGCGCACCAGGCTGAGGTGCCCTTCATGCAGGGCGCCCATCGTTGGCACAACGGCAATGCTGGCGGCCTCGCGGCGCCAGCCGGCCACGGTCGCGCGGAGTTCGGCGACGGTCCCGACGATCGGTACGCTCACGCTGCTTCTCCGCCTTTGACGCTCTCAGCTTGGGGAATATCGGCGAACACGTGCTCCGCCGCGGGGAAGCGCCGTTTCCGCACCTCATCGGCATAGGCCGCGATTGCCGCCTCGGCCTGATCGCCAAGGTCGGCGTAGCGCTTGACGAATTTTGGACGGAAGGCACTGAACAGACCCAGCATGTCGTCGATCACCAGGATCTGGCCGTCGCAGGCAGGCGATGCGCCGATACCGATGGTGGGAATGGCAATCTCTGCCGTGATCTGCCGCGCGAGATGCTCCGGCACTTTCTCCAGCACGACGGAAAAGGCCCCGGCGTCGGCGACCGTCACCGCCTCGCGCCTGATCCTGTCGGCATCCTCTCCCCGCCCCTGCACGCGATAACCGCCAAACATGTTCACGGCCTGCGGCGTCAGGCCGACATGCGCCATGACCGGGATGCCTCGCCCGGTAAGGAAGCGGATGGTGGCGGCCATGCTCTCGCCGCCCTCCAGCTTGACGGCCGCGCAATCGGTCTCGGCCATCAGCCGCGCGGCATTGCGGAAGGCTTGCTCCGGCCCTTCCTCATACGAGCCGAAGGGCATGTCGACGACCAGCAGTGCCCGCTCCAGCCCGCGCCGCACGGCTTTGCCATGCATGATCATCATGTCGAGCGTGACGCCGAGCGTGGATGGCAGGCCGTGCAGGACCATGCCGACGCTGTCGCCAACCAGAACGACGTCGCAATGCCGGTCCACCAGCTTCGCCATCGGCGTGGTATAGGCCGTCAGGCATACGAGCGGCACCTTGCTCTTGCGGGCGCGAATATCGGGCGGGGTAATCGCCTTCGTGTCGGCGGCTGCGCTCAAAGGAATCCTCCTTCCCCAGCGTTATCGGCTTGCCGGGCGGCGTGTGCCATAATTTTGTGCAGATGCGAAGAGCTAAATGGTGCGGTGCGATGCATTGGGGACAGCCGAGCGCCGCCCACTCCGCCGTTTCGGCTGATTCACCGCGAAACTTTCGAGGCCGCTGACGGTCTTCCGACGCCGGCTCGCCTATGACCGGAAAGGCGGGAGAGGTCGCCACGGCTTATGCTGAAGGCTGCTACCTTGGAGCAAGATGAGATGCTTCCCGGTCATTCTGCCGGACGGATTGGACCAAGGTCGAGGGTTTGGTCGCGGGTCGGGCTGGTGGCCCGGCCAAGACGAAGCCCGATCGATTTGTCCAATCCGGCCCGGCAGAATGACCGGGAAGCATCTCATCTTGCTCTGATGCCGGCGCGACGATCGCGGCAGCGCTCCTGGGCTCGTGTCAGCGGAGCGCACTGCCGGAACCTCCGGCGCGCGCAATTTTCATCCGCGTTCAGGGTTCGGACCCGCGCAGATGTGCGGCTCCGGGGCAGCCGCCGGGCTGATCGACCTCTAGGAATCGCTTCAGGCCGTCAGGCCGCGGCTTTCTCGTTGGTAAGGGTCGCACCGTGGCGGATTTCGGTGCCGAGCACCTTCAGGCATTCGCGCATGAAAGCAGCAAGGCCTGTCCAGCCCTTGGCCGAAACCATCGTGCCGTCGACATAGGCCTCGGTGGGCTTCACGTCGATATAGGTGCCGCCGGCAAGCTTAACCTCGGGCTCGCAGGCACCGAGCGCAGCAACCTTCTTGCCTTTCACCACACCGTCCACCGCCACCAATATCTGCACGCCATGGCAGATGGTGAAGATCGGCTTCTGCGCATCGTGGAAATGCTTGACGATCGCCTGGATGCGCTTGTCGGTGCGGATGTATTCCGGCCCGCGTCCGCCGGCGCAGTAGACGGCATCGTATTCCTCTGGCCTCACCTCGGAAAACGTCTTGTTGATGTCGGCCAGATGACCGTATCGCTCTATATAGGTTTGGTGGCCTTCAAAATCGTGCAGTGAAGTCTGGATCTTGTCGCCCGCCTTCTTGTCGGGGCAGATCACGTGAACGGTGTGCCCCACGGCCTCCATTCCCTGCTGGAACACAAAGATTTCGTATTCCTCGGTGAATTCCCCGGTGAGCATCAGTATTTTCTTGCCGGCCATTTCATTCCTCCGTTGGCTAAGGGGCTTATTGCCCACACTTTGTCCATAGAGTCACCGGACCGCGGTGACGCCATTCCATTCTTCTGTTGCCAGGCACTGTCATTCGAACGCCGGCAGCAGCCGGCTGCGTGATCGCTCGAGATGATCGCACATCGCGCGCTTTGCCGCCGCGCCATCCCCGGCCGCGAACGCCACGAGCAATGCTTCGTGCTCGTCCAGCGCCTCCTCGGTGACACGGCTGTGGAACATGAGGCGAAAGATGTGAAAATGCGTATGCTGGTGGGCAAGCGTCTCGCGGATAAGTTCGTTGCCCGCGAATTCCAGGATGCGGTCGTGGAAAATCGCGTCCTGCCGGGCGAAAGCGGAATAGCGCAGACGCTCGTCGGCACCCTGGCCGCGCGACATGATCCCTGCCACATTTCGCAGCACCGAGAGGCGGCCTTGGTCCATGCGCTGAGCGGCGCGCCGCGCGGCCTCCGGCTCCACCTGCAGGCGCAGATCGTAGAGTTCCTCGAAACGACGCCGCGAAATCTGCGGAGCGGCGCTGAAGCCGATCAGGTGAGCCTTGATGACCAGCCCCTCACCCTCAAGCCGTCCCAGCGCTTCCCGAATGGGGGTTTGCGAGACGTTCAGCTCGCGCGCCAGATTGTCCACCGTGATGCGCGAGCCCGGAGGGATCTTCAATGCCATGAGCTGGGCGAAAATCGCTTCATAAGCCTCGTCCGCCAAGCCGTTGTGGCGGTTGATAGCCTTCCCGGCGCCGGATTGACGGACCTCTTCCGGGAATTCTGCGGTAAGCAGGCTGTTCATATTTGCCCCTGACATGAGTATCGCTATCGGAATGCTCGCCACCAGTCAATCTTATATCCTATACGATTTTATCTGGAAGCCAGGCATTGAAGCTTACGAAGAACGGCCGACGCCGCCGTCGCAGCACCTGTCTTCGGTATGCGCCACTGGCGAACTACTTTGAATTCTCCGGCGTCATGCCGGGTCACGGAGACCATGTTCAGGGCAGCGGTTTGGTTTCCCTGCGCCATTCCATCTCGAGATAGGCCGGATACGTCTCGATGACCGCGAAGCCGAGCCGCAGATAGAATTGCATTGAAGGATCGTTGCTCGACGCAACCATGAGGCGAACGGGTTTTTCGGTCCGGCACGCCTGGTCGATCAAGGCTGTCATCAGGGCTGTGCCTATGCCACGCCGTCTGAAGGCCGGAAGGATTGCAATGTCGACGACATGGATCGACGTGTCCCTGCGGTCGACGACGAAGCGGCCCACCGCTCCGCCATCGAGTTCGACGATGTCGAACCGCGCCAGCGGGAACTGCGTTCCGTAGCTCTGCGTCTGTGCCTGAAACTGCTGGAGCATGATCTGCCGGAACAGGGTCGGCTCGAGCGCCACCATCTGCCATTCCGGCGACCGCGAAGCACAGAACAATTCGAAGCGAAAATCCCGGTCGGCTTCCGTTTCGGGCCGCAGTCGCAGCCGGCCCGGCGGAGAGGCGAAATCGATCACGCGATCCATGCAAAGAATTCCCCGAAAGCGTGGCGCCTCCGGGCAGGCGGACGTTTACAACCCGCGGCAGCTCCGATCATACTGCACCGGCCAGCACTGTGTTGAAGAACCGGACCATGACAGAACCGCTATCGCCCGCAGACGTAACCGCCGACCATTTCCGGCCCCACATCGACAAGGATTTCCGCATTCCCGGCTGGCCGCACCCAATGGCGTTGACCGCGGTGGAATCCGGCGGCGGGAAAGGCGGGCAGTCAGACGCGGAGCGGCGGGAGCCATTCACCCTGATCTTCCGCGGGCCGCCTCGGGAGGTGATGCGCGAAGGGTTCTATACGCTGCAACTCGATGATGGCCCTTGGTTCAACCTTTACATCATGCCTATTCACACCGCGGCAAGCGACCGGCAGGACTATCAGGCTCTCTTCAACTGAGCGTCAGTTGCGCGAGGGGTAAACCCCGACCAGCGCGATCATGTAGTTGAGCACCGTATAGGGCTGCATGTTGTCGTGCGGCTGGCTGCCGCCGGCCGGTACGATCGTCTGCTGCGCCAGCGCCACGGTCGGCGTCCCGTTGCCATACATATTTGCCGTGAAGGCAGCACCAGTCGGCGGTGTGCCGATCGACTGGCCGAGCGAGCTGCTGCTCGTGGCGGTGTTGGTATTGCCGGATGCATCCACGGTATTGTTGCCGGAAGCGGTGTGAGGGTGCAGCGGCAACTCGCTGACCAGCAGCGTGTGTGAGGACTCCCCCGCACTCTGTCCCGGTACGTACGTTCCCCCGCCGGGCATCGTGCCGGAATGCACCGGAGCGCGGGCACGCAGGTCGGGAAGCTGGAAAGTGGTGACGCCGTTGCCGCCGAAAGTGGTGCCGAGCAGCGAGAACAGCGCCTGGTTCTGGGCGATCGCCAGGATCTGTCCATTGCACAGGGCCCAGCCCTTGGCGGCGAAGTTCCACGACACGATCTTCAATTCACCGATGTAGGGCTCGCCCATCTCCGTCTCCTCTGTCGCCCGTGGACCGCTGCCTGTCGGCCTATCCGCGCGGCGGGAAAATACCTGCTAGCGCTATGCAGAAGGTGAGCCCCAGATAGGGCATCATGTTGTTGTGCGGCTGGCTGCCGCCGGTCGGGCGCAGGACGTTCGGCGACATCGGCACGTTGGGCTGCCCCGAACTGTAGACGCGGATCTGGGTCAAACCGCTGATCGCGTTGCCGATTTGCGCTCTGGCGAGCTGGTTGCCGCTCGATGTCTGGGCCGTGCCCACGGTGGTCGTCACCGCGAGGCCGTGATTGTGAGCGGGAAGCTCCTGTAGCGTCAGCGTCACGTTTTCGAAGCCGCTCGCCTCACCGATCGTGTATGGCGACAGGCCGGGACTCTGGCCGGTCGCGATCGGCACCCGCCCGCGGAAGTCGGGAAGCCCGAAGGTCGTCTGCCCGTTGCCGCCGTAATACGTACCGAGCAGCGAAAACAGCGCCGTGTTCTGGGCGATGGCCATTATCTGCCCGTCGCACGTTGCCCAGCCGCGGGGCGGGAAGTTGAAGCCCATGATGCGAATTTCGCCGAGATAGGGTTCGGACATGGAAACTGCTCCGCGTGTCTTGCCGGCAGGTGTCGTGCGCTGAAATCAGCCTTGGGTCGGATAGAGGCCTTGCAGCGCGATGATGAATGTGACCGCCAGAAAGGGCTGCATGTTCTGGTGAGGCTGGCCGCCGCCGGTGAAACTGATCGTGTTGGCGTTGATGACCACCGGGTTGGAGCCATCGTAAGGAATATATCCGAACACGGTGAGGCCGGCCGGTCCCTGGTCGGCCATGATCGTATTCGCTGGGCTGGCTACGTTGCCGGGCGCGCCGGTCGACGTGAATACGTGGCTGTGCGAGGCCATCTGGTTCCAGGTGACCGTCACGTTCTCCGATCCGGCCATCTGTCCCTGGACCATCCCGTTTCCATTGTGCATCGGGACGCGGCCGCCGAGCTGGGGCAAGGCAAATGTCTGCACGCCGTCGCCGCCATAGGTCGTGCCGATCAAATTGTACAAGGCGTCGTTCTGCGAAATGGACAGCAACTGCCCGGCGCACATCGCCCAGCCCACCGGCGCGTAGCTGCCGCCAAACATGCGAATCTCGCCCAGAAAGGGATCACTCATGGCGCCGCCCTCTTATGTCAACCATCAGCAACCGGAAGCTAGCCGATTGTTTGGATATCATCAACGGGGTAATTGAAATTCTTTGAGGAATATATTGTTTTGAGTTTTATTAAATAATGGATGATATATTACGATATATGCCGCGCACATGATCTAAAATGTACTTTGGAGTCGTGCCATTGATTATATTCTATATCATTTTCGCCGATTTGTCGGCTTCTAATGCTTTATCGCACGCGGTTTTTGGCTGGGGCATTTTTCCTTCCCTTACGTCATGATTTGGTATGCGGCTGATTTTCCTGGATTTGGTCGACGCGCGCAAACGCACGGGCGTCCGGCGGCGGAGCAATCGGACTTGTATTTTACAAGTATTAGGCAAGAATCCTGAACTCCCGTTCAATCTAAAGAGGTAACAACTTTTGCTTGTGCAAAAATTGGACCGCCGATAAAGTAGGATTGTTCACTTGCACCTTCGCGGTTGAAGCAGCGTCACCGCGCCGCCGCGCGCCGGTTGTTGATTGGGGAGGTTTCACATGCCCAGCAGGATATTCTTCACGACGCAGGCCGGCGCGACCGACACGTTTCTCACCTCCGTCAATGTCAACGGCACCAACCTGGTCAGCCAGGTCGCCGACACGACGCCCGGCTCGCCGTGGCAGGAGACGGTGATCGATGCGGCCAATAACCGCTATTTCATCCTCCAGCACAGCCAGAGCGACGACAACGCCGTCCTCTATACCGGCCAGCTCAACAGCTCGGCGGCGCCGACTGTCGCATTCACTTTCGAAACGACGGACCTTGTGCGCGGGCTGGAGATCGATCCGGTCAATCACCGCCTGTTCATCGGCCGGCTCGACTTCGACGCGACACAGACGAACATCAACAACGCGGCCACCGGCCTCCTGCAGATCGACTACAATCCGGCGACCGGCGCGGTCAGCAACACCAACAATTTCCTGGTCACGCAGACGACCGACCCGCTTCCCTCGGGCTTCATCCTGACCACCGACATCGCCCGCGACGACGGCGACGGCACCTTGTATTTCGCGCAGGCGACCGCCGGCGCCGGCACCAACATGATCTACCGGGTCGATGCCAGCAACAACATATCGACCCTGCTCAACCAAGCGCAATTTCCGGGCATCTCAGGCAACTTCAGCAACGGGTTCATCGTCGACGTCGATGTCGATGCCAGCCACAACCAGGTCTACTTCACCACCTACTCCCAGCCCTTTTCGGGCGCCGGGAGCGACCCCAATGACAACAAGCTCTGGGTGATTTCCGATACCGCCACCGGCGCCACCAACGCGACCGCCGTGACGATCGTCGGCGTGGCGAGCCCGAATTTCATCCCCGGCGACTTCACCATCGACCAGGCGACGCACCAGCTCTATGTCGAGTCGGAAGAGGGCAGCGACAGCGCCGGCACCAACGACCTCATCTACCGCTTCCAATTGAGTTCCGACGGCTTGACGGCAACGCTGATCAACACCATCGCGGTCCCGTTCAGCTCCAACAACGGCAATATCGGCGGCATTGAGTTCGTCGGCAACGTCGTGGCGACGCTCGATCTCGACGCCAACAATTCCGCTGGCATCGCCGGCAGCGGCTATCAGGCGACCTTCACCGAAGGGGCGGCCGCCGTGGCGGTTGCCGACACCGACACGACGATCGTCGACGACGGCACGACCATGGCGTCCGCCACCGTCACCATCACCAACCACCAGGCAAGCGACCTCCTGTCGATAAACGGCGCGCTGCCCGGCGGCATCGTCGCTTCCGCCTACAATCCGGCCACCGGGGTTCTGACCCTGACCGGCTCGGCGACGCTCGCCCAGTACCAGACCGCGCTGCGGCAGGTGGTGTTCAGCAATGCGTCCGACGCGCCGAACACGGCCGACCGCAGCATCACCGTCACGGTCAATGACGGCGAGGTCAACAGCAACACCGCGACCGCGACCATCCACCTCACCGCGACCAATGACGCGCCGGTCTTGACGGGCGATCTTTCCGCGACCGTGGGCGAGGGAGCGAGCTACGCCATCACCACGACGGACCTGAACTTCACCGATCCGGACGACATCGCGGCGGGCGTCACCTTCACCGTGTCGAACCAGGTGAATGGCACGGTGCTGGTCAACGGCATCGCCGCGACGACGTTTACCGGCGCGCAGCTCGCAGGCGGCCTGGTCAGTTTCCTGCATGACGGCTCGGAAGGCCCCGCCGCTTCCTTCAGCGTATCGGTCGAGGATGGCAACGAGGACGCGTCGGTGCCGGTCGCCTCGACCTTCAACTTCACCGTCAACAACGTCGACGATCCCGGCGTTGCCCAAGACGACGTCTTCATCACCGACGAGGCTTCGGCGATCACAACGGACAACGTTTTTGCCAACAACGGCTCTGGCGCCGACACCGATCCGGACTCGACGCTGACCGTGGCCGCCGTGAACGGTGTTACCACGGACGTCGGCAAGCAGATCACGCTGGCGTCGGGCGCGCTCCTGACGCTGAACGCCAACGGCACCTTCAGCTACGACCCCAATGGCGCCTTCGACGACCTGGCGGATTCGGCCTCGGGCGCCAACGACATCATCCGCGACGACAGTTTTACCTACACGCTTGCCGATGGCGATACCGCGACGGTGACCGTCACCGTCGCCGGTCTCGACAGCGACGGCGACATCCTGCGCGGCACCAAGGGCATCAACAACATCTTCGCCGGCGGCATCGGCAGCGACCTGTATTTCGTCGACGATGCGACCGACACCATCATCGAGACAGCCGGCAACGGCACCGCCGACCGCGTCGCCGCGTTCGTCAGCTTCGCTCTGGCCGCCGACGACGACATCGAGATCCTGTCCACCAACTCGTCCACCGGCAAGGCGGCCATCGACCTCAGGGGCAACGCGCTGTCGCAGGCCATTGTCGGCAATGACGGCAAGAACGTTCTGAACGACGGAGGGGTGGGCGGCCCGGACACGATGCGGGGTCATGACGGCAACGACACCTACATGGTCTACAATTCCGGCGACGTCATCATCGAGCTTGCCGGCGAGGGCAACGACCGCGTCTCGGCCGGCGTCGACTACGTGCTCGGCAAGGGCGTGCATGTCGAACTGCTCAACACCTCCTCGGTCAACAGCACGCTGGCCATCGACCTGACCGGCAATTCCTTCGCCCAGATCATCCGCGGCAACGCCGGCGACAATGTGCTGAGCGACGGCGGTACGGGCGCGGCCGACACGTTGATCGGCGGCAAGGGCAACGATGACTTCCAAGTCTACAATTCCGGCGACGTGATCGTCGAACTCGACGGCGAGGGCGCCGACCGGGTGAGTGCCGCCGTCGACTTCGTGTTGACGGCCGGCGCGCATGTCGAATATCTCAACACCACCGCGCTGGCGTCGACCTATGCGATAAGCCTCACCGGCAACGAGTTGGTGCAGCTTGTGCGCGGCAATGACGGCGCCAACACGCTGGACGGCGGCGGTGGCGAGGACGTGCTTTTCGGCATGGCAGGGGCGGATAATTTCCGCTTCTCCAGCGCGCTCGACCCCGCCAACATTGCCCGCGTCGCCGATTATGAGGCGGGCACCGACAAGATCCATCTTGACGACGCGATCTTTGCGGCGCTGGGCGGGCTCGGCGCGCTTGACGTGTCTGCGTTCAAGGACACGGCGACAGGCGTGAAGGACGCCGACGACCGCATCATCTACAATTCGGACACCGGCGCGCTGGCCTACGACGCCGACGGCTCCGGAACCGCCTTCGCCAACGTCCGCTTCGCGACCATCACCGGCTCTCCGCTGCTGACCGCCGCCGATTTTGTCGTCGTGTGAGGCCGGCCCGCCGGTCGAAGCGTTTGAGGCAGGCAGGCCGGATCGCCGGCTGCAACCGGCGGGGTTGTTGCCGGAGAGTCGCGCCAATCTGGATCTCAAGCGACCTCGGCGACGGCCTTGCCTACGGGCCGCGCTCCCAGCTCGCACCGGCGCCATGCCGCCGGTGCGATGCCGACCGAGCGCTTGAACTCGCGGCCGAAATGATAGACGTCGCAGAAGCCGCAGAGGTCTGCGATCTCGGCCAGTGGCGCGTCGTTCTCCAGCAACATCGATTGCGCCTGCATCAGCCGCTCGCGGATCAGCCATTGCCGTGGGCTGGTGCGCAGGTGTTTTCGGAACAGCCGCCTGGTTTGCGAATGGCCGAGACCGCTCGCGTCCGACAGGTCGGACGCGCTCCACGACAGGCCGAGATTGGCGCGCATCGCGCCTAGCGCGGCGGCAAGCGGGGCCGGAAGGTCATGCGCCGCCGTTCCTGCCACGGCGTGGTCGATCATCGTCAAAAAATCGGCGACCAGGGCGTTGAGGCGCAAGTCGAGTCCCGGATCACGCCGGCGTAGTGCCAGAAACAGCTTTTCGAACCACGGTCCCGGATGGACGCCTTCGGCGAAGGTGACATGTGGAAAACCGTCGCCAAACAGCTTTTCGCGCAGGGCGACGGGATCGGGCCCGTCGAAACGGAACCACAGCACGGTCCAAGGCGCCGCCGGATCGGCTTCATGTGCGTGCGGGGCTTCGTTGGCGATCCACGCAAGCTGGCCCGGCCCGACTGCGACGCGCTGACCAAGCGTTTCGACAAAACCGTTGCCCGACAGGCAATAGACGATGTCCTGGCCTTGATGAACCGTGCGGGCGACACGGTAGTCCGGGCCAGCCGCGACCTTGCCGGCGCGCAGCACGGTAAGCGCCGAGCGCGTCCATCCAGCCTCCGGAACGTAGTGCAGGCTTTCCACAAATGCGGTTTTTGCGGCCATGCGCGTTTTATACAAAAATTGCGTTCCGTTTGTCCATTTCCCCTGCCGGCAAGCGGACGTAATCTCACCATGGAGAGTTTGAGGAAACTCTCCGGACCGGCGGAAAAGCGGATTTTTCGAGCTTTTTGCGGCTGGGTCAGCGCGCAATGGGCGACGCATTCGTGCATGCCAGGGAGAAGTCCGATGCTTGCGATGACCAAGAATGAAGCCGAGCTTTATGCTCGCGACGGATACATCATCCGCAAGGGGCTGCTGTCCCGTGAGGAAGTCGATCTGTTCCGCGACCGGGCCCGCGCGCAGCTCGAGGCCGAGAACAAATCCGGCGCCGTCATGCACAAGGGCGACAAGGAGGGCAAGACGACCCTTCTGAAGATGTGGAACACCGCCGAGGACGATCAATACGGATATCTCGCCCGCGACGAACGCCTCGTCGATTTGGCCGAGGACGCCGTCGGCAAGCCGATCTATCTCTACAGCCACAAGATGACGATGAAGCAGCCCAACGAGGGCGGCGCCTGGGAATGGCACCAGGATTTCGGATACTGGTACAATTACGGCTGCCTGGCGCCGGAAATGATGAGCATCTATGTCGCGCTCGACAAGGCGACGAAGGAGAACGGCTGCCTGCAGGTGCTCAAGGGCACGCACAAGCTCGGCCGCCTCAACCACATCCGCGAGGACGGCCAGACCAATGTCGAGCAGGAGCATCTGGAAGCCGCGCTGAAGCGCTACGAACACATCTATGTCGAGATGGAAGCCGGCGACGCGCTGATCTTCGACGGCAATCTGCTGCACCGCTCGGACGCCAACCGTTCAGACACATACCGCTGGGGCTACATCAGCTCCTACAACGCGGTCGAGAATGCACCGTTCAAGCGGGTGCGCGACTACGGAAATTACGAGGCCTTGAAGAAGGTGCCGGCCGGCACGTTCCGCATGCTGCCGGAAAAGGCCGCCTGAACGGCGCTAAAGCACGTTGGTCCGGACTGGAGCTCGTCCGGACGTTTCGACCTGAGTGAGTAAGGCACGGCGGCGCGCCAAGATCGTCCGCCGGACCCGACGGGAGGATATCGTATGGCCGATGCGTCAGGACCGGCGCGCGTGCGCCTGCCATGGACCGATTTTCGCTGTCGAGGCTTTTGCGCGCACGCGAGACAGGCGTGTTCATCGCGCTGCTCGTGCTGTGCTTTTTCCTGTCCGTCGCCACCGATGGATTCCTGACCTCGCTCAATCTCCTGAATGTCGGCCGGCAGGTTTCCCTGCTCGGCATCATGGCTGTCGGCATGACTTTCGTGCTGATCTCCGGCGAGGTCGACCTCTCTGTCGGTTCGACCTACGCGTTCTCCGGCCTCGCCACCGGCATGTTGATCATTGCCGGCTGGGGTCTGATGCCGGCGCTTGCCGTCGGACTTTTCACCGGAGTGGTGATCGGACTGATCAACGGCGTGCTCTCCACCTATGGCCGCCTGCCATCGCTGATCGCCACGCTCGGCATGCTTTCCATCGTGCGCGGCGCGGCGCTCATCCTCACCAACGGCCAGCCGGTCACCGTCAACGTTCGTAACGGCGCAGACGCCGGCGTGCTCGAAACCTTCAGTTATATGGGCCAGGGCTATCTGTTCGGCGTCGTGCCGATGCAGCTCGTTTTCTTCATCGTCATCGCCGCGCTGGCCTGGATCATTTTGTCCTATACCAATTTCGGCTTTCGCGTTTTCGCCGTCGGTGGCAGCGCCAAGGCGGCGCGGGTTTCCGGCATCTCGGTCAATACGGTAAAAATCTGGGCCTTCGTGCTGATGGGCGTGCTCGCCGCCTTCGCCGGCATATTGACCCTCGCCTTCCTGCCCAGTGGGCAGGCCGGCCGCACAGGCCTTGGGCTGGAACTCGACGTGATCGCCGCGACCATCGTCGGCGGCGCCTCACTGTCGGGCGGCGAGGGCACCATCCTCGGAACCATTCTCGGCGTGCTGATCATCGGCGTCATGCGCAACGGCCTCGTGCTGATGGGCGTGTCGCCCTTCGTGCAGGAACTGATGATCGGCCTCGTCATCATCATCGCGGTCGGCATCGACAAATGGACCATGCGTAAGCGCGGCTGATCTCGATCATCTGTTTCAAAAAGGGAGGACTACCCATGAAAGCAAGACACGCAATCCTGGCCGCGGCGCTCAGCCTGCTGCCGCTGCAATATGCCCATGCCGAATCCAAGCCTGCGGATTTCCCGCTGGCTGAGCGCATCAAGGCGAAGGCCGCGGCCGGCACGCCTCTCGACATCTACGTCTCCTACCATGACGTCTCCAACGAGTTCGCGCCGTTCATGAAGGCGGGTGTCGCCAAGGCGGCCGAGGCCGACAAGGTCAACGCGAGTTTCATCGGACCGGTCGGCGCGGACGCCGACGGCCAGATCAGTGAGATCGAGACGCTGATGGGCAAGATGGACGGCCTCGCCATCTCCTCGGTTTCCACCGACGCGCTGGCGCCGCTGATCGACCGCGTTCTCGCCGCCGGCATTCCGGTCGTTACCTTCAACACCGACAATCCCGACTCCAAGCGCCTCGCCTTCGCCGGCCAGGATCTCGTCCAGTCGGGCCGCGAGGCCGGCAAGCTGATGGCGACGACGCTGGGCGGCAAGGGCAAGGTGATGATCACCACCATCGACGCCGCCGCGCAGTGGTCGCTCGACCGCGAGAAGGGCGCGCGAGAGGCGCTGGCCGCCGAGCCCGGCATCGAGGTCATCCAGACGCTGAACACCGGCACCGACCCGCAAGAGATCTATTCGGCGATCGAGAACGCCATGCTCGCCAACCCGACCGTCACCGGCATCCTGTCGCTGGAATGCTGCTCGACGCCAGCCGCCGGCACCTGGGTCGAGCGCAACAAGAAGGCAGACACAGTCAAGGTGGTCGGCTTCGACCTGCTCGACCAGACTGTCGGCCTCGTCGAGAGCGGCAACATCCAGGCGACCATCGACCAGGCGCCGGAGAAGCAGGGTTTTGCCGCCGTCGATCTGCTCGCGAAATTCATCAAGGGCGAGACGATCGACAACCTCGACACCGGCGTCGGCATCTACACCAAGGAGAATATTGGCGAGGTGGCGAAGAAATAAGCGCCGGCATTTCCCTCCCCCTTGAGGGGAGGGTGGCCGCGAAGCGGCCGGGTGGGGTACGCGCGGCAGTGCGCCAACCTTAGGCGACCCCACCCCGGTTCACTCATTCCGCTTCGCTCCATTTGCTCGCCGACCCTCCCCTCAAGGGGGAGGGTAAGCCGGCCGCTCCCTCGCAGAAAGCCCATGCCCCATCCATCCTCCCAAGATGCGATTGTCCGGATTGCCGGGCTAACCAAGCGGTTCCCCGGCGTCCTGGCGCTTGACCGCATCTTCATCGATTTCCGCCCCGGCGAGGTGCATGCCGTCATCGGTGAGAACGGCGCCGGCAAGTCGACCCTGATGAACATTCTGGCCGGCGACCATCAGCCGGACGGCGGCGAGATTTTCGTCGACGGCAAGGCAACCGTGATTTCGTCCCCGCTGGTCAGCCGCGCCGTCGGCATCACCGTGGTCTATCAGGAACTGGCGCTGTGCCCGACGCTCACCATCGCCGACAACATCATGATGTCGGACATGGCCGCCCGCTCCGTGACGTCTTTCGTCCCGCGTGAAAAAATGCGGCGCGAGGCGCGGGCCGCGCTCACCCGTCTGGGCATGGGCACGCTCGATCCGGACACGAAAATTAGCCGGCTGTCTGTTGCCGAGATGCAGCTCGTCGAGATTGCCCGCGCCATCCGCCAGAACGCCCGGCTGCTGGTGCTGGACGAACCCAATTCGGCGCTGTCCAAACGCGAAAGCGATCGCCTCTTCGAGGTCGTCCGCCAGCTTCGTGGCGACGGTGTCACCGTCATCTACGTCTCGCATCACCTCAGCGAAGTAATCGACATCGCCGACCGCATCACCGTCATGCGCGACGGCCGAACCATCGAGACTATGGATAATGACGAGGTTTCCGAAGACCGCCTGATTCGCGCCATGGTCGGCCGTGATCTCGGCGCCACCGTGCCGTGGTCGATGCAGGCCGGAGGCCGCTCCGACGGCGCGGACGTGGTGCTCGCAGTGGAAGACCTTTTCGCACCCGGCCTCGATGGCGTGTCTTTCAGCGTCCGAGCCGGTGAAATCCTCGGCATCGGCGGCCTGCCGGATTCAGGCAAGGACGGACTGGGTGAGGCCCTGTTCGGGCTGGTCGAGCGCCAGGGCCGCGTCGCCATAGACGGCGCCGAGCTGCGCCCCGCCGATCCGCTGGCCTCGATAAGCAGTGGCATGTCCTTCGTGCCGGCTGACCGGCGCGGTGCCGGCGGCCTGCTCACCATGAGTGTCGCCGACAATGTCGTATCGGCCTCGCTGCCGCGCTTTTCCATGTCGGGTTTCCTGCGTCGCGGTGCGATCCGCCGCGAGGCCCGGGCCCAAGTGGCGCGGCTCGACGCGCGCATCTCGCATCTCGGCCAGAAGCTGGCGACGCTGTCCGGTGGCAACCAGCAGAAAATCATCCTCGGCCGCAGCCTCGTCACCAACCCGCGCGTGCTCGTCCTGCACGAGCCGACGCGGGGCATCGATGTCGGCGCCAAGGCGGAGATCTATTCGATCCTGCGCGGCATTGCCGGCGAGGGGGTCGCCGTGGTCATGATTTCGTCCGAGATACCAGAGCTGATCCTGAATGCCGAGCGCGTGCTGGTGATGCGGGGCGGCCGCATCTCCGGCGAGCTGACCGGCGCCGGCATCGACGAGCAGGGTATTCTGGCGCGGGCGATGGCGTCATGAGAAATCCGGGGGCGGCTTTAGATAGTTCCTTCGGAAACCCGAAATCGGTACGGGAAGTTCGCGGCCCAGGCGGTGTGAGTGCTGGGGACAGTTTACTTAATTCCGCGGAGGGACGCGGCGCTTCTGGGTTGACGCAAGCGGAATTAAGTAGACTGTCCCCAGATTTCCTAGCTTTGCCGACATGATTCCCATTTTTTGGCGATGAGCGAATTATGACCAAACCCAACATCACCATCGTCGGAAGTTTTGCCGTCGGCCTCACCATGCGGGCGCCAAAACTGCCGATCTTCGGAGAGACCATGCTCGGCACCGACTTCGACATGGGGCCGGGCGGCAAGGGCTCGAACCAGTCCGTCGGCTCGGCTCGGCTCGGCGCCTCGTCCGGTCTCGTCGCCTATATCGGCACGGACAAGCTCGCGGGCATCGCGACCGACCTCTACGCCGCCGAGGGCGTCGACACAAAATTCGTGCTGACGCGCACCGAACGCGCCACAGGCGTCGGCTTCATCATCCTCAACGACAAGGGCGAGAATTTCATCATTCTCGACATGGGTGCAAACGAACTGCTCGACGCCGGGGCAGTCGATGCTGCTGAAAGCCGGATCGCCGGCAGCGATGTCGTGATGACCGTGCTGGAAGTGCCCACAGAAGCCGCCTCGCGCGCCATGGAACTCGGTCGAAAACACGGGGCCAGGACCATCCTCAACCCAGCTCCCGCGCGCGCCCTGCCCAATAGCATCTTCGCATCCGTCGACTATCTGACGCCCAACGAGAGCGAGTTGCGCATCCTGCTCGGCTTGCCCGCCGACGATCCGCGCTCGTCGCGCGAACTGGCAGGCGAGTTGCGCCGCCGCGGCGTGAAAAACGTCGTCGTGACGCTCGGCCGCGCCGGCGCTCTGATCCTCACCGACGATCTCGACGTCATGGTTCCCGCCGTGCCGGTCGAGGTGGTCGACACCACCGGCGCCGGCGATGCCTTCAATTCCGGCTTCGCCGTCGCGCTTGCCGAAGGACGCGATATTGTCGATGCGGTACGCTTCGGCGTCGTCTGCGGCGGCATCGCCTGCACCAAACTCGGGGTCATCCCCGGCCTGCCCGACCGCGCCAGCGCCGACGCCATGTATGCCCGCGCGCTTGAAACCACATGGAAGGAGAAACCGTGAACCGCAACAAGCTGCTCAATGCCGAGCTTTCCCACGCCATCGCCTCGATGGGCCATGGCGACCTGATGATCATCTGCGACGCCGGTTTTCCGATCCCGTCCAGCGCCTGGCGCATCGATCTCGCGATTTCGCCCGATGTGCCGGACCTGGAGACGGTGCTCACGCCGATCGCCGAAAACCTGATCGCCGAAAAGGTCTCCTATGCCGACACGTTGCCGGTCCACAACGCGCCGCTGCTTGAAAAGGTGAAACGCCTGTTCGCCGATGCCGAGCACGCGCCGATCAAGCACGAGACGATTTTGGGCGAGATGGCGGCCAAGGCAAAAGTCATCGTGCGCACCGGCGCCTTCGATCCGTGGGGCAACATCCTGCTCTATTCCGGCGTCGACGTGTCGAAATGGTTTTCCAAGCCCGGCGTGGTGGCACCCGACTATTATGCGAAGAAGATGAAGTAACGGATTGAAGCTCCGATTCGCTTGTCCGGGTTGATGCCTGGCTGGAACACCCCTCATCCGACCTCGCTTCGCTCGGCCACCTTCTCCCACAAGGGGAGAAGGGAATGCGCTGCATCGGCGCCACTGCCAATCGCCGGCGTTGGGGATTTGAGGAGCCGAAAGTGCCAGGCACCGACCTTCTCCCCCTGTGGGAGAAGGTGGCCGAGCGAAGCGAGGTCGGATGAGGGGTGTTGGAAGAAACGAGAGGGATCATCGCAATGCCCCGCATCTTCGATTTCGGCGGCCGCGAGGTCGAGCGCAGCGTCACCGTCGCCAGCCTGCGCGCCCTTAAGGGCAGCGGCCGGCACGTCGCGCAGGTCACCGCCGAGACCGCCGACGAAGCTGCTGCCGCGGAGGTCGCGGGCATCGAGATGGTGGTCTGCCGCGCGGCCAATATTGCGAAGGTACGCGAAGGCTCGAAAAAAATCTTCGTCACCGCCGCCCTCGGCTTCGCCGACGCGATCACGGCCGAGGAAGTTTTACGCACCGCCTTTTCGGCCATCGTCGCCGGCGCCGACGCGGTCATCACCGGGCGTGGCTGGGACACGGTGAAAATGCTGGCGGCCGAGCAGATTCCGGTGATGGGCCATCTCGGCTTCGTACCGCGCAAATCGACCTGGGTTGGCGGCGTGCGCGCCGTCGGCAAGTCCACAGGCGAAGCCCTGGAACTCTTCGACCGGTTCCGCCGGCTGGAGGACGCCGGCGCCTTCGCCGTTGAATGTGAGGTCATCCCCGCGGCCGTGATGGCCGAACTCAACCGCCGCACCGGCCTGGTCACCGTGTCGCTCGGCTCTGGCCCCGACGCCGACGTCATTTTTCTCTTTACCTCCGACATTTGCGGCGAAGCCAAACGCCTGCCGCGCCATGCCCGCGCCTGGGGCAACCTCGCCTCGCTGCATCAGCAGGTGCGCGACGAGCGGGTGAAGGCACTCTCGGGTTTCCGCGCCGATGTGGCTTCCGGCGGCTTTCCGGGCGAGGGCGAGACGGCAAAAATCCCGGACGAAGAACTGACAAAATTCCGGGCAGCCTTGGACGGCGTCGAGAAATAGTCTCGCGTCCCGTCTGCTTCAGTTCGACGGCAACGTTATCGTCAAGGCTCACGAATCCGGGCCAAACCGCCGGGGTAAGTCAACCAATGGGCCGAGTGGAATGTCTGGGCGATATGGTAGTCGGCCCCCTGGCCCGTCCGCGCCGCCCCGCACAGCTCTGCCGGGCGTCTTTCCCCGTAGACGGAGAGACTTCGCCCGCCCGGATTTCGCCAATCGTCCACCTCCCAGATCGGCGAAACCGGTGCCCTCGGCGCCCTTCTCCCGTCTCCATATGGGGAGAAGATGCCGACGGACAGATGAGGGCAGCACGGACAATGTAAGCAGGCAGACCTTGGCATGGTACTGAAATCGCTAGGGAAATATTAGCCAACAGCTTCCCGGCCCTCCCCTCGTGCGCATCGGTCAGGATTATTTTCCTCGAAAGTTATCCCCGTCCGCCAGACCTCGCCGATAATCCTCGCCGCCCGTGTCGGGAAAGGGAACGGCTGTGCTGAAGATGGACTGGACTGCGGCGATCGAGAAGAACCGGGAAGCGCTCAAGAAAATCCTCGCCATGCTCGTTGCCATGGCCGGGCTGCGCGCGGTCGTCACGCCTGATGCTGCAGCCGGGTCTGGCGCTGGGGGCGTTGGCGCTGGGGGACAGTTTACCTTGTTTCGGCAGAAAGGCGCGGTCGCTTCAAGGCCAGCACGGGCCGAAAAAAGTAAACTGTCCCCGGCACTTACCCTTCCCCGCCATCTCCACCGCGCGATATGCAAGCTGCTGCATCCGGCGGAAGCGGCGGCGCGAAGGTTGATCGTCGTGGCGGCGCGTCACCTCGTGGTCACCTTGCCGCCGCTGCGTCCGCGAAAACCAAAACCCAAACCGGCGGAGCCGGTGCTGCGCGGATTTGGCATCGCCGTCACCCTGTCGCGGGACGATCTCAGGCGCGCCGCCGCGGCAAGGCACGCCGCCGCGCTCCGTGCCGCCCGCCCGAAAAGGCTCAGCCTGCCGCTGCTCGATCCGTTGCGAAACCCGTTCCGCCAATATCATCGCTATGTGCCCGCGCACGCCGCGCCGCGCATCCTGTTTCACGGCGTCGCCGAGCCATTCTCCCTTCCTCCCGCGCCGTCACGCGACGACCCGGTCAATGCGGCGCGCCTTGCCTTGCGCCTTGATGCGCTCGGCAGGGCGCTGGACGACCTGCCCGGTCAGGCAAAACGCTTTGCCCGCTGGAAGGCGCGGCGCGATGCCGTGCTTGCGCGGAGGAGGGAAGCTCGCGACGCCGCGACTGCGCGAGACAGCACGGCCGGCGGCGCAACCGCGCAGGCCGCAGGCCGCGACGGAGCGGGCGTTCGGCCTCACCGAGATCGCGTCACGGCCCGGTTTCAGCGGATAGAGCCGCTGAAACCCGGCCGGCCGCCCGGCTGGCGCCAAAAACCCACCCACGACGTTCACGAAGTCTTGGACGTCGTTCACGGGCTTGCCTGCTGGATACTGCAGTCTCCGGACACGTCCTGAAACCGCGCGGCAGGACGTGACAAGAAAGGGATCAATAGCCCGCGCGAATATTTTCGCGGCCTGGCGACGATGAATGCTGTCTCCGGATTGCCTGTTGTTTCCGTTTGCCCAGGCGTGCCAAAACACTGTCAGCACATTTCCCATTGACCAGCCTTCGCGAGGAATTTTCCATGTCCCATCCCGCAATCGTTCCCGGCGCGGTCGCCGTCATCACCGGCGGCGCCTCCGGGATAGGACTGGCGGCCGCGAAGAAATTCGCTGCCGTAGGCCTGAAAGTCTGCATCGCCGACATCGGCGCCAAGCGGATCGCCGATGCGCGCGCGCAGGTGATCCTGGCCGCCGCCAATAAGGACGACGTAATGGCGGTGGAGACCGACGTCAGCCGCGTCGAGGACATCGTGGCGCTGGAGCGCAGGGTCGCCGAAACCTTCGGCGGCGCCGAAGTGCTGATGAACAACGCCGGCATCCAGCCCGGAAGCGCCCTGTTCGGGCCGATCGAAAACTGGGAGCGAGTCATCGCGGTGAACCTGTGGGGTGTCATCCATGGCAGCCGCGTGTTCGCGCCGGGCATGATCGCCCGCGGCAAACCGGGCCTCATCATCAACACCGGCTCGAAGCAGGGCATCACCACGCCGCCCGGCGACCCGGCCTACAATGTCTCCAAATCCGGCGTGAAAACCTTCACCGAGGCGCTGCAGCACGAGTTGCGCAACACAAAACACTGCCCGGTGAGCGCGCATCTGTTCATTCCGGGTTTCGTCTTCACGCCGCTGGCGGCCGGCGGCCGCACCGAAAAGCCGGCGGGTGCGTGGACGCCGGAGCAGACGGTCGACTTCCTGCTCGAAAGCCTCGGGCGCGGCGACTTCTACATCCTGTGCCCGGACAACGACGTGCCGCGCGCGCTGGACGAGAAGCGCATCCGCTGGGCGGCCGGCGACATCGTCGAGAACCGCCCGCCGCTGTCGCGCTGGCACCCCGACTATGCCGAGGCTTTTGCAGCTTTCCTGCGCGGCGAACGGTGATCGCGCAAAATATTATCCGGCTAAAAATCGCCGAGCTTGATGCCCGGCTCGTAGTCCCGGCCCTCGACGTCCTTCACCACGGCCTGGCCGCAGCGCATCGTCTTGGTCTCGGCGTCGAAGGAATAGGTCGGCGAGCCGAACAGGTGCCAGCCCTTGTTCAACGCCGCCGTCACCTTGTGGCAGAAGCTGGCATCGTCCGGTCCGGTCAGGAAACGATAGAGCTTCATCGGTGCCTCTCCTACGGGTCAGGTAATCAATTACGCTCCGGGCCGCCGAATTCAAGCCCGCCCGGCACGCGCCAGCAAGCGTTCGGCCTGCGCAAGATGCAGCCGCTCGACCATGCGGCCATCAAGAGAGATCACGCCCTTGCCGGCATTTTCCGGCAGCGCGAATGTCTCGACGATCGCCTGCGCCTCGGCCACCGCCGCATCCGACGGCGAAAAAGCCTTGTTGGCCGGCTCGATCTGCGCCGGATGGATCAGCGTCTTGCCGTCGAAGCCCATCGCGGCGGCCTCAGTGCATTCGCGCCCGAAAGCGTCGAGATCGCGGAACTCGTTCATTACGCCGTCCAACGCAACAAGCCCGCCGGCGCGGGCCGCCAGCACGATCTGCATCAGCCACGGCAGCAAATAGCGGCGGTCCGGCGTCACTAGCACGCCGGTGTCCTTTGCGAGGTCGTTGGTGCCGGCGACAAGACCCGCCAGCCGTGAGGCCGGGTCGCGTCCAAGTTCCGCGATGGCGCCCAGATTGAGCATGGCCTTCGGCGTCTCGACCATCGCCCATAATTTCGTCGTCTCCGGCGTTGCCTCCTCGTCGAGCGCGTCGCCGGCCTCGAGAATATCGCGAGGCGTATCGACCTTGGGCAGCAGGATCCCCTCCGGCTCCAGGCTGCGGGCCAGGGAAAGGTCGTCGGCACCCAATTCGGTGGACAGCGCGTTGATGCGGATGATCGTGACCGCCGGCTTCGCGTCGCGCGCCGAAAACCAGTCCTTCAGATTGCGCCGCGCCAAATCCTTGTCGCCAGGCGCGACCGCATCCTCCAGATCGACGATCACCGCGTCGCAACCGAGCGTGGCCGCCTTCGCCAGTGCACGGGTGTTGCTGGCGGGCATATAGAGAACGGAGCGGAAGGGCCGGCCGGCGGTCATGGACATCTGGCCTTCTTGCCCCGCTACGCTGGCCCTTGCAAGGGCTTGCCTCGCAGGGCCGTTGCTGCTTGGTAGAGCGAACGGAACGGATTTTTGGAAGACCATGGCAGCGTACGATATCGTCATCGTTGGCGGCGCGATCGTCGGCAGCTCGATCGCCTACTATCTGCGTGAGGAGGGTTTTGCCGGCTCCATCGCGCTGGTCGAGCGCGATCCTCAGTTCACCTTTTCCGCCACGACGCTTTCGGCGGCCTCGATCCGCCAGCAGTTTTCCATTGCCGAAAACATCCGCTTGTCGCAGTTCACGCTGGGCCTCTTCCGCCGGCTGAAGCAGGTGTTCGGCGCGGACGCCGACATAACCTTCCGCGAGAACGGATATCTGATCCTGGCGAGCGAGGAAGGGCTTCCGGTGCTGGAAGCCAACCACGTGGCGCAGGCCGCCGAGGGTGCCGACATCCTGCTGGAAAGGGCCGGCGACCTCGCGCGGCGTTTTCGCTGGCTGTCGCCGGAAGGCATCGTCGCAGGCGCCTGGGGCCGGACTGGCGAAGGCTGGTTCGACGCGCACGCGCTGCTGATGTTGTTCCGCAAGGCCCTGCGGACAAGGCGCATCGACTTCATCACAGCCGCCGTCGCCGGCATCGACCGCGACGGCGCACACGTTACCGGCGTGACGCTCGACAATGGCGAGCGGCTGGAGGCCGGCGTCGTCATCAACGCCGCCGGTCCCAACGCCGGCAAGGTGGCGGCGCTGGCTGGGCTCGTCCTGCCGGTCGAGCCGCGCAAGCGCAGCGTCTTCGTGTTCGAGGCGCGGGATCGCTTCGACGACATGCCGCTGCTGGTCGACCCCTCGGGCATTTATGTACGGCCTGAAGGCTCGGTCTACATCACCGGCGGCGCCGAGCCGGAGGACACGGACGGGCCGGCCGATCCCACCGATTTCGACCCGGACTGGCCGCTTTTCGAGGAGGTCATCTGGCCGGTGCTGGCGACCCGTATCCCGGCCTTCGAGGCGATCAAGGCCACCCGCGCCTGGGCGGGCCATTACGATTACAACACGCTCGACCAGAACGCTGTCATCGGCCCGCACCCGGAGGTCGAAAATTTCCTCTTCGCCAACGGCTTTTCCGGCCATGGCCTGCAGCAGGCGCCGGCCGTCGGAAAGGCGGTCGCGGAATTCATCGTCCATGGCGGCTATCGCACGGCCGACGCCTCCGCCTTCGGCTACGAACGAATCCGCGACAACAAGCCGTTCCGCGAGCTGAACGTCATCTGACCAAACGGGCTTGGCATCGATTGGTGGCGGATTGACAGCATTTCGATAAAAACGCACACTGAAACCGGTTTCACTCGAACATCCGGGGACACGTGCGGTTCGACCTGACTATCCTGCTCCCGCATCTCGGCTTCCTGGCCGAGGGCGCGCTGCTGACGGTCGAGGCCTGCATCCTGTCGCTGATCGGCAGCGTCATTCTCGGCATGCTGGTCGCCATCGCCCGCACCTCGGCGGCGGGCTGGGTGCGGCGGCTGGCCTTCGTCTATGTCGACCTGTTCCGCAACATCCCGTTCATCGTGCAGTTGTTCTTTTTCTACTACGGCCTGCCGGAGATCGGCATCTATATCGACGCCTTCACCACCGGCGTCATCGCCCTGTCGATCGCCGGCGGCGCCTATGCGTCCGACGTCATTCGCTCAGGCATCCTCGCCATCGACAACGGCATTCTCGAAGCCGCTGAGGTCAGCGGACTGTCGAAGCGCACCACATTTACCCGCATCGTGCTGCCGATCGCGCTCCGCACCTCGGTGCGGCCGCTGGGCTCGGTGCTGATCAACATGATCCTCACCTCGTCGATCCTGTCGACCATCACGCTGAATGAACTCACGGGCTCGGCCAAGATCGTCGCCTCCGACACGTTCCGGCCGTTCGAGATCTATGTCGTTTTGCTCGTCGTCTATGCGGCGCTCACCTGGCTCGTCTCGATCGGCATCGGACTGCTGCACCGCCGGCTGAATCGCGACATGCTGGAGCCCGTCGGTTGATGCGCTACAGCGATTTCACAAGCTACGACCTCGTCCTGCTAGCGCAGGGCCTCGCCACAACCATCGGCCTTTTCCTGGCGACCTCCCTGATCGGATTGGTCATCGGCGCGCTTTGGGCGGTGATCCGCTTCTACCGCGTACCGGCTCTGACGCAGCTCGTCGGCTTTCTCGCCGAGATTCTTAAGAACTCGCCGGTGCTGGTGCAGTTGTTCCTGGTCTTTTTCGGCTTCCCCGCCTTCTTCAAGGTCAACGTAACGCCGGTCGAGGCGGCGGTCATAACGCTGTCCGCCAACACGGCCGCTTTCGTCTATGTCATCATCGTGGCAGCGATCGAATCGATCGCCCGCGAGCAGGTCGAGGCGGCGCGTGTGTTCGGGCTGACACGCTGGCAGGTGCTGCGCCATGTGATCGCGCCGCAGGCCGCGGCCTTTTCGGTCGGCCCGCTGGTGGCACTGCTGGTCAACCAGCTTCAGGTCACCTCGCTGATTTCGGTGATCGGCGTCGTAGACCTCACCAAGATCGGCAACATCCTCAACCTGCGCACGCTGAAACCCTTCATCGTCTGGTCGGTGGTCGGGCTGCTCTACTATCTGGCCGCAAAACTCGTCGCGACGCTTGGCACGCGCTTCGAGGACCGGCTCAGGGCGCACAGCGCCTTTAGAGGTCTCTGACATGCTGAAGGTGGAAAACGTCAAGAAATCCTTCGGCGCGGCGACGGTGCTGAACGGAGTCAATCTCACAGTGCGTCCCGGCGAGGTCGTGTCGATCCTCGGATCGTCGGGCTCCGGCAAGTCGACGCTGATCCGCTGCATCAACGGCCTTGAAAAACTCGACGCCGGCCGCATCACCGTAGACGAGTTCGACGTGAGCAAGCCGAAGGAACTCGCCGAGGCGCGCAAACGCTCCGGCACGGTGTTCCAGCTTTTCAACCTCTACCCGCATATGACTGCGCTGCAGAACATCACGCTGGCGCCGGTCGAGGTGCTGAAGCGGCCGCGCGCCGAAGCGGAGGTGGACGGTCGCGCGCTGCTCGCCTCGGTCGGGCTCGGAGACCGCGCCGACGCCTATCCGGCGCAGCTTTCCGGCGGCCAGCGCCAGCGTGTCGGCATCTGCCGGGCGCTCGCCATGAAGCCGCGCTACCTGCTGCTCGACGAGGTGACCAGCGCGCTCGACCCGGAAATGACCGCCGAGGTGCTCACCATCCTGGCGAAGCTCGCGGCCGAAGGCACGACCATGGTCTTCGTCACCCACGAGGTCGAGTTTGCCCGGCAGATATCCAACCGAGTCGTCTTCCTCGAAAAGGGGACACTGCTGGTCGACCTGCCAACCAAGGACTTTTTCGATCCGGCCGGCGGCCTGGCGCAGCCGCGCGTCGCACAGTTCTTGTCAAAAATGCGGAAAGACTGAATGCTGTTGCTTGCAAATGCCGAGGCCTGGCCGGGCTTTCCGCTCGCCATCGACATGCTGAAGGCCGGTGCCGCCAGCCTTGACGCCATGGTGGCCGGCATCGGCCGCGTCGAGGCCGAACCGAAGGTGCGCAGCGTCGGTTACGGTGGCTGGCCGAATATGCTCGGCGTCATGGAATGCGACGGGGCGGTGATGGACGGCAACACGCGGGCCGTCGGTTCCGTCGGCGC
Organism: Mesorhizobium yinganensis; assembly: GCF_040081985.1. NCBI lineage: Bacteria > Pseudomonadati > Pseudomonadota > Alphaproteobacteria > Hyphomicrobiales > Phyllobacteriaceae > Mesorhizobium > Mesorhizobium yinganensis. Next base: position 570,190 of record NZ_JBEBMH010000003.1, on the reverse strand, counting down.
GGTGCCGGACACGCTGCATGTTACCGCGCTGGCGCATGAGGTGATGAAGCGCCTGCCGCATGTGGTGCTGACCGGAGACGGCGCGCGCCGCTTCGCCACCGAGATCGGTTTTCCGCTGACTGACATGCTGCTCGAAGACAGCAAACGGGTCTGGTGGGAACGGCTGGAAAAGGAATTTTCGGCTGGCGAACTGGAAAAATTCCCGAACATCCCGCTGGCGCCGCTGAGCACAGCGATCACCGATCCCGAGCGGGTGCGCGACACCACCGTCTTCCTCAGCGCCGACGCCGAGCGCGGCATCCACGCGGCGACGTCGACCTCGGGCTGGGCGTGGAAGTACCCGGGACGGTTGGGCGACAGCCCGATCCCCGGCGCCGGCTTCTACGCCGACAGCCGCTACGGCGCCGCCGCCTGCACGCATACCGGCGAGATGACCATGCGCTGCGCCACCGCGCGCTCGATCGTACTTGCCATGAAACTAGGCCGGCCGCTGGGCGACGCGATAAAACTCGCCGTCGACGAGCTTGCCGAATTGACCGAGGGTTTCCTGGGAGGCGTGGTCATCCACGCCGTCGACGCCCATGGCAACTACAAGGTCGTGAATTTCCGGTGCCAAGGAGAGATCCGCTACTGGCTCTGGGAGGAATCGATGTCCGGGCCGGAACTCCGGGCAGCGAGCGACGCATAACAATATTGATCCAGAGAGGACTGCACCATGAAACGACTTCTGACTGCCCTTGCCGCGCTGGCCTTCGTCGCCGGCACGGCCCTTCCGGCGCTGGCCGGCATGCTCGACGATATCCGCTCGCGCGGCACGGTGCGCATCGGCGTGTCGCTCGGCGGCGAGCCGATCGGTTTTCGCGATCCGCAGAACAATCCGGTCGGCTACGACGTCGATGTCGCCACCATGCTTGCCGAAAAGCTCGGCGTGCCGGTAGAGTTCACCGACGTCTCGGGCGACGCCCGCATCTCAATGCTGGTCTCAGGCCAGCTCGACATCGTCGTCGCCAACACCTCGGCGACGCTGGAGCGGGCGAAGAGCGTCAACTTCACCATCCCCTACAACCGCGCCGGCCTGCGTGTCATCGTCCAGGCCGATTCCGGCATCAAGACGCTCAAGGATCTTGCCGGCAAGAAGATCGTCGTCGGCCGCGGCACCACCGGCGAAACCTTCATCAAGAAGGCGGTGCCCGAAGCCGAACTCGTCTATGTCGACCAGTTCGCGCCGGACGGCGTTCTGCAACTCCAGCAGAAGCGCGTCGACGCGGCGATCGAGGATTCCTCGCTGCTCGACTATCTCGCGACGAAAAACCCGTCGCTGGTGACGATCGAGGGTCTATACTCCAACGACCCGATCGGCATCGCGGTGGCCAAGGGCGATCCGGAGTTCGTGCGTTGGCTGGATATGTTCGTCTCCGACTACATCCAGTCCGGCGCCTATGAAGCCAATTACAAGAAGTGGTGGGGTGAGACGGCCAATCCGCCGGCTCTGAACCCGCTCTGGTAATAGACTAACCCTGCGTGGCCCGGCTTATTGGGGCGCCGGGCCATGTTTTATCCATAGGATTCGTTCATGACCGCTCATCCGCTCCGCGCCATCGAAATCTGCGTGGAAAACACCGACGGCCTCGTTGCCGCCCAGAACGCCGGCGCCGACCGTGTCGAGCTTTGCGCCTCGCTGCTCGAAGGTGGGCTCACCCCCAGCTTCGGGGTGGTACGCGAGGCCCAGCGTCTCGCCAAAATTCCGTTCTTCGTCATGGTCCGCCCGCGCGGCGGCGATTTTCTTTATTCCGACATCGAGTTCCGCTCGATGATCGAGGACGTGAAGGCGTTTCGCGACATCGGCGTCCAGGGCGTCGTCGCCGGGTGCCTGAACCCCGACGGCACGATCGACGAACAGCGCATGGGGACGCTGGTCGATGCGGCCCGGCCGATGAAGGTGACCTGCCATCGCGCCTTCGACATGACCCGCGACCACAAAGAGGCGATCGAGGCGCTGGTGCGGGCCGGCGTTGACCGGGTGCTGACCTCCGGACGACACGACACCGCGATCGAAGGGCTCGACGTGCTGGCCGAGACGGTCACGGCCGCCGCGGGGCGCATCGTCGTCATGGGCTGCGGCGGGCTCAACGAACGCAACATCGCCCACGTCATCGACACCACCGGCGTCGAGGAAGTGCATTTCGCCGCGCTGCGCGACGAACCCAGCGGCATGCGTTTCCGCAACCCGACCATCGGCATGGGCGGCACCGACCTTGAGCGCGAATATACCAACAGCGTCACCTCGGAAGAGGGCGTGCGCGCCACCATTGCCGCGGCACGGTCGCGTTGAGCCGTCCACATGAACACTGATCCGCCTCGCTCCCTGACCATCGCCGATGTGGCGGAGCGCGCCGGCGTGTCGCGCGCAGTCGCCTCGCGAGCGCTTTCGCCGGAGCCGCGCCCGGTGTCTGCCGACAAGCGCGAGCGCGTGCTGAAGGCGGCCGCCGAGCTTGGCTTCAAGCCCAATTTCCTGGCGCAGAGCCTCACCTCGAAATCGGTCAATCTGGTCGCCGTGGTGGTCAATCACATTCATGATCTCTCCGACCTCGACCTGTTCGACCGGCTGATCGACCGCGTCCAGGCGGCGGGCAAGCAGGTGATCCTGTTGCGCGTCGGCTCGGTAGCGCGGGTCGAGGAGTTTTTGCGGCGCGGCATCGCCTATCACGTCGACGCCGCACTCGTGTTTTCCGACTTCGCCGATGCGGCGACCATGCGCGAGATGTTCCGCTCCGACCACGTCGTGATGCTCAACGGCAGGCATGACCGGCTGTCGCCGGCGGTCATCCCCGACGAGGCGGTCGGCATCGAGGCGGCTGTCGCGGATGCCGCTGGCAAGGGCGTCAGCAAGGTTGCTCTGCTCACCGGACGGCCGTCGTCGGAAGTCGAGCACATCCGTATCGCCGCCTATCGCAAGAGTTTTGCACGCCACGGCATTTCGGTCGTGCGCGAGGCGCAGGGCGACTATTCCTACGAAAGCGGCCACGCAGCGGCCGAGGCGCTGGTATGCAAAAACCCGCCGCAGGCACTGTTCTGCACCTCCGACGCCATGGCAATGGGCGTGCTCGACGCGCGGCGCGCCGACTTTCCCGGCAACCGGCCGGAACGCTTCCGGCTCTACGGTTTCGACAACCTCTCGCTTACCAGCTTCGACGCATATCCTATCGCCTCGATCGGCTACGACAAGGCCCGCTATGTCGAGGAGATTGCAACGATGCTGATGCGCCCACAGGCCATGTCGCAGCCGCATGAACCGGTGCGGATACCGACGGCGTTTTTCCCGCGCGCAACGGCAGACTGAGCGCCTGCGGTTCCTAAGACGCCCTACTCCGCCGGGCCGATGGTCAGCGCGATCGGTCCCAGTCCGTTTATACCGCCCTCCAGCCTGTCGCCGGCTACGAGCTTGCCAACGCCGGCCGGCGTGCCGGTATAGATCAAGTCGCCGGCTTGCAGGTGATAGTACCGTGACAGGTGGCTGATCAGCGAGGGCACGCTCCAGATTAGGTCGGAGAGCCGGGAATCCTGGCGTATCTCACCGTTGACAGAGAGATGGATGCGCTGCGCGCCGATGGCGCCAAACGCACTTGCGGGCGTGATCGGGCTGATCACGGCGGAATGTTCGAAGGCTTTGGCGAGGTCCCAGGGCCGGCCCTTGTCCTTCGCCGCCTGCTGCAGGTCGCGGCGCGTCAGGTCGAGCCCGCAAGCGTAACCGAACACGGCACCCATCGCCTCCGCTTCAGCAACGCGGAAGGCCGAGCCGCCCAGCGCCACGACGAATTCCATCTCATGATGGAAATTCTGGGTGCCCGGCGGATAGGGAATTGTCCCGCCGCTCGCAACGATGGCGCTGGCAGGCTTGGTGAAATAGAAAGGCGCCTCGCGGTCGACTTCGTGGCCCATTTCCTTGGCGTGTTCCGCATAGTTGCGGCCGACGCAGAAGATGCGGCCGACCGGATAGAGCTTTTCGCTGCCGACGACCGGGACGCCGACCGTGTCCTGCGGAGCAAAGAAATAGCGAGCGGTCATGTTCGTTCCCCTGCGTGGGCTGATTAGGACCGGCAATTGGTCGATCCTTCTCGACAGGCTTTGAATCGCCCGTCGCTTGCTGTAAAGCGGTCGCAGCAAAAATTGCTGGCGCTACGGAAGATCACCATGGACAAATTCACCACCCTCACCGGCGTCGCGGCACCGCTGCCGATCGTCAATGTCGACACCGACATGATCATTCCGAAGGATTATCTCAAGACAATCAAGCGTACCGGCCTCGGCTCCGGGCTTTTCGCCGAGATGCGCTACAAGGATGACGGCTCCGAAAACCCGGATTTCGTGCTCAACAAGCCCGCCTATCGCAACGCACAGATTCTGGTCGCCGGCGACAATTTCGGCTGCGGCTCGTCGCGCGAGCACGCGCCGTGGGCGCTGCTCGATTTCGGCATACGCTGCGTGATCTCCACCTCCTTCGCCGACATTTTCTACAACAACTGCTTCAAGAACGGTGTCCTGCCGGTCACGGTCAGCCCGGAAGACCTGGAAAAACTGTTGGACGACGCTTCGCGCGGCGCCAACGCCACGCTCACCGTCGACTTGGAAGCAAAGGAGATCCGTGGACCGGATGGCGGCACGGTGAAATTCGATCTCGACGATTTCAAGCGCCACTGCCTGCTCAACGGGCTCGACGACATCGGCCTGACGCTGGAGAAGGCTTCGTCAATCGCCGCCTACGAGAAGAGCGCGGCGGCCTCCCGTCCCTGGGCGTGAGCGTCCGGGGCGGGCAGGCCGCGATCGCTCTTCGGCAGCAAGCCAGACCCAGATGCGCAAGCTGATCTCAACCGGCTCGCCCTTCGAGAAGACGGCGGGCTATTCCCGCGCCGTCGTGCAGGGCGACTGGTGTTTCGTCGCGGGCACCACCGGCTACGACTACGCGACCATGACCATGCCGGAAAGCGTCGAGGACCAGGCGCGCAATTGCCTTGCGACCATCGGCAAGGCGCTGGCCGACGGCGGTTTCGCTTTCGCTGACGTCGTGCGCGCGCATTACTACGTCACGGATCGCGCCTTCGTGAAAAGCGTCTATCCGATCTTCGGCGAGACGTTTGGCGACATCCGTCCGGCCGCGACGATGATCGTCTGCGAGCTTGCCGAGCCGGAAATGAAGATCGAGATCGAGGTGACTGCGCTGCGGCGCGACGCCTGAGCGTTCATCTCCAGCGGCCCGATCCCGACGAGCAGTCTATTTGAAGGCCGATGCCAAGGTAATGCGGGAGTTTTCCGCCTTGCGTGGATGGCTTGTGCCCGCTAGCAAGGCTGCGCTTCTCCAAGATTTCAGGATATGACGACATGGCCTCGAAAAAACTTCTCCTGCTCCCCGGCGACGGCATAGGTCCGGAGGCCATGGCCGAGGTGGAGAAGCTGATCGCGGTCATGAACGCGGAATTCGGCGCCGGCTTCGAGACCGAGCACGGCCTCGTCGGCGGCTCGGCCTACGACGCGCATGGCAAGGCGATTTCGGAAGACGACATGGGCAAGGCGCTGGCCGCCGATGCCGTTTTGTTCGGCGCGGTCGGCGGTCCGAAATGGGACAGCGTTCCCTATGAGGTGCGCCCCGAGGCAGGCCTGCTGCGCCTGCGCAAGGACCTGGCGCTGTTCGCCAATCTGCGCCCAGCCATCTGCTATCCGGCGCTGGCTGAATCCTCGTCGCTGAAGAAGGACGTCGTCGAGGGCCTCGACATCCTGATCGTGCGCGAGCTCACCGGCGGTGTCTATTTCGGCGAGCCGAAGGAGATCATCAACCTCGGCAACGGCCAGAAGCGCGGCATCGACACGCAGGTCTATGATACGTTTGAGATCGAACGCATTTCCGGCGTGGCCTTCGAGCTGGCGCGCACACGCAAGAACCATGTGACCTCGATGGAAAAGCGCAACGTCATGAAATCCGGCGTGCTGTGGAACGAGGTGGTCACCCAGACGCACAAGGCGCGTTATTCCGACGTGAAACTCGACCATATGCTGGCCGACGCCGGGGGCATGCAGCTTGTGCGCTGGCCAAAACAGTTCGACGTAATCGTTACCGACAATCTGTTCGGCGACATGCTGTCTGACATTGCCGCGATGCTGACCGGCTCGATCGGAATGCTGCCCTCCGCCTCGCTCGGCGCGCCGGACGCCAAGACCGGCAGCCGCAAGGCGCTCTACGAGCCTGTCCACGGCTCGGCGCCGGACATTGCCGGTAAGGGCGCGGCCAACCCGATCGCCATGATCGCCTCCTTCGCCATGTGCCTGCGCTATTCGTTCGGTATGGTGGCCGAGGCGGACCGGCTGGAAGCGGCAATCTCGGCCGTCCTCGATAGCGGCCTGCGCACTCGCGACATCCTTTCCGCTGGGACGACCGAGGTCGGCACGGTGGCGATGGGCGACGCGATCATCGAAAAATTCCGCACGTTGTCGGCCTGACCGGCTCGCACCGCCGAAAATTCAGGGAACCTGTCGGAACCGGCTCGCCTCCTTCGTCCTTTGGCCATGGTGATCGAAAGGAGAAGATGATGTCCTATGTCGACGGGTTCGTTCTGGCCGTGCCGAAAGCCAATCTCGACGCCTATCGCAAGATGGCAACCGATGCGGGCGCGATCTGGAAGGAATATGGCGCGCTCGCTTATGTCGAATGCGTCGGCGACGACGTTCCCTATGGCGAGCTGACGTCGTTCCCGCGCTCGGTGCAGGCGAAGGACGACGAGGTCGTGGTCTTCTCCTGGATCGTCTACGAGTCGCGGCAGAAACGCGACGAGATCAACGCCAAGGTCATGGCCGATCCGCGCCTGAAGTGCGATTGGGACAACATGCCGTTCGATGCAAAACGCATGATCTTTGGCGGGTTCGAGAGCTTTCTCGAATTGTGACGGCGGCCGGCCGGTCACGGCGCGCCGAAAACGGAGTATTGATGACGGAATTCTCGAAGACCATTCCGATCCTTCGGTCCTTCGACGAGGCGAAGGCAAGGGAATTCTATGTCGGCTTCCTTGGCTTCACGGTGGACTGGGAGCATCGTTTCGAGCCCGGCCTGCCGCTTTACATGCAGGTGTCGCGCGCCGGTCTGTCGCTGCACATCAGCGAGCATTTCGGTGATGGCACGCCCGGCTCCTGCATCTTCGTCGAGACCGCCGGGTTGCGCGCGTTTCACGCCGAACTGATCGGCAAGAGATACGGCAACCTGCGCCCTGGACTGGAGGATGCGCCCTGGAATGCCTGGCTGATGACGGTTATCGACCCGTTCGGCAACACCATCCGCTTCAGCGAAAACAAGCCCGACCAAGCTGCCTGAAGGGTCAGGTGGTTCTCGGCGCGATTTGCGGCGGCACTTCAATGCCTTGCGGCACCTGACCCCATCGGTTTTCCTGCTTTCGTGACGGGATGAGCGCAAAGATCAGCGCGATGACCACACCCATCGGAATGAAGACAACCAGGAAGAACCAGCCGGAAATGCCGATGTCGTGCTGGCGCCGCACGGCCATCGCCAGGCTGGGCACCAGCGTAGCAAGGATCCAGCCCGCCATGCCGAGAACCATGAGAACCGGCGCCTCGGAACCGGGCTCCATGTTCCCGACCTGATAGTCGATCGTCAGGCTGACGCTTGATACTGCGACGAAGGCCAGCATCCAGAACAGCACATAGCCCCAATATTCCTTGCGGCGGGCGCGATCGGCGAAATTCGCATAATTGGCGGTCAAGGCGCGCCGGAAGTAATGCCACAGTCCGGTCCCTGTCGGAGCAGCGACGGAAAATGGAACGGCGTTGCGGCCGAAATGCTGGAGTCCGGCTGGCTGCGCGGCGCTTCCTGTCCCCGTGTCCGCGGCTTGTGCGCGGATTGAAAGAACGTTCCTAGCCCGGTCGCCGCTCGGCTGGAAATCCACGACAGCGCCGTTGGCGAGCGAACCGCCGCGCCGCAGGTCCTCACGAATGACAGTGTAGCGGTTTCCATCGGCTCCATCGATGAAACCGAAGCCCTGCTCCTCGTCGTAATGCAGCACTTCCCCGCGCAAATGGCCGCTCCTCCGAACGCTTGGCCCGAAGGGTGTTGCACACACCGCGATGCTGTCAACCGGCTGTCATGCAATGAGCCTGCAAGACGTTCCCGTCCTGGCGCGGAAAGTCAGACGAAGCCGATGAAACGGCCGGCGAACAGGACCCCTGTCCATAGCACTGCCGAGAAGCCGGCAACGATGCGTTCCATGATTGAAGGCATCACGCTGGCCGGGCGTTGGCGATCCAGAATGAAGAATAGCAGGAGGTTCAGGCCTGCCAGCAGGATGAGCGTCATTTTGGCGAGAAAGATGGGGAGGCCAACATATTCGGTGGCGCGCACCGAAAACAGCGCAAGGCCGGTGACCGCGGCGCAGGCAAAGGAGATCAGCGCCACGCGCCGCAACAATTTCAGGAATGGCCGTTCGGGCAATACAACAAGCCAGCCGAGAATACGCAAATCCATCAGCCAGACCGAGGTCAGCAAGCCCCCGATCGATGCGATATGCAGCGCGTTGACGATCGGGTAGGCGTAGAAGGAGCTTTTGAGCAGCCGGACGAGATCGTGTTGCTCGATCGCTGTCAGCAATTCCATACCCGCCTCGATCAGGATGGCGGCACGCGGTTCGGATAGACGTCGTAGGTGTTGCCGTTGACGGTGAGCCGGACGGCTTTCATGCGTTTTTCGGTGTAATCGCGCGAGCGGTTGCCGATGGCGATGACCTCGTCGCCGGGCTTGGCCGTGTCCTCGGTGAAGCCGGCGCGAATGGTGGCCGAGGGCGGCGCCAGTTCGACGCGCCAGATCTCGCCCTCGACATCGACGTCGAGCGTGGCGTGCGGATTGCCGACATAGATGTCACGGATGATGCCCTCGAGCTGGAAGTAGCCTTCCTCGGTCCACGACCAGCCGTGGTGCGCCAGCGCGGGTACCGCCGTTGCCAGTGCGATGAAGCCTGCAAGCACGGACGCCTGCCAATTCATTCCACTCCCGCTGCGCAACATGTCGCTACTCCGTCTGCGATTTGTAGCAAATCGTAGAGCCGCGGGCCGCACCGTCAAATCACATATGGATGAAGGTGCCGGGGATCAGTTGCCCCTGTGCGAGCCATCTCGAAGGTCGAGCGCCAGAAGCTCGTCATCGAAGAAACGCCCGTCCGCGAAAATCGCGTCGCGCTCCAGCCCATAGGGAACGAAGCCCAGCGACAGATAGAGCCGCCGCGCCGGCACATTGTCGGCGCGTACCGTACAATGCAGCAGCGTCGCACCGACCGAGCGGGCGTGATCGACTACCGCCTCGACCAACCGGCGGCCGAGCTTTTCCGCCCGCCATTGCGGCGCGACATAGACGGCGACCATCACGCCCTTGTGCCGGGTCTTGGGCCGCGGATTGGCGATATAGCCGGCCATGCCGACAAGCTCATTGCCGACGAAGACGCCGAGAAAGAGGCCGGGCGCCTCCGGCACGGCGCGAGCAGCCATTTCGTCGTCAGAAAAGGCCTCCTCTTCTTCGATGCTTGCGGTGAAGGCATCGGGGCTTTCCCGCAACGCCATGATACGCAGCGCACGGAACGCGGCTGCATCGTTCGCGGTCAAAAGCCGAATGACCGGGCGTGGCCCCGCGTCGCGCAACGCGCGCTGGTTCATCCGCCGGTCGTCCCCAGTGTCCATTCCTTGCGATATTCCAAACAAAAAAGGCGGCTCGACGGCCGCCTTCTCACGTGGTCTCACCGGCCGAGTCCTACTCGGCGGCGGCCTTCTTCTCGGCGGCCAGCGCCTGGGCGGCGGCGACCTTCTCGGCCTCCAGCTTCGCCTTCTCGGCGTTCAGCGCCTCGCGCTCGGCGTCGTTCAGCTTGCGGGCGCGCACGCCGGTGTTTTCCGAAATGCGGGCCGACTTACCGCGACGATCGCGCAGGTAATAGAGCTTTGCGCGGCGCACCTTGCCGCGGCGGACGATCTCGACGCCCTCGACCATCGGCGAGTAGACCGGGAACACGCGCTCCACACCTTCGCCGTAGGAAATCTTGCGGACGGTGAAATTCTCCTGGAAGCCGGAGCCGGAGCGAGCGATGACGACGCCCTCATAGGCCTGCAGGCGGGTACGGCTGCCTTCGGTTACGCGCACCTGGACGCGTACGGTGTCGCCCGGCTGGAATTCGGGCAGCGTGCGCTTGGCTTCGATCTTGGCGGCCTGTTCGGCCTCGAGCTGACGGATGATGTCCATCTCAAAAAACCTCTTCTTGCTTCTCGACAGCCAGAGCGCCCAACGCTTGCCTTGCAGCTCATTTGCCGCTTGGCTATGCCGTCTCACTGGGAGAAGCAGGGGCGAATTCACCGTCCTTATGACGGGCCCGGTCGGTTCGTCCTTCCGGTTACGTGCGCGGCGATACACCAAAACTTTTCGCTTGTCACGCCCGCGTCGCGGATTTTCGCGGGAACCCGGCGCTTGCGCCGCCGGGCGGCCTTCCGTACAGCTTCTCACCCCTTCGATCCAGCCGCCAGACAGATATGAATTTTGCCGACATTTTGCTGCTCGCCGTCGCCGGCTTCGTCTCGGGCGCGGTCAATGCGGTCGCGGGCGGCGGCACGTTCCTGACCTTCGGGGCGTTGTCGGTTGCCGGCATCCCGCCGATCGCCGCCAACGCGACGTCATCGATCACCCAGTTTCCGGGCTACATTACGTCGACGCTCGCCTATTGGAGCGACATCAAGACGTTCTGGCGCGGCGCGCTGCTGCTTTCGATAATTTCGGCCGTCGGCGCGCTGGCAGGCGCTTTGATCCTGCTGGCGCTGTCCAATCCGTCGTTCCGTGCGCTGGTGCCCTGGTTGCTGATCGCCGCCACGGCCGTGTTCGCCGCCGGCCCGTGGCTGAAGCCGAAACCAAAACCCGGCCAGCCGGCGGCGGTCGGCTCGGTGCCCGGCGCCATCATCCAGTTCCTGACGGCGGTCTATGGTGGTTTCTTCGGCGCCGGCATGGGCGTGATGATGCTGGCCACTCTGGGCCTGACCCAGGCCGGCGACTACCACCGTCTGAACGCGCTGAAGAACATGCTGTCGATCGTCATCGCGGCCGTCGCTATCGTCGTCTTCGTCTCCGGCGGCGTGGTGGCCTGGCCGCAGGCGATCGTCATGATCCCGGCCGTCGCGCTCGGCGGCTATGCCGGCGTGTGGATGGCCAAGCGCGTGCCGCAGACCGTGCTGCGCGGGTTCGTCATCGCTGTCGGGCTGCTTTTGGCGGGGTATTATTTCTGGACGGGGTGAACTCGGCCAGAAATCAACCTTGAGTGCGAGCTATTCGCCCGGCTGCGGACCTACATGATAGATGTCGAGTTCCAGCTTGATCATTCTGTCGCTCAGCATCTTCATTGTCTGAAATTCGAGACGCATACCCAGATTGGTTTCATAAGCTCCACGCCGCAATACATATCGACGTCGAACCGATGACCTAAAGCTTTCCATGTTTCGGCGTCGCTCGTCAGAGACGAGAGTATTTTACGGATTTGGCTGTCCAGTTTGTCGCCCGGTTCCCATTCCGACGAAACAATCCAAATTCCTTTTTTCCACAATGTCTGCTTCGTTGGCGATATTCTATCGCCCTTCGAGTGCGAGCGCGTAGGCTGACACCCAAGCAATTCGGCTATCTCAGCGGGATCCAAATCAGTGCCACCGATCCTCAGCCCAGCTTGAGTGGCCGAAACTTCACCCATCTTTAGTTACCCGATTGGTAATCAGATCAGGCCTTCTCTTCCTCGTCAGTTTTTCGGCCTGCTCGTGCCGCCAAGCGGCGATCTTTGCATGGTGGCCGGAGTTCAGCACATCCGGGATCGCCACGCCCTCGAATTCCTGCGGCCGCGTATAGTGCGGATGTTCGAGCAGGCCGTTCTCAAAACTTTCCTCTTCCCCGGACTGCGCATTGCCCATGACGCCCGGCAGCAACCGTACCACGGCGTCGAGCAGTACGATCGCCGCGGGCTCGCCGCCCGACAGGATGAAGTCGCCAACCGAAATTTCTTCCAGCCCGCGCAGGTCGATGACGCGCTGGTCGACGCCCTCGAAGCGTCCGCACAGGATGACAGCGCCGGGGCCGGCAGCCAGTTCGCGCACGCGCTGCTGCGTCAGCGGTTTGCCGCGCGGGCTCATCAGCAGGCGCGGGCGCGGATCGCCCGGCTGCGAGGCATGGTCGACCGCGCGCGCCAGCACGTCGGCGCGCATCACCATGCCAGCGCCGCCGCCGGCCGGCGTGTCGTCGACGCTGCGGTGCCGGTCGGTGGCGAAGTCGCGGATCTGGATGGTCTCCAGCGACCAGGCGCCTTCCGCCAGGCCGCGCCCTGCGAGCGAGACAGCGAGCGGTCCCGGGAACATTTCGGGATAGAGCGTCAGCACGCTGGCGCGAAACGTCACCGGTTGCCCCCGGCATTTTTTGGCCCACGCGGGCGGCGATTCAAGCCGCCCCCCTCCGCACCGTCCTGCTTGTTCGGAGCCTCGTCGCTATCGTCGCCCTCGTTGGTGAGACCGGCGGCGACGGTATCGATGCGGACGTAACCGCCGGCGATGTCGACGACCGGTACGGCCGCCTGTGTGAACGGGATCAGCACGCCCTTCGTCCCGGCGTGGGTGATTTCGAGGATGTCGCCGCCACCGAAATTCTGCACCGAGGTCACGCGCCCGACCACCGTGTCAACCTCGTCGCGGACTGCCAAGCCGACCAGGTCGGTATGATAGAATTCCCCCTCCTCGACATCGTCCGGAAGCGCCGAGCGGTCGACGAACAACTCCGTGCCGTTGAGCGCCTCGGCGGCATTACGGTCGGCGATGCCCTTGAAGCGGATGACGACGACATTGCCGGCAGGCCTCATGTCGAGAACCTCGAAGGACCGGCCATCCGCCGTTTGCAGCGGTCCGTAGTCGCCGAGCGCCAGCGGGTCGCCGGTAAAGGTCTTCACCCGCAACTCGCCGCGAATGCCATGCGCGGCGCCGATCACGGCCATCTGGACGGGGTTTTTCACGATCGCATTCCCGGTTTGCTTGCCGGATGCTCTATCCCCGCAGCACTTGCGTTTCAATCGTGGCCGCGTTCACGCCTTGCTAACCTCATCGGCGCAACCATCTTTTCCGACCATACGGAATCGATCGCATGCAGGAATTCCTCATCGCAGCAAAGCCCGACCTCCAGGCCGCGCGCGAAAACTGGCTAAAGATGCTGGCCAAGGAACGCCGGCTGTCGGGATTGACCGTCGAGGCCTATGAGCGCGACACCCGGCAGTTCCTGCATTTCCTCACCAGCCATTGCGGCGGCGCGCCCGGGATAACTGACATCGCCAATCTTCGGCCCGCCGATCTGCGCGCCTATCTCGCGGCGCGACGCAAGGACGGCGCCGGCCCGCGCACCCTCGGTCGCGGGCTGGCCGGCGTGCGCTCGATGCTGCGTTTCCTCGAACGCAAGGGACTGGTCAATGCCGCGGGCGCCGCCGCGCTGCGTGCACCAAAACAGCCGAAGTCGCTGCCGAAGCCGTTGACGGCCCCGGACGCGCGGCGTGTGGTCTCTGCCGAGGAACAACTGGCTGAGGAGCCCTGGGTCGCGGCGCGCGACGCCGCCGTACTGACCCTGCTCTATGGCGCAGGCCTGCGCATCTCCGAGGCGCTCGGCCTGCCGGCGAGCGCTCTGGCCGCGCCTGGCGACAGCGTGCTGCGGATCACCGGCAAGGGCGGCAAGACGCGGCTGGTGCCCGTCCTGCCGGTCGCTCTGCAAGCCGTGTCCGAATATCGCCGGCTCTGCCCTTTTCATCTCGATCCGGCCGCGCCGCTGTTTAGGGGCGCGCGCGGCGGGCCGCTCAACCCCGCGATCGTGCAGCGAGCGATGCGAAAAATGCGCGGCGCGATGAACCTGCCGGATACGGCGACGCCGCATTCACTGCGCCATTCCTTCGCCACGCATCTGCTCGGGCGCGGCGGCGACCTGCGCGTCATCCAGGAACTGCTCGGCCACGCCAGCCTCTCGACCACGCAGGTCTATACCGGCGTCGACACGGCGCGGCTGCTGGAAATCTACGACGCCGCGCACCCCAGGGCGTGAGCCGATCGCACGCCTTTTCACGAGCGGTTTAACGGTTTTGCCGCTATTTCCGGATAGGGTTCCGGCATGAAAACCATGATCGCCCTTGCCGACCGTGGCGCGTTGCCGCTGCTGAAGCTCGTCGCCGCCCTAAACCTTCTGTTCCTGCTCGCCTTTGCGGCCATGCTGCTTTCCGCCATCGGCGTGGCGCGCGCCGAGACCCCGGTGTGCACCGGCAAGGACATGCTGGCTGACCTCCAGCACAGCGACCCGGCCAAATTTGCCAGCGTCGAAGCGGAGGCGGCGAAGGTCGAAAACGGCCGGGGCCTGCTGTGGAAGGTCGAGAAGGCAGGCGTCTCGCCATCCTACCTATTCGGCACCATGCATGTCACCGATCCGCGCGTGACCACGCTGACGCCGGCTGCGCAGGCCGCCTACGACAAAGCCGGGACCGTCGCCATCGAAACCACCGAAGTGCTCGACCGCGGCAAGATGCTGGCTTCGCTGATGCAAAAACCGGAACTTATGATGTTCACGGACCAGACGACGCTGGCCTCGCTGCTGCCCAAGGACGAGGCCGACTTCGTCAACAAGGCGCTGGAGGCGCGTGGCATCCCGCTCTCCAGCGTCGCCAAGATGAAACCCTGGGTCATCACCGGCATGCTCGCTTTGTCGGCTTGCGAGACCCAGCGCCAGGCCGAAGGCGCGCCCGTTCTCGACGTCAAGCTCGGGCGAGACGCGAATGCCAAAGGCAAAAAGCTGGAAGGGCTGGAGACGGCGGCCGAGCAGCTCGAGGCCATGGCCTCGCTGCCGATCGACCTCCACATCCGGGGCCTGATCGATACGCTGAAGGTCGGCGATCGCATCGACGATGCCAACGAAACCATGATCCTGCTTTATGTCAGCGGCGAGGTCGGCACGATCTGGCCGCTGTTTCGCGCAACGCTTCCCGGCGGCGCGGACGATGTGGCCTTCGAGAAGACGTTGATAACCAAGCGCAACCACACGATGATCCAACGCGCCGCGCCGATCCTCGATGCCGGCAATGCCTTCATCGCTGTCGGCGCCCTGCACCTGCCCGGGCCGGAAGGTCTCGTCGAACTGCTGCGCAAGGCAGGCTACACGGTTCGCGCGCCGACCTGAGCTGAGCCCCATTTCCGGACGGTCTCCCCGGCGCTTCCCGTTCACGCAAACCGTGATTTGGTGATGGCTCATACTTTTGTTAGCCTTGGTACGTATCGACAGCCAGGGAAGGACAAACGCGGATGACGAAACTTCTGCTGATTGCGGCCGGTCTCGGCCTGGCCACCTCCGGCGCCAATGCCTGCGATTACCACCGGTCCGCCAAGGCTGCCGAAACCGACAAGACGGTTGTGGCGAGCATCGCTGTTCCCCAATCGGAGCCGGTGAGCCTGCCGGAGGCCTCGGTCCCGGCGCCGCAACAAGTCGAACCAGCGGCCGAATAGCAGCCTGGGACCGGCAGACCTACCCGAACCTTTCCTGCGTATGGCCGCCGGGGCGGTCATACGGTAAGTATTTTGCCTCGTTGGCGTTTTTAATCGATATCCCGAATCATCCGAAACAAGGCCGGGCCGGGTTGCGCGACGGACTGGGCACGACAGGCGGTTGAAGGTGCCGTCGAACGTTTGTGAAACCGAATCGAATGTTGCGCGTTGTCCAGCCATCGAAACTGATGGAGGACAATCATGGCCAACCCCGAACGCGTGCCGGATCCACGCTACAACGATCCGATCAATCCGGTCCCGCCGCTCGGCGCCGATCCCCTCGATCCACGCATGAACCCGGCAAATACCCAGGACCCCTACGTCGACAACCGCACCGTCGTGCAGGAACGCAGAAGCGGCAGCGGCGTGCTGATCGCCGCCGTCGTGCTGGTTCTGGCGGTCATTGCCTATTTCGTCTTCGCGCCGGGGACCACGAATACGCCGGCGACGACCGAACAGCCGGTAACCACGGAACCCGCGACGCCCGCCCCGGATGCCTCGGCGCCCGCAGCGACCACTCCGGCGACGCCTGCCCAGCCTGCGCCTGACGCGGCTGCTCCCGCAGCGCCTGCGCCCGATGCGACAGCCCCGGCTGCTCCTGCTCCGGACGCGACCGCTCCGGCAGCGCCGAACGCGACCGCTCCGGCCGAACCGGCTCCTGCCCCGGCACAGCCCGCGCCCGCACAGCCGGCCCCGGCTCCTGCTCAGTAATCTGGCAGCTTCGTCTCAAAGACGGACGGCCCGCTTCGGCGGGCCGTTTCATTTGGAGGTTGATTACGCCGGGAAGCTGCTTGCTTCCTGTATCGATCAGATATGGATCGGCTTGAACCAGGCAGCCAACGCCGCTTCCTTGATGGCCTCCGACATGGTCGGGTGCGGGTGGCAGGTGCGGGCGAGGTCTTCCGCCGAGCCGCCGAACTCCATCAGCACCGACGCTTCCTGGATCAGCTCGCCGGCGCCGAAGCCGACGATATGGCAGCCGAGCAGCTTGTCGGTGGCCTTGTCCGCCAGGATTTTGACAAAACCGTCGGTGTGCAGCATGGCGCGGGCACGGCCGTTGGCGGTGAAGGGGAATTTTCCGACCTTGTAGTCGATGCCGGCCTTCTTCAGCTCCTCCTCGGTCTTGCCGACCGAGGCGACTTCGGGGCTGGTATAGACGACGCTGGGGATCACGTCATAGTTCACATGGCCTTTCTGACCGGCGAGGATTTCGGCCACGGCCACACCTTCGTCTTCCGCCTTGTGCGCCAGCATCGGCCCCGCGATGGCGTCGCCGATGGCATAGATGCCCTCGACGCTCGTGCGGAAATGGCTGTCGGTCTTGACGCGACCGCGCTCGTCCACCGCCACGCCGGCCTCGGCGAGGCCGAGGCTGTCGGTATAGGCGCGGCGGCCGGTTGCGACCAGCACGGCGTCGGCCTCGATGGTTTCAGCGTCGCCGCCCTTCACCGGCTCGAAGGTAACCTTCGCGCCCTCCTTGGTCTTTTCCACGCCCGTCACCTTGGAACCGAGACGGATGTCGAAATCCTGCTTGGCGAGCATTCGGGCAAACTGTTTCGCCACCTCGCCGTCCATGCCGCCGAGGATGGTGTCGAGATATTCGATGACGGTGACCTTCGAGCCGAGCCGGCCCCAGACCGAGCCGAGTTCCAGGCCGATGACGCCGCCGCCGACCACGATGAGATGCCCTGGCACCTCCGCGAATTCGAGCGCGCCGGTGGAGGAAACGATCACCTTCTCGTCTATGTCGACCTTGACGCCCGGAATACCGGCGACTTCCGATCCGGTGGCAATCACGATCGATCTGGTCTGAAGCTCCTGCGTGCCGCCGTCCTCGGTGGTCACCAGAACCTTGCCGGCCGAGACGATGCGGCCGGTCCCGCGGATCCCGTCGACTTTGTTCTTCTTGAACAGGAAGGCGACGCCGTTGACGTTGGCGGCGACAGTGGTGTCCTTGTGCTCCATCATCTTCCTGAGGTTCAGCTTCGGCTTGCCGACCTCGACGCCGAGCGCCTCAAGCCCGTGGTCCGCCTCGGCGAACATTTCGGAGGCGTGCAGCAGCGCCTTGGATGGAATACAGCCGATGTTGAGGCAGGTGCCCCCATAGGTGGCGCGCTTCTCGACAACGGCGACCTTCAGCCCGAGTTGCGCCGCCTTGATGGCGCAGACATAACCTCCGGGACCGCTTCCGATGATGACGACGTCATAAGCCATATTTTGTTTCCCTATCGCGCAGGCGCCGGAGACCGGCATCAAACACATAATGTCGAATGCCTTTCTTTCACCGACGGCGTCACTCCTGGCAACCGCTTAGCACGAAAACGTCCCATGGAAGTTTTGCAAGGCTGGTCACAGCGGAGACCGGCGAGAAACGAAGAGAATGTTCCAGGTCGGATAAGACAAGCTTTTGCGGCGCGTCCTTTCCCTCGTCCGGCAGCAGGCCGATCGTGCCAGAAGCATCCGACGTATAGATGACACCCTGCCAAACGGTGCAGGCCTCCAGCTCGGAACCGGTCACATCTCCGACCGGGCACTTGTAACCCAGCATCCCGTTCGGCCGGCCGACCCCATCGCTCCACATGACGACGCCGTCGAGCACCACCTCGCCGACAATCAGGCGGAAACTGTTGGTCACGGTCGCATTGCCGCCGGTCGGGCGGAATTCCAGCGAGCCGGCGTTTTCGACGTCGCGATAGGTGGAGAGTTCGATCGGGCAGGCAGCGACAGCGAGGGAAGGAACGGCCGCAAGGCCAAACGCAACGGCGAAATGTGCAGCGCGGAGACCCCGGCGCACGAGAACTTTGCCAATCTTCATCCGGCCTTCACCAGCGGCGCATTGAACGCCCAGACATGGCCGAACGGATCGCGGATCTTGCCGTAGCGCGCGCCCCAGAACTGGTCGCCGACCGGCATCGTCACCGCCGCGCCTGCGGAGACGGCACGTTTTACCGCGCGGTCGACATCGATGGGGTAGGGCAGGTTGACGTTGATCGTCATCGCCGCGCCGCCACGCGACAGCGGCGACATGACGTCGAGTGAAAGTTCCGGGAACTCGTCATGCAGCATGATCTCGGAGCCGAACAGGCTGAGATTGGCGTGCTGCACGCGCTCACCGTCCTCAGCCATCTGCTGAAACGTCTCGACCGCGCCGAACGCCTTCTCGTACCAGGCGATGGCCTCCTGCCCGCCCTTCACGCAGAGATGCACCTGGATCGGTGGGATGTCCGGTTCGAAAGCCATCGGCACCTTTCTGGCAAGGCCCGGAGCCTTGGATGCTCCACGACCGACTGTAGCCGACGCAGTTCGAAACGGAAGGCACAGTGTGCCGCGCGGGCCGGTCCAGCCCCGGCATAACTTTCCGTGTCGATCCAAATATCCGGATGTTTCGGGCTGGGTCGTTCGCAAAAATTCAGAAACCCAGCCTGGCCAGCATCAACAGCAGGCCGACGATCGACACCAGCCACACCAGCGTCCTGACAACCGGCACGCCGGCCGCATAGATGATCACATAGACGACGCGCGCCGCCAGCCACAACCATGCGCCGGTCGCGCCGAGGCCGCCTGCCTTGCCGGTAATCACGAGCATCAGGGCAAGCGCGATGAAGGCCGGATAGGTTTCGAGCAGGTTGCGCAAGGCCCGGCCGAGCCGGCCGGCAACGACGCTACGCGAGACCCGCCCTTCGTCACGCGGGCTGAAGAGGTATTTTGGACCGAGATCGTATGTGGCCGTCGCCTGCACGATGACCTGAACGAGAAGCAGAACGACGCTCCACGTCAGGACGGTTATCTCAGTCGATGCTGCTGCAGCCACAGGTTCCATCCCACCCTCCGATTCATCTCCGCAGAGATTAGCTCGCCCGCCGGATTAATTCGGCCTGTTCCTCGGCCAATTCCCGTAGTCTGTCGCAACCGAAGTCGACGTCCTCGTCGCCCTCCTCACCCCAGTAGATGGAGTGACCATATTGGGCGACACGCAATTTTCGGAACTGCACGGGGTCGCGTAAGGATGAGAGTATCTCACCTTCCCGGAGAATTCCGCGCAAATCGACGACGCCTTCATAGCGGTCATTCCAGACAACCTTGAGGACGCCTGGAACAACGGCTTCAGCCGATATGATCCGCAACGTCTCTTTCATGCGAAATGCTCCGGGGAACGCCTCGCTGCGACGGCCTCCCAGGCTGCGGTCAACTGAGGCATACGCGGCTCCGCTCAAGCTATCACAGCCCTCAGCTTTGTGCGCGGCAAACTTCCATTCATCACAGGCAGTGTTACGATCTCAATGGAAGCGCGGTCACCTGCGAACGCCGCATGGAAATGCGGAGGCGGATGCTCCAATACAAAGAACTGAATCTTCACCCCATCGACGATCGCAACCGTCGGCACTTCCTACAGATCCAGCACGAGCCGTTCCGGGTCCTCCAGGCTCTCCTTCACCCGCACCAGGAAAGTCACGGCTTCCTTGCCGTCGACGATGCGGTGGTCGTAGCTGAGCGCCAGGTACATCATGGGCCTGATCACGATCTGGCCGCCGACCACGACCGGCCGGTCCTGGATCTTGTGCATGCCCAAAATGCCGGACTGCGGAGCGTTGAGGATCGGCGTCGACATCAGCGAGCCGTAGACGCCGCCGTTGGAGATGGTGAAGGTGCCGCCCTGCATGTCGGCCACCGACAGTTTGCCGTCGCGGGCAGCCAGGCCGAGCCGGCCGATCTCCTTCTCGATCTCGGCGATCGACATCCGGTCGGCATCGCGTACCACCGGCACGACGAGACCTTTCTCCGTGCCGACGGCCACGCCGATATGGGCAAAGTTCTTGTAGATGATATCGGTGCCGTCGATCTCGGCATTGACCGCCGGGATCTCTTTCAGCGCATGGGTGACGGCCTTGGTGAAGAAACCCATGAAGCCCAGCTTCACGCCGTGCTTCTTCTCGAACACGTCCTTGTATTTGCTGCGCAGGTCCATGACCGCCTTCATGTCCACCTCGTTGAAGGTGGTGAGCATGGCGGCGCTCGACTGCGCTTCCTTCAGCCGCCGCGCGATGGTCTGGCGCAGTTTTGTCATGCGCACGCGTTCTTCCCGGCCCTCGTCGGCGGGCGAGGAAGGGGCGCGGGCGGCGGCCGGAATGGAAACTGGAGCGGCGGGCGCCGATACGGCGGGAGCGGCGTTCGCACCCTTGGCGATGGCTTCCAGAACGTCGCCCTTCAGCACCTGGCCGCGCTTGCCGGAACCGGTGACCTGGTCGGCCGACAGGTTGTTCTCGGCCAGCAGTTTCGCGGCCGACGGGGCCGGCGGCATGTCGCGTTTTTCGACCGGTCCCTCGCCGGCGATCGCGGCGGTCTTGGCCGCCGCTTCCTTGGTCGTCGACGCACCGGAAGCGCCGGCGGCCTGCGCTACGGCCTCCGGCTTGGTCGCGGGTCCGGCCTTCGGCTCTTCCGCCTTGCCGGCGGGCTTTTCACCGCCTGCCGAGATGGAGCCGAGCAGCGCGCCGACACCGACCGTCTCTCCGTCCTTGGCTGCAATTTCCGAAAGCGTGCCGGCGGCAGGCGCCGGCACCTCGATGGTTACCTTGTCGGTTTCCAGTTCCAGCAGAGGCTCGTCGGCATTGACGGCGTCGCCGATCTTCTTGAACCACTTGCCGATCGTCGCTTCGGTGACGGATTCGCCGAGAGTGGGGACGCGGATTTCGCTGGCCATTTGGTTCCTGCCCGTTGGTGCCTTCTAGGGTTCTATTCGCCGAGAGCGTCGTCGAGGAATGCCTGCAACTGCGCCAGATGCTTGGACATCAGGCCGGTCGCCGGCGAGGCGGAGGCGGGCCGGCCCGTATAGCGCACGCGCTGGTGCTTCGCGTCGATATGGGCGAGCACCCATTCCAGATAGGGGTCGATGAAGGCCCAGGCGCCCATGTTCTTCGGCTCTTCCTGGCACCACACCATCTCCGCGCCGCGGAACCGCGACAGTTCGTTGATCAGCGCCTTGGCCGGGAACGGGTAGAGCTGTTCGACGCGCAGCAGGTAGACGTCGTTGATGCCGCGCTTCTCGCGCTCCTCCAGCAGGTCGTAATAGACCTTGCCCGAGCACATGACGACACGGCGGATCTTCGAATCCTTGACCAGCCGCACAAGATCGCTGCCGGCGCCCTGCGACTGCGCGTCGTCCCACAGCAGCCGATGGAAGGCGCTCTCGCCCGACATTTCCGACAGCGTCGACACCGCCCGCTTGTGGCGCAGCAGCGATTTCGGCGTCATCAGGATCAGCGGCTTGCGGAAGTCGCGCTTCAACTGCCGGCGCAGGATGTGGAAATAGTTCGACGGCGTCGTGACGTTGGCCACCTGCATGTTGTCTTCGGCGCAAAGCTGCAGATAGCGCTCCAGCCGTGCCGAGGAGTGCTCCGGACCCTGGCCCTCATAACCATGCGGCAGCAGGCAGACCAGGCCCGACATGCGCAGCCACTTGCGCTCACCCGACGAAATGAACTGGTCGAACACCACCTGCGCGCCGTTGGC
Source organism: Mesorhizobium yinganensis (assembly GCF_040081985.1). NCBI lineage: Bacteria > Pseudomonadati > Pseudomonadota > Alphaproteobacteria > Hyphomicrobiales > Phyllobacteriaceae > Mesorhizobium > Mesorhizobium yinganensis. The sequence continues at coordinate 548,077 of NZ_JBEBMH010000003.1, read as the reverse complement.
GAAATCGCCGAACTGCGCTTCCCAGAGCGTCAGCGCCTTCGGCTCGGCGAGGCTGTAACCGTATTCAAAGCCGAGCACCGCCTCTTCCGACAGCATCGAGTTGATGACTTCGTAGCCGGCCTGCGCCGGCGAGAGGTTGTTCAGCGGGATGTAGCGGGTTTCGTCGCGCTGGTCGTAAAGAACCGAATGGCGCTGCGAGAAAGTGCCGCGCTCGGAATCCTGGCCGGAAAGCCTGATCGGGTTGCCGTCCAGCAGGATGGCGCCGAAGGCCAGCGCCTCGGCCGTCGACCAGTCGATGCCTTCGCCCGAATCGATCATCTTGCGGCGCGTCTCGAGGAAGCGCGAGATCGTCTTGTGCGCCTCGAAACCCTTCGGCGTCTCGGTCAGCTTGCGGCCGATCTCCTTCAGCGTCTTCAGCGGCACGGCGGTCTTGCCCCGGCGCAGCTCGTCCTGGCTGTCGGCGGTGCGCAGGCCGGACCAGGCGCCGTCCAGCCAGTCGGCCTTGTTCGGCTTGTAGGCCTGGCCGGATTCGAACTCTATCTCCAGCCGGGCGCGCCAGTCGGCCTTCATCTTGTCGAACTCTGCCTGGGTGATCAGGCCCTCGCCGATTAGCTTGTCGCCATAGATCTGCAGGGTCGATTTGTGGCCGCGGATGGTGCGGTACATGATCGGCTGGGTGAAGGCCGGCTCGTCGCCCTCATTGTGGCCGAAGCGCCGGTAGCAGAACATGTCCACCACCACCGGCTTCTGGAACTTCATGCGGAATTCGGTCGCGACCTTGGCCGCGTAGACCACAGCCTCCGGGTCGTCGCCGTTGACGTGGAAGATCGGCGCCTCGATCATCTTCGCCACATCCGACGGATAGGGAGAGGAGCGCGAGAAGCGCGGATTGGTGGTGAAGCCGATCTGATTGTTGATGATGAAATGCAGCGTGCCGGCGACCCGGTGCCCCTTCAGCCCGGAAAGGCCGAGGCATTCGGCGATCACCCCCTGGCCGGCAAACGCCGCGTCGCCGTGCAGCAGCAGCGGCAGCACCTTTGCGCGCTCCTCGAGCGGCACGATCTCCTCGCGGGTGCGGCCGTAGAGCTGGTCCTGCTTGGCGCGCGCCTTGCCCATCACCACGGGGTCGACGATCTCCAGATGCGAGGGATTGGCGGTCAGCGACAGATGCACCTTGTTACCGTCGAACTCGCGGTCCGACGAGGCGCCGAGATGATATTTCACGTCGCCCGACCCCTCCACGTCGTCGGGGGCGTAGGAGCCGCCCTTGAACTCGTGGAACACCGCCCGGTGCGGCTTGGCCATGACGTTGGTCAGCACGTTGAGGCGGCCGCGATGCGCCATGCCGAGCACGATTTCCTTCATGCCCAGCGAACCGCCGCGCTTAATGATCTGCTCCAGCGCCGGGATCAGCGATTCGCCGCCGTCGAGCCCGAAACGCTTGGTGCCCTTGTACTTGACATCGATGAACTGCTCGAAACCCTCGGCCTCGATGAGCTTCTGCAGGATGGCCTTCTTGCCTTCCTTGGTGAAGCTGATTTCCTTGTCGGCGCCCTCTATGCGCGACTGGATCCAGCTCTTCTCCTCGGGGTCGGAGATATGCATGAACTCGACACCGAGCGTCGAGCAGTAGGTGCGGGTGAGGATTTCCAGCATCTGCCGGATGGTCGCGGACTCCAGCCCCAGCACGTTGTCGAGGAAGATCTTCCGGTCGTAGTCGGCTTCCGTGAAGCCGTAGGCGGTGGGCGACAGCTCGTTATAATCCTCGATCGGCTTGGCGAGATGCAGCGGGTCCAGGTCGGCGTGCAGATGGCCGCGCATGCGATAGGCGCGGATCATCATGATGGCGCGCACCGAGTCGCGGGTCGCCTGATGCACCTCGTCGTCGGTCATCATGTGGCCGTTGGCGACGGCCTTTTCCTTGACCTTCTTTTCGATGACCTTTTCGATCAAGCCCCAATTGCCGTCGAGCGCGGAGACCAGTTCGCCATTGGCGGCGATCGGCCAGTTCGGCTTCGACCATGAGGCGCCCTTGGCGTTCTTGCGGACGTCGCCCGCGTCGTCCTTCAGCGCGCCGAAGAAGACGCGCCATTCGGGCGACACGGACTGCGGATCGTCCTCATAGGACGCCTGCAACTGCTCGATATAGTCGGCGTTTCCACCATAGAGAAACGAAGTGACCGAGAATTGGTCGTTGGCCTGATCTTGTCGTGCCATCTGCCTATCTTTCGGAGTTTTTGGGCTCCGTCTCCTTTGTTGAGGGCAGTCGGCGGTGGGCAATAGGCAGTCGGGACAAGCGCGTGTTTGCGAAACCCTACTGCCGACTGCCCATTGCCTACTGCCTCATCCCTTGATCGCTTCCACCAGCGTCTTGCCCAGCCTCGCCGGCGAGGGCGAGACCTTGATGCCGGCCGCTTCCATGGCGGCGATCTTGTCTTCCGCGCCGCCCTTGCCGCCGGAGATCACAGCGCCCGCGTGGCCCATGGTGCGGCCGGGAGGGGCGGTGCGGCCGGCGATGAAACCCGCCATCGGCTTGCTGCGGCCCTTCTTGGCCTCGTCCCTGAGGAACTGCGCCGCGTCTTCCTCGGCCGAACCGCCGATCTCACCGATCATGATGATCGACTTGGTCTCGTCGTCGGCCAAGAACATCTCCAGCACGTCAATGAACTCCGTACCCTTCACCGGATCGCCGCCGATGCCCACAGCCGTCGACTGGCCGAGCCCTTCGTTCGTGGTCTGGAACACCGCCTCATAGGTAAGGGTTCCCGAGCGCGACACAACGCCCACCGAGCCCTTGCGGAAAATGTTGCCGGGCATGATGCCGATCTTGCATTGGTCCGGCGTCACGATGCCCGGGCAGTTCGGCCCGATCAGCCGCGACTTCGACTTGTCGAGTTTTGCCTTGACCTTGACCATGTCCATCACCGGGATGCCCTCGGTGATGCAGACGATCAGAGGGATTTCAGCCTCGATCGCCTCGATGATGGCCGCCGCCGCACCCGCCGGCGGCACATAGACGACCGAGGCGTTGGCGCCGGTCTTTTCCTTGCCTTCGGCCACGGTGGCATAGATCGGCAGCGAGACGCTGCCGTCCCAGTAGGTGCCGCCTTTCTTGGGATTGATTCCGCCGACCATTTTCGTGCCGTGATAGGCCAGCGCCTGTTCGGTGTGGAACGAACCGGTGTTGCCGGTCAGGCCCTGCACCAGGATTTTCGTGTTCTTGTCGATGAGGATGGACATGCGGAACGGAACTCCGGGTCAGGGATCTAGAAACGGATTGACGGCGCGAACCGAGCCGTAAACCTGGTTGTGGTTGAGGTCTTCCGTGTAGAAGATCGGCGCGCCGAGCCGCTCGGCGGCGGCGAGCAGCGCGGCGTCATAGTAGTTGATCCGATAGCGGCGAGCGAAGTCGAGGCCGGCGCGCACGTAAATATCATCGACCGGGACGGACGGGCAGATTCCAAGGAAAACAAGCCAGCGGTTGAGCGCATCATCGGTGAGCAGAGATCTACGACGGCATACCGACGTAAATTCAGCCATGATCTGGCCGGACGTGGCAAAGAGCGATCCCAGGACGAGGGTTTCCGCGATAGGCGAGCGTCGTGGATCACGATTCGCCCTCATTGAAGCCGCGTAAATCAGGACGTTCGAGTCGAGAAAGTATGCGGTTTTCTCGTTCTTCATAGGCGTCCATTCGATTCCAGACATAGGGTTCGCCGCCGGTATCCTTGGCCGCCACAGTCTTCGCTTCCGCTATCAGCTGCCGCATGCCCTCGTGTGCCCAGGCAATCCGATCGGCTTGCTCGACTTCATGTTCCAACAGCGAACGCACCATCGCGTTGAGCGTGGTCTTGCGCTTGTCCGCCAAGGCTCGCGCCTGCTCCAGAAGTGTCTCATCGATTGCTAGCGTCACATTCTTCATGGTCGCCTCCACATAATCACACAGGAATTATATGTGTGATTATGTGTAAAATGTCCATCTCTAAAGCCGCTTCAGTTCCGTAACCGTCAGGTCACTTCTGGCATTTCCGGTGTTCAACGTTGTCGCCGGTTCGAACATTAGCACCACCGGCTCCTCGGTCAGCGATCGCGGTCGGTGCTCGACGCCGCGCGGCACGACGATGAAGTCGCCCTCGCCGAGTTCTACCGGCCCGTCGCGGAAATCGATGGCGATCTTGCCGCGCAGAACGAGGAACGCCTCGTCTTCGTTCTCATGCGCATGCCAGTCGAAAGTCTTGCCGAACTTCGCGACCTTGGCCTGGCTGTCATTCACGTCGCCAGCGATGTGCGGATCGAAGACTTTTTGAATCTTCTGGTCCGCCGCTGCGACGAGGTTGATCTTGCGGGGCAGCATCGTCAGGGCTTTCCTTGCCGTAGATCGTCTCTAAGTTCGCGCAACACAGCGGTGATCTCGCGATTGCTTTCAACAAGTTCCCGGATCGCAGCGCTATTGTCGGCCCCAACGCTTTGCCGGCTACGCGCATATCGTTTGAAAACGGTCACTCCCCAAATCCAGGTGCCGACGTAGATCACGAACGGAAGCCAAGCTACTATCGTTGCTGCCACCCCTGGGGAACTGTCCGTTTCCATCGCCGCGTCTTCGACCAACGTCAGAAATTGCGTTACGCGTTATCGACCGCCGCCACGATCTTCTTGGCCGCGTCATCCAGATCATCCGCCGAAGTCACGTTCAGCCCGCTCTCGTTGATGATCTTCTTGCCGAGTTCGGCATTGGTGCCTTCCAGACGCACCACCAGTGGCACTTTAAGCCCGACTTCCTTGACCGCCGCGATCACACCCTCGGCGATGATGTCGCACTTCATGATGCCGCCGAAAATATTGATCAGGATGCCTTTTACGGCCGGGTCCTTGGTGATGATCTTGAAGGCCGCCGTGACCTTTTCCTTGCTGGCACCGCCGCCGACGTCGAGAAAATTGGCCGGCTCGGCGCCGTAGAGTTTTATAATGTCCATGGTGGCCATCGCCAGGCCGGCGCCGTTGACCATGCAGCCGATATTGCCGTCCAGCGCCACATAGGCGAGGTCGTATTTCGACGCCTCAATCTCCTTCTCATCTTCCTCGGTGGTGTCGCGCAGTTCCACGACCTCGGGATGACGGAACAGCGCGTTGTTGTCGAACGACACCTTCGCGTCGAGCACGCGCAGCCGGCCGTTCTTCATGACGATCAGCGGGTTGACCTCGAGCAGGCTCATGTCCTTCTCGACGAAGGCCTTGTAGAGGGCCGGGAAAACCGTCTCGCCATCCTTTGCCGCGTCGCCGTCGAGCCCGTAGGCGGCATTGATCTTCTTCACGTCCTCGGCGGTCACGCCTGCCTCCGGGTCGATCGCCAGCGTGATGATCTTTTCCGGCGTGTCGTGGGCCACTGCCTCGATGTCCATGCCGCCCTCCGTCGAGACAACGAAGGCAATCTTGCCGACCGAGCGGTCGACCAGCAGCGACAGATACAATTCGCGAGCGATGTCGGCGCCGTCCTCGATATAGAGGCGGTTGACCTGCTTGCCGGCCGGGCCGGTCTGCTTGGTCACCAGCGTGTTGCCGAGCATCTCACCGACATTGGTCACCACGTCGGCGACCGATTTCGCCAGCCGCACGCCGCCCTTGGCGTCGGGCGCCAATTCCTTGAATTTTCCCTTGCCGCGCCCGCCGGCATGGATCTGGCTCTTCACCACATAGAGCGGCCCGGGCAGCGCCTTTGCCGCCGCCTCCGCCTCGCCGGGCTTGAGGATGGCAACACCTTCGGCGACGGGCAGGCCGTAGCCCTTCAGAAGCTGCTTGCCCTGGTATTCGTGGATGTTCATGGCTGGCCTCTCGCTTGCTTGCGGGCTCGGTTACTTCAGGCTGGGCGCGATGGTGACGCAGGCGTCGCAAAGGCCTTTCACGGCCGCCACGGACTTCTCGAACATCGCCTTCTCGGCATCGTCGAAGGCGATCTCGACGATGCGCTCGGCACCGCCTGCGCCGATCACCACCGGCACGCCGACATACATGTCCTTCACACCGTACTGGCCGTCGAGATAGGCCGCGCAGGGCAGCACGCGCTTCTTGTCCTTCAGAAAACTCTCGGCCATGGCGACCGCCGAGGCGGCCGGGGCGTAGTAGGCAGAACCGGTCTTCAGCAGGGCGACGATCTCGCCGCCGCCCTTGCGGGTACGTTCGACGATGGCATCCAGCTTCTCCTGCGTGGTCCAGCCCATCTTGACGAGATCGGGCAGCGGAACGCCGGCGACGTTGGAATAGCGGGTCAGCGGCACCATGTCGTCGCCATGGCCGCCCAGCGTCATGGCGTGCACGTCCTCGACCGAAACCTTGAATTCCTCGGACAGGAAATAGCGGAAGCGCGCCGAATCCAGCACTCCGGCCATACCGATAACGTGGCTCTTCGGCAGGCCCGAGAATTTCTGCAGCGCCCACACCATGGCGTCGAGCGGGTTGGTGATGCAGATGACGAAGGCGTTCGGCGCGTATTTGGCGATGCCGGCGCCCACCTGCTCCATGACCTTGAGATTGATGCCCAGCAGGTCGTCGCGGCTCATGCCCGGCTTGCGCGGCACGCCGGCGGTGACGATGCAGACGTCGGCGCCCTCGATGCCGGCATAGTCGTTGACGCCGACATAGCGGGCATCGACGCCCTCGACCGGGGTGGATTCGGCGATGTCGAGGCCCTTGCCCTGCGGGATGCCTTCGGCGATGTCGAAAAGGACGACGTCGCCCAGTTCCTTGAGCCCGATCAGATGGGCGAGCGTGCCGCCGATCATTCCGGAGCCGATGAGGGCTATCTTGCTGCGTGCCATTCGGAAGGAATCCCTGTCTTGGAACTGTCGCGGATAACGCGCTAGAAGTTGGCGACGGGCCTGAGAAAGCCCGGGACATCGCCGCTGCAATAGACCCGTGCGCCGTCATTTTCAACCGATTATTTTGACCTCAATAGTTTCAATCGGTTAGATTGATTTTGATTTACGTAAACGTCAAAATACAAATGTAGGAACAGGCGCGGAGGCGGGTATCCCGACGCCTAAGGCGGATCTCTGCCGCTCAAGAGGTTGCTGTTCGTCTATGTGCTTGAAGCATTGCCGCGGAGATTCCAAAGCCGCTCGGCCCGTTCGACGGTGTCATCGCGCCACGCGAGCTTGGCGAGCCAGTCCCGCGGAATTCCACCAAGTCCATAGCGCGCGCCGGCGATCTGGCCGGTCACCGCTCCGACGGTGTCCGCATCGTCACCGAGATTGGCGGCCAACAGCACAGCCTCCCGGAAATCGGAAGTGGTCGCCACGCACCAGCGCGCGGCGTCGTGCGTTGCCGGAGCGTGACCAGAACTCACGATTTCACCGCGCCGCTTGTAGCGTAGATCGAGGACAGACTCCGGAAGTACGCCGGTCTCGATCAGGTCCCAAAGCGTCTCCGCCAGTTCCGCGCAGCAGCGGTCCGGCACCGAAGCGGCATGCGTCGTCCTGCCCTGAGCCTGTGCCAGTTCGCGGGCGTCGGTGCGGCTGGTCGCGCAAAGCACCACCGGGGCCAGCCGCATGATCGATCCATTGGCCTGCATATACTCTTCGGCATTGTTCACCAGCGAGCCGTCCCGTTGGAAAGCACCGAGCGCCTGGCGTGTGGCATTGCCAATGTCGAAGCATTCTCCGTTCACCGAGTTTTCGCCGAATTCGAACCATCGCCAGAAACTGGCGAGCAGATGCTTGGCGTCAACACGGCCTTCCCTGGCAATTAGGGAGTCGGCAAGGCAGAGCGCCATGGATGTATCGTCGGTCCATTCGCCGGGCTTGAGGCGGAAAGGACCGCCACCGATCATGTCGGTGATCGGCTCAAAACTGTCACGCGTCTTGAACTCCAGCGTGGTGCCGACGGCGTCGCCAATTGCCAGGCCGACCAATGTCCCGATAGCGCGGTCGCGCCGATCACCACCGCGATCTGCGCCCGGCTGGTTCACGAGGCAGCAGCCTGGACGCCGACGGCCACGTGTCTCTCCGCCCATTCCCGCAGCCAATCCGCGCTCTGCATTTCGATCAGCCGCGACACGGTGCGGTCGAACTCGAACACCTCGACGCCGGTTTTCCCCGCGTAGAGGCCGGTGGGAGGGGCAGCGGCGCTGACGACCAGCCGTACATGCCGGTCGTAGAGTGTGTCGATCAGGAGGATCAGGCGTTTGGCCTCGTTGCGCCGGCCGTCCGCCAGCACCGGGATGCGGTCGATGAACAGCGTCGAATAACGCGAGGCGATGGCGAGGTAGTCGCGCGCGCCGAGCGGCTTTTCGCAGAGGTCGGCGAAGGAAAAGCGCGCGGCTTCGCCGCTGGCGGCGGGTATGGGTATCTCGCGGCCTTTGACCGCGACGCTGTCGGGGGCCGAGCGGCGGCCATGTGTGACGGCCGCCCAGGCCTCGTCCATCTGCCGGTCGGCCTCCGGCCCCAGCGGCGTGACATAGACCGGCAGGCGGTTGAGCTTTTCCATCCGGTAGTCGGTGTCGGAGTCAAGACTGATCACGTCGGCATGACGCTTGAGGATATCGATGAAGGGCAGGAACAGCGCCCGGTTGAGCCCTTCGCGGTAAAGGCTGTCGGGCGCGACGTTCGAGGTCGCCACCAGCACGACGCCGTTCGAAAACAGCGCCGAAAACAATCGCGAAAGAATCATCGCGTCGGCGATGTCGGTCACCGTGAACTCGTCGAAGCAGAGAAGCTGCGCCTGCTCGGCGATCGCTTTCGCGACCGGCGGGATCGGGTCGTCCTCCTTGACGGTCCCCTCCTTGCGCGCCTGCCGGTGCTTCTGGATGCGGTCGTGGGCGTCGGCCATGAAGTCGTTGAAATGGACTCGCCGCTTGCGCCGCATCGGCACCAGTTCGAAGAACATGTCCATGAGCATGGTCTTGCCGCGGCCGACCCCGCCATGGATGTAGAGGCCCTTGACGCCCGACGCCTCGGGCTTCTTGGCGAACAGCCAGCCGAGCGCGCTGGATTTTCGCGCGAGCCGTTTTGCGGACAGGGCGTCGAGCAAGCGGTCGAGCGCGCGCACGACGTTTTCCTGCGCGGGGTCGCGGCTGACCACGCCCGTCGCGGCCAGATGATCGTAGCGCTGGCGCACGGTGGCGTGCGGCTCGAGGCCGTCGCGAAGATGCATGGCAGCGCCGGGATCGGCGATCAGCGGCTGAAGGAGATCGGCACGCCGCTTTCAGTCTGGCCGTCGAACTTTTCCGAGCCTGACGAATAAAGGCGCGCCATCACCCCGCCATTCTCGTCATAGAGCGACAACTGCTTGCCGGCGACGTTCCACGACTTTACCCCGTCGACCGGAGCCGGGCAGCGCAGCGGTCCGGCGCGGAAACCGGAGCCGAATTTTGTCTGCGACGTCGCGATCTTGCAGCTCTGGCCGGAGACCGAGACGTTCCAGACGCCGCCGACGGTCGATGGCGTCAGGTCCGGGGCGTTGGCGGGCGGCGCGGCCGGCGCGGCCGCCACATCGGCCGGATTGGGCGTCGGCGCGGTCGGGAAGGCGGCGGGATTGGCAGGCGCGGGGGGCGGCAGCGTGCCGGATGTGACGGGACCGGACGGCGCTGCCGGCAGCGGCTCTGGCCGCGTGTCGACCGAGGCCATGCGTGAACTCTGGCACCCGCTTACCGCCAGCGCGGCAATTGCCGCCAGCAGGACGCCTGTCCTCGAAAATGCCATACCCGACCTCCTGCGCATTACCGCCGCGTCCACATTCACAGCTTTGCTGAAGCCATAATAGGGCAGAATTTCAACCGCTCATGGTTAAGATACGGTTTCCGGCAAGAAATGTTGCAATTTTGTCGCGGTTTGTATGCTGCTAGCCCGACAGCGCCGCACTCGGCACGAAGATATAACCATGCGGCCCGACGATGTAGCACTCGCGGATGCCGTGCGGCTTGTCGAGCGACCCGGCAAGCACGGTATGGCCGGCGTCTCGCGCCCTCGCCTCGATGGCGTCCGGGTCGGCGCCGTAGAGCCTGATCTCCATGCCTTGCCCGCGCAGTTCGACGCCTTCCAGCACGCCGGTCATCGCATGGTCCAGATAGGTATGGTCGGCGTGCAGCATGAAGACCGAGCCGAGCAGGTGCACCACCGCGAAATCGACGTCCGAATAGACGATGGTTGCGCCCAGCACGTCGCGGCAGAAGGCTTCCATCTCCGCGACCTCCGGCACAAGCAGGTTGAGGCCGACGCCACGCGGCAGGGACCGTCCGAAATCGTCCGCCGGCATCCAGGCCTGTCCGGTGCGTTTTTTCATGCGTGCCTCCGCCTCAGCTTGACTGAGGAGGACACTAAATCTGTCCGCGACGTCTGATAATGCGCCAGATTGCGTCGTGACGGTTCTCCAGCCGCGCATTGCCGCCTATGTTGAGGGAATGGAAACGCGGCGCGCAAGCAGGCAGTCATCATCCCCGGCGGAACGGGCAGGCGCGTTGGCGGGGCGGACGGGGCCGGGAAATCCCTATTATTCCGGCCCGCCGAGCGATCATTTCGACGGGCAAAAATTCTTCAATCCCAACGGCCTGCCTCCCGGCAGCTTTCGCGACCTGCTGCGCTGGCAGACCGGCGGCGGGCGTTCCAAATGGCCGGCGAACTGGCCAAGCCCTCACGCGGCCGCCCGGCCTGCGGAAAGGATCGACGGCGGCGCGTTGCGGCTCACCATGGTGGGACACTCGACCTTGCTCATCCAGATCGCCGGGCTGAACATCCTGACCGATCCCGTGTGGTCGGACCGCGTCTCGCCGCTCTCCTTCGCCGGACCGAAACGTGTGAATGCGCCCGGCATCCGCTTCGACGATCTGCCGCGCATCGACGCGGTTCTGGTCAGCCACAACCACTACGACCATCTCGATCTTGCGACGCTGAAACGGCTGCAAATCGGCCACGATCCGCTGTTCGTCACGCCGCTCGGCAACGACGCACTGATCCGAACGGCCGCGCCTGGCGCACGGGTCAGTGTCCATGATTGGGATGAGAATGTGCGGGTCGGCGACGGCGCCGTCGTCCACCTCGAGCCGGTGCATCACTGGTCGGCGCGCGGCACGCGCGACCGCCGCATGGCGCTGTGGTGCGGGTTTGTCGTCGAAACCGCCGCGGGAAAAATTTTCTTTGCCGGCGATACCGGCTTTCACGACGGCACTCCCTATAGCCGCCTCGCAAGCCGGCATGGTGAGATGCGCCTCGCCATCCTGCCGATCGGCGCCTACGAGCCGCGCTGGTTCATGGAGCCGCAGCATCAAAACCCGGAGGAAGCCGTCAGCGGCATGATGCTGTGCAACGCCGCCTATGCCGCCGGCTGCCACTGGGGCACGTTCCACCTCACCAACGAGCCGATCGACGAGCCCCGCGAAAAACTGTTCGCGGCGCTGGCGGCGCAAGGCATCGCGCGCGAAAAATTCCGGCCGATGCTGCCCGGCGAAGTCTGGGATGTGCCCGAAATCGGATGATCGGCCCGATCTCCACGCCGGAACGAAGCGCAGTCCTGCCGCGTTTCCGGCGCGAGCGGAGGTTGCTCTCATGATCAAATGGATTCTCATTCTGCTTGTGGTCGCCGCGGCTGCCAGCCTGCTCGGTTTTCCCCGGCTGGCCGGCGCGGCCGCGACCGGCGCCCAGGTGCTGATCGCCATCGTGCTAATCCTGTTCCTGCTGGTGATCCTCGGCGTCCTGGCGATCACCTGACGTTCCGCGGTCGCGTAAGCCGCCACGTCGCTCCGCACTGGTAATTCCCGCGCCTTTCCGCCATATAGCCCGGCATGAACGCGCGCGCGCCCTTCGCCAAGATGAACGGGCTCGGCAACGAGATCATCGTTGCCGACATGCGTTCGCGTGCCGACCGGGTCGCGCCCGCCGCCGCGCTGGCGCTGGACGCCGATCCGGCGACAAAGTTCGACCAGATCATGGCGATTCACGACGCGCGCACGCCCGGCACCGATTGGTTCGTCGACATATTGAATTCGGACGGCTCCAAGGCGCAGGCCTGCGGCAACGGCATGCGCTGCGTCGTCCAGGCGCTCGCCGCCGAGACCGGCCGAAAAGTGTTTACCTTCGAGACCGTCGCCGGCATCTTGAATGCCGAGGAACATGCGGACGGCACGATCTCCGTCGATCTCGGCAAGCCGCGCTTCGGCTGGCAAGACATTCCGCTCGCCGAGGAATTCACCGACACCCGCGCCATCGAACTGCAGATCGGCCCGATCGATGCGCCGGTGCTGCATTCGCCCTCCGCCGTTTCGATGGGCAACCCGCACGCTGTATTCTGGGTCGACCGCGACGTCTGGACGTTCGACCTCGACCGCTTCGGCCCGCTGTTGGAAAACCATCCGATGTTTCCCGAGCGCGCCAACATCACCATCGCCGAGGTGACCGGGCGCGACCAGTTGACCATCCGCACCTGGGAGCGCGGCGCCGGCCTGACCAAGGCCTGCGGCTCGGCGGCCTGCGCCTCCGCCGTCGCCGCCGCGCGAACGGGGCGCACCGGGCGTACCGTCGCCATCATCGCGCCCGGCGGCCCGCTCAAGGTCGAATGGCGCGCCGACGACCATGTCGTGTTGACCGGCCCAGCCGAATGGGAATTTTCTGGCAGTCTCGATCCGGCCACCGGCGCCTGGCTGCGCGACACGGCCGAGAGCGCTGCCTGATGGCGCCGTTGTCCAAGGCGATCGACGTCGTCACTTTCGGCTGCCGCATGAACACCTACGAATCTGAGGTGATGCGGCGCGAGGCGGAGGCCGCCGGGCTGGGCGCGCTGGAAGGCGGGGCCGTCATCTTCAACACCTGCGCCGTCACCGGCGAGGCGGTGCGCCAGGCCCGCCAGGCGATCCGCAAGGCGCGCCGCGACAATCCGGACGCGCGCATCATCGTCACCGGCTGCGCCGCGCAGACCGAGCCCGAAACCTTCGCCGGCATGGACGAGGTCGACCTGGTGCTCGGCAACGAGGAAAAACTTCACCGTCACAATTACCGCGCCCTGCCGGATTTCGGCGTCAACGATTTCGAGAAGGCGCGGGTCAACGACATTTTTTCGGTGCGCGAGACGGCCGGACACATGGTGGACGCCATCGAGGGGCGGGCGCGCGCCTTCGTGCAGGTGCAGAACGGCTGCGACCATCGCTGCACCTTCTGCATCATCCCCTATGGGCGGGGCAATTCGCGTTCCGTGCCGATGGGCGCGGTGGTCGATCAGGTTAAGCGTCTCGTCTGCAACGGCTATGCCGAGGTGGTGCTGACCGGCGTCGACATGACCAGTTTCGGCGCCGACCTGCCGGGGGCGCCGAAGCTCGGACGGTTGGTCAAAACCGTGCTGCGGCAAGTGCCGGATCTCAAGCGGCTGCGCCTGTCGTCCATCGACTCCATCGAGGCCGATCCCGAACTGGTGGAGGCCATCGCGACGGAACGCCGGCTGATGCCGCACCTGCACCTGTCGCTGCAGGCGGGTGACGACATGGTCTTGAAGCGCATGAAGCGCCGTCATCTTCGCGACGATTCCATCCGCTTCTGCACCGAAATCCGCGCCGTGCGGCCCGATATCGTGTTCGGCGCCGACATCATCGCGGGATTCCCGACCGAAACCGAGGCGATGTTCGACAATTCGCTGAAGATCGTCGAGGAATGCGGCCTGACGCATCTCCACGTCTTCCCGTTCAGCCCGCGAAAAGGCACACCGGCGGCGCGCATGCCGCAGGTCGACGGCGCGACGATAAAGGCGCGCGCGGCGCGGCTGCGGGCAGCCGGCGAGGCCGCTTATCGCAGGCATCTCGCCGCGCTGGCGGGCACGACGCAGCGCGTGCTGGTGGAGCGGCCGGGCCTCGGCCGCACCGAGGGTTTCACGCTGGTGGCGATCGACATCGGCGCGCCCGGCGAGATCGTCAATGCCACAATTTCCGGACATGACGGCGAACGGCTGATCGCCGCGCCTGCCACGGCTGAGGCGGCCTGATTTTCGCATGGCGCTGGGTTTTCTGAAAAAGGTCTTCTCGTTCGGCCGCAAGGAGGTCGAGCAGCGCCCTGCCGAGGACGAGCCGCTCGCGCCGCTTAACCTAGAAGCGCTAAAGGATTTTGCCGCGGAAGCGCCGCCGCCCCCCGCCCCCCTTGAGGGGGAGGTGCCTGCGAAGCAGGCGGAGGGGGTCGCCGACGAAGTGCGCGACACCTTGGTTACCGCTGCTCGCGGCGTTGGGGAAGAAACGCCGAGCACTGCGGAGGCGACCCCCTCTGGTCCTTCGGACCATCTCCCCCTCAAGGGGGGAGAAGAGCCGGTGCCGACAGAGCCCGAAGTTCCGACACCCACGCCGGAGCCTATCCCTGCGCCTGAACCCGAACCGGAAAAGCCCGCGCCGGAAGTCGAGCCGCAACCTGCCCCGGAACCCGAGCCTGCGCCTCCGGAAGTCCCCGACGAGCCCGTCCAGCCTGAGCCCGCTAAGCCCGAACCTACCCGGCAGCCGCCTCCCGAGATTCCGCACGAACCGGCGGTCCCGGAAATACCCACGCCGTCCGAGCCCGAACAACCCGCGCCCGCGCTTCCGGAGGTTCCGACACAACCGGCTGAACAGCCACAACCGACTCCTGTAGAGGTTCCTCCTTCCCCACCCGGGGAAGTCCCGGCCCCGGTCGAGATTCCCGACCCGTCGACGCCAGCCGCGCCACCCTCCCCCCTTGCGGGGGAGGTGCCTGCGAAGCAGGCGGAAGGGGTCGCCGATGAAGCGCGCGACTCTAGTCTTCAACCTGTGCAAAGCGTCGAAGACGCAACGCCGAGCACTGCCGCAACAACCCCCTCTGGCCCGCCAGTATCGCCGCCACCGGCGGCACAAGTTGCTGCGGGCGTCGTGGAGGCGATACAGGCGGGCCATCTCCCCCTCAAGGGGGGAGAGGAGCCGGCGCGCGCCTCCCCCGTCGTGCCCGAACCGACGCCCATCGCACCCGACCCGGCCCCGCTTCCGGTCACGCCTCCCGGCAAAGTCACGGTCGGCAAGGCCGTGGAGAAGAAGGTCGAACCGCAACCGGCCGCTCCCGCGCCCGAGCCCCGCAAAAGCTGGTTCCAGCGGCTGCGCGACGGGCTGTCGCGGTCGTCGCGCGAACTGACCGGCTCGATCGCCGGCATTTTTACCAAGCGCAAGCTGGACGAGGACACGCTGGAGGAACTGGAGGACGTGCTGATCCGCGCCGACCTCGGCATGGAAACGGCGCTGCGCGTCACCGATACGCTGGCCTCCTCGCGTTATGGCCGCGACGTGTCCGACACAGAAGTGCGGACCATCATGGCGCAGGAAGTCGAAAAGGTGCTGACGCCGGTGGCGAAGGCGCTGGAACTCGACTTGTCCCACAAGCCGCATGTCATCCTCGTGGTCGGCGTCAACGGCACCGGAAAAACCACGACCATCGGCAAGCTCGCCGCAAAGCTGCGGCAGGGCGGGCTTTCGGTCATGCTCGCCGCCGGCGATACGTTTCGCGCCGCCGCGATCGAGCAGCTGAAAATCTGGGGCGAGCGTACGGGCTCGCCGGTGGTGTCCTCCAAGCTCGGCGCGGATGCGGCCGGTCTCGCCTGGGACGCATTCGAAAAGGCAAAAGAAGCCGGGTCCGACGTTCTGATCATCGACACGGCCGGCCGCCTGCAGAACAAGGCCGAACTGATGGCCGAGCTGGAAAAGATCGTGCGCGTGCTGGGAAAACACGATCCCGAAGCGCCGCATACGGTGCTGCAGACGGTCGACGCCACCACCGGCCAGAACGCGCTCAACCAGGTCGAGATTTTCCGCAACGTCGCCGGCGTCAACGGGCTGGTGATGACAAAACTGGACGGCACGGCGCGCGGCGGTATTCTGGTCGCGATCGCCGCCAAGCATAGACTGCCGGTCTATTTCATCGGCGTCGGCGAGCAGGTCGACGATCTCGAGCCGTTTTCCGCGCGCGATTTCGCCAAGGCGATCGCGGGGGTAGGGTAGCCATGAGCAAGCGAATCCTCGAACGCGATCCGAGCGATCCCCGCAGGAAAGAAATCAACCCGCTGCTGAAGCTGGCACTGGAGCTTGGACCGCTGGTCGTCTTCTTCTTCGCCAACACGCGCGGCGAATGGCTGGCGCAGAAATTCCCGGCGCTTGCCGAGATGGGCGGGCCGATCTTCATCGCCACCGGCCTGTTCATGGCAGCGACGGCGGTCGCCCTTGCCGTCTCCTGGTTGCTGACCCGCACCTTGCCGATCATGCCGCTGGTGTCCGGCGTCGTCGTCTTCATCTTCGGCGCGCTGACGCTCTATCTGCAGGACGATGTGTTCATTAAGATGAAACCCACCATCGTCAACACGCTTTTCGGCGCGGTGCTGCTCGGCGGGCTTCTGTTCGGAAAATCCCTGCTCGGCTATGTCTTCGATTCCGCCTTCAAGCTCGACGCCGAGGGCTGGCGCAAGCTGACGCTGCGCTGGGGTCTTTTCTTTCTTTTCCTGGCGGTCGCCAACGAGGTGGTCTGGCGTAATTTCTCGACCGATACGTGGGTAGCGTTCAAGGTCTGGGGCATCATGCCGATCACCTTGCTGTTCACCATCGCGCAGATGCCCTTGATCATGCGGCATTCGCTGGAAGAAAATACCGGGAAATAGGGGGCAATCCGATGGACTTCATTTCGACGCACGAAGAGTTGCGGCAGCAATACAAGCCAGCGCAGGAAGGGGCACTCCGCAAGGAACTGCGCGCCTTCGATCCCCATTGCCGCAATTTCATCGCCAAAAGCCCGTTCGTGCTGATCGGCTCGTCCGATGCCAAGGGCAATGCCGACGTGACGCCGAAAGGCGACAAGCCGGGTTTCGTCGCGGTGCTGGACGACATCACGCTGGCCATCCCTGACCGGCCGGGCAACAACCGGCTCGACACGCTGGAAAACATCCTGGTCAATCCGGCGATCGGCCTGCTGTTCCTCATCCCGGGCATGAACGAGACGCTGCGCGTCAACGGCGAGGCCCGCCTCACGTTGGACGGGGCGCTGCGCGAGCGGCTCGCCGTCGACGGCAAGGCGCCGCAGAGCGTCATCGTGGTCAAGGCGCGCGCCGTCTACATGCACTGCGCCAAGGCATTCATGCGCTCCGACCTGTGGGCGCCGGAGAAATGGCGGCCGCGCGCCGAAATGCCGACCCTGGGGGAAATCCTCAAGGACCAGCTCGCGCTGGCCGAGACGGCGGAACAGACCGACCGCTGGCTGGACGACGCCTACAGCAAGTCGATGTGGTGAACTGCATACCCGGCGTGCCGTGAACCTGATCGGTCTGTCCGGCAGCCTGCGCGCCGCCTCCACCAACACGGCGCTGTTGCGGGCCTTGCAGGTGGAGACGCCGCGGGGTTGCACTCTCGCCCTCTACGACGGGTTGGGCGCTCTGCCGATCTTCAATCCCGACGACGAAGGCGAGCACACTCCCCTGGAAGCCGTACGCCTGAACGAGGCAGTCAGTCGTGCCGACGGCGTGGTGATCTCCTGCCCGGAATATGCTTACGGCATCCCCGGCGGACTGAAGAACGCGCTCGACTGGCTGGTCTCGGGACCGGCCGCGGTCGGCAAACCGGTCATGCTCGTCCATGCCTCGCACCGTTCGCAGATATCGCGGGACGCCTTGCGCGAAGTGCTGCGTACAATGTCATTCGAGGTCTTTCCGGGACCGGAACTCGAAGTGCCGCTGCTCGGCAAGAAACCGGACGAGGTCGCGGAGATCCTCCGCGATGCAGCATGCCGGCAAAGACTGCGTACGACGCTTGCCGATTTCGTCCGCTTCATCGACGAGCAGTGAAAAGTCGTTAACGCCCTGTATCGGCGTCATGCAATGAATGCATTGCTGCGATGCAGCATATCGTGTTGCAATGCACGCTCATCATGCCAATCTATGCAGCGTGAGGGAGGAACAACCCGGTCGCCGCAAGGCGGCCCAGCAAGGGATCCTCGCAAATGTTTTCGACGCTGATCAACACCACCCGTGACCGCATGGCCAAGCGCCGCCGCTACAACCGGTTGGTCGACGAGATCATGGGCATGTCGCATCGCGACCTCGCCGACATCAACGGCAACCGCACCGACATGCTGCAGCACGCCTATAAGGAAGTGTACGGCCGCTGAAATGTCCGCAAGCGGACGCTCATCTGAGTCCCGCGTAGCATATGTGTAGCTGAGCGGCCGCCGGGAGACTGGCGGCCGTTTCGCATTCGCCTATCGGCCGGCCGCCAGCGCCCTCTCGATCTCCGGCATGAGCAATCTTTGCGCGCTGTCGCCGTCGAGGGGGCCGACATGCTTGTAGACAATCTTGCCGTCGCGCCCGACGACGAACGTCTCCGGCACGCCATAGACGCCCCAGTCGATGGCGGTGCGGCCTTTCTGGTCTGCGCCTACCAAGGCAAAGGGATTGCCGAGGTCGCCAAGGAAACGCCGGGCGTTCTCCGGCTCGTCCTTGTAGTTAAGGCCGGCGATCTGGAAGCGCTTGTCCTGCGCCAGTGCCATCAGCACCGGATGCTCCTGCCGGCATGGCGCGCACCACGACGCCCAGACATTTACCAGCGTGACCTTGCCGGCGAAGGCGGATGAATCCAGACCCGGAAGGCCCAGCCCTTCGATGGACGGAAGGTTCGTCTGTGGCGCGGCCGCGCCGATCAGAGCCGACGGAACGGTGCCGATCTCGCGTCCGGACAGCAGTTGCGAAAGAAAGATTGCCGCGAGCGCCAAGAAGATCGCCAGGGGCAGCAAAACGATCAGTCGGTTCGGGCGTTTCGCCTCGACCTGCCCTGTACCGGGCGCTTCGGAATGGTCGACGGTCATGACGCGGCCTTGTCGGAGCGCCGCCTGACGCCGCTGGCTTCAAGCGTCGCGAGTTCGCGGCGCCGTGCCCTGCCATCGAGCAGCATCCAGCCGATCAGGGCGGCGAGAGCCACCGCCGAGGCAGCGTAGGCAGCGGTCACGTAAAGCGCGTGGGCGGTCACAAACGATCCTCTTTCCGAGGGGCACACCCGCGCGGGCGGGCAACTAAGGGCGAGGCCGGCCTGTGCGAGCCTCTAAGCGCACAGCCTATCGTCTCGACACCACCGCAGCAATTCGCCCAAAGTGCGGCGGATTCACTCGACGTGCCGCAGCGCCGCACCGGCGGCAACCGGCCCGACCACCGCGAAGAACAGCGTCAGCGCGCACAGGATGAGGAAAGGCTGCAGGAACGGCGCCGGGTCGGTCACCGCGCCATAGGTCGCCGACACGCCGAAGATCAGCACCGGTATAGCCAGCGGCAGCACCAGCACCGAGATCATCAATCCGCCGCGCGGCAGCGCCACGGCGACGGCGGCGCCCGCCGCGCCGACGAACGTGATGGCCGGCGTGCCGACCAGCAGTGTCAGCGCCGCGGCGCCCAGCCCGGCCGGCTCAACATTCATGAACAGGCCGAGCAGCGGCGAAGCAATCACCAGCGGTAGCACGCTGGCCGTCCAGTGCGCCAGGCATTTGACCAGAACCGTCAGCGCCAGCATGTGGCGGTCGGCGGAAAGCAGCAAAAGGTCGAGCGACCCGTCCTCGCGGTCGGCCTGGAACAGCCGGTCGAGCCCGAGCAGCGAAGCGAGCAGCGCGCCGATCCACAGGATCGCAGGGCCGATGCGGGCGAGAAGGTTGAGGTCCGGCCCGACGCCGAAGGGGATGGTCGCGACCAGCGCCAGGAAGAAAACGATGCCGGTCAGCGCACCGCCACCGGCGCGGATGCCGAGACGCAGGTCGCGAAGGTAGAGCGACCACATCAGGCGAAAGCTCCAGCCTGCGCATCGCAATGCTCGTAGTTTCGGTGCTCTACGTTGCCCCCCTCTGTCCTGCCGGACATCTCCCCCTCAAGGGGGGAGATTGGCAGCGTCAATTCCGCTGCCACTTCTGCGACGTTGGTGGTTGGCAAAGCCACGGCGGCAAGCCGATCTCCCCCCTTGAGGGGGAGATGTCCGGCAGGACAGAGGGGGGCGCGAAGGAGCACGACCATCAGCCGACGCCCCCCATCCGCAACTCCGCCGCCCCCTCGAGCCCCAGCGGCAGATGTGTCGCCGCTACGACGATCCCCCCCTCGCACATATGCGCCCTCATCAGCGCCCCGAACCGCGCCTCGGACGCCGCGTCCAGCCCGGCGGTCGGCTCATCCAGCAGCCAGACTGGGCGGTGCGCAACGAGCAGCCGGGCAATCGCCGCGCGGCGCTTCTGTCCGGTCGAAAGCACCGAGAACGGTAGATGCCCGAGCCCGTCCAGCCCGACCTCATCCAGCGCCTCGTCAGGCGTGAAGCGCGGCACGCCAAAAAAGTCGCGCCAGAACAGGAGATTCTCCTCGACGGTCAGCGCCGTCTTCATCGCGTTCTGATGGCCGAGATAGTGGCAGGCGGAAGCGACCGTCGGAAACGTCTCGCCGCCGTCGATGCCGGCCGTGCCGGAGGCGGCCGGCAGCAGCCCGGCCAGCACGCGCAGCAGTGTCGATTTGCCCGAGCCGTTCGGCCCGGTGACGACCAGGGCCTCTCCATCCCCGCGCGTGAAAGAAACTCCGGAAAACACCGTCTCGCCGCCGCGTTCGCCGCCCAGATTGTCGGCGCTCAGCCGCATTGTTTTCCCTTCATGCGCAGCCCTCTTGCAACCGCTGTGCGGCGCAGCAAAAATGGCAATTCCGTGTCTAGAACTATTCCACGATTTTCTCTATATGCGAGATACCAACCCCAGCGGTCGGGGAAGGCAACCTTCATATGTGCCGGACCAGCGCTCGTGCCGTTATCCACGGCCCGGACGCTCGGGAGCGGACAGCGGAAATGGCCGTACCCGCACCTTTGCGCGTGATTGCATGCCATCGGAGTCCGTTCCCCAGAAGGCAGAACAGACTAGATGGGGTCATCCGTGTCCAAATCTCTCGACAGTTTCAATTGCCGCCGCACCCTGACCGCGGGCGGGGCGGACTACGTCTACTACAATCTCGTCGAGGCCGAGAAGAACGGCCTCACCGGCGTCTCGCAGCTTCCCTATTCGATGAAGGTGCTGCTCGAAAACCTGCTGCGCAACGAGGACGGCCGCTCCGTCACCAAGGAGAGCATCCAGGCCGTCGCCAACTGGCTGACCGACAAGGGCACCGCCGGCGTCGAGATCGCCTATCGCCCGGCCCGCGTGTTGATGCAGGATTTTACCGGCGTGCCGGCGGTTGTCGACCTGGCCGCCATGCGCGACGGCATCGCCGCACTCGGCGGCGACCCGCAGAAGATCAACCCGCTGGTGCCGGTCGACCTCGTCATCGACCATTCGGTCATCGTCGACGAGTTCGGCTCGCCGATGGCGTTCGCCCGCAACGTCGAGCTCGAATACGAGCGCAACCAGGAGCGCTACAAGTTCCTGAAATGGGGCCAGCAGGCGTTCCGCAATTTCCGCGTCGTGCCGCCCGGCACCGGCATCTGCCACCAGGTCAACCTCGAATATCTCGGCCAAGTCGTGTGGACCAACACCGAGGACGGCGAGACGACCGCGTATCCGGACACCTGCGTCGGCACCGATTCCCACACCACCATGATCAATGGCCTCGGCGTTCTCGGCTGGGGCGTCGGCGGCATCGAGGCGGAAGCCGCCATGCTCGGACAGCCTGTCTCCATGCTGCTGCCGGAAGTGATCGGCTTCCGGCTGACGGGCCGCCTCAAGGAAGGCGTCACCGCCACCGACCTGGTGCTCACCGTCACGCAGATGCTGCGCAAGAAGGGCGTGGTCGGCAAGTTCGTCGAGTTCTTCGGCCCCGGACTCTCCAACATGACGCTGGCCGACCGCGCCACCATCGGCAACATGGCGCCGGAATACGGTGCGACCTGCGGCTTCTTCCCGGTCGATTCCGAGACGATCCGCTATCTCACCATGTCCGGCCGCGCGGAAGCCCGCATTGAACTGGTCGAGGCGTTTTCCAAGGCGCAAGGTATGTGGCGCGACAATGATTCCGCCGATCCGGTGTTCACCGACCTGCTCGAACTCGACATGGGCGACGTCGTGCCGTCGATGGCAGGGCCGAAGCGTCCGGAGGGCCGCGTGCCGCTGGAAGGCATCGCCGCCGGCTTCGCCGCCGCCATGGAGAAGGACTACAAGAAGACCGTCGACACACATAAGCGCTACGCGGTCGAGGGAGAGGATTTCGACATCGGCCATGGCGACGTGGTGATCGCCGCCATAACCTCCTGCACCAACACGTCGAACCCGTCGGTGCTGATCGGCGCCGGCCTGCTCGCCCGCAACGCCAACCGTCTCGGCCTCAAGCAGAAGCCGTGGGTGAAGACCTCGCTGGCGCCAGGTAGCCAGGTCGTCGCCGAATATCTGGAAAAGTCGGGCCTGCAGAAGGAACTCGACCAGATCGGCTTCAACCTCGTCGGTTTCGGCTGCACCACCTGCATCGGCAATTCCGGCCCGCTGCCGGCGCCGATCTCCAAGACCATCAACGACAAGGGTCTGATCGCCGCCGCGGTGCTTTCCGGCAACCGCAACTTCGAGGGCCGCGTATCGCCCGACGTGCAGGCCAACTATCTCGCCTCGCCGCCGCTGGTCGTCGCCCACGCGCTGGCCGGCACGGTGACCAAGGACCTGACCACCGAGCCGATCGGCGAGAGCAGCAATGGCAAGCCGGTCTATCTCAAGGACATCTGGCCGACGACCGCCGAGATCAACGCCTTCATCGAGGAGAACGTCACCCGCGAGCTGTTCGCGCGCAAATATGCCGACGTCTTCAAGGGCGACGAGAACTGGCAGGAGGTCAAGGTGCCGGAGGGCCAGACCTATGCCTGGGACGACCAGTCGACCTACGTGCAGAACCCTCCCTACTTCGCCGACATGAAGAAGACTTATGGCAGGGTCAGCGATATCAAGGGCGCGCGCATCCTCGGCCTGTTCGGCGACAAGATCACCACCGACCACATCTCGCCGGCCGGTTCGATCAAGGCCGCCTCGCCGGCGGGCAAATACCTAACCGACAATGGCGTCGGTGTCGCCGACTTCAACCAGTACGGCACCCGGCGCGGCAATCATGAGGTGATGATGCGCGGCACCTTCGCCAACATCCGCATCCGCAACCACATGCTGGGCGAGAACGGGCGCGAAGGCGGCTACACGATCCACTACCCCTCGAAGGAGGAGATGCCGATCTACGACGCCGCGATGGAGTACAAGGATCAGGGCGTACCGCTGGTGATCTTCGCCGGCATCGAATACGGCAACGGCTCGTCGCGCGACTGGGCTGCCAAGGGCACCAACCTGCTCGGCGTCAGGGCGGTCATCGCCCAGTCGTTCGAGCGCATCCACCGCTCGAACCTCGTCGGCATGGGCGTCATCCCCTTCACCTTCGAGGAGGGTTCGTCCTGGGCCTCCCTCGGTCTGAAGGGCGACGAGACCGTGACCATAGATGGGCTGGAGACCATCCGTCCGCGCCAGAAGATGGTGGCGAAGGTCACGTCCGCGGACGGCACCGTCACCGAAGTGCCGATCCTCTGCCGCATCGATACGGTCGACGAACTCGACTATTTCAAGAACGGCGGCATCTTGCAGTACGTGCTCCGCGATCTGGCTGCGTGAGCTGAGCCCGGGAACGGTCACCAATTTTGGTGACCGTTCCCGAAGATTCTTTCAACCCGCGGATGCGACATGCGTCCGCGGGTTTTGTTTTGCCCGGCCCGGCGCGCCGTACCGTGCGACCGCCGCCAACAGCACACCGAGCATCAGACCGTTCAACAGGTGCCAGAGGAAATGCGTGCCGAGCGGGAAGGATTCGCAGACCAGCGGATCGATTACCCGGCAGATGACCGAGCAGACGAAGATGCTGGCCGCGGCGATGTTATACCAGCCTGCCGGGCTGCCGGCCCGCGCCACCAGGATGCCGAAGAAGATCAGAGCCAGGAAAGGCGGCAGATAGCCGGTCGTGCCGTTGCTCGCCGCGCGCAGCCAGGCCGGCACCATGACGGTGATCGCTCCGACCACGATGTAGAAGGCTCCGAAGATGGTGACCGCCTTCGGCCACGCCATGCCGACAAAGCGGCGCAGGTTGAACAGCGTATAGGCAAGGGTGAAGCCGGCGATCGGCACTATGTCGAACCAGATGGTGAGCGACGTGGCGAAGGTATGGAAGACAGCCGAGCCGATGCCGATCGCAACCACCCACCATGCCAGCAACTCGGAAAACAGGTCGGTGCCGCGCCGCCGCACGGCATAGACGCCCCACAGGCCGGCGGCGATAAAAGCCAGATTTGTCAGTGCGTTGACCCGCTCGGACCAGAATTCCGGCCCCGTCCGCTCGCAATAGAGGTCGATATGCGCGAAGAGTGCCGGCCCCATCCGTCCGCCTATTTTCTCACCGCAACGTGACTTCCCGTTGAAATGTCCATCTGCCTATTGTTTGATGAACAAAAAGATAAGCCGGTGCCACCGGTGAAAGCATCTGGAACCTGTATGAAGCGCGAAAAACTGACCAGGCTGGCGGCGTTCGCGCTGGTTGCGATAGGGTTTGCCATTGCGGCCGACAGGGCATCCGCCGAATCGCGCAAGCCGCTCGGCGTGGTCGAACTGTTCACCAGCCAGGGCTGCAATTCATGCCCGCCGGCCGATGCGCTGTTCAGCGAACTGGTGCGCAAGGGCGAGGTCGTGGCGCTCGCCTATCATGTCGACTACTGGGACTACCTCGGTTGGCGCGATACCCTGGCCCAGCCGGAGAACACACAGCGCCAGCGCGACTACGGGCGAGCCTTCGGCATCCGCTCGGTCTACACACCGCAGGCCGTCATCAACGGCCGTGTGCATGTCAACGGCGCCAAGAAATGGGCCGTCAAGGGCACGCTGGAAACGCTGCTGAACTCCGGCAAGGGATTGTCGGTCGATCTGAAGGCGACCGTGCAGGGGGAAAGCCTCGTCATCCAGACTGGAACCGGACCGTCGAACAGCAAGGCACATCTCGTGCTCGTCTATTTCGACAGCGCCAAGCCGGTGACGATCGAGCGCGGCGAGAACAGCGGCAATACCATCACCTATTGGAACGCCGTGACCGACGTGCAAACCGCCGGCATGTGGCATGGCGAAGCCGCCCGTTTCGAACTGCCGGTGAGCGAAATCGCAAAGAAGGAAGGCTGTGCCGCCCTGTTGCAGGCGGTCAGCAAGGACGGCATGCCCGGCCCGATCCTCGGCGCCGCCATCATCCGCAATCCCGAATCGCCCTCCACGAAGTAGCGGTTCGGCTATGCGGCTTGACGAATGAAACAGAAAAGCCGGCGACGACCAAGCGGCACCGGCTTCAATCAGTTTGGGATCGTTACGACCCGGCTCCGTTGCAGGGAGGCCGAGGTTGGTTCGATCCGACGCGGGCCCGTGGGCGGGGGGCTTGGGGTTACGAGCCGGTGCCGGACCGAACCGTCTCAGGCAACGCGGGTAAAGTCGTCGGACAATGGGGCGTCAGCGCGGGTAAAACAAGGCAGAAATGTGGCGATCATTCAGCAAACATTTCTTACTGAAATTAATAGTGATCAAATTTGATTTGTTGAGGACGGCCCTTTCCGTCGAATCGCCGCCCTTGCAATTTCGCCGCGAACGCGCGAATTTTTCATGTCGTGAAACCGTCATG
The DNA here is from genome assembly GCF_040081985.1 of Mesorhizobium yinganensis. Taxonomy (NCBI): domain Bacteria; kingdom Pseudomonadati; phylum Pseudomonadota; class Alphaproteobacteria; order Hyphomicrobiales; family Phyllobacteriaceae; genus Mesorhizobium; species Mesorhizobium yinganensis. The sequence continues at coordinate 522,487 of NZ_JBEBMH010000003.1, read as the reverse complement.
AAGGGTACGCGCGGATGACCGATCGCAGCGGAGGGGAGGGTGGGGACGAATCCGCAATATTGATTCCGCTCCACGAGGCAAGGCGGGAGCGGATGGACATCCCGGTATCTTTCGACCGGCGGGAACTGGACCAGATTCTCAGGCTCTACGGCCGCATGGTTGCCGCCAACGAATGGCGGGACTATGCGATCGACCATCGGATCGACCGCGCCGTGTTCTCGGTCTACCGCCGCGCCCACGATTTGCCGCTGTTCCAGATCGTCAAGGACCCAAAACTTGCCCGCAAGCAGGGCATGTTTTCCGTGGTCGCCGCCACCGGCGCCGTGCTGAAGCGCGGCCACGAGCTGGCGCGCGTGCTCGGCGTCTTCGACAGCAAGCTCAGGCTGGTAGGGGCGTGATTAGGGCAGTAAGGCAGTAAGGCAGGAGTGGGAAGCGCGATCGCACGAGACGGTCAACAGGCGCGGATTACTTTGCTTTTCAGCAACGGCAAAAAACTCGCCGGGAGCAAGACGCCCTACTGCCCTCGAAACCGCCGCTCCGGCAGCGACGCCGGGTCGGGCTCCTGAGTGGTCCCGCCGTTCATGGTCAGTTGCATGAACATCGTGTCGAGCCATCGATCATGCTTGTAGCCTGAACCCTCAAGTCTCCCGGAATGCCGGAAGCCGAGCTTTTCGTGCAGCTTCACCGATGGGCTTTCCGGCCTGCCGTCGCCGATCACCGCGACCAACTGGCGGAAGCCGAGCGCTTCGCAGCGTGTGATCAATTCCTTGAGCAGCAGCGTGCCGACGCCCTGCCCCTTGGCGGCCGGCGCGATGTAGATCGAGTCCTCGACGACGAATCGATAGGCCCGGCGCGGCCGGAAAGGTCCCGCATAGGCGTAGCCGGCAAGCCCGTCCGGTGTGTCGGCCACGATGTAGGGAAAGCCGCCGCCTTGCAGCGTCGCAAACCGTGCGCCCATCTCGGCCCGGCTCGGCGGCTCCAGCTCATAGGATGCCGTGCCGGTGGTGACGGCGTCGGCGTAGATTTCCGTGATACGGTCGAGATCGTCCTCGACGGCATCCCTCAGCACGATACTGCTCATGATATAGGCACACTCCGAAAGTGCCTACGAATAGAGCGGGGGCGCCCAAAAGAAAAGGGCGGCCGCGCGGCCGCCCTTTGGTCCAGTCCGGTCTGTCGGCGCGATTACTCGCGGTTGCCGAGGAACGACAGCAGGAAGGTGAACAGGTTGATGAAGTCGAGATAGAGCGTCAGCGCGCCCATGATCGCCTTGCGGCCGGCCACCAGCGTGTCGTCGCCTTCCCAATACATCTCCTTGATCTTCTGCGTGTCGTAGGCGGTGAGGCCCGAGAACACCAAAACGCCGATGCCGGAGATCGCGAACTGCAAGGCCGGCGAAGCCAGGAAGATGTTCACCACCATCGCGATGACCAGGCCGATCAAGCCCATGAACAGGAACGTGCCCATGCCGGTCAGGTCGCGCTTGGTCGTGTAACCCCATAGGGAGAGCGCGCCGAAGGCGGCCGCGGTGATGAAGAAGGTCTGCGTGATGCTCTGCGCCGTGTAGACCAGGAAGATCGACGACAGCGACAGGCCCATCAGGCCGGCGAACACCCAGAACGCGATCTGCGCGCTGGAAACGCTCATCGCCTGGATGCGGGCGCTCAGGAAGAACACCATGCCGAGCGGGGCGAGCATGACGACCCACTTCAGCGGCGAGCCGTAAAGCGCGACGCCGAGCGAGGTCAGCATCTTGCCGTTACCGAGCGTGGCGGCGGCCAGCGACGGGTCGTTGGTGGTAGCCAGCATCATCGTGCCCAGCGCGGCGAAGCCGGTAATCGCGAGGCCCAGCGCCATAAGGTTGTACACCTTGAGCATATAGGCGCGCAGGCCCTCGTCGATGGCGGCGTCCGCGCGGGAGCCCGCCGCGACGCGCGCCTGATAGTTGCGAAGGTCAGCCATAGATTTCCTCTGTTGCTTCTGCCCCGTCGGGTGTCGGGCTCGCGCCCAGGCGCCGCTGGCGGGGCTCCAGCATGCCTGCGCAGAATATGATGCGTCTCGCGGCGAAGGACAAGAGCCGTTACGGGCTGAAACCCCGCGTGAGGCAACGTTTTTCTACGATCTCATACGAAATTGATCAGAGGTGAGGCAGTAGGCAATGGGCAGTCGGCAGTCGGGTGCCGAATGGAAATTGTTTCTTAACCTACTGCCGACTGCCCACTGCCGACTGCCTACAGATTCCGCAACACCGGCGCCGCCTTATGCCCGAGCACCCGCCAGGTGCCGATGAGGCCGATGCCGACCGTCAGCACCAGCGCGATCGCCACCGTGGAAGCGGCGACGGTGGGCGAGAAGCTGGAGGGAAGCGTCATGATGCGCGCCACCACGAACCACGCCGCCACGCCGCCCGCGGCCAGCGCGAACACCGCTGTCGCCAGGCCGATCAGCATGTATTCGAGCGAGAAGGCGGTGATCAGCGTGCGCCGTGTGGCGCCCAGCGTCTTCAGCACCACCGCGTCATGGATGCGCGCCCGGTTGCCGGCGGCGAGCGCCCCCGACAGCACCAGCACCGAGGCGATCAGCGCCACGCTGGCGGCGGCGCGGATGGCCGTGCCGAGCTGCGCCACCAGCCGGTTGACGATGTCCAGCGCGTCCTTCACACGCACCGTGGTCACCGCCGGATAGGCGCGGGTCACCTGGTTGAGGATGCGCGCTTCCTCCTGTGCCGGCGCGTCGCGGGCGGTCAGCGTCGCCAGCCAGGCATGCGGCGCGCCGGCAAAAGTGTTGGGCGAGAACACCATGACAAAATTGATGCCCATCGATTCCCACTTCACCTCGCGCAGGCTGGCGATTTTTGCCGTGACGTTGCGGCCGAGCACGTTGACGGTCACCGTGTCGCCGATCTTCAGGCCGATCTGCCGCGCCTCCTCGGCGGAGAAGGAGACAAGCGGCTCGCCCGAATAGTTTTCCGGCCACCATGCACCCTCCGAGAGCGTGGCGTTTTCCGGAACCGTCTCCGAATAGGTCAGGCCGCGGTCGCCGCGCAGCACCCAGGCGCCTTCCGGCGGCACCTTCACCTGCTGCACGTCCACGCCGTTCAATTCCATGATGCGTCCACGCAGCATCGGCACCCGCATCAGCTTGCCTTCCGGCGAAAGGCTGCCGACGAGGTTGCTGAAGGCGTCGACGTCAGCCGCCTGGATATCGACGAAGAAGAAGTTCGGCGCGCGCTCCGGCAGGCTTCCGGAAATCTGCCGGCGCAAATCGCCGTCGATGAGGGCCAGCGTCACCAGCAAAGTCAGGCCGAGCCCCAGCGACAGCACCACCGACGGCGTCAGCGCGCCGGGCCGATGGATGTTGCCCAGCGCCAGCCTGAGCGCGGTGGAGCGCACGCGCGGCGCACGGCGCGCCAATGCTTGCACGAGCAGCCCGACGCCACGCAGCACAATGAAAGCGAAGATCGCGGCGCCGACGAAGATAGCGGCGATGCGCCGGTCCGTCGCGAACCATATCGACATCGCCGCCAGAAGTGCCGCGATGCCGAGCGTCGTCGCCAGATAGATCCAGCGCGGCAGTCCGCGTCCGCCGATGCCGGCCTCGCGGAACAGCGCGGTCGCCGGCACGTCACGGGCGCGGCCGAGCGGCAGGATGGCGAAGGCCAGCGTCACCAGCACGCCGAACACGGCGGCAAGCGCCAGCGCGCCGGGATAGATGCCGCCCTCGGTGGGCACCGGGATCAGCGAAGAAAGCGCGGCACTCGCCGCGAAGGGCATCAGCGCCGCCAGCACCAGCCCCACCGCGATCCCCATCGCCGCGATGATCATGATCTGCGTGAGATAAAGCGTGAACACGAATCCGCCGGACGCGCCGAGGCTCTTGAACGTGGCGATCACGCCACGCTTGCCGTCGAGATAAGCGCTGACCGCATTGGCGACGCCGACGCCGCCCACCACAAGCGCCGTCAGGCCGACCAGCGTCAGGAACTGCGAGAACCGCTCGATGTTGGAGGACAGCGCCGGCGCGGCGTTGCTTCGGGTGCGGATGCTCCACCCAGCCTCGGGGAACTTTTGGGCAGCCTCCTCGCGGATTTCCTTCAGCCGCGCTTCGCCGGTGCCGTCGGGCAGGCGGATCTTGTAGGCGTGCTCGACCAGGCTGCCCGGCTGCACCAGACCCGACGCCCGCAATCCGTCCATGGAAAGCAGCAGGCGCGGCGCAAAGCCGAATCCGTCGGAAATGGCATCCGGTTCGCCGGTGAGCGTTGCGCGAAGTTCAAAGGTGGCGTTGCCGAGCTTGATCCGGGCTCCCGGCTGCAAGCCGAGCCGCTCGAACAAAAGGTCCGGCGCCGCCGCGCCAAAGACGCCGTCCCTCTCGCCGAAGAGTTCATCTTGCGAAAGCGAAGGCTCCGTCAGCAACTGACCATAGAGCGGATAGGCGTTGTCGACCGCCTTGGCCTCCACCAGCGCCTGGTCCGATCCGTCCTCCAGCCGCGCCATGGAGCGCATGTTGGCGCTCACCGCCAGCGTGCCGAGGTCCTTGAGGAAAGCCGTTTCGCCTTCGGTCGCCTCGCGCTGGTTAAGTTCGAACCTTATGTCGCCGCCCAGCAGCGCCTGGCCTTCCGACGCCACGCCGGCGGTAATCGCCTGCGCCACCGAATTGACCCCGCCGATCGCCGCCACGCCCAGCGCGATGCAGGTCAAAAAGATCAAAAAACCCGACAGCCCGCCGCGCATTTCGCGCAGCGCGAAGCGCAGGGCGAGTTTGAGGGAGGAGGCGGGGCTCATCAAGCTACGCATCCTGCTGAATGCTCCAGCCCATCGCGTCCCCTACTGTCTTGCCGGACTTGGAGGCAAGGCAGGCTTTTCGCCCGTCGTACCAATCTTTTCAGCACCGAAGGGCAAACGCATATGCAATTTATCCGCCCCGAACCGGCTTTGCCGGTTCGTCTCGGCACCACCCCCTCACCGGCCCTTCGGGCCACCTCTCCCCCTGCCCGGGGGAGAGGAATCCAAGCTGGAAAAGTGCCGGCATCGCGGCCGGCTATCCTCTCCCCCGGGCAGGGGGAGAGGTGGCCCGAAGGGCCGGTGAGGGGGTGGTGCCTCGGCGTCTCGCCGCAGGCGAGACGGAGAGGATCATTTGGCAAAACAAGATCACATGCCCCTATCCCTCCTTGCTGACGGCCGATACGCGTGATGCGTCCGTAAGCCCGGCAAGACAGAGAGGGGTCCGAAGGAGCGCTGCTCGACTTCATTTGGCTACGCGCCTTCCTAAGCCGACACCGCGAGCCGAGGCGCACCCGCCTCGATGCGCCCCGACCGCATGGAAATCTGCCGGGAGCAGCGGGCGGCGAGCATCGGGTCGTGGGTGACCAGCACCAGCGTGGTGCCGCGCTCGGCCGCCTCGGAAAACAGCAGGTCGGCGATCTGCCGGCCGGTCGCCTGGTCGAGGTTGCCGGTTGGCTCGTCGGCGATCAGGATACGCGGCGAAGGCGCCAGCGCCCGCGCAATCGCCACCCGCTGCTGTTCGCCGCCGGACAATTCGCCGGGATAATGCGTCAGCCGCTCGCTGAGGCCGACCGCCGCGAGTTCACGCGCCGCCCAGCCGAACGGATCGGCATGGCCGGCAAGCTCCAGCGGCACCGCGACGTTTTCAAGCGCCGTCATGTTGGGGATCAGGTGGAAGGACTGGAAGACGATGCCGATGGTTTTGCCGCGAAACGCCGCCACCTCGTCCTCGCTCTTGCCGTTGAGCAGTTTGCCGGCGATGCGTACAGTGCCGCTGTCGACGCCTTCCAGCCCGGCCAGCACCATCAGCAGCGTTGACTTACCGGAACCCGACGGGCCGACGATGCCGGCGGTCTCGCCGGCCATCACATCGAGGCTGATGGTCTTCAGCACATGCACCGACGAGGCGCCTTCGCCCAGCGTCAACGAAACATCGCGAAGTTCGATGACGGCTTCTGCGGTCACGGAATAGCCCTATATGGAGTGGGAAACTGTAGGCACGCTGTCGTCATATGGGCTTTTGCGCATGGCTTTCAAACGTTTCATGCTTTTTGTCGCGGCGGCGATGTTGTCCTCGGCGCTCGGCTATGGGCAGGCCCAGGCCGAACCGCGCCAAATCGTCGGTTTCGGCGACAGCCTGATGGCCGGATACATGCTGGATGCCGGCAAAGGTTTTACGGACAGGCTGCAAGCGGCGCTGAAAGCCAAGGGTCACGATGTCGTGATAAACAATGCCGGCGTCTCCGGCGACACCTCCAGCGCTGGCCTATCGCGGCTCGACTGGTCCGTTCCTGACGGAACCGACATCGTCATCCTCGAACTCGGCGCCAATGACATGCTGCGCGGCGTAACACCGGACATCACCCGCAGGAATCTCGACGAGATGATCTCGCGGCTGAAGCAGCGCAATATCACCGTGCTGCTCGCCGGCATGCGTGCCGCGCCCAATCTCGGCGCCGACTATCAGGCCGCCTTCGACGCGATCTATCCCGACCTCGCAGCGAAATACGGGCTGGCGCTCTACCCGTTCTTCCTCGACGGCGTCGCGGGTAACCGCGATCTGCAACTGGAGGACGGCATGCATCCGAATCCCGCCGGGGTGGACAGGATGGTCGAGAATTTCCTGCCGACGATGGAAAAGGTGCTGGCCGCGCCCAAGGGATCGACCTGAGAGAGCCGCCGGCAAGTGCCGGCGAACTGGTCCCGGACCGGACGAAATGATGATGGATCGGCTTACCTCCCTCAACATGACGCCACGTAAAGCAAATTGTTGTTGCGTTGCACACAAACCGCTTGCCGTCGCGCCGGATCGATGATTCGCTTGACGGGTAAGTCGATTCGAGGAAGGGAGGCTTTTCATGCCGCGTCTTTTCACCGCCCTCGAAGTTCCGCGTGACGCAGCCCTTTCCCTCTCGCTGCTGAGGGGCGGCCTGCCCGGCGCCCGCTGGATCGACGTCGAGAACTACCACATCACCTTGCGCTTCTTCGGCGACATCGAAGGCCATGTCGCCGACGAGATCGCCAACGCGCTGGACCGGGTCCGCCGTCCGGCCTTCCAGCTTCGCCTCGACGGCGTCGGCGCCTTCGGCGGCAAGAAGCCGCATTCGATCTTCGCTGCCGCCGCGCCCTCTCCCGACCTGAACGCGCTGCAGGCCGAGATCGACCGCATCTGCCAGCGCCTCGGCCTTCCCGCCGACACCCGCAAATTCACGCCGCACGTCACCCTGGCGCGGCTGCGCAACTCCAGCCCGATCGATGTGGCGCATTACCTTTCGGCGCGCGGCAATTTTTCCGCCGCCCCCTTCCGGGTCGGCCGCTTCGTGCTGATGTCGTCGCGCGATTCGGTCGGCGGCGGCCCCTATGTGGTGGAGGAAGTCTGGCCGCTGATCGGCGCGGACATGCGCCCCAGCCTCTCCGCCGGCTATGAGGAGCCCTACCGCACCATGCGGTAGATCGGCTCGTTTTCTCTTGTTCATCGCCTGCGCATGCGAACTCTTGTGGTGAGGCAAGCGCCTCACCACATTTTCGCGTGAAGGGAGAGAATTGGATGGCCAAGTCGACCAAATCTCAGGCTACCGCGCCGGAACAGGACGTGCGCGAAAAATTCTGGCGCACCGCCAGGAAGGCAGCCGCGCAGGTGCCGTTCATGGACGAGGTCGTCGCCGGCTATTATTGCGCCATGGACAAGGGCACGCCGCTCAGGGCCAAGGGTATCCTCTTGGCCGCGCTGGCCTATTTCGTGTTGCCCGCCGACACCATTCCCGACGTATTCTTCGGCATCGGCTTCACCGACGACATCGCCGTGCTGACCGCGGCACTTGCCGCTGTCCGCGCCCACATGAAGCCTGCACACAGGCTGGCTGCGCGCGAGGCTTTGCACGACATTTCCTGATTGGCACCGGCAGGCCTGCCGCTCAATCAGTATCCACCGCGCCGTCAGCCTCCAGAATCTTCCTTAGCCGCCCAAAGGCCAGCCTGATCCGCGATTTGACGGTGCCGAGCGGCAGGCCGGTGCGCTCGGCGATCTGGCTGTGGGTCAGCCCGACGAAGAACGCATATTGCAGAAGCTCCAGTTGCTCGCCCGACAGCGCCGTCAACGCGACCCGCACGCGCTCGTCGCGTTGGCGTGCATCCATTCCCTCGTCCGCGGGCTCGGGATCGTCCGGCACCAGGAGCGGATCGGAGGGATCGAGCAGATGCGAGCGGTCGCGGCGCAGCACGTCGATGCGCCGGTTGCGGGCGATGCGGAACAGCCAGGTGGCCAACGACGATCTTGCCGGATCGAACAGATGCGCCTTGTGCCACAGCACCGTCATCACTTCCTGCGCGAGGTCCTCGGCGCCGGCCGGCTCCATGCCGAGCCGTTTCAGGTAGCCGTTGATGCGTGGCGCGAAATGATCGAACAGTCGCGTGAACGCGGCGCGGTCGCCGTCGCGGGCCACCAGCGCGGCAAGCCGGGAAAACTCCTCGTCGCGCGAATTGGTCATGATCGGATCATGCCGGAAAGCCGTATCCCCATCCTCTGCGGCCGCTGTCTTGAGACGGCTTCCCGGACCGTCGCAACCCAGTCCTCCATTGCATGCCGGCGAAAAAAGTCAAACTGCTGCCGCTTTTCTTGTCTTGAACTCGCCTCAGGCGACAAGGCTCCGAGGATCCGGAGAAGGCCGCGGAGCAGGTTGGTGGTGATGCAATATGGCGGATGCCCTTTTTCGCGGACGTTCACCATTTCGTAACCCTGACTAATTCAAAATTAAACGAACGGGCAGGGGTCGAATCCAGGCCTGCTTCGGCAATTCCAGCGAAACGTAAGACGGTGAAAAACATGCGCGGATTGTTAGCGGCGGTTGCGGGCCTTATCCTTGTCGCGGGTGCGGCGCCGGCGCTCGCCCAGTCGGCCACAAAGATCGGCCAGCACAATGCCTGGGGCACCTACAGCTACCAGTCCGGCAACGGCAAGGTCTGCTACGTGCTGACCGTGCCGACCGACAAGCAGCCGCCGACGCTGGACCACGGCGACATCTTCTTCTTCGTCAGCCAGCGGCCCGGCCAGCAGGTCACCTACGAGCCGCAGTTCATCGCGTCCTACGACTTCCAGGCAAATTCCAAGGTGCAGGTGACGGTCGGCGGCAAGACATTTTCCATGTTCACCAAGGGGAAGTCGGCCTGGGTGGAGAACGCCGCCGAGGAGCCGCTGCTGATCGCAGCCATGAAGGGCGGCTCCGACATGAAGATCGCCGCCAAGTCCGGACGCGGCAATCCGACCAACTACACCTTCTCGCTAAAGGGCATTTCGGCGGCGCTTTCATCGATCGCAAGCTGCAAGTAGCGCCGACGGTGCGTCCTTCGAGACTCGCCCGTCGATAGTATCATTCAATCTGCTGCGGCGCGCGGGCTCGCACCTCAGGATGAGGGAGGTGCGAGCCCCCGCAAGGCTTTGAAAATATTGGTCAGACATTCGCGGGCGAGCCTCGAAGGACCGATCAGGCTCAATCCGAACTCAAAAACGCCTCGACCCTCCCCTCAGCCAGTCCCGCCTCGCGAGCAATCCGTCGCGCGAGGTCGGCCGCCGCGGGCCGGGGCGAAACGCCTTCCGGCCGGTCCAGCCAGTAGGATACCGGATTGAGCACGGACCGCTCGTCGACGGGCGCGATGCGGCCCGAGCGCAACTGGTCGACGGTCAGCGGCGGGCGCGCCAGCGCGATGCCGAGGCCGCAGGCGGCGGCGTCCAGCACCAGATTGTAATCCTCGAACCGCCGGTCCTCGGCACGCGGGCGATAGTCGATGCCCTGCGCGCCGAACCAGGCACGCCAGGCCGAAGCATCGGAATCGTTGATCAGCGGATGCGCCAGCAGGCGTTCCGGATTTCCGCTTCCGATCTCCTTCGCCAATCCCGGCGAGGCGATGGGAAAACAGTGTTCCTCGAAGAGCTGCACCGAGACGCGCCCGGGGATACGACCGCGCCCGCAGCGGATCGACAGGTCGTGGCCCTCCTCGGCGAGGTCGGCCTGGCGGTTGTCGACGTCGAGCACGATGCGCAGTTTCGACGGCCCGCTCTCCAGCAGACGCAGGCGTGGCATCAGCCATAGTCCGCTGATCGACGGAATGGAGGTGACGCGCACCACCGCCGCGCCGCGCGGCTCTGACCAGCGGTCGGTATTGTCGGCGATCAGCGCAAAAGCCTCGCTGGTGCGCAGATAGAGCCGCTGGCCCTCGATGGTCAGCGCGACGCCGCGCGCGCCGCGGTCGAAAACTTTCAGCCCGAGCCAATGCTCGAGCTTGGCGATCTGCCGGCTGACCGCGCCATGCGTCAGGTTCAGCCTCTCCGCCGCCGCGCTGAAACTGCCGGTCTTGGCGGCGATTTCGAAGGCGCGGAGCGTGTCCAGGGGAGGCATGGAGCGGTCCGAGGTGTGATCCATCATCGTCATTGCGCCAGGAATCCATTTGAGCTGTGAGCCTGGCTCACAGCAGGTCATCGAATCTCTCGTTTGTCAAATCGCTCCCGGAACGGCATTTGAGCCGGTATCGAATTTTGGGAGACCAAAAATGTCCGCCGCAGCACTTACCTCCGACACGCAGCCTCGCCTCGAACTGGCCACCGTCGCCGCTGTCGCCATCACCGTGATCGGCTGGGCCTCGGCGTTCCCGGCCATCCGCGCCGGCCTGACGGCTTTCGGACCGATCGAGCTTGGCGCCATCCGTTTCGGCATCGCCGCGCTACCGGCGCTTGTCTATCTGCTGGTCATGAGGCCGGCCCTGCCTTCGCTTGGCGAGGCATGGCGCTTCGCCACCGGCGGCGTCGTGTTCGTGGCGCTCTACACCGTGCTGCTCAACATGGGCGAGCAGACCGTCTCGGCAGGCGCGGCGAGTTTCATCATCAATGTCAGCCCGATCCTGACCGCCATCCTGGCCACGCTGCTGCTCGGCGAGCGGTTCCGGGCGCTGGCCTGGGTCGGCACCTTCGTGTCGTTCTTCGGCGTTGGCCTGATCGCGCTCGGCGAGGGCGACGGCCTGTCGCTCGACACCGGCGCACTGCTGATCTTCGGCGGCGCCGTCTGCACCACCGTCAACACCATCGTGCAAAAGCCGCTGTTCGCGCGCCACAAGCCGCTGACGGTGGCGGCCTGGAACATGGTCGTCGGCGGCCTGCTGCTGTCGCCGGCCCTGCCTTCTGCGCTGTCGCAGGCGGTGACGGCGAATTCCGAGGCGCTGCTGTCCGCCGTCTATCTCGGCATCATCCCGAGTTTCGTCGCCTATGGAAGCTGGGCGGTCGCGCTGTCGCGCCTGCCGGCGTCGCGCGCCTCCAACTATCTCTATTGCGTGCCGCCTGTGGCGACGCTGATCGGCTTCGTCTGGCTGGCCGAGGTTCCCGGTCTGCTCGGCGTCGTCGGCGGCCTGCTGGCGCTGGGCGGCGTGGTGATCGTCAACCTTCGGCGCTGACGGCAGCGCCGGGAACGAGCAGATTTCGCAAGGTCAGAACTATCCGGTTTGCGACATTTCCGATGTCGCGGTGATGGACGGTTTTATACCTTTTTCGTCTTTCGCAGAAAACGGCACTTGGCTTTTTCCCGCGTTTTCAAAGGGTTGACGATCCCGGAAAAATTCGTCTCCGCCGCGATTTTCCCCACCCCTCCAGACCGGCATGAGAATGACGCAGGCTGTGCGGGAGAAAGTCGGCGGTGGACGACGGGAAGGCGGCAATAGATCAAAATTGGCAAGCGCTGAAGCGCGTCCTCGCCATGCTCGTCGCCATGGCCGAGCTTGGCGCTGGCGGACGGTTTGTTTTGTTTCCGCTGAAAAGCGCGGCCGCTTCGAGCCCCGTGCAAGCGGAAAAAAATAAACTGTCCCCGGCTTTTACCCTGCCCCGCCACCTCTACCGCGCTATCCTGAAACTGCTGCTTCCCGCCGAGGCGGTAGCGCGCCGGCTGATCATCGCGGCGGCGCGCGGCTTGGTGGTGACGTTGCCGCCGCTGCGTCCGCGCACGCCGCAACCCGCGGTCCGGCGAGGACCCCGCGCCTTCCTGCCGGTCGGGCCGAAGAGACCGCCAAAACCCGCCCCGCGCGCAAGCCTGCCGCTGTTCGATCCGATGCCGCGTCCGTTCCGGCCCTACCGCCCCCACGAGCCCGCCTTCGCCATCCCGCGCATTTCGGTACTCGGTTTCGACGCGCGCCTCAGCCCCTTGCCTCCGCCTCCCTCGCCCGACGATCCCATCGACGCCGAGCGTCTCGGCTTGCGCCTTCGGGCGCTGACTACGGCATTGGACGATCTGCCCGGCCAAGCCAAACGCTTCGCCCGCTGGAAGGCGCGGCGCGACGCGGTGCTCCTGCAAGAGCGGCAAGGCGGCTCGCAAGGCAAAGGGGCCGTCCGGTTCCGGCGCATCTCGCCGCTGCGGCATGGGCGCGCGCCCGGCGGCCGGCTGTCGCGCTACGACCCGACCGCCACCCGTCCCCGCAACGTCCGCGAGATCGACGAAATTCTGGCGCACGCTCACGCGCTGGCCGTCTATGCGCTCGAAACCCCAGATACGTCCTGACGGCGGGGCCGGAACGCTGAAAAATGGCAGGCATCGAAGGCCGCCGCGGATTTTTCCGCGGTCTGGCGGCGGTGCCGCTTGGCCGCCGACCAACGAACATCGACGGTACAGCCTATTGAGCCCGTCGCCCGTCTGGTCCGGACATCGCTCCAACCATTGCCGCGACGGAATTCGTCCGGGCCGTGACGCGGCCTGCTCTTCATGCTATGGCGCGGCGGATCGCTTTGAATTTTCGGCGGCATCCCCATATAGGCTTGCCATGACGCTTACCCTCGACCTCACCACGCCCGACCGGCGCGATGCCTTTCGCGCAAAACCTTCGCTCGCCGAAAAGCCGTCGCTGATCGGCCTGACCCGCGCCGAGATGGGCGAGGCGCTGGTCGCCTCCGGCATCGTGCCGGAGCGGCAGGCGAAGATGCGCGTGCAGCAGCTCTGGCACTGGCTTTATGTGCGCGGCGTCTCCGATTTTGCCGACATGTTTAACATCTCCAAGGATCTGCGCGCGGCCCTTGCCAAGCATTTTTCGATCGGACGCCCCGAGATCGTCGAGGAGCAGATCTCCTCCGACGGCACGCGAAAATGGCTGTTCCGGTTTCCCGCGCGAGGAGCAGGCAGACCCGTCGAAATAGAAACGGTCTACATTCCGGAAGAGGGGCGCGGCACACTGTGCATCTCGTCGCAAGTAGGCTGCACGCTCACCTGCTCCTTCTGCCACACCGGCACGCAAAAACTGGTGCGCAACCTGACGTCGGAGGAAATCCTCGCGCAGCTTCTGACCGCACGCGACCGGCTCGGCGATTTCCCCGACCGCGACACGCCGGACGGCGCCATCGTGCCGGCGGAGGGTCGAAAGGTCTCCAACATCGTGATGATGGGCATGGGCGAGCCGCTTTACAATTTCGAGGCCGTGAAGAAGGCGCTGCTCATTGCCTCGGACGGCGACGGCCTGTCGCTGTCGAAGCGCCGCATAACGCTGTCCACCTCCGGCGTCGTGCCCGAGATTGCGCGCACCGGCGCCGAGATCGGCGTGATGCTGGCGATCTCCCTGCACGCCACCAACGACGACCTTCGCGACCTCTTGGTGCCGATCAATAAGAATTTCCCGCTCAACGAGCTGATCGCCGCCTGCAAGGCCTATCCCGGCCTGTCGAACGCCAAGCGCATCACCTTCGAATATGTGATGCTGAAGGACGTCAACGATTCGCTCGACGACGCCAAGGCGCTGGTCAAGCTGCTGCGCGGCATCCCGGCCAAGATCAATCTGATCCCGTTCAACCCCTGGCCCGGCACCAACTACCAGTGCTCGGACTGGGAGACGATCGAAAGATTTGCCGACTACATAAACAATGCCGGCTACGCCTCGCCGATCCGCACGCCGCGCGGCCGCGACATCCTCGCCGCCTGCGGCCAGCTCAAGTCCGAATCCGAGCGGATGAAAAAGACCGAGCGGCTGGCGCTGGAGGCGATGATGATCGCCGGGCATGGCGAAGGGTAAGCGCAAGTGCCTCTTGGAGGCGGTTTCACAAGCCCTGTCCGGCCGATGAAATTCTAACTGATCTCCGACATCGGTCGGCTGATCGGCGCGTTGAAATCGAGATTGGCCAGGTCGCATCCGCGCTGGAAGTCGCCAACGTTTTTTCCATCCAAATGCGCCTCGGCGGCGTCGCGGGCCCTGAGCGCCTGGATCGGCGCTGAGGGAGACGGGGAGGTTCGCCAGGGTTGTGTCGCAACCTGACTCGAAGTGGACGATGAGGCGGACCCCCGCACATTGCCTTATGCCGAGCATGAACGATTCCCAGGCCTGGGTGTCTCGACCGTATCCAAGGCAAACGCCGGGATTTCGCTCCGGTGCGTTCGCGGTCGCTTCCAGCCAGCTCTGTCTTCCTCTAGAGACGGTCAGCGGCCTGGATTTCCGGGTGGGAGAAGAAGCAATGCCGAAGCCGGAAACTGCGGGGAACTGGGTCGGAAGCTCCGGGCCAAGGTTCGTTGAGCGCGCGGCGCATCGGCACTGGCTGCTTGGGCAGGCGCAGGACCTGTTGCGTTTCTTCAGCCGCAATCTGTTCGACCCGTCGGGCGGCTTCTTTCCGCTTGACGATTTCGGCCGCCCTCTTCCACCCAAGCCCGGCCACGCGGGGGCGGAACGGCAAATCCACGACACGACGCGCATGGTGCATTGCTATGCCATCGCGCACATGCTCGGCTTTCCCGGCGCCGACCGCGTCATCGACCACGGCATGGCCTTCCTGTGGAAACGCCACCGAGATCAACAGTCGGGCGGCTATTTCTGGGGCGTCGACGACGAGCGGCCCACCAACGCCACCAAGCAGGCCTATGGACACGGCTTCGTCCTGCTGGCCGCTTCGTCGGCGAAGGTCGTCGGGCACCCGGATGCGGACCGGCTTCTGGCCGATATCACCGAAGTCCTGAATACGCGCTTCTGGGACAAGACCGTCGGCGCGACGACCGAGGAATATGCCGCCGACTGGCAGCCCCTCGGTGACTATCGGGGCCAGAATTCCAACATGCATCTGACCGAGGCGACGATGGCCGCTTTCGAGGCGACCGGCGACCGGACCTATCTCGACATGGCCGAAAGCATCGCTTCGCTGATCATCGGCCGTCACGCACGCGAGCAGGGCTGGCGCGTCGCCGAACATTTCGACGGCAAGTGGCAGGTCGACCGCAACTACGTCGGCGACCCGATGTTCCGCCCGCAAGGCACGACGCCCGGACATGCGCTGGAATGGAGCCGCCTGCTGATCCAGCTCTGGGAACTCGGCGGCCGCGAGCAAGGCTGGATGAAGGAGGCGGCGAAGCAGCTCTTCCTGACCACAACGGCAATAGGCTGGGACAGCAAGACCGGCGGCTTTTATTACACGCTCGGCTGGGACAACCGGCCGGACCAGTCGGACCGCTTCTGGTGGCCGTGCGCGGAAGGTATTGGCGCGGCGGCCGTGCTGGGGTCCGTTGACGAGGACCCAAGATTCGAGGAGTGGTATCGCCGCATCTGGGGTTTCGTAACCGATCATTTCATCGATCACGAACGCGGCGGCTGGTATCCGGAGCTGAACGGCGAGCTGAAGCCGATCAGCCGCGTTTTCGTCGGCAAACCCGATCTCTACCATGCCTTCCAGGCCTGTTTGATCCCGCTCGTCCCGGCGAACGGCAGCGTCACCCGCGGCCTGCGGGGAAATGGATCAGTGACTTTGCTTGGCGGACGCTGAGGCCAGCGCGCTGGTGCAAAGCGCGACCAGTGCCCCGGCCTGCTGACCGCCGCGCCGGCGCTCTCAAGCAAAGGTAGGCCATACTTCTGCTGATAGCACGCCATCCGCGCTGGTGGTCCGGCTCAACTCGGCCTTCACCCACCCACCGGCACCCGCCGCGGTACCGTTGAAGCAGGTGACCAAGCTATCGAAGACCAGTCAAGTCCACCCGTCCCGTGAACCTCAGCTCCGGCGACCCTTTGCCGTTTAGCCGCGGAATAGCCCGATCAGAGACCGAAACTTCCCCTGCGTTCACAAGTCCGTGTCGTGGAATTTCCAGTCGCGCGCCTGGAAAAGACAAAGAATTCCACGGCATTCCAGCCGGCCGCGGTATCCGGCACCGTCCTTCTCGAATACCACCTAAGGTTGGCCCCGCGTGCATCGATGAACACGCGGTGCGTTTGCACGCGTGATGAGGACCAACCATGCCGATTGATCTGACCGATATCGTCAACGGCGACGGCAGCCGAGGCTTCGTTCTTCGCGGCAACACGAAACTCGACCAGTCGGGCTCCTCCATATCTTCGGCCGGCGATGTGAACGGGGACGGTTTCGATGACGTGATCGTCGGGGCGCCCTTCGCCGGCTTGGCTGATGTCGGCACGAGTTATGTGGTGTTCGGCAAGGCGGGCGGTTTCGCGGCCACCCTCGATCTCGGAGCCATTGCCACGGGCGACGGCACGCAGGGCTTCGCCATCCTTGGCGAGGATGTCGCCGACGGGGCCGGCTATTCGGTTTCCTCGGCCGGTGACTTGAACGGCGACGGCTACGGCGACCTTATCGTCGGGGCGCCCGCCGGAAACGGTGCGATCAATGGCACCCCGGCGGGCGCCTTCAGCTATGTGATCTTCGGCAAAGGCTCAGGCTTCGACAAAAGCATTGATCTGGCCGCCATCACGAAAGGCAACGGCAGCCAGGGGTTTACGCTCGGAGGAGACGCCACGACCAGTTTGGGCCCGTCGGTCTCGTTGGCCGGGGACGTCAATGGCGACGGCTTCGACGACGTGATCGTGGGCTTCCCGCAGGAAAGGGCAGCCGGGGTCGGCGTCAGCTATGTGGTGTTCGGCAAAGCCGGCGGATTCGGGCCGACCTTTCTTCTCGACTCCATGTCCGCCGGCAGCGGTGTCAACGGCTTTGCCATCAAAGGCGAACAGGCGGGGGACCAGTCCGGCTTCTCCGTCGCATCGGCGGGGGACGTCAACGGCGACGGCTTCGATGACCTGATCGTTGGAGCAAGGTTGGGCGACGGCCCAGGTGACAGCCGTGACGCAGCCGGTGACAGCTATGTGGTGTTCGGCAAGGCGGGCGGATTTGGCGGCACGCTCGATCTCGCCGATATCGCCAAGGGTGACGGCAGCAAAGGCTTCGTCCTGCGGGGCGAGACGGCCGGCGACCATTCCGGCTTTTCCGTCGCGTCCGCGGGGGACGTGAACGGCGACGGCATCGACGACCTGATCGTCGGCGCCAAGGATGGCGACGGCCCGGCGGACGGCCGTGCAAATGCCGGCGACAGCTATGTGGTGTTCGGCAGGCAGGGCGGATTCGCGGCCACCTTCGATCTTGCCGCCATCACAGCCGGCGACGGCAGCCTCGGCTTCGTGCTTCACGGCGCACAGGCGGACGACGGGTCCGGCCTTTCGGTGTCCTCGGCGGGAGACGTCAATGGCGACGGCATCGACGACCTGATCGTCGGGGCGGCCCAAGTCGACGGCCCGGCCGGAGCGCGTGAAAATTCCGGCGCCGCCTATGTGGTGTTCGGCAAGGCGGGCGCCTTCGACGCACCCCTCGATCTTGCTGACATCGCCGCCGGCGATGGCAGCAAGGGCTTCATTATCTACGGCCGGAACATCCTGGACGGAGCAGGCTCTTCGGTGTCCTCGGCCGGAGACGTCAACGGTGACGGATTCGATGACCTGATGGTTGGCGCTCCCTCGGCGGCAGTCGGGGCGGGCGAGACCTATGTCATCTTCGGTTCCGCGACGATCGGGGGCTCGACCAGCCAACTTACCCAGCCGGCCGGCGGCGACGCAGCCGACACGCTCGCGGGCACCGCTGGCGCGGATGTGCTGGTCGGCGGCCGAGACGGCGACACGCTTTCGGGCGGCGGCGGAGCCGATTCGCTGCGCGGCGGCGAAGGCGACGATACACTGATCATCAACGACGCAAACTTTGTCCATCTCGATGGCGGCAACGGCTCGGATACGCTTGTGCTTGCCGGCGCGATGACGCTGGTCGACAGCAATTTCCGCCGGGTCTCCGACATGGAGGGGATCGCGCTGGGCGCGCAGGCCGTCAACCTGACGCTCGGCCGCAGCGCATCGCAGGCTTTCGGCGGCGTTGCGTCGACCGGTTTCGGCGTGACGATCGATACGACCGCGAGCAGTTCGAATGCCGCCCAGGTCATCAACGCCGCCGCGTTCAATCATGGCCTCACCGTCGACTTCTCCAAGAACACCGTGGGCGTCAGTGTTGGCGGTGGACTGCGCGCCGACCAGCTAACGGGCGGCAGCGGCGACGACGTGCTGGACGGCGGCGGCGGCGCCGATAAGCTGATCGGCGGCGCCGGCAACGACACCTACTACGTCACCACCGGCGACGTCGTGACCGAAGCGGTGGGCGGCGGCAGTGACCGCGTCGCGGTGCAGTCCGACTTCGTGCTCAGCGGCGGCCAGGAGGTCGAACTCCTCACGACGACCAACTCCAATGCCGCCCGTTCCATCGACATCAGGGGCAACGAATTGGCCCAGACCATCGTCGGCAACGAAGGCAATAACTGGCTGCACGATGGCGGCGTAGGAGGAGCCGACACGCTGCGGGGCGGCGGCGGCAACGACTATTATACGGTGTACAATTCCGACGCGGTGATCATCGAGTCCAAAGGACAGGGCGACTACGACCGTCTCGCCGCCGGCGTCGACTATGAGCTGGCAAAAGGGGTGGAGATCGAATCGATTCGCACCACCAACCAGTATGCAACCTATAGCATCGACCTGACCGGCAACGAGTTCGGCCAGGAGATCGTCGGTAACGACGGCGTCAACCGGATCGACGGCAAGGGCGGCGCGGATACGATAGAGGGAGGCCTGGGCGCCGATACGCTGCATGGCGGTTCTGGCAACGACACGATTTATGGCGGCTATGGCGGAAGGGCGGCCGCTTACCCGGTGAGCGCGAAGGGCAGCGGCAACGTCACGAGACCTACCGGTAATCTCGACACCCTGGACGTCAGCAAAGCATTCAACCTGGCTGCCAATCCGGACGTCGTCGATTCAACCTACACACCGCACGTCACCATCAATGCGAGGGGCGACGACAATCCTCATCTGTACAGGGTCGATCTGACGGCCGGAGCAGTGCTGACCCTGGACATCGATGCCACGACCGGCGGGCTGAACACCAGAATCTCCCTTCTCACGAGCAATCTCGATCTGCTTGCCAGCAACGACGACAGCGGTTTCATGGTCCCCGACAGCGGATCGACGGGCGATCTCGACTCCTTTCTCACCTATACCGTCACGACCGGTGGCACGTATTACATCGCGGTCCTGGGCAAGGACACGCCGGCCTGGCCGGGTCAGAACTACCAGTTGCACATCTCCGCGGCCGGCATCCGGCCGGTCGAATCCGACAATGACAGTCTCTATGGCGACAGCGGCGACGATACCCTGTGGGGCGGCGGCGGCGATGACCTGCTGGACGGCGGAGCCGGCGCCGACACGATGCATGGCGGAACCGGGAACGACATGTTCATCGTCGACAATGCCGGCGATGTCGTGATCGAAGCCGCCGGCGAAGGCACGGCCGATCGTGTATCCGCGCGGGCAAGCTATGCGCTGCAGGCCGGCACCGAGATCGAGTTGCTGACGACCACGTCGTTCGCGGGCACTGCTGCCATCAATCTCACCGGCAACGAGTTCGCGCAGTCCATCGTCGGCAATGCCGGGGCCAATATCCTGAGTGGCGGCGGCGGCAACGACATACTGAACGGCGGCGGCGGCAACGATACGCTTTACGGCGGTGAAGGCGACGACACCATCGCCGGCGGCGACGGCAACGACACGCTGGACGGCGGCGGCGGCACCGACACGATGCGTGGCGGCGATGGTGACGACGTCTTTTTCGTCGATGCGGGCGACGTGGTATTCGAAGCGAGTGGCGGCGGCGACGACCGGGTGTCGACGCGGACCGACTTCACGCTGGCCGCCGGGCAGGAAATCGAAGTCCTGACGACAGCCGACCCCGATGGCACGGGTGCCATCGCCCTCACCGGCAATGAGTTTGCCCAGACCATCATCGGCAATGACGGCGGCAACAGGCTGGATGACGGCGGCGCGAAAGGCATCGACACACTGGTCGGCAAAGGCGGCAACGACTTTTACACGATCCACAATTCGTCCGCGGTGATCGTCGAGGCCAAGGGGCAAGGCTACGACCGTGTGTCCACCAGTGTCGACTATGTGCTGGCGCAAGGCGTCGAGGTCGAGTCGCTGCGCACCACCAGCCAAAGTGCAACCTACAATCGCGACCTGACCGGCAACGAGTTCGGCCAGGAGATCATCGGCAACAACGGCGTCAACCGGATCGACGGCAAGGGTGGCAACGATACGATAGAAGGCGCCCTGGGCAACGACACGCTGCATGGCGGCGCTGGCAACGACACGATTTACGGCGAGCTTGCGCCCGCTTGGGTCGTAGGGCTTGGCAGCGGCAGCATTGCCAAGCCGCCAGGCAGCAACACGATAGACCTCGACAACGCGTTCAGCCTCGCGGCCGATCCGGACATCGTCGATTCCGAGACAGTTCCGCATGTGACGGTCAGCGCGGCGGGCAACGGGCAATATCACTGGTATCGGGTCTACTTGTCCGACCGGGCAACGTTGACCCTGGATATCGACAAAACCACCGGTGGTCTGGACAGCGGCATCTGGCTTTACAATGACCGCCTTGATGTGATCGCCAGCAATAACGACAGCCTGCCCACGCAGGGTGCAGGCGGCTCGGCCAGCACGCTCGATTCTTTTCTCACCCACACCGTGGATCGCGGCGGCGTCTACACCATCATAGTCGCCCAGGGCGACGGGCTGTCGCCGATCCCGCTGGGTCAGGACTATCAGTTGCATGTCTCCGCGGCGGAAATCCCGCCGGCCGGAATCGAGCTGAGCAACGACACGCTGTTTGGCGACAGCGGCAACGACACGCTTTTTGGCGGCGGCGGCGATGATGTGCTGGACGGAGGAGCCGACGCCGACATGCTACGAGGCGGCGGCGGCAAGGATGTCTTTGTGTTTTCCACCGCCTTGGGCGCCGGCAACGTCGACACGATCCTGGACTTCAACGTGGCCGACGACACGATAAGGCTCGACCACACCATCTTTACCGCGCTCGCGGTCGGTGCGCTCGACGCATCCGCCTTCAAGGACAATGTCCTGGCGCCGATAGATGCCGACGACCGCATCCTCTACAATTCCGACACCGGGTCGCTGTTCTACTATGCGGACGGGCTCGGCGGAGCCGCCGAGGTGAAGTTCGCGTCGCTGTTGCCCGGCCTGACCCTCACTGCCGCGGATTTTCTAGTGATCTAGATATTCTGTGAGCCACGACACCGATTGAGCGGCCACCCCAACGAGCAACGTAACGTGGAGGCTTCTGATTATCAGAGACTTTCGCGTACACCGCTTTTGCGCGGCCTACTCGCCGACGCTGCCGGGAAATCTTAACCAGGCTTGGTCCAGTGCATCGACCAGGGGGTGATATTCGGCGTCCGCGACCTGATCGAGGCCGCTCCTTTCCGCAAAGAATGCATCGAATCTCCGATCAACCGTGGCAACGTCGGAGATTGGCAGGCCTAGCGAAACGAGGTCCTCCGCGATCGAGCCTTTTATCGGCAGATATGCCTCAGCCGTTCTGAGCCGCGGGATCGAGGCCGGCAGTCTCACCATCGCGATGCGGGTAACGGAAGGCTGCGCCGAAGGTCCGATGATGGTGGCGCCGCACATGAGCCCTACCAGGACGCTCACCAGTGGGGTGGGCGGCATCAAGAAATAGACGAAATGTGCATCGCCTGCCGGGGCGCGGAGGTCGAGATGAATCGCCCGCTTTTCGATCGAAACGGGACCTTCGAGATGCAGTCGCCCGGTTGGCAACGCCTCGGCGTAGCTTGCCTTCAATCTTTTGGCGCTCGACCCCATCCCGATCGACAGTTCTCCCCGGATTTTCCGGCCCCTGAAGTAGGGCGACCAGGCGTGGGAATAACACGCATACGTTCCAGCGAGTTCAGGTCCCCGGTCCGGACGCGCAGCGTGGCCGTTCGGAGCCTCCGTTTTCTGCCTCAACTCGTTGGCGTCGCGGTTGTGGCGAAGGGCGACGACTTCTATGAACGCCTCCGCATCCACCTCGGCTATCCAACTGCCTGCCTCCCGCAGATCGAGCACCTTGGCCCAATCGTCGTAGATTTGAACCTGTCGCGGGCTGGCGCGACCCTGCATCCATTTGTGGGCGCGATCGATGTCGAAGGCTGTCGCCGGATTAATGTGCCGGAAGGCTGCCCCGAGATCCTTCATCGTAACGGTACCCAGGACGATGGCCGTCACCCGCAGCTTCCGGTCGATATGTTTCGCCACGAGGTACCTCGCCTGTTACAATTTCCAGGTGCATCTTCCTGGAAATGACGAGAATTCCAAGTCGCGCGAGCGATGTTGAATAGTTTTTGTTTCGCGGCGGGACGATTGCCGGTCGCTCCTGGTTTTGCGTAGGACGTCAATCGAATTGAAGCTTTGCGGCAAAGAACCAATAAAAACTTGCCTTGACCGTGGGCGAAATGGCCGATGCGTGGCCCGCGGCACTATTGAGTGCACGCTCAAGCTTTGGCAATGAAGCGGCTGGCCACTGTGTATCAGGCCTTTCATTGAAACCTTACTCGCGCTTGATCAGGTCGGCGCCTTTCTCGGCAAGGCAATAAGTGGCGGCGACTGTATTGGCGGAGACGATCGTTGGCATGATCGAGGCGTCGATCACCCGAAGGCCGTGAATGCCGTGCACGCGGAGCGTCGCCGGATCCACCACCGCTTGCGGTCCCTGGCCCATGGCACAAGTGCCTACAGGATGGAACAGCGTGCCGACGGTTTGGCGGATGAACGCATCGAGCGCGCCATCGCTCTCGGCCTCCGGCCCCGGATCGACCTCGGCGTCGAGATGCGGCTCGAAGGGTCTTTGCGCCATGATCTTCCGCGCCAGTCGGATGCCATTGCGCAACACGTCCATAGTGCTTTCGCCCCGGAAAAAATTGTAAAGGATCGACGGTCGATCGTCGGGATCGGCGCTTTTCAGCGCTACGCGCCCGATGCTGCCCGGCCTGAGCTGGCAGACATGCATGAGAAAACCGTGGCCGGTAAATCCCGAAGCCGCTTGAGTGTTGGCCCGGCCGGTGCAGAAGAACAATTGGATGTCTGGCCTGTCGCTATTTGGATCGGTAGAGATGAAGCCGCCGCCCTCGCCTGTGGTCGACGAGAACAGCCCGCGCTTACGGAAAATCCAGTCGAGCACGTGTAGCACGTTGCGCGGAAATGCCTTCCACGAGATACCATAGGGTGCGGTCGACCTCGCACGGTATTCCAGTGTTACATCGAGATGGTCCTGCAGATTCTCGCCCACCCCCGGCAGGTCATGCACCAGCGGAATGCCGTGTCTCGCCAGCTCGACCGCCTTGCCGACGCCCGACAGCATCAGCAGTTGCGGAGAAACGAAGGCGCCGGCAGCCAGGATTGTTTCCCGCGCCGTGATGGTGCCTGTCTCGCCGCCACGCTTCCATGAGATCCCAGTCGCCGTCTGGCCTTCGAACAGCACTTTGGTGACTTGAGTATCCGGCATGATCGTCAGATTCGGTCGATGGCGAACCGGGTCGAGGTAGGCGCCCTCGGCCGTGACGCGCTGTCCGTTCTTCTGCGTAAAAGTGTAGAGACCGACGCCATTTTGGCGCGCGCCGTTGAAATCCGGATTGAGTTCGTAGCCGGCAAGTTGCGCGGCTTCGAGATAGGCATTCGCCATCGGGTTTACGCTGCGCAGCGGCGCAATGTTGAGCGGCCCGTCAATGCCGTGGAAGGCTGGGTCGATTTGTTCCGAAAGTGGGCGCTTACCGAAGCGTATGTGACCGCCCGAGCGTGGCGTAGCCAGAAGTTCGAAACGCTCCAACTTCCGGAAATAGGGCAGCAGGTCATCGTAGCCCCAGCCGACACAGCCGAGGTCTCGCCAGCCGTCGAAATCCTCGCGCTGGCCGCGCATAAAAATCTGGCCGTTGACATTGCTGCTGCCGCCGGTGCCCTTGCCGCGCGGCAGAGCGATCGATCGGCCCTGCAGCCCAGGCTCAGGCTCAGTCTCGAACCACGACATGAATTTTGGCCCGCCGAGAAAGGCCAGGGCTGGTGCCATGAACGTCACCATGGCAAGAGGAATGCGCACGATCGCCTTGCGCGCGTTGCGGTCCGGCCCCGCCTCGACCAATGCGACGCGAACTGCCGGATCTTCCGTTAGCCGGCTAGCGAGTACGCATCCGGCCGGGCCTGCGCCGACGATGAGATAGTCAAACGGCTCCAAGCCTCAGATGTCCTGGTTCTGCGGCAGGATGACCAGATCACGGATGGTGACGTTGGCCGGTCGCGTCAGCATGTAGAGGATGGCGTCTGCGACATCTTCCGAACGCAGGCCCTCGCGGCTTTCGACCTTGGCCTCGATTGCCGCCGGGTCCGTGTAGCCCCACAGTTCGTTGAGAACGACGCCTGGCGCGATAGCACCGACGCGGATGTTGTGCGGGGCGACCTGGCGGCGCAGGCCGTGGATGAAGGACTGGATGGCATGCTTGGAGGCTGAATAAACGGGCTCCCACTGCAGCGCCTGATGTCCCGAAATCGACGAGGTGACCAGGATATGGCCGGCCTTGCGTTCGATCATGCCCGGCAGCACGGCATGGACCAGCCGGAAGACGCTGTTGACGTTGATCGACAGCAACTCGTCCCAAGCGTCCGGATTGCCGTCGACCACGTCGCCCGGAATGTAGAGCCCGGCGTTGGGCAGAAGGATATCGATCCGGCCGAAGCGGTCTAGCGTTTCCTTGACGACCCGGTCGACTTCCCCGCGCTTCGTCAAATCGGCGGCCAACGGCAGCGCAGTCTCTTTGCCGATTTGCGCGGCCACCGCATCGAGGCGTTCCGCGGATCGGCCGACCAAGGCCAGCTTTGTGCCTTGAGCCGCGAGCGCCTTCGCCGTCGCCCGTCCGATTCCGGAACTCGCGCCCGTGACAAGCACTACTTTGCCGGACAGTCCCATGATTTTTCTCCTCCCAGACGATGTTTGCTGCGATCGTTCACCAGACGCTAGGGCCGATCCTTCGGTTCATCAAGAATAAAATTTGCTCGCGTAAACTTTTGTAGTGACTGTCACAACCTCGGGAGAGCGGTCAAAGTGCGCGCAGCCAGCGAATGCGGGCCGGCAGATCCTCCGCCCCGAAGGCGAGCGACCCCATGACAACGGTTTGCGCACCCGCCTTCCGCAGCGGCGGCACCGTATTCTCGCGGATGCCGCCGTCGGCAGCGAGAACGATCTGCCGGCCGGCGTCGACGATGAAACGGCCTGCTTCTCGCAGGCGCTTGGTGGCGGTCGGATCGAGTCCCTGCCCCTTCACACCGATCGCCGTGCCAAGCAGCGTCAGGAAATCGACGCAATCAAGGAAAGGCCGCGCTGCCGCGACGGGTGTCTCCACACGCAGCACCACACCGGAGGCGATGCCGCGATCCCTGATGAGGGCCACCGCCTCGCCGGCATTGCCGTTCTCGGCATGGACGCTGATCAGGTCGGCGCCCGCCTCGGCGAACTGCTCGACCTGACTGAGCAGAACCGCATCGGCGACCATCAGATGGACGTGGATCGGCAGGTCGGACGCCTTGCGTATACGCTCCACGAGATCGGGAAAGAACAAAAGCGCCGGCGCGAAATGGCCGTCCGCGACGTCGATGTGGAGCACGTCGGCATGGCCCTCTATGCGCTTCAGGTCGGCGGCGAGATGGATCAGGTCGGCCGACCACATGGAGAACTCGGCGAGCAGTCGGTCGCGCGGCAGGTCGGCGAGCCAGGTTTTTTGGCTGGGCATGGTCAGAAATCCTTGAGGAAGGCGCCGAGCTCGGCATGGAAATCGGCGAGATAGGCCGGCTTGTCGACACCCTTGGGAGTAAGGGTTTTGAGCACCGCGCCTGGGATCACCCGAGCCAGCCGCTCGGCGTGCGAGACCGGATGAATGAAGTCCTGGCCGGTCGCCAGTACGAGCGCAGGCACGGCAAGCTCCATCAGGTCTGCCTCCGTAATGCCCGGCCCGTCGGCGGAGATGTTCGTCAGCAGCGACGATGTCACGGCGATCGGCTCACGGTTGAAGAAGCCGAGCAGCGAAGTGAGATTGTCGGGCGCCTCTCGGGCAAGCACCGCATATGCCTCGCTGGCTTCGAATTTTCTTCGCGCCTCAGCCGGCGGCAATCTCGCTAGAAGTTCGCCGACTTCCAAGTTTGGCTTCATGTTCAGCGGCGCCGCTTCCACAACCCAGGCGGGCCGCGCCAGAACCAGGCCTCGAACCAAATCCGGGCGACGGACCGCAAGACGGCTCGATATCGCCGACCCCATAGAGATGCCGCCAAGCACGACTGGCCCGAGGCCGAGTTGTTCGATGAAGGCGACGATATCGTCTGCGAATGTTCCGATGGAAAAGTCTTCACCGGCCTGCGAGGCGCCATGGCCACGACACTCCAGAGTGATCAGCCGAAAAGCCGGATCGTCCGGAAAAGCCTCCGCCGTTTGCCTCGCATCGCCGCAGAGTCCGTGCTGGAAAACGACCGGCAAACCGTAGCCGCCGGAATCGTATGCGGCGAGCCTCAGCCTGTCGCGCATGAAATCGAAGCGCCGCAGCCGCTCGAACTTCATCGGACGACGCCACCGAGAAACGCAGCCACCGCAGCTGCCTCATGCGCCGCGAGGCCGTGGGCAACCAGGTCGCCGTCGAAGCCAGTTGCGCGCAGGCGCGCAATATAATGCGGATAGTCGAGCACGCCCTGCCCGGCCGTGGTGAAGCCGCCCGATGCGGTGCGGTCCTTGGCGTGCGCCATGATCGTACGATCGGCCAGCAAATCGATCGCCTCCGCGACGATCCGATGCTGTTCGAAAATCTCCGCGCGCTCAAAAAGGTTCGCCGGATCGAGCACGATCGCCAGTGCCGAGCTGCCGATCTCGTCGAGCAACCGGCGTGCCTTCGCAGCGTCGGAGACTATGTTGGCAAGCTCGGGCTCGATGCCCAGGCGCAAGCCGAACCGCTCCGCAATCCCCACCGCCTTCTCCATCTCGGCCCGCATGTCACGCCAGGCTTCCGGCGTGGCGTTGTCCGGGTGGCCGCGCCATTGGTCGTCGGGGTCGCGCGTGCCGGTGCAGAGTGTGATCAGGCCGGACCCCATGACACGGCACGCGGCAGCAATCGTCTCCAGGCGGTGCAAACCGTCGGCTCGGTGGGCCGGGTCGGGATGCGCCATATTGTAGGTGCCGGAAACGGCGCAGAGCGAGACCGCGCTGGCTTCCGCCGCCCGAGCGACCGCCATGGCGACATCCGGCGCGATCTCATCCGGCATGGAGGGCAGGCCGGAACAAGCCATGTTGTACTGCGCGGTGGCGAAGCCGGCAGCCTTGACCTCCGCGAAGATCGGTGACGGATCGGTGCCGGCAAAAGTCTTGGCAAAAATGCCGAGCCGCATCAGACCTCTCCGGAGGTTTCGTCGAGGCGGACGGATTTTCCTGTGCGCACCGATTGGGCGATCGCGACCATGGCGCGCACCGAAGCGATGCCATCATGGATATCCGCACCTGTCATTGGCGCGGCGTCGAGGATGACGTCGGCGAAACCTTCCAACTGCCGGCGATAAAAATGGCCGTCGGCCCCGAGCGCGCGACGCGATCCGCCCTCAGACTCGTGAAAGATGTCGACTTCGCTCGACTTGTAATACCAGGGATTGAAGGTCTTACCGAGGATCGAGCCGTTCTCGCCATAGATCTGGAATCCTTCGTGCCAGTCCATGCGCACCGCGACCGTCAGATCGAGATGGCCCAGCGTGCCGTTGGCGAACTCAATATCGACGAACCAGCAGCGCATACCGCCCTGCTTGCTCTGGCGCGCGTCGACCGCGACAATCTCACCGGCAAAATAACGGGCCGTGTCGACCAGATGGCTGCCATGGGCGAGCATGTAGTAGCGATCGAGGTCGGCCTTGGGATCGGCCGACGGTCTTCGCGCCGCCTTGCTGGTCACCATCAGCGGCTGCACGGCGTCGGTCATGGGATAGCGGTGGGTGGAATCGCAATACCACGCTTTTAGCGCCACCATCGCACCCATGCCGTCGTCGATGAAGGCGCGCGCCGCCTGAAGGCCGGGGTCGAATCGCTTCATGTGCCCGACCTGCAGCACCTTGCCGCTTTTTTCGACCGCCGCCTTCAGTTCCCCGACCGCCTCGACGCTGGTGGCGACCGGCTTTTCGCACAGCACATGCTTTCCCGCCTCCAGCGCGCGGATCGCGGCAGGCACGTGGAAGGCGTCCGATGTCGCAATGATCACCGCCTCGAGATCGGGATCAGAGAGCATGGAATCATAGTCGGCAAAATTCTTGTCCGGCGCGTGGATCGCGGCCATACGGGCGCGCAGGTCGTCAGCCACGTCGCAGATTGCATAAAGGTCGGCATTGCGTGCCTTGGTGCAGCTCTCGAAATGCGCAGCCTGCGCAATCGGGCCGCAGCCCAGCACGCCGACTTTGAGCCGTCGCTCCTGCTTCACTGGCACGAAAGCCTCCTGAAACGTTCCATCCGTTCAATCTCCGGTGGCGGCACGGTATTTGCGCACCACCTCGCCAACCATGGTGTCGATGATGCGACGGGCGAGCCCTGCCGGTTCGCTGCCGGCCTCGACCAGCCGTCCTGTGAACTGCGCGACCAGACCCGGCTCCGGTCGCACAGAGGCGATGTTGGCGTAGAGCTTCTTGAGCGCGGTCTGGATCGCGGGGCGCGGCCAATAATAGCGGACACGGTCGGACAGCCCGTAAAGCATCATCGTCACCTCGTGATCGTCGGCAGCGACATAGGCGCGCCAGTCGCGTGAATTGGCGCGCATTTCCTCGGCGATCACCTCAAGGATGCGGGACGGCTCGGTCAGGTTCAACGCGGCTTCGATATGCGCAAGCGCCGTGACCGCCTGACGGAACGCGAAGGTGAGTTCCGGCCCAACCTTGAGGATGGCGAAATGCGAAGCGACCAGTTCGGAGAGCGCACCTTGGGACTGGTAATCAGTGGAATGCGCCTCGAAAACGAGGCCTGGCAGCTCTTCGACCGACCGCGACAGCGCCTCAGCTTTTTGCGGCGCGAAGCCGAACACCTGGGCGTTGCCGAAATCGACGCCCGGCTGGACGACAATGCCGATGACGCGCGAGAATGCCGACATCAGGCCGCGCGCGGCAAGGGCCTGTCGGTGTAACTCGTAAGTTCGCGCCGCCGCTTCTGGAGCCGTCACTGCAAGCGTGTCCAAAACTTCGGTTTCCCCGCCGGGAATGGGCACCTCGGTTCCGATGACGTAGCAAAGATCTGCCTGGCCGGACGCTTCGGCCACAGCGCAAAGCTCTGCTGCGCGCGCGGCCATCGTCGCTTCGTCTAGTGCAACATCATCCGCACACGCCATCGAAGCGTCGAGATGGATTTTCGTGAAACCCGCGGCGACATAAGCCGTGACCATGTCGCGCGCCTTCGCCATTGCGCTCGCGGCCGGCTGGTTCCTCCACGGATTCGGCCCGAGATGATCGCCGCCAAGAATCAGCCGCGTCGGCTCGACACCGGCCTCCCGCGCCAGACCCTCGACGAAGACGCGGAAATCCGCTGGCTTCATGCCGGTGTAACCGCCAAACTGATTGACCTGATTGCAGGTTGCCTCGATCAGGATCGGCGCTTCGTCGTCCCGGTAGGCGGCGAAAATGGCGCGCAGAGTCTCGGGATGGGCAGTGCAGAAGGAAGGGATGCCACGCCGCTGGCCGGCCCGGTTGGCGCGTACGGTGTCGCCGAGCACGCTCATGCGCGGCACCCCAGAAACGCCTCGATCTCGGCAAGCGAACTGTTTCCTTCCATCGGACCGATCTTGCCGACGGCGAGCGCGCCGGCCGCATTGGCCCGCCGCAGCGCCTCGCGGAAGGAAAAGTTTCCAGATGTGACGAGGGCCACAAAGGTGGCGCAGAAACAGTCGCCGGCGCCGGTAGGATCGACGACCTCGACTTTGTGTGCGTCGAATTCCTCGACTACTCCGCTCGCATCCATGCCGACGCAGCCCTTCTCGCCGCGCTTGAGAATCACAAACCGCGCTCTTCCATCGAGGAAGCGGCGCGAGAACGTGCCAAATTCCTCACCCGGAAACAGCACCTCGAAGTCTTCCGCGCTCGGCAGGACGAATGCCGATATCGCAAGCAGCGAGCGAACGGTTTCCATGTAGGACGGGTCGGCCAGCAGTTCCTTGCGGATGTTGGGATCGAACGAAATTGCAACGCCGGCATCATGGAGCGCCCGGCAGATGACGAGCGCGGCCTTCGCCATCGCGGGATTACCAAGCGTCGAGCCGGAAATGTGGAACGCGGCGAGGCCGAACTGCTTCAGCGTCTCCAATGCCTTGGAATCTCTCGGAAAATGCGAGGCAGCGGAATGGGCGATGTTGAAAACGAAGTCGCGGCTGCCGTCGGTATTGTAGCTGACAAAGGCCGACCCGGTCGGTATTCCCGGCACCGTGGCGATCAGCTTGTCAGAGACGCCGACCTCTGTCAGACGCTGCCGCAGCACACTGCCGAAGGCGTCGTCACCAACCGCGCCGGCGAAAATCGCCCTTGCGCCGACACGCGCCGCCTGGTCGATGAATATACCCGGCGCGCCCGATGCGAACGGCCCTACATAGGGTGCGGCGCGGCGGTTATGACCGTCCTTCTCGGTACAGACGAATTCCACCAGCAATTCGCCGAGCGAGCCGATCCCGCCAGATTCTTTCCCGCTCATTGCCAGCGCTTCCAAATGTTGTTGATGCATGTAAACATACTGGTTTTCGCGCGCTAACTCATAGTAGGATCGGTTTTTTCCGGCTGGCAAATTTCTGCTTGCCGGAAGTCGACCACAGGACAAGCCGATGAAGGAAAAACCTGTCAGGACGATGGAAGCCTTCGCCGAAAGCGTCGGCCTGTCGCGCCCGACGGTGTCGAAGTATTTTCAGGACGCCGCGTCGGTTCGACCGAAAGTGCGCGAGAAGATCGAGGCGGGGCTGAAGGCGACCGGCTTTCGACCCAACCTTTTTGCGGTCAATCTCAATCGCCGCCGCTCGAAAATCCTCGGCGTGATTTTTCCGACCTCGCTCGATTCTTTCTACATGGGCCTGCGCCGCCGCATCGAAACGGAAGCCACGGAAAGCGGCTACCTGCCTTTCGTCTTTTCCTCCGACGGCAAGGCGGAGCTTGAAGCCGAGGCGCTGGAGACGCTGACCTCGCTGAACGCCGCGGGCGTCATCATGGTGCCGGTCGGGGGAGACGCGGCACATCGCAGCAAGGTCAAGACGCTGGCGCGCAACATCCCGGTGGTCTTCATCGACGCCCCCTTCGATGACGAGGAGGCCTTCGTCGGCACCAACAACGAGCAGTCGATGGCGCTGATCACAGACTATCTTACCCGGCTCGGCGACCGGCCCTGCTATTTTGACATGCCCTGGGTCAATTCCAACGCGAAGGGGCGGCGGGAAAGCTATATCGCGACGATGCGCCGGCGGGGACTGGAGCCGGAAGTGATCCCGGTGCAGCATTCGACGACCTGGGATTTCGAGCGCTATGCCTTCGACGAGGCGAACCGCATCCTCGGCGAGGGCGGCTTCCCAACCAGCATAGTGCTGTGCGGCAACGATCGCGTCGCCTTCGGCGTGCTTGCCGCCGTCAACCAGGCAGGCAAGAAAGTCGGCATCTCGCCGGATTGCGATCTCAGGGTAGCAGGCCACGACAATCAGCCCCTGTCCGAATACATCTGGCCGCCCTTGACCACCGTGCAACAGAACACGGCCGAGATGGGCAGGCTGGCGATCAACCTTCTGCTTTCGCGCATCGACAATTCGCGGGTCTTCGACCAGCCGCGCGGGCGCGGCGAACATGTCCTGGTCAACGCCGATCTCGTCCTGCGCTCTTCCGCCTGAGAGGCCGTCCGCGGGCGGCCTCAGCCGCCGACCATCAGCTTGACCACCTCGTCATGCGTCGTCTCGGAAATCCTGCGCTCGCCGGCGGTGATGCCGCGGCGCAACACGATGATGCGGTCGGACACTGCGAAAATGTCCTGCAGATTGTGCGAGATGAAGATGACACCCCGGCCCTGCGCCTTCAGTTGGTGGATCAGCGAGATGACCTTGCGCTGCTCCGGCACCCCGAGCGCCGCGGTCGGCTCGTCCATGATCAGGATCTGGGCGTTCCAGTACACCGCGCGGCCGATGGCCACCGCCTGGCGCTGGCCGCCGGAAAAGTTGCTGACCGGCGCTTCCATGCGCGAAACGTGGAAGTCGAGCAGCGCCATGGTGTCGCGCGCGGCGTCGGCCATCTTCTTGCGGTCGAGCACCGGCAGGAAGCCGAACGCCTTCCGCATCGGCTCGCGGCCGAGGAAGATGTTGGCGCCGATCGACAGATTGTCAGCGAGCGCCAGATCCTGGTAGATCGTCTCGATGCCCCGGTCGCGCGCTTCCTGGGGGGTCGAGAAGCTGACTGGCTCGCCCTTGAGCCGTATTTCGCCCGACGACGGGCGATAGACACCCGAGATCGCCTTGATCAGCGTCGTCTTGCCGGCGCCGTTGTCGCCGGCCAGCGCCACGACCTCGCCGGGGCGCACGACCATGGAGAAATCCCGCAGTGCCTGCACCGCGCCGAAATGTTTCGAGAGATCATTGATCTCGAGAAGGGGCTGGGCCGCGTTATTCATCCACCCGACCTCCGCTGAAACGGCGCTGCGCCTGGTCGATCAGCACCGAGATGATGATGACGACGCCGACGCTGATGAACTGCCAGAAAGGCTCGACATTGACGAAGACCAGGCCGTACTGGATGACCGCGATAACGAAGGCGCCGGCAACCGTGCCCAAAATGGTGCCGGAGCCGCCAAACAGGCTGGCGCCGCCGATCACCACCGCTGCCACGCAGTCGAGCAGCAGCGGCTCGCCCGCCTGGGCCGCGCCCGCATTGAAGCGCGCGGAATAGAGCACGCCGGCCAGGCCGGCGCACCCGGCCGACAGGATGTAGAGCCTGAGCAGGTGTGCCTTGATGTCGATGCCGGCGCGCCGCGCCGCCTGCACATTGGCGCCGATGGCGTAATTGTGCTGGCCGAACCGTGTCTGGCTGAGCACGTAGTGCATGACCAGGACGAAGACCGCAGTGATCAGCACGATGTAGGGAATGCTGAGGAAGCGGCCGTTGCCGATCACCGCGAAGAACGAGTTGCTGACGGGCACCGTGGTGCCACCGGCAAGCAGGAAGGCCACGCCGCGCGCCACGCCGAACATGCCGAGCGTACCGATGAAGGGCGGGACACGCAGCCGCGATACCAGAAGGCCGTTGATGACGCCCGGCACCAGGGCGACAAGCACGCCCCCCAGGAATCCGAGCAGCACGGCAAACGGGATGCCGAGTGACGGTGTCACCGCGTTGATGACATGCGCGGCGACCACCGCCGCCAGGCCCATGATGAAGCCGAGCGAAAGGTCGATGCCGCCGGATATGATGACGAAAGTCTGCCCTGTCGCCAGCAGCAGCGGCGCGACGGCGAAGATGGCGATCGACTGCAGGTTAAACGGGTTGAGGATGAAGGTGCCGCCGAAATCGAAGCGGGCCCAGGCCTCGAAGACCAGGATCAGCCCTGCGAGGAACAGCCAGGCGCGCAAATCGGCGATGCGCTGCACCAGCGTCTTGGCGCGGTCGGCGTGGTCTGCCTGCGGCTTGGCATGCGTGTCGGCGACCGATGCGTCGGCCTTTGTTGTGGTCATGGCTGCACCTTGTCGGCGCCAGCCTAGGGGCCGGCGCGCAAGAATTGGTCAAGCGGAGAAAATCGGCTC
Organism: Mesorhizobium yinganensis; assembly: GCF_040081985.1. Taxonomy (NCBI): domain Bacteria; kingdom Pseudomonadati; phylum Pseudomonadota; class Alphaproteobacteria; order Hyphomicrobiales; family Phyllobacteriaceae; genus Mesorhizobium; species Mesorhizobium yinganensis. The sequence continues at coordinate 488,538 of NZ_JBEBMH010000003.1, read as the reverse complement.
CCCGGATATGCCGGGGAGCCGGCTCGCGCTCAATCGGAATAAACGTATTTGGCGACGTTCGGATCGGTGACGTTGCTCTTGTCGATGACCGTGAAGCCCGTGCCGATCGAGACCGGGATGGACTGGCCGCTCAGATGCGCAAAGGCCGACACCACGCCGTAGTAACCGATCTCGGCCGGATGCTGGGCGATCGCCACGTCGACGAGGCCGGTGTTGATGTTGTCGACGATCGAGGTCGGAGCGTCGAAGGCGACGACCCGGATGGTGCCGGTCTGGCCGGCCTGCTGGACGCCGTTGCCGGCGCCCAGAGCCGAGAACAGGTTTGCGCCGAACACGCCCTTCAGGTCCGAATTGCGGGCGAACACCGCCTGCAGCTGGCTCGCCGCCTTGTTGGCGTCGTTGTCGTTGAACTGCGTCTCGAGCACGGTGACCTTCGGGAATTCCGCGGCCATAGCGGCCTTGAAACCTTCTTCGCGCTGGTCGGTGGTCGAGATGCCCGGCTTGACGTTCGACACATAGACCTTGCCTTCACCGCCGATCGCGGCAGCCAACGCGCGGGCGGCCATCTTGCCGCCGAGCACATTGTCCGAAGCGATGTAGGAGAGCGGGAAGTCGGCGTCGCCGGCACCGGTCTGGTACATGCCGGTGCCGATGAAGGTGTCGACGGTGATCACGGGAATGCCGGCTTCGTTCGCCTTGCGCAGCGGCTCGACCAACTGGGTCTTGTCGGTCGGCGCGATCAGAATTGCCGAAGGCTTCTTCGCGATCACGGCATCCAGTACGGGAACCTGAGTGACGGGGTTGAAGTCGGGCGCACCCTGGAACACCAGCTCGACGCCGAGCGCGTCGGCGGCGGCCTGCGCGCCCTTGCGCATGGTGATGTAGAAGGCATCGGTGGTCAGGCCCGGAATGAGGGCGATGGTGTATTTCTTGTCCTGCGCGTTAGCCGAGACTGTCCCCAGCCCGATCGCAGCGGCAATGCCCACCAACGCGGTGGCTTTCAGAATTGAACGACGCTCCATGGTTTCCTCCCTGATGAGCTGCTCTGAATCGATTTCACTGAGCTTCGATCGCTCAATGGACATATGATTGGTTCGACTTGGTCTTTCGTCAAGTAATTTTTTGCTGAAAACAATTTCACAAGGCGATCGACGCAAAATCCTGCACTGGATAGAGCCGCCAACACCCCTTGTTCATGCTGCTGTCAACGCTGCGCGACGCCAAGCGTTCGCGTAATATCCCTCCCCGTTCTCGCTCCCATGCCTCCGTCAAATAACATGCCTCGGCCATCGCACTGTCAATAGATTTATGCGCGGAAACCTGAATTTTTCCGCGAAGAAAAATTCGACGCTCGTGATCTACGCCCGATCGAGGATCGCTTCCGCCGTGCGCGTGTCTGTCACGACGGCCGAGATCAGGCCGGCGCGGGCCGCGCCGACGATTGCCTCGGCCTTGTTCTCGCCGACCGCGACGCCGATCACCAGCGGCGCACGCCGAAGCTGTTCGGGCGACGCCGCGATCATGCGGTCCTCGCCCTCCCAGTCGATCAGCCTGCCGGCGGCGTCGAAATAATGGCGGATGACGTCGCCCGCCGCGTCAACCAGCGCCTGCTCGCTCGGCGTGGCCGCGCTGGCGTCGGGCGTGTTGGCCCCATGCGGCAAGCCAACGCCGACGACCGCCGCGTCGATGCGATCCCACAAGGCCGTGCTGTCCGCGATGACGGGATCGGCAAGGAAGGCGTCGCGGGAAGACAATGAGGGAAGGTAGGGTGCGTGGACGAAGTGCGGCACGCCGCCCGTCTGCTCGGCCGCCAAACGCACAAACTCGTTGACCTGGAAATGCGGCTGATGCTGCTGCATGCCGCCGGTAGCGGGGACGACGAACACGCCCGGAATTGCCGGCAGGCCGGCCTCGACCACGGCGCGCACCGCCCGCCCCCAGCCGATCGCCAGCACGGAGCCAGCATGAAGCCCGGCCTGCGCGAGCATCGCGCCCAATGGGTCCGCCAGCGCCGGAAGAATGCCGGCGCTCGGGGCCTCGACCACGGCAGCCCGCTTGAGCCCGAGCTTGCCGATCAGATCGCTGGTCAGCGCATCGGGGGCGGCCAAATCGCGGATCTCGATGCGCACGATGCCTTCGGCGCGCGCCCGTTGCAGCAGGCGCGAGATCGTCGCGGTCGACACGCCGAGACGCTTGGCGATGTCGACCTGGCTCATCTCGCCTTCGTAGTGAAGCTTGGCGACCGCGTGCAGCGTGGCGCGCGAGTTTATGTCCGATGGTTGCGCAGGCAGCTTGCAATTCCTTTCAGCAATATGTTACAGCGTAGCGCCAAGTACCTCGCTCCGCAATGACCAATCCGTTGGCAACGATGCCAGGCATCGTTGCCGCATGAACATATAGATGGAAGAAGACGCCCATGGCACGCATGACGACAGCAGAACTGCGCGGCTACCACCAGATTTGCGGCAGCGACGGGGCCATGATGGTGATCGCCTGTGACCAGCGCGGCAGCATGCGGTCCTTGCTTACCAGCGACAAGGACGAGCAGGCGAAGATCAGCAACGACATGCTCGGCGACGTCAAGGCCGACATCACGAAATATCTGGCGAGCAAGGCGTCCTGCGTGCTGGTCGACCCGGTCTGCGCGGTGCCGCACCTGGTCGACAAGGGCCTGATCGACCGTGGCACGGCGCTGCTCATCGGCATCGACGCTTCGGGTTGGGACACGTCGCCCGAGGGTTACAGACTGTCGAAGCTGGTCGATGGCATCACGGCGCGGCGCGTGCGCGAACTTGGCGGCACCGGCGGCAAGATCATGGTCTATCTGCGCTCCGACACGCCGGCCGCCAATACGCACAATATCGACATCCTCGACCGGGTCGTCGACGATTTCGCCGGGGAAGACCTGTTGCTGGTGGTCGAGTTCCTGACCTATGCACTGGAGGGCGAAAGCCCCGAGGCCTATGCGGCAAAAATACCGGAACTGATCCAGGGCGGCTCGAAGATCTGCCTGGATCATGGCGCGAAGGTGCTGAAAATCCCCTATCCCGGTTCCCCGGAATCCTGTGCGGCGGTGACGGAACTTGCGGGCGACGTGCCGTGGGCGGTGCTGTCGGCCGGCGTCAACCACGAGACTTTTCTGGGCCAGGTCGACGTCGCCATGGCGAACGGCGCGTCCGGCGTCATTGCCGGACGCTCGCTGTGGAAAGACTGCATCTCGCTCGACCGCACCCTCACCCGGCAGCGGCTGGAGACGGTCGCCGTACCGCGCCTGCGCGAGATCCAGGCCGTGATCGGCCGGCATCGCGCACCGGCCGTGAAAGTCGCCTGACCCCGACGCCATGAGCAGGAGCGCGATAGGCGTCGACATCGGCGGCACGCATCTTCGCGCCGCACTCGTCGACGAGGAAGGCACGATCCTCAAACGCGCCAGGGCGGCAAGTTCGCCAGATCCGCAAGTCGTGCTCGAACGGATCGGGGAGCTGATCGCCGGACTGGACACCCCGACGGTCTCCGCAATCGGCATCGGCGTCCCCGGCCGGGTCGATTTCGCCAGCCGCAAGGTATTCTCGGGTGGCTTCGTCAACCTTTCCGGTGTGGCGCTGGCCGAGCGGATCGAGGAGCGGTTCGGGCGCCCGGTGACGGTCGACAACGACTGCACCATGGCGCTGGTGGCCGAAGCCGCGTTGGGCGCGGCGAAGGGGCTTCAAAACGTCGTCATGCTGACCATCGGCACGGGCATCGGCGGCGCGGCGATCGAGGCCGGGCGCGTGGTGCGCGGGCGGGCGACGGCGGGTCAGCTCGGCCATATCGGCATCGATCCGAACGGGCTGATCTGCGCCTGCGGCAAGCGTGGCTGCGTCGAGACGACAAGTTCGGGCACCGCGCTCGGCCGGCACATCGCCGAGGCCGGCCTTGCTGCGGGCACAACGGCGGCGGAACTGCTTTCGCGGCGCGATCAGGGCGACGCAGCCGCTACGAATATCCTGCATGCCTGGGCCGCGCCGCTGCGCCTCGCCATCGACAATCTGGTGACGACCCTCGATCCCGATATCGTCGTGCTCGGCGGTGGTCTCGGCGAGGCGGCCTGCGTGGCCCTTGTCGCAGTGCCGGAAGCAAAATCATGGTTCCGCAGCCATGTCGTTGCAGCCATGCTGGGCGACGATGCCGGCGTGATCGGCGCGGGCGTCACCGCGTTGCGGGCGGCGGCGCCGGCCGGCAAGCGGTTGGTCATGGTCAACGGCGTGCCGGCCAGCGGCAAGAGCCGGGTCGCGAAAAAACTGGCCGAGGCGACCGGCTGGCCGCTGCTTTCGCTGGACACGGTGAAGAACCCGTTCCTTGAAGAGATCGAAGGGGTCGACAGGACCTTCAACCGGAAGCTCGGCCGGGCGAGCCTCAAGGCGATGTTCGCGGTCCTGGCTGAAGCGCCGGCGGATGCAACCGTCATCATGGACGCATGGTTCGGATTCCAGCCCCGCGAATTGCTGGCGGATTTGATTGCCGGATCAGAGGTAGATGCTATTGCCGAAATCTGGTGCACAGCACCTCCCGAGACGATCGGCGCGCGCTATGGCGCCCGGGTGGGTAAGCGCCTGCCTGGCCATCCTGGCGCCGACTACGTCCCCGAACTGATTGCACTAGCCAGTCGCGCCGAGCCGATACGGTTCGGACCGGTGCTGACTGTGGACACGACGAAGAAAAAGGTGGATGCCAAAGCGCTTCGCAAGTGGCTTTGCCATGCGCTGCCTTCTGTGTCTGCCAAGCGAACGCACTGAGGCATTTCCCCGCAGGCCGCGGATGACGCTGCTATTCGCCGGGACGAGCGGGATGAGGTACGCCTGGAAGGCGTGACAGGGATCGGGCTTGCCGACGCTCGCCGTTGAGATCAGGATACCAGCCGCCGCGTTCGTGATCGATAAAATGATCGGTCATGAAACCCGGATGCGACGAAACCGTTCTTCGAAAGGCGCATCACCGCCACGAGTTCCACTCGCCGCCCGTTAGACCGTCATATTCGTGTTCGCTGCAACTGCCCGATAAGAGGCAGTATCATTGCCGTCGGCATTAGCGAAGCAGCGAGAACCGCCAGCTTCGCTGAAACGCCAGGCACAACCAGTCGGCGCTTTCGTTCGAAGCCGCGCCATGCGCATTCAGCGACGAACTCGGCGTCCGTCTTCGGCAGAAATCGAAAGAGAGGCGCCTTTCTGGCCCCCGCCTTTTCAAGAAATTTCGTTCGGACTGGACCGGGTGTCACGCATGTGACTGTGACGCCCGTCCGGCGCAGTTCCTCGTGGAGCGCGTTCGAGTACGATCTGACATACGCTTTGCTCGCGTAATACGCGGACATATGCGGGCCGGGGAGGAACCCGGCCACTGAACCGAGATTGATCACACCCCCTCGGTCTCGGGCCACCATCCCCGGCAGGAATTGGAGCGTCAGTCCGGTCAGAGCGCGTATGTTGACGTCGACGATGCCAACCTGTTCCTCGATTGGCAGTTTCGCAGCCTCCCCCCGCAGTCCATAGCCGGCGCTGTTGACGAGTATGTGGCAGACAAGGCCGTGCCTTGACAGAAAATCCGACAGGCGAGCCGGTGCATCGTCCGAGATAAGATCAACCGCGAACGACAGCGCCTTGCCACCGGCTTGCCGGATTTGGTCTGCCACGGCATTCAACTTCTTCGGTGAACGAGCAACGAGCACGACCGTGCCGTGCTCGCGGCGCGCAGACATCGCCATGGCCCTGCCAATCCCAGCAGAGCCACCGGTGATGATGATAGCTGGTTGCAGTGTCTCGAATGTCGACGGGCCGCGCTCATCAATGGAAACGGCAGAGCGCCCTCCCGATGAACAAGCATCAGCGCTGCTGGTCATTGGCTGGATCCCTCCGCCCGGTGCCCGCCAGCCGCGTCACCTCGCCCGAGACCGTCTCGTTGAGTATGGCCTCGAATCTTACGAGCGCGCGGGCGACGTTTGCCCCATCCATGACTCGATGATCATAGTGGATCCGAACATCCACGAATCCGCTTTTGTCGATCCTGCCGTAGTTGAACAGCGTCGTCAGGGGAGACAGCGGATTGAGCGATTCGGCTCCGAGGCCGGAATAGACGGAAAGCTGGAAGGTGCCGAAATGATTCGCCCGCTGCCGGCCGATGTTCAATCCCAGCCACATGAGCGGACGCCTGAGAATTGCCGGCATGCCAGCGAACTTCAGGGCCTGCCGGAACTCCTTGATCTCCTCGATCGGACGGGAACGCGCCGCCTCGATCAACCGATCGAGTTCCAAAATGGAGCGCTGTTCCGGTTCCTTGATGCGGCTAAGCAATACTGCGCGTTCACCTTCGTAGTCGCGTTCGTGTGCCACGGAGGCCACGTTCGAAGGGTATTCGTAAAGCCGTGGCCAGGGGAATTTGATGTAGGCGCGACGTAACTCGGGCGTCTCAGCGGCGAGAAGAGCATATCCTTTCAGGAAGATCGCGGTCCATGACGGCCGGGGTTCCGATGCGTCACGTGTATCCAACAACGTGCCTAAATTCATGCGGCGCTGGACGGTGACGCGTGGCACCGAAACTGAAAACCGCATCAGGTCGCATACCAGCCGTCTTGGCGCTGAAAGCTTGAGAACACGGCCTTTCATGGCATGACCTCTCCCGTCCCAGTAATCTCAATGCCTTGCGGCTGGCGGGCTACGGCTTCGAACGTTTCGGAGATTGATGCCTCTCTGAGACGTGAATCGCAATGGATCTCAATAGACATATGGGACGAGCCGCTTCGTCCGCTCCATATAAGCTAAATATTGCGGACCGAAGTTTTCCGTCATCATCCGTTCCTCCTTTCCGACGCGCGGGAAGAAGAGAATCGCAAAACCGACCAGGCCGGCCAGAGCAACAAGCCAGTTTGACAACAAAAAAGCCTGTCCGAGCGCCATGAGGAGGAACGAGGTATACATCGGATGGCGTATTAACCGATACGGCCCACCGGACACGAGTTTATGTTTTTCGCGGATCTCCAGCGTGACGGACCAGTTTCGGCCGAGTTCCTTGTGGGATATCCGGAAAAGCACGAGTGCCGATCCGAAGAGGATCGTGCCGAATATGATGGACCAGAGCCAAGTTGGACGGTCTGCTGCCCCGGGAATCCCGGTCGCGACATAGAACGCAGGAAAGATCGCCAATCCGAAGAGTGCGGATACGAGCCCAACCGTTTCGGAAGGCGACCGTCTACTGCTGACGATGCGAATACGCTTTGCTCGGCGCTCGAATGGATATCGGATGACGTACCACGCGACTATTCCGATCACCCAGATAATCTCGCCGGAGAGAGTCAACGCGTTGTTCACACCAAGTCTACCCGCTGTCTCGACGTGTGCGGACTTGGGATCGCGTGACCAGGCGCCGAGCCGCACCTCCGTACATTAGCCTGTGTTCATCTCTCGAAGCTTTGTTACGAACTGTTGCGGCCGCAACCAGATGCCGGGCGTCTTGTACCCCATGGATTGCGCGATCGACGCTACGAAGGCGTTGCAATTGTATACCGATGCTTGCCACGTCTGCGAACTGGCCTGTATCTTCCTGATGCTCGCGACGACGTCTTTGTATTCGGCTTCGGTCAGCATCACACGCCAGCTTGCGGAACGGTACTCCTCCTCAAGGTCGCCGTCGCTCCATCCTGTTTCGGCTGGGACCGGTACGAAGTGCCCGAGAACGTAGGGCACATTGCTGGTCGAAGCCGGATGCAGCCCCGCGACCTCCGGATTGATCATCGCACCAGCCGAATTCGTCCGGCCGAAGACCACGTAGGTATGGCCGTAGCTGAGAGCGTAACGGGAGCGGAACTCGATAAAATATCCTTTATCGACCCGTTGAGCGGCATCCGGCGTCATCTCTTGCGGCTGAGCGGGGGCCGTCAGCACCGAAGCCGGAGCATCCCGACCAACGGATACAAATCGCGGTTGAGGGCTCTTGTCGCTCGACTGACAAGCCGCCATCGCGAAAGCCAACAAACCAACACACGCCAGACGGTAGCCGGCAAGCGTCATATTTTCGAATCCCACAAAGCAAAGCCCCAAGCCGTGACGCGACATCCCAAGATGTCGCGTCTCAGCCACCAACAAACCCGATTGCGATTCGCTACAATCGCTCAAGTTTGATGGACCATAACCGCAGGGGGGCGAAGCCCCTCCAGGCTCGAAGAGGGGATACTTACTTGTAGACTGGCGCCGGTGCCGTCTCCACAACGGCGGGGGCCGGAGCCTTTCCTTTGCCTTTGCCGATGTCCCAACTGGCGCAAGCACTTAGGCTTGAAACAGCGATAGCGGCGGTTACTGCGATCAGAATTCTGCTCATTGGGTATCCTTTCCCCCAGGCGGAATCAATGCGACGTAACAAGGGCAGGATAGGCCTGAAACACAGGGGAGCCTAGTGCAGAAAAGACACACCGGATGTGTCTCTGTTCGGCGGCCGGCGAATTTCAGCCACCATTGCGTGCAAAAATAACTGGATACACGATAAAAGATCAGATGACGATCACAATCGCCCCCTCGGCGGTCCTCTCGTAAAGGTCGATGATATCGTCATTTGTCAAGCGAATGCAGCCACTTGATACGGCTGTTCCAATCGTCCACGGCTCGTTCGTTCCATGAAGACGGAATTTGGTATCGCGATCTCCGCGGTAGAGATAGAGCGCGCGTGCGCCGAGCGGATTGTTCGGACCGCCCGGAACGCCTCCGGCATATTGAACCAGTCGCGGTTTGCGCCGCATCATATTCGCCGTCGGCGTCCACGCGGGCCAGACAGCTTTTCGCCCGACGCGGGCTCTGCCTTTGAGCGTTAGACCCTCCTGGCCGACCGCGACTCCGTAGCGCATCGCATACCCGTCGGATTCGATCGAGTAGAGAAAGCGTTGGGAGGTATCGACCACAATCGATCCCGTCGGCTCGTGGGATTCGTAGAGGACACGTTGCCGCTTGTAGCGGCGGTCTAGTGTATAGGTGGCACCTGTATCCTGGAGCATTCCGATTCTCGGCATGCATCCGCTCGCCGTCAGCGTCAAACCGGCCAGCAGGAACCCCCGACGCGCAATGTGTTTCGCAGCCATTTGCCGAGTAACGACCTCTCCAGACGAGTACACCCTACCATCTCGCAACTGACCGTCCAAGCGGGCCCAAGCGAATAGTCTCCAGTGTCGGCAGCAAGCCAGAGCCTTGCGCTCACAAGAGGTTTTCGCTTGGTAGGGAGTAGTGAGGGTACGGAGGGCTACCGAAGACAATATCGCGGCCCGTCGAGCGCCACATGTCCCATGCCCCGCGCGTTTCTGGGTTCGACGCGCCAGACCGAAATCGGTAGCTTCCAATCTATCGCGATTCTTTCTCGCGCCTTGCTTCCCGTTCCGCTGGCACACTCGCGCGGACAGCCTCCGCTGTCCGGGGCACCATAACCTAGGGAATTCAGATCGGAATTTGCAGGCGTGCTTGAGGACAGTCCGCCAAAATCCATCCCAACGAACGCTGAGGATGAACCTTTGTTATCGCTGCCACTTTCGACGGCAAAGTGTTATCATAACCATAAAAGGGTGCGACGATGGGGCTGCGTTTCGACGGAAAGGTATCGGTCGTGTTCGGTGGCGGATCGGGAATTGGCGCCGCCGTTTCTCACCAGTTGGCGGAGGAGGGAGCGGAGGTTGTCGTTGCTGATCGGGATGAGAACGCTGCGGGTGACATAGCCGCCAAGATCTGCACCGCGGGAGGCAAGGCTTTTGCCTCGACAGTTGATGTCGCTGATGCGAGCGCTGTGGAAACGCTTATCAGATCGGTCGTGGAGAAATTCGGGGGCGTGGATTTGGCTGTAAACAGCGCCGCTATTGGCGGTGCCCGTAAATCCACCGCGGACTACCCGCTTGACGAGTGGCGTACCGTCATGAACGTCAACCTGAACGGCACCTTCCACTGCATGAAGTATGAGATCGCGGCGATGCAGCAGAGGGGCGGTGGCTCCATCGTCAACATGTCCTCGGTTCTGGGTTCGGTTGGGTTGCCGACTGCATCCGCATACACGGCAGCAAAACATGCGATTGTCGGACTGACCAAGGTTGCTGCGATGGAATATGCGCGCACGGGTATTCGCATCAATGCCGTCGGACCGGGTTGGATCGATACGCCAATGCTCAATGATTGCCTTGAGGAGACCACGGTCCGAAAGATGTTGACGCTCCAGCCCATGGGGAGACGCGGAAAAGCGGAGGAAGTGGCCGCCGTTGTGTGCTTTCTACTCTCCGATCAAGCCAGTTTCGTGACCGGAAGCTTTCACTTGGTCGACGGGGCATATTCAGCTCATTGACTTCCCGCGATTTCAGCGCTCGGTCAGAACACCGGTCCTTTCAACCGGTTCAGAAACGCAAAAGCCGCGGAATTCCGCGGCTTTGAGTGGTTGGGAAATTTGGAGCGGGCGAAGGGATTCGAACCCTCGACCCCAACCTTGGCAAGGTTGTGCTCTACCCCTGAGCTACACCCGCTCGCACGGCGCCTAGGCCGCAAGTGGCGCCTATATGGCCGAAGCGACGTACGATTGCAACGGGAAAAACGCGTCCGGCGAAACGTTCCGACATTATCGCCGAAGCAACCCACGCACCGCCGGTTCTTGCGGATGATGGCAAGGCTTGTGTCGTGCGCCGGCTTTGGCCATAAGGCGCTGCGTAAGCCGACAGAGCTCTTTTTGATGCCGAAGACCCCCGACGAACTCTTTGCCTTCCTCGACTCGCTCGGGATTGCGGTGAAGACGACGAAGCATCCGCCGCTGTTCACGGTGGCGGAATCGCGCGCGCTGCGCGGCGAGATCGCTGGCGGACACACCAAGAACCTGTTCCTGAAGGACAAGAAGGACAATTTCTTCCTCGTCACAGTCGGCGAGGACGCGATCGTGGATCTGAAGCAGATCCATCACACCATCGGCGCCGCCAGCCGTGTCTCGTTTGGAAAGCCGGAAGCCCTGATGGACCTGCTTGGCGTCACGCCGGGCGCGGTCACCGTATTTGGGCTGATCAACGATCATGATGCGCGGGTCCGGTTCGTCATCGACCAGACACTGATGAAGAATGCGATTATCAATGGACATCCATTGACGAACGAGGCCACCACATCGATCGGCAATGCCGATCTGCTGAGCTTTGCCCGGGCCACGGGACACGAGCCCGCCATCTTGAAAGTAACGGAAGGATAGCCACATGCTGGGCAATCCTGATCCGCGGGGGACGCTCGAAAGCGGACGGCACGGATCGACTGTTTGAGGATGATGATCGACGACGGGATGGCGCCTCGTTCGCTCCAACTCGAGGAACCGTTCTGAACAAGCGGATAAAGGTTTGAGATGAGCAAGGAAAATCCCTACGCCGGCGCGGCCGGCGCCTACTCCGCCAATGTGCAGTTCGGCGCGCCGCCCGCCGCCAATGGCCAGGCCTCCGGCGATCAAGTTCCCATCTACAAGGACGCGACCACCGCGACCTTCGCGGCCGACGTTATCCAGGAATCGCGAAAGCAGCCGGTGCTGGTCGATTTCTGGGCGCCATGGTGCGGCCCTTGCAAGCAGCTTGCGCCGGCCCTTGAAAAGGTTGTACGCGCCTCCGGCGGGAAGGTTAAGCTGGTGAAGATGAACATCGACGACCATCCGTCGATCGCCGGACAGCTCGGCATTCAGTCTATCCCGGCCGTCATCGCGTTCAAGAACGGCCAGCCGGTCGACGGTTTCATGGGCGCTGTACCCGAAAGCCAGATCCGCGAGTTCGTCGACCGTATCGGCGGCAAGGGCGCAGGTCCACAGATTGCCGAAACGCTTGCCGCCGCCACGCAGGCTCGTGAGACGGGGGACCTGCAGGCGGCCGCCGGACTGTTCGATGCGGTGCTTGCCGAGCAACCGGACAATGTCGATGCGCTGGGTGGCTTAGCCGACCTGCTTTTCGAGACTGGCGACCGCGCTGGCGCCGAAGAGGTTCTCGCCGGCGTCCCTGAAGACAAGAAGGACGTGCCGGCAGTCGCCGCCATACGCGCCAGGATCGCCTTGGCGGACAAGGCCGGCGAGCTGGGCGACGCAGCGGAACTCGAGCGGCGGCTGGCAGTCGACCCTAAGGATCATCAGGCGCGGTTCGACCTCGCGATGATCCAGAACGCGCTCGGCCAGAGGGCCGAAGCGGCGGATAGCCTTCTGGCGATCGTCAAGGCCGACCGCGGCTGGAAGGACGATGGTGCCCGCGCTCAGTTGCTCCAGTTTTTCGAGGCCTGGGGGTTGATGGACGAAGTGACGCTGGCGACGCGGCGCAAGCTGTCGTCGATCCTGTTTTCTTGAGGTAGCATAGGGCATATTGCGGTTTGGCCTTGCAGACCTCGGCCGCTGCTCCAGATTTCGGAGCGGAGCCGCAACGGAGGAAATGATGCAGGCGGGAAACGCTCACTACCGGCTTGCCTCGGACCTTCCCGTCACGGTGCCCGTCTTTCCGCTGCCGGAGGCGCTGCTGCTTCCCGGTGGAAGGATGCCCCTCAACATCTTCGAGCCACGCTATCTGCAACTGGTCGACGACGCCATGCGCGGCGACAGGATCATCGGCATGGTGCAGCCGGCGCTTGACGGGTCGAAGCGTTCCGACGCCGAGCCGGAACTCTGCGAGGTAGGATGCTTGGGCCGCATCATTTCGCTGTCGGAGACCGGAGACGGACGTTATCTGATCTCGCTGCAAGGCATCTGCCGCTATCGGATTCTGCAGGAACTGACGGTCAGGACGCCGTTCCGGCAGTGCCGCATCGCACCTTTCGTCGGCGATCTGGAGGAGGATCGGGGCGCGGGAGAGGTCAATCGACCGGCGCTGCTGAAGGCCTTTCGTGCCTATCTGCAGGCCAACGAGCTGGAAGCCGATTGGGAAAGCGTCAGCCGAGCCGACAATACGATGCTGGTGAACGCGCTTTCGATGATGGCGCCTTATGGCGCCGCCGAGAAACAGGCGCTGCTGGAGGCGCCTGACCTGAAGACCCGCGCCGACACGCTGATCGCCATAACCGAAATGACGCTGGCCCGGGACAACGACGAATTCGGCTCAAGCCTGCAATAGGGGCGTGCCGATGCGTGACGAGGCTGACAGGAAAAAGGTCGATGTGAAACTCCTGGAGCTTCTGGTCTGCCCTCTGACCAAGGGGCCTTTGACCTTCGACCGGGAGAATTGCGAACTCGTCTCGCGCGTCGCCAAGCTTGCTTACCCGATCCGTGACGGCATTCCGGTGATGCTCCCTTCGGAGGCTCGTCCGATATCCGACGATGGCGTACCTCAGGACCGGTCCGGAGCCGCGTCCCCATAAAACCTTCCTGAATCTGGACCGATTGCGCAGTCCTGAATGGAGTGCGGTTTTATTGAAAATTGCGTCCTTTCGGCATGACTTGCCGGACCAATGCCCTGTTTTCCTCGGCCAAAAGCGAAAGCTGAGGAGCATAGGACGTTTTTTCCGGGTTTTGCTTCGCATTGCCATCCCCAGCGGCTGCGCCACTCCTTTCATGGAGCAGCATGTCTAGCCAGGACGAAAGATCCTCCATGCGCTCGGCGACGATGTGGATGACTCCCCTCTCTGTCTGCAGCTTTCCGGTGACCCGGATGAATTTCGAACCCATGACGACAGGGCGGAAACGATCGAAACTCCGGGCCCAGATGATGACGTTGGCGATCGCCTTCTCGTCCTCAAGGGTCAGAAAGATGGCATTCCCCTTGCCAGGCCGCTGTCGGACGAGAACCAGCCCGGCAACCGAGACACGCTTTCCGTCCTCCACTGCCCCCAATTTTTCGTTCGGAATGATGCCGACCCGATCGAGTTTTCCCCGCAGAAACGAGACGGGGTGCGCCTTCAGCGAAAGGCCGAGCGATCTGTAGTCATGCACCACATGCTCGCCGAGTGCCATCATCGGCAGAACGGTCTTGGGCTCGTTGTCGGCAAGCCGAATTTCCGGCCGGTCGAACAGAGGCAACCGCTCGGCAGCGCTCTTGCCGTCGAGCGCCCGCACCGCCCACAGGGCGGCCCGCCGGTCGAGACCCAGCGATTGGAAGGCATCGGCCCTGGCCAGCTTCTCGATCTCGTCGATACCGATGCCCGATCGCAACCATACGTCACGCACCGAATCATAACCGTCTCCACGCTTGGCGATGAGTTGCTTCATGCCATCCTTGGACAATCCCTTGGGCTGATTGAATCCCAGGCGGACGGCGTGCATGGTCTTGATGACGCGACGCATTTCGGCATGGCGCGAGTTCACCCGTGCGGGATCGAAACGGGCACGCTCCAAAGTACATTCCCAATCCGATAGATTGACGTCCACCGGCCGCACCTCGACGCCATGGTCCTCGGCATCCCGAACAAGCTGCGCGGGCCGATAGAAACCCATGGGCTGCGAGTTGAGGATGGCGGCACAGAAGACGTCCGGATAGAATGTCTTGAACCAGCAGGAGGCATAGACGAGGAGCGCGAACGAAGCGGCATGGCTTTCGGGAAAACCATATTCGCCAAATCCCTCGATCTGCCTGAAGCAGCGCTCGGCGAAATCCTTCGGATAGCTACGATCCATCATGCCCTTGATCATTCGCTCGCGATAATTTCCGATCGTTCCAGTGCGTTTGAACGTCGCCATGGCGCGGCGCAACTGGTCCGCCTCGCCCGGTTTGAATCCACCGGCCTCGATGGCAATGCCCATGGCCTGTTCCTGGAAAAGGGGTACGCCAAGAGTCCTGGACAGAATTTTTTCCAACACCGGACTGTGGTAGTCGACTTTCTCGATGCCCATCCGCCGCCGCAGATAGGGATGCACCATGTCGCCCTGGATCGGACCTGGGCGGACGATGGCGACTTCGATGACAAGGTCATAAAATTTTCGCGGCCGGAGCCGGGGCAGCATGGACATCTGCGCCCGCGATTCGATCTGGAACACGCCCAGCGTGTCGGCCCGGCAGATCATGTCGTAGACCCGCTGATCTTCCTTGGGCATCGTATCGAGCGTCAGCAGCCGGCCATAGTCGTCCCGCAGCCGGTAATGATCCTCAATCAAGGTGAAGGCGCGCCGCAGGCAGGTCAGCATGCCGAGCGCCAGCACGTCGACCTTGAGAATGCTGACGGCATCGAGGTCGTCCTTGTCCCACTCGACCATCTTGCGCTCCTCCATCGCCGTCTTGACGATGGGCACGATCTCGTCGAGCCGGTCCTTGGTGATGACGAAGCCGCCGACATGCTGGGAGAGATGGCGTGGGAAACCCAGAATCTCGTTGGCGCGGTCGATCACATGTCTTGTCACAGGATCGGCCCTGTCGAGACCGCCGGCCTTGGCTTCCCGCTCGCCGAGTTCGGATGACGACCAGCCCCAGATCGAGCCCGACAGCGCGCCGCGCGCGTCGTCGGACAGGCCCATGGCCTTGGCGACCTCACGCAACGCCGAGCGGCCGCGATAGGAGATCACCGCGGCAGCAAGGGCAGTGCGTTTTTCGCTGTACTTCTCGTAGATGTACTCGATGATCTTATCCCGCTCTTCGTGCTCGAAATCGACGTCGATGTCGGGCGGCTCGTCGCGTTCCGTCGACACGAAACGTTCGAAAAGAACATCCGTAAGGGCCGGATTGACCTCGGTTATGCCGAGGCAATAGCAGATGACGGAATTCGCCGCCGAACCTCGCCCCTGGCAGAGCACTTTTGCTTTCTCGCGGGCAAAATGCACGATGTCGCGGACGGTCAGGAAATAGCGCGCATATTTCTTTTCGCCGACGATTTTCAACTCATGCCCGATCAGGCCGGAAACCTTGTCCGGGATACCCGCGGGATAGCGCCAAGTCGCTCCCTCCCAGGTCAGTCGTTCGAGCTCGGTTTGTGGATCGACGCCTTCTTCCGTCGTTTCCTCGGGATAGTTATGCTTCAGTTCCTGCAGGGAAAAGCCGAGCGTTTGAGCGAAGCGCACGGTTTCGGCGAGTGCTTGCGGATAGCGGCGGAACAGCCGAGCCATTTCCGAGGACGGCTTCATGTGGCGTTCGGCATTGACGGAAAGCACGAAGCCGGCCTCGGAGACCGGAACATTCAGCCGGATGGCGGTAAGCACATCCAGCAGCGGACGGCGTGCGGCCGAATGATGGAGAACATCGTTGGTCGCCATCAGCGGCAGTTTTATCGCATCGGCGCAGGCAGCAGCCTGCTCGATCCGAAAGCGGTCGTTTCCGCGATAATCCGGCGCGACGGCGAGCCACAGATTGCCAGCGAAACGCGCTTTCAACCGATGCAGAAGAGCGAGCGTTCCATCCATCGGCAATGACAGGTCGGGGAGAGCGGCCAGCGACATCCGGTCGCCCCATTCAAGCAGGTCGTCCAGCACCAGCAGCGTCGCACCCTTGGGATTTTCGGGGCGCATATTCGCCTGGGTAAGCAGGCGACAGAGATGCCCCCAGCCCTGGCGATCCTGGGGATAGGCCAGCATATCGGGCGTTCCGTCGCCGAACACCAGGCGGCAACCCGGATGGTACGGCAGCGAGACCGGTTCCTCGTCCTTTGACAATCTTATGGATTTCGACTGGCTCCACGCCCGCACCACGCCTGCAACCGTGTTGCGGTCGGCAAGGCCCAGGGCCGCATGGCCGAGGGCGCAGGCGGTCACCACCAGTTCCTCCGGAGAGGATGCACCGCGCAGGAAGGAAAAATTAGACTGAACTCCCAACTCGACATAGGAGGGCAGGATGACGGCATGGGGTTTTGTGGCCTGGGTGCTCATGCGAATATTCCGTGCATGAACCAGCGTGGCGAGGGTTTTCCAGCTTCATAGAGGCCTTGGCGATAGAGCCAAAAACGCCGGCCATCGGCATCTTCGACACGGAAATAGTCACGAGGCAGGGTCTCTGCCTCGCCCTGCCGCCACCATTCGGGCGCGATGCGCTCCGGACCTTCCGAGCGGGCAATCCGGTACAGGGCGCGGCGCCAGCGGAAATTGAGCGGCGGTCGCTCGGGAATTTCCGTTACCGGCACCTCGATCGGCTCCGGCATCGCGAAGAGGTTTATGGGCCGATCGAGGTTTTCCTCCCTGCTATCCCGACCGAAGGCGGGTGGTGGCTCGCTGAAGGGCAGGTGGCGCACGGCACGTTCCGGCCAATGGCTCTCGACCGCGACTGCTATCGACAGCGCCCTGTCACCCAAGCGAGCGCGCACACGGTCCGCAAACAGGGCGATGTCGGTTTCATCGCGGGCTCCTTCGCCGGTGAAATCGGCTTGCGAGGCTGCGAAGGGAGCGACGGAAAGCGCGGAAAGGCGGACGAGATCAAAACCGTAGCCGGCATCGATCGTTCCATTCAGGGCGGTGAACCGCTCACGAAACAATCTTTGGACGAGCGACGGCTCCCGCAGCGGCCGGGTCATCGAAATAGCGATGCGGCTCACCTCCCCGTCAACCCGGAAAAGGGACAGCATCAGCGACCGCGCGCCTTCACAACGGCGCTCGAGACCGGCCTTGAGGCTTTCGGCCAGCATTTTTGTCAGAAGCTCGATGTCGTCAGTGAGGATGATTGGTTCGGCAAGGTGACGTTCGACCGAAAGCGCCGCGACCGGCAAACGTGGGGAGATCGCTTCCTCGAGCTGGCCGAGCGCCTGGTCCAGACGCAGGAGTAAAGTAGGTCCGAAACGCCGCGTCAGCGGCGCACGCGGCGCCGCCATAACCGCGCCGACCGTGCGCAGGCCGACGCTTTCGAGACTGCCGCAAATCCCCGGATCGATGCGCAGCGCCGACAGGGGCAGGGGCGAGATCAATTCCTCCTCTTGGCCGGGAGCGACGATCAGATCGCCACTGAAACGTGCCGCGGCCCATGCGGCCCCGGGTGTCGAGGCGAGGCCCGCGCGGATTTCAAAACCCTGGTGGAAGAAACGGCAAAGCAGATCGTCCATCATGCCACGCTCGCCGCCAAAAAGATGGGCGCAGCCGGTGATGTCGAGAAAAAGCCCGTCCGTTCCGTCTAATGCCACCAGCGGCGTATAGCGGTCGCACCAATCGGCGAGCCCTTCCAGGAGGCGCCGGTCCGCTTCCGGCTCCGCCTCGACCGCTTCGATGTTGGGGTGCATCGCGCGTGCCTCGCCGACACCCATGCCGGCTTTCAGATTCAGCGCCCTAGCCTGCGCGTCGAGCGCGGCGATGCGTTGTGTATTGCTGTCGCGACGGCTCAGCACCAGCGGCGGCGCCTTCACGGGACGGAAACGCCACGACCGGCCGAAGCGCTGACGGCGCAGCCTGTCGGTCGGCAGATAGGGAAACCACAGCGCCAGTATCCTTTGCGGGCTGGTCGCGTCTTTCCTGGAATGCATCATCGTTCCACTCCAGCGTGAATGTGGCGGGGATGGCGGTACGGCTTTTGCTGACGGTGACTTGGAAAGCAGGCGGCCCAATCGAGCCAGTAAGCGGACCCGACAAGGTTGCGCGCTGCGCAGCCGGCGCCGGCGCCACCAGCAGGCGGACCGGCGCCGCTGTCGGCTCCGGTTCGCAAGCTGCGCGGACAAGAAAGAGCGGGCGGCCCGCCAGCAGCGCACGACGATGCAGGCGACGTGTCGCTGTCAGATCGAGGACCGGCGCCGAACCTCGGATTTCAAGGAGGACGGCGAGGAAAGTGTCGAGCCGTCCCGCTTCTTCCGCAACCCACAGAACATCGGCAAGTTTTTCCGCTTCGGCAATGAGCAGATTTTCCGGCCGGAGACCGAAATGCGCTGCTAGTCCCGGCGCATAGGGTCTGCCCGCTTCGCGAAAGATTTCCGACGTGCCGATCCACAGCAGCGGCGCTGCGGCCTCCGGCGCCGGCAGCCGCCGAAGAAGCGCCAACACTAAACCCGTCGCGGACGCGGCTTCGCGAACCGTGCTCGCATGTACCTCGATCAGTCCGGCTGCGGGCAAGCCGCCACCGAGCACGCCGTCGAAGCGCTCCACACCCGTACGCAGAACGGACGGGCCGGAGACCTTGCGCCGCAGCACACCGTTCCCGCCCGCCTCTTGCGTTTGCTCGAAGCGCTCGGCCAGCCGGCCTTCGATCTTCGCGATTTTGTGACGCAGGTCGCGCACGACATCCCGCGCCACGGCCACAGACGCCATGTCGGTTCATCCGATCGGAATTGTTCCTGTTATGTTCTAATAGATTCCAGAGCGGAACGAGAGAGTCAAGCGAGACAGGGCAAGAATTTATTCCTTGCCCTGCTGGTTTTCACTGGCCGGTACGCAAAAGCCTCGAAACACGCGGGGCAAAAGGCTATATGCCCGAAAAAGGACTAGGAATGGCCCGCATCTACCAGACCCGCGCCTGGCACGACCAGCTCTCCCCCTCGATCGAGGAATTCGAACTCATGGCCCTGGAGGCCTACGCCCATCTCCCCGAGCATTTCCGGACGCTGACGGGCGAGGTGGTGATCCAGATCGCCGAGTTCCCCACCGAAGAGATCATGGACGACCTGTCGCTCGAGACTCCCTTCGATCTGCTCGGCCTGTTCGAGGGCCGCGGCATCGCCGAGCGTTGGAACCCGGCGACCGGTGAGGGACCGAACCGCGTCACCCTCTATCGCCGCGCCATCCTCGACTACTGGGCGGAGAACGAGGAGACGCTCGGCTCGATCGTCAACCACGTGCTGATCCACGAGATCGGGCACCATTTCGGCCTCTCCGACGACGATATGGAAAAGATTGAAACCAGCGTCGAATAGCGCCGGGTGTCACCGAATTGAGAGCCTTTGCCGTCGCGTCTCCTCGCCAGCCTCAGTTGGACAAAGTCGGAGCGTAGCGGCTGCCGAGCGAATAGCTTCCGGCATAGGTGAAACTATTGACCGTGGCGATGACCGGCCCGGACCAGGTGCGGCGATGGAGGAGCAGGCACGGATCGCCCTGCCGAATCGCAAGGTGCCGAGAAACATAGGCATCGGCGGGAACGGCGGAAATCACCTGCTCCACCTCGGTCAGCGGCGTCGCTTGCTGCAAATAATCGTAGGTGGTCATGTGCGAAAAATCCTGCCGGTGATAATCGGGCACGAGGTTCGAATTGACGAAGCGCTCCTCGAGCTGCACGGGCACGTCGTTCTCGAAATGCGTGATGATCGAATGCCCGATCGGCTGCCGGCTGGTGAATTCGAACGCCGCCACCAGAACCGGCTCCGGTTCCGCGATTTGTTCAACCAGCACCACTTCGGCGCGATGGCGGCTGCCGCGCGCGCGGATCTCGCTGGCGATATTGGCGATCTCGATCAGCGTCGATTGCGGTTTCGGCGGCGCCACGAACGTGCCGACACCCTGGATGCGCAGCAGATGGCCCTCGGAGGTCAGCTCCCGCAGCGCCCGGTGCACGGTCATGCGCGACACACCGAGCGCGCTCACCAGCTCGTTCTCGGAGGGCAGCCGTTGGTCCTTCGACCATTTGCCGCTGCCGATGTTGGCCAGCACAAAATCCTTGACCTTTTCGTAGAGCGGGCTCGCCGTATCGGGCAGGCCAGTCGATGGTCCCTGCGAGGCAGAGGCGTCGCGATCGGTCATCGCGACAACCCGGTCATGCGGATAAGCGTCTTCAGCCCAGCGCTTTGGCCAGAAAGCAGCCGACGATAGGCGGCGGGTATATCGTCGATGCCGATCTCCTCATCGATCAGCCGCAGAAGCTGCGGCTGCAGCGAAGGCAGCAGGCCGACAACCTCGGCGAGTTCGTCGGCATAGACATGGCAGCCAACCAGCGAAATCTCACGCTCGACCAGCAGGTTGGGATCGAGATCGAGACGCTGATGCGCGATGCCGACCAGCCCGAGCGTGCCGCCGCCCGCAAGCAGGTCGATCAGCGCCCTGATCGCCGGCACGCTGCCGGTCGCGTCGAGCGCATGGCGGAGCGGACGGCTGTCGCCGAGAAGAGCCGCGACCGACCCCTTGTCGAGAGTGACCGGATGCGCGCCGGTCACCTCGGCCACGAGCTTCACACGGGCCTCATTGCGGTCCGCGACGAGCACCAAGCCATCATGCAGCCGCGACAAAAGGAGCGCAGCGAAGCCACCGATAGGACCGCAGCCCACGATCAGAATCGGCTCGCCTCTCGGTATATTTAGCCGGCGAATTGCATGCAACGCCACCGCTACCGGCTCGGCCATCGCCGCAATGCGCGGATCGAGCGCCGGATCATGGCTGACGAGCAGCCGCGCCGGCAAAGCCACTTCCTCGGCGAATCCACCGTCGCAGACCTCGCCGACGAAACCCAGCGTCTCGCAGACGTTTTTCCGCCCTGCCCGGCAGTTCGGGCAGGCGCCGCACCAAAAGCGCGAATCCGCGACGGCAGGATCGCCCGGCGAAAACCCCGCCACACCCTCGCCGACGGCCGTGATCACGCCGGCGAATTCGTGGCCGGCCGTGCTCGGGCTGCGCGAAATCCATTGACCGGTGCGGAAATTATGCAGATCGGAGCCGCAGATGCCGGCGGCGGCTACCTTGAGGCGCACCCAACCGGGCTCCAATTCGCCGGGGAGGGATATCTCCTCGACACGCAAGTCGCCAGCCGCATAGAGCCGTGCCGCCTTCATCGGCTCATGCCTTCGCCAGATATTTTTCGCGCACGGCCGACACCGCATGTTCATGCGACGAAAATCCCTCGTAACGTGCTAGTGTGCGCGCGGCCTTCGCGAATTGCGGATAGGCGGCGGCCGTGACGTAACCGATCGACGAACGCTTGACGAAATCGGTCACCGACAGCGGCCCGCAGGTGCGCGCCCAGCGGCTGGTCGGCAGCACGGCGTTCGGCCCAAGCCCGAAATTGCCGATCGACACCGGCGTGTGCGGTCCCATCAGGATTTCGGCCGCCTCGGTGATATGGCCGAGATGGGTGAAGGGATCGGTGGACAGGATCTCCAGATGCTCCGGCGCATAGTCGTTGACGAAGCGATAGCTCTCCTCGACCGACGGCGTCAGCACGATGCCGCCATAGGCCCCGGTCAGCACCGCGGTGGAGAAGGCGACGCGCTGTTCGGTCATGCGCGCCCAGTGTTCCGGCAACGCGGCAATAGCCTCCTCGGCGATGCGGCGGCTGTGGGTGACGAGATAGGCGGACGAATCCGGCCCGTGCTCCGCCTCGATCAAGAGGTCCAGCGCCGCCAGCCCGCCATGCACACTGTCGTCCGCGAAAATGATCGCCTCGGAAGGTCCGGCGGGCAGGCCGGGATCGATGGTTCCGGCCAGCAGCCGCTTGGCGGCCACCACCCACGGGCTGCCGGGGCCGACGATCTTGAGCGCCTTCTTCACCGTTTCCGTTCCGTAGGCAACCGCCGCCACCGCCTGTGCGCCTCCCACCTTATAGACTGTCTGGACCCCGGCGATGCGCGCCGCGACCAGCGTCGCGGCATCCACGGAACCGTCCGGAGCCGGCGGCGTGACGATGGCGAGGTCCGGCACACCGGCCACCACGGCCGGAACCGCCGTCATCATCGTCACCGACGGAAAGGCGCCCTTGCCGCGCGGCACATAGAGCGCGACGGAGCGGATCGGCGAAAAACGGTCGCCGGCATAGGCGCCGGGCCGAATCTCCTTCAGCCACATTGCCTCGGGTTTCTGTTCCTCATGGAAATGCCGGATGTTGTCGATGCCGAAGCGGATCGCATCCTGAACCTCGCCATCGACCAGCGTGAAGGCATGGTCGAACTCGGCCTCCGTCACCTTCAGCGCGCCGGGCTTGACGTCGGCCTTGTCGAAATCGCGGGAAAAACGCAGCAGCGCCGCATCGCCCTCCGTGCGCACCGCCTCGATGATCGGCCGCACCTTCTCGATGAAACCGGAAAGGTCGGTCTCCGAACGCTTCATCAGCGCCTCGCGCTGATCCGGACCAAGCTTGGCGAGTTCGTGAAAGGAGACGTTTATTTGCATGGCAGTTCCTTCCGGCCTTGGCCGGCCTGTGGTCACTTCGACTTGAGGAAAATTTCGAGCCCGACCAGCCTATCGAGCAACACGATGGCGAGGCCTGAGCAGGCGATGAACACCACCGAAATGGCGGCGAGGTCGGGCGTGATGATGGAACGGATCGAATTGTAGATCTGCACCGGCAGGGTCACGATGCGCGCATCGGTCAAGAGCAGGCTGACCAGGAACTCGTTCAGCGCCAGGATGAACATCAGCAGCGACCCGGTGATGACGCCCGGCATCACCGCCGGCAGCGTGACGAAAAAGAAAACCTGCAGTGGCGGGGCGCCGCAATTGGCCGCGGCGAGTTCGAGGTCCGGATCAAGGCCGGCCGCACTCGCCGTCACCGCCCAGATCATGAAGGGCAGGTTGATGACACAGCAGGCTATACCCACCGGCCAGAGCTGGCCCAGAATGCCGGCATTGCCAAAAATGAGCATCAGGCCGATGCCCGAGCCGATAAGTGGAATGGTGAAGGGCAGAAGCAGGTAGGTCTGGATCGTCCGCTCGAAACGCACGCCATACTTGGCGAGCGCGATGCCGGCCAGTGTGCCGACTGGAATGGCAACGACGGTGCAGACGGCCGCAACCCACAAAGTGCGCACAAAGGCATTCCGCAGGTCGCTCGCCTGCGAGATCGCCGCGTACCATTTCAGCGAAAAACCGTCAGGTGGGAAGGTGATGATGTTGCCGGCGGTGAAGGAGGCGCCCAGCACCACGATGGTGGGCGCAGACAGCGTCACGATCGCCACGATGACGAAGGCCCACAGCACCAGTCTCTTGGACAGCGGCTCGGTCATCGGCGCTTCCTCGATACGGCAAGCGTGCCCGCGCCGAACAGCGCGAAGACCAGGCCGACAACGATCGACCCCAGCGCCACGAGCATCAGCGCCAGTGTCGCGCCCAGCCCCTGGTCGGAAGTACGGAAGAACTGGTCGTAGATCGCATTGGCGATGAAATCCTGCGAGCCGCCGCCAAGAATGGCCGGCACGGCGAAATCCGTCAGCGACAACGTCATCACCACCACCCCTGCGCCGATGAAACCCGGCCGGCAGAGCGGCAGCACGACATGACGGAAGCTGCGCGCCCAGTTGGCGCCAAGCGAGCCGGCGGCCGCTTCCAGTTCTTCCGGGATCGCCGTCAACGCCGGCGCCAGCATCAGCACCGCGAAGGGCAGCATGTATTGGATAAGGCCGAACAGCACCGCCGGATAATTGTAGATCAGCCGCATCGGCGGGATGCCGACCAGGCCGAGTGCCTCGTTCACCATGCCCTGGTTGCCCAGGATGATCAGCCAGCCATAGGCGCGTACCACCTGGCCGATGAAGAAGGGCAGGAACAGTGCGATAAGCAGGATCTTTCGCAGCGCGGACGAGCTCGTCCGCACCATCAGATAGGCATAGGGGAAGGCGAAGATCAGCGTGAGGGCGGTGACGATGACGGCCGCCAGAAAACTGCGCCAGGCGACGACGGCGAACAGCGGTTCGGTGACGGCGCGATGATAATTAGCCAGCGAATAATTGTCCGAAAGCAGGAAGGTGTTGGTGTCGAGCGTGCGCAGGCTGGCATCGGCCATCTGCAGCAGACCGAGCACCAGCAGGCCGACCAACAGCAGCGCCGGCGCCAGCATCAGGTATGGCGTGGCGCGCGCCATCGAGCGTGGCCATACGGCCGCCGCAAAACCTTCCAGCGCATCCATGATGCGCCAGGAGAGGGGATAGGCCGTGCGTGATGTCGCCATCAAATTCCTAACTCAAATGAGCGCCGTCTCACCCTCCCCCTTGCGGGGGTGAGGAGTGGTCCGCGAAGCGGACGAAAAGCCAACGATTTGGCTTTTCGAACGACGAACGCCCGGAGCGAAAGCGGAGGGCGAGGCGCGACGCTCGGAGCGAAGCGAAGCCGACAAGGCGGGGGTGGGGTCGCTTCAGGATGGAGTACCTCTTGAATGACCCATCCCCCTGTTCAATCTTCCACTCGTCTTTCTCCGCGCCCCTGCCCTCCGCTATGGCTCCGGGCGTTCGAAACTCGAAAAGCCAAATCGTTGGCTTTTCGCCGGCCTCCGGCCGGACGTTTCTCACCCCTGCATGATCGCCTTGAATTTTCCGAACCAGTCACTCTCGTTCTCGACCTGCACCTTGGACGAGATGCGGATGAGGTGTTTGAAATCCTCTTCCTTGGTCGGGTAGGACGGGTCGCCGACGAGATCGGCGGGCGGCGTCAGGCCGGGCACGACGCCCGGCAGGCCGAGGCCGTCGAGCCAGACCTGCTGCGCGTCCTTGGTCAGCGCGAAATTGATGTACTGCTTGGCCCAGTAGAGTTCGTTCTCGGGCAGGCCCTTCGGGATCCACAGTCCATCCGTGTCGAACTTGCAGCCCTCTTCCGGGACCACCCATTTGATGTCGATGCCGTTCTTCTTGGCTTCGCGAGCGTTGGTGGAGATTGTGCAGGCGGCATCGATCTCGCCGTTCTGGAACCAGGTCGTGAAGTCCGGGTCCTCGCCGAGCAGCGGCTTCTGCGCCTTCATCTTGGTGATGAAATCCCAGGCCGGCTGCATGTTGGCTGGAATGTCCTCCAGCTTGCCGCCCCCGGCTACCTGCGCCGGAAAATGGAAACCGATGCCGTCATTGTAGAAAGCGACCCTCCCCGTCAGCTTCGGGTCGAGCAAATCCTTCCACGATTTCGGCGCACCGTCCGGGAACGCTGCCGGCCGGTAGGCAAGCACGTAGACATAGCCATAGGTATTGACGATCGGATAGCCGTCCAGCCCGACCGGCTTGGCGAGATCGGTGACGTCCTTCAGGTTGGAAAGATCGGACAGGTCCTCCGTCACGCCCCGCAACGCCGATTTGGTGGCGTTGGTGGTCGTGTCCCAATTGATATGGATCGGCGGCACGCGCTTCTGCGCCACAGCGGCCCACACTTTCGGCTGGATCTCGTTGTCCTCGGTGAGATCGTGGCGGACGGCGATACCGGTCGCCTTTGTAAAGGGGTCCGACACGCCCGCCTTTAAACTGTCGACCCAGCTTCCGCCCCAGGCGCGCACGATGATCTCGGCGGGTTTAGGCGGCTCCTGCGCGAAGGCTCCGCGCAGACCGAGCGCCGATGCGCCCCCGAGCGCAGCCGCCCCCTGCAGCAAGGTACGGCGATTGACAAAAGGCATGGACAATTTCTGCTCTTTCATTGTCGTTCTCCTCTGGTTGACTCTATGAAAATACGAGCACGTCCCGGGCATTCCAGCCGAGGAACACCTTCGAACCGATTTCATGCTGGGAATGGCCTTCGGGATCATGGTCGAAGACCCTGAACAGCAAGCCGCCTAGTTGAGGGACCGTCACCTCGTAGACGACTCGCTCCCCTTCGAAGATCGCGTCCGACACCACGCCATCGAGAATCTTGTTCAGCTCCGTCAGTCGGCTGGCTTCGCCCGCGATCCTGATCTGTTCGGCGCGGATCGCACCCGACGCGGTTCCGCCAATCTTAGGCGGCGACCGCTGGTCGCTGGCCGCTCCCTGGATTTCGACGTCGTCATGAACCAGCGACACAAGGCCACCCTCGACCTTCCGCACGGTGCCCGTAAGGAAATTGGTCACACCAATGAAATTGGCGACAAAGGCGTTGTGCGGCTGCCGATAGGTCGTTGCGGGTCGGGCGATCTGCTGGATCTCGCCCTTGTCCATGACGATGATCTCGTCCGAGACGACGAGGGCCTCACGCTGGTCGTGGGTGACGTTGATTGTCGTCACTCCGAGTTCCCGCTGGATGCGGCGGAACTCCAATTGCATTTCCTCGCGCAGCTTGCGGTCGAGCGCGGCAAGTGGCTCGTCGAGCAGCAAAAGATCCGGCTCGAACACCAGCGCGCGGGCGATCGCCACGCGCTGCTGCTGGCCACCGGAAAGCTCGTGGATTCGCCGGCCGCCATAGCCGCCGAGTTTCACAAGTTCCAGATAACGTTCGACTTTTTGAGGAATCGTACGGGCGTCGCGCCTTCGCATTTTCAAGGGAAAGGCGACGTTCTCGGCGGCGGTCATGTGCGGGAACAACGCCAGCCGCTGGAACACCATCCCGATCGAGCGCCTGTGCGGCGGCACGGCACTGACGGCATCGCCATTGATAAAGATTTCGCCGGAGGTGGGCGTCTGGAACCCGGCGATCATTCGGAGCAGCGTCGTCTTGCCCGAGCCGGACGGGCCGAGAATCGTCAAAAACTTGCCCTTCGGCAGGTCGAAGGACGCATTTTTCACCGCATGGATCCCATCGAAATCCATGCCGACGTTCCGCGCCGCGACTGCGAACGGCGGGGCCTTCGCGGCATCTTTTGCCGCCGCCGCCCGCATCGCCTGCTGCATGCTTACCCTCCAAACAGCGCGTGGCGCGGCCGTTAACTCGTATATACAACCTTATACAAGCGGGAATCCGTTCGGTAGACAAGAGTTTTCGCTTCGAAAGCCGGATTAAATTTCGCCGGTTTCAGATGGACGCGAGATAGCCGCCGTCGATCGGGATGCAGTGTCCGGTCACATAGGCCGACGCTTCGCTCGCCAAGAAAACCACTGTTCCGCCAATATCTTGCATGGTCCCGAAGCGCTTTTGCGGAATTTTGTCGAGCATGGCCTGCTGCCAGCCGGCATCCTGATAAAAAACATCCGTCATAGCTGTATGGAAATAGCCGGGCGCGATGGCGTTGACGCGGATTCCGAGCGGCGCCCATTCGGTGGCCAGCGCCCGGGTCATGCCCAAAAGCCCCGTCTTCGAGGAGCCGTAGGCCACGGCGGTGGGGATGCCGACATAGGAAGTCAGCGAACAAAGATTGACGATCGCACCGCCTTTTCCATTTGATTCCATAATCTTGGAGGCGGCCTGGGCGGCAAAGAAGGCGCCTTTCAGATTGGTCTCGACGATGCGGTCCCACAGGGCTTCATCCACTTCCAGCGAGGGACGGACCTCCTCGTAACCGGCATTGTTGACGAGGATGTCGAGGCCGCCGAGTGCTTTCGCGGCCTCCTTGATGGCTTCTGCCGACGCGCTGACGTCGCTGACGTCTTGCGCCTGGACGACACATCTGCGGCCGAGTGCCTTGATCGTAACCTTTGTTTCCACGAGCGAATCCAGCTTCCGCGCGGAGATGGCGACATCGGCGCCGGCATCGGCCAGAGCCACTGCGATAGTTTGGCCTATGCCCCTGCTGGCTCCGGTCACAAACGCCTTGCGGCCGCTGAGGTCGAAAAGATTGGTCATGCCGATGCCCGGATGGAGGAAAATTTGCCGATCCAGCCAGCGGAGCATGAAATCGGGAAGCTTGTCTATACATCCCAGCCATGCGCGTGAATTGCGGGGCTAATGTCTTGATCGGTCTGGATTTTGACAAACCGGTGCGCTAGGCCAAGACGAAAGATTTCATACAAAATTCGGCAAGCCCAGTGCCCCTGACGCCAAAAACCCTGATCGAGATCGGCCTTGCCGCCGGCCGCGAAATCATGGCGGTTTATGCCGACAGCACATTTCGCCATATTCACAAGGGCGACGGCTCGCCGGTGACCGAGGCGGACCAGAGGGCGGAAGCCGTTATTCTTCAGGCGCTTAGCTCTGAAGCGGCCGATATACCGGTGATTGCCGAAGAGGAGGTTTCCGCCGGCCGGGTGCCAGAGATTTCGGACCGGTTTTTCCTCGTCGACCCGCTCGACGGGACGCGCGAATTCATCAACCGCAACGGCGAGTTTACGGTCAATATCGCCTTGATCGAAAAGGATAAACCGGTTCTGGGCATGATCTACGCCCCGGCTCTGGGTCAGATTTTCGTGGCTGCGAAAGGCACCGCCTGGCGCGCCGATGTGACCCATGGGCTGGCCGACGAATTGCGGCCGATCAAGGCGCGGCCGGTGCCAAAACGCCTCGCCGCGGTCGGCAGCCGCTCGAATTGTACAGACGAAACAATGGTTTGGCTGGAGCGCTTCGATGTCGATGGCTTCGTCTCGCGCGGTTCCTCGCTCAAATTCTGCCTGATTGCGTGCGGCGAGGCAGACATCTATCCGCGTTTCGGGCGCACCATGGAATGGGACACCGCGGCGGGAGACGCGATCTTGCGCGCCGCCGGCGGAATGACGGCGACGATCGACGGGATTCCAATGACTTACGGGAAACGAGGCCAGGCAGGCGAGGCGGATTTCGCCAATCCCGCCTTTGTTGCCGTGGGCGATCCGGCGCTGCGCGACGCATCTGGCAGGCCGATCCTTGCCGCGGCAAGTCCGTAATTTCGTTCCCGATCATAGGCTTAGGCGGAAGGGCAAGGTATCGGAGGTCAGATGCGCTGACGCGGAGCTCTCACGCGCTTGCCGGAACCGGTCTTTTCCCCGTTTTGTGCTTCCACGGCACGCCGATTTCCTGACAAGCTTGTGCCAGCAACATTTCCTTCCTCGCCCCTTGTGGCTGACCGGCTTAATCTGCCTAATTGATGCTGGGCAAGGACGCCGAGCCAGGGACCCACGACAATGCCGCTTCTGCCGATTTCGAGACGTTCACTGCTTTCTGGTACGGCGGCTCTGCTCGCCTCGACCGCCCTGCCGTCGAGCCTCTGGGCACAGACACCGACGAAAGGCGGCCGGTTGATCGTCGCCGCCGATTCCGAACCGCGAAACCTCAACCCCGCCATGGTCGCCTCGAACGGCGTTTTTTTCGTATCGAGCAAGGTGGTTGAGCCGCTGGCCGAGGCTTCTTTTGAAGGCAAGGACGGATTGGAGCCACGACTGGCGACCAGTTGGGAAGGGTCCGCCGACGGGCTGACCGTCACCTTCAAGCTGCGCGAGGGTGTGACCTGGCATGACGGCAAACCCTTCACCTCCGCCGACGTGGCTTTCTCCGCGCTCCAGGTTTGGAAACCGCTGCAGAATCTCGGCCGCGTGGTGTTCAAGGATCTGGAGGCCGTCGACACGCCGGACGAACACACCGCCATCTTCCGCTTCTCGAAACCGACGCCGTTCCAGCTTATCCGCAACGCCCTGCCGCCGCTGACCAGCGTGCTGCCGAAGCATCTCTATGAAGTCGGCGAGATAGATAAGAATCCGGCTAACAATGCCCCGGTCGGCACCGGCCCGTTCAAATTCGCAGAATACAAACCGGGCGAATACTACCGGTTGGAGAAAAACACCTCCTATTGGGGAAAGGACCTGCCCTATCTCGACGAGATCGTCTATCGCGTGCTGCCCGACCGCGCGGCGGCGGCCGGTGCGCTGGAGGCGGAAGAAATCCATCTCGCCGCGTTCTCGGCGGTGCCTTTGGCCGACCTCGCCCGCATCTCCAAAGTTCCAGGCATCGCGGTGGTTTCACGAGGTTATGAGGGGCTTACCTATCAGCTCGTCGTCGAGATCAACCATCGCCGCAAGGAACTGGCCGACCTCAAGGTGAGGCAGGCGATCGCCCATGCCATCGACAAGAAATTCGTGGTCGACACGATTTTCCTCGGCTACGCGACGGCATCGACCGGCCCGGTGCCGGTCAACGACAAGCAGTTCTATACGGGTGATGTCCCGCAATATTCATTCGACGTGGCCAAGGCCAACGCCCTGCTCGACGAGGCCGGCTACAAGCGCGGCGCCGACGGCAACCGGTTCTCGCTCAAACTTTTGCCGGCTCCTTATTTCAATGAGACGCGCCAGTTCGGCGATTATCTGCGTCAGGCTTTGGCCGCCGTCGGCATCGACGCGCAGCTTGTCAACAACGACGCCGCCGCCCACCAGAAGGCGGTCTACACCGACCATGCCTTCGATCTGGCGGTGGCGCCGCCTGTGTTCCGCGGCGACCCGGCGATCTCGACCACGATCCTGGTACAGAGCGGCATTCCGGACGGCGTGCCGTTCTCCAACCAGGGCGGCTATAAGAACGACGGCATCGACGCGCTGATCGCCAAGGCAGCCGAGACGATCGACCCTGCGGCACGGACCGAGCTATACCGCGAGTTCCAGAAAAAGGTCGAGGAGGACCTGCCGCTGATCAACGTCGCCGAATGGGGATTCATCTCGGTGGCGCGGACGAGCGTGAAGAACATCGCCAACAACCCGCGCTGGGTGGTGTCGAATTGGGCGGATACGTGGGTGGAGGCGTGAGGCGCCCGTACGACTTGCGTGGAGTCGTTGCGAATGCTCAATTCCTGAGGTGAGCGCAACCCTCCTCGCATTTTGCCGGCGGTCATGACCCGCATCCGAAAGCTCATCCTCCGCCGGCTGGTCGGCGCTGTTCCCGTGCTGGCGATCGTCATCGTCGGCGGGTTTTTCCTTCTGGAGGCCGCACCCGGCGACGCCGTCGACGCCTATGTGGTTTCGATCGGCGGCGATGCGAAAATGATCGAAGAGCTGCGGCAATCCTGGGGTCTCAACCAGTCAGCGCTGGCACGGTTGGGTTTTTACCTCTGGTCGCTCGTCCACCTCGATCTCGGGCAGTCCGTATCCTTCTCCCGGCCGGTGCTCGACGTGGTGCTCGAGCGGCTGCCCAACACACTGCTGCTGATGGGCAGCGCCACCGCATTGTCGTTCTCGCTCGGCTCGCTGCTGGGACTCTTTGCCGGCTCACGGCCGGGCAATTTGCGTGACCGCCTGCTGTCGATCGGCTCGCTCGCGCTTTATGCCGTGCCGGGGTTCTGGCTCGGTCTGGTGCTGACGGTTGTCTTCGCTGTTCAACTGCGTTGGCTGCCGGTGAGCGGCATGGAGACCATTGCTTCCGGCAAGCAGGGTCTGGAGCGGGCGCTGGACATCGCCCGGCATCTGGTGCTGCCGGTGGCCAGCCTCGGTTTCATCTATCTGGCGCTTTATCTCAGGGTCATGCGCGCTGGAATGGCCGAGGCCTGGCGTATGGATTTCGTGCTGGCCGCCCGGGCCCGCGGCGTACCGCGGCGGCGCATTGCCATCCGACATGTCGCGCGAAACGCGCTGCTGCCGCTGGTGACCATGCTCGGCCTGCAATCCGCCGCGATGCTGGGAGGAAGCGTCGTCATTGAAAGCCTGTTCTCCGTGCCCGGCCTCGGCCGGCTGGCGCAGGAGGCGGTGAGCGCGCGCGACACGCCGCTGCTGCTCGGCATCATCCTAGTCAGCGCCGTCCTGGTGATCCTCATCAACCTCGTCGTCGATTGCCTCTACGCAGCCCTCGATCCGCGAGTCGGCGCAAGTGAGGCGGCAGCATGAATGCCGCGCGGTTCTTCCGGTCGCCGGAGGCCGTCGCCGGTATGGTGATCCTGGCGGCGCTAGCTGCGATGGCGCTTCTGGCGCCGGCGCTGTTTCCCGCGGACCCGCTCTCCATTGCCGGACCGCCGCTGACCCAGCCCTTCCAGGACTGGGCACATCCCCTGGGAACCGACCGGCTTGGCCGCGATGTCCTCGCAGGGCTCTTTCACGGAGCGCGGACATCGCTGGCAGTCGGGTTGGCCGCCGCGGCCGCTGCAATCGTGATCGGCAGCATGGTCGGCACCGCGGCCGGTTTTGCCGGCGGCTGGACCGACGAGGTTCTGATGCGCATCACGGACGCGTTCCAGACCGTCCCTGCCTTCCTGCTGGCACTGGCTTTCGTCAGTGTCGTCGGACCGTCGCTGACCACCGTCGTGGCGGCTATCGCACTTGGCGCATGGACCGGACCGGCGCGCATCGCACGCGCCGAGATCCTGTCGCTGCGCGAGCGCGATTTCGTCGCGGGGGCACGGGTCGTCGGCATGCATCCGGTGGAGATCGCGTTGCGCGAGGTGCTGCCCAATGCGCTTCCGCCGGTGCTGGCGCTAAGCTCTGTCATCGTCGCGGGCGCAGTCCTGATTGAGGCGTCGCTCTCCTTCCTCGGGCTTGGCGACCCAAACCGAGTGACCTGGGGGGGCATGATCGCCGAGGGGCGGACGGTGCTGCGCTCGGCGCCCTTCCTGTCGATCATTCCCGGCATCGCGCTGGTCCTGTCGGTGCTGGGTGTCTACCTGACCGGCGAAGGCATTGTTGAGGCATCCGCCGCGCGCAGGAGTCTATCCTGAAACCGCTGCTGGGGATTTCAGGACTGCGCGTCCGCTATCGCTCCGGCGTCTCGGAAGTGGAGGCGTTGCGCGGCATCGATCTGTCACTCGGCGCCGGCGAGCGCGTCGCGGTGATCGGCGAAAGCGGCTCGGGAAAGAGTTCATTGGCGCTGGCAGTTGCCGGTCTGCTGCCGCGCGAGGCGACTGGCGAAGGCATCATCCGATGGCCGGGACTGGCCGAGCCGCCTCGCAACGGAAAAGATGTCGGCTTCGTGTTCCAGGATCCCGGCGGTACGCTCGATCCTGTCATGTCGGTCGGCGCGCAGGTCGCGGAAGTGGCGGAGGTGAACCTGGGACTTTCGCGGCGACGGGCCGTGGCGCTGGCAGTTGAGTTGTTCGAACGCGTGCGGCTGCCTGGCGCGCTCTTGAAATCTTATCCGCACCAGCTTTCCGGTGGCCAGCGGCAACGTGTCGGCATCGCCGCGGCGATCGCGGCCGGTCCTGCGCTGCTGATCGCCGACGAACCGACCAGCGCGCTGGATACGATCGTGCAAGCCGAGATCGTCCGACTGATCGACCGGCTGGTCCGCGAAACCGGCATGGCTCTCCTCATTGTCAGCCATGACATTGCGCTGGCTGCTACCGTCGCCGACCGGATTGTCGTGCTGAAGGACGGCGCGGTTGTGGAGGCGGGCGAGACCGCCGAAATTGTGGCTCGGCCGAAGGCGGACTATACACGTGCACTGCTTGCGGCGTGTTTGACGCTGGATGGATCGGCAGGAGTTCTGGAGGGCAGAGCATGAACTCCAAATGTTCCTGTGCCTCTAGCTGGCTGCCGGTTTCATCCGTTATTCTGCAGACAGCTTATCCGACCCGATCCGGCTTCGCCGGCTCGTTTCGGCATCACCCCCTCACCGGCCCTTCGGGCCACCTCTCCCCCTACCCGGGGGAGAGGAACCCAAGCTGGAAAAGCGTCGGCATTGCGGCAGTGCATTTCCTCTCCCCCGGGCCGGGGGAGAGATGCCGTGCGAAGCGAGGCGGCGAGGGGGTGGTGCCTCGAAGTCCTGCCGCAGGCGAGGCGTCGAGGATCACGGCGGCACTTTTTGCCCCGTCCTATCCGTGGCACGATCGATGACCGGCCCGCTGCTCTCCGCCACCGAACTGCGAAAAGCCTTTCGGCGCGACGATGGCCGCTTAGCAGCACTGGCCGGCGTCGATCTCGAACTTGCAGCGGGCGAAACGCTGGCACTGGTCGGGCCTTCCGGCAGCGGCAAGTCGACGCTGGCGCGGGTGCTGATGCGGCTGCTGGAGCCGGATGCCGGCACCTTGCATTTTTCCGGCCAGGACCTCTTGGCGCTGCGGGGGTCAAAACTGCGCGCGCTGCGGCGGCGCTGGCAAATGGTGTTCCAGGATCCGCTTGCCGCTTTCAATCCGCGCGCCACGGTGGAGCGCGTGCTGGAGGACCCGCTGCGCGTCCATGGCATCGTGGCCCGCGCCCAGCGCCCGCAGGCGGTCGGCGCGCTGCTGGAAAGGGTCGGCTTGCCCGACAATTTGCGTAGCCGCCGCATCCATGAGATTTCCGGCGGCCAACGGCAGCGCGTGGCAATCGCCCGTGCAATGGCGACCGCGCCGGAGCTGATCGTGCTGGACGAGGCCGTGTCGGCGCTCGACGTTTCGGTGCGTGCCGAAATCATGGCGCTGCTTCACGGCCTGCAACAGGAGAAGAATATCGCCTATCTGTTCATTTCTCACGATCTCGCTTTGGTGAGGGAAGCCGCCCACCGCGTTGCCATCATGGACCAGGGGCGGATCGTCGAGACGGGAGATGCGCGGCAGGTCATCGCCACGCCGGCGTCACAGATGGGAAAGGCGCTGGTGGCGGCTGCGATGAAGCTGCCGCGGCGCGACGGAACGGAGACCGACCGATGAACGACAGCATGGCCCGCGCCGAGATTCTGAGCCGCGGACTGGATGCCGCGTTTCGCAACCGCACCGATCTCTGCAGGCTGTTTTTCGAGGAACCCGAATCCCGGTTGGGGCCGGCGGAAGCCGAGGACGTCATGATTGCCGTGGTAGAGCGGCGCGGCCGCGAGGTCGCGGCTGCGGCCTTCTCCGGGTTCGGCCCGAACGACGCGCGGTCGATCGGCGAGGCTTTCCTGGCGGTCAGTCCGGGCCGCATCGCTGGCGCTTTCGACCTGGACTGTTCGAGGCGACTGGGGTGCGGTTCTCCAATGCGACCTGGACGCCCGGACATAGCGACGGCTGTTGCCACATCAGGCTGGAAGACCGTGATGGTTGAGATAGAATCGTTTGTCTGGAGAGGGCGACACCTTCGGAACGGCTAAAATGATCTGGGAGCGAGATCGTGGAGATAAGAATCGCCGCGGATGAGGCAGGTAAGGCGGCCTGTGCGAAACTGCGCCGCGAGGTCTTCATCGGCGAGCAAGGTGTCCCGGAACAGGACGAGGTCGACGGACTGGATGGCATCTGCACGCATGTGC
Source organism: Mesorhizobium yinganensis (assembly GCF_040081985.1). Classification (NCBI taxonomy): domain Bacteria; kingdom Pseudomonadati; phylum Pseudomonadota; class Alphaproteobacteria; order Hyphomicrobiales; family Phyllobacteriaceae; genus Mesorhizobium; species Mesorhizobium yinganensis. Next base: position 453,150 of record NZ_JBEBMH010000003.1, on the reverse strand, counting down.
TCGCGACATCGGACGGAAAGCCGGTGGGCGCCGCCCGGTTCCACGTGGTCGGCGGCGCCGTCAAGATCCAGCGGGTCTGCGTGTCCAGGGATTTTCGCGGAAGAGGCGCCGGTGCTTCGCTGATCCACTTCATCGTCGACCATGCACGGTATCATCGGCTGGCCCCTTACGCTCGGCTGGGTTCGCAAACCCATGCATTCGAATTTTACCGGAAACTCGGCTTCGAGGCCTATGGCGACGACTATATCGATGCCGGCATTCCGCATCGCGACATGCAGTTGAAGCTCTGACTGCACATTTTTGAACGGCTGAGCCTGAGGTCGTCACGGATGATTTGGCATGACCTATGCGCGTGCATCGTGATATCTCGCGGGGCATGGGACAGCTCAAGGCACATGAGGTCGATGGTTGGTTGGCGCGGCCGCAAGCCGGGGTGCCCATCGTCCTGATCTACGGGCCCGACCGGGGTTTGGTCAGCGAACGGGCGCGGCGTTTTGCCGAGAAGTCCGGCGTGCCGCTCGACGACCCGTTCTCCGTGGTCAGGCTCGATGCCTCCGAGCTCGACAAGGACTCAGGCCGGCTGGTCGATGAGGCCAATACGCTGCCGATGTTCGCGGGCAAACGCCTGCTATGGGTGCGCAACGCGGCCGGCCAGAAGGCGCTGGCCGACGACGTCAAGGCGCTGTGCGCCGCTCCGCCGCCGGACACCACGGTGCTGATCGAGGCCGGCGACCTCAAGAAGGGTGTCGGTCTGCGCTCGACGGTCGAGGCTGCCAGACAGGCGATCGCCCTGCCCTGCTACAGCGACGATGCGCGCTCGGTCGATACGGTGATCGATGACGAGTTGAGCGGCGCCGGCCTGTCGATCGATCCGGAGGCACGCGCCCTGCTGCGCCGCAATCTCGGCGGCGACCGCATGGCGACCCGCGCCGAGGTCGCCAAGCTCGCGCTTTACGCCCTGGGCCAGGACCGCATCTTGGTCGACGACGTCCGCGCCCTGACGGGCGACGTCTCGTCCATTTCGGTCGACGAGGCGGTGGACGCCATACTGGAAGGCAATCTCGCCGCTTTCGATACCGCCTATTCACGCCAGGCGCTCGGCACCAGCCAGGCCTATGCCGTGCTGTCGGCTTTGCAGCGGCAGCTCCTCTCCCTCCAGGCGATGCGGGCGGTCATGGAAAGAGAGGGTGGCAATCCAGCGTCGGCCGTCGCCGCGGCAAGGCCGCCGGTGTTCTTCGCACGCCGCAAGCTGGTGGAACAGGCGCTCGCGCGATGGCCCAGCCGGACACTTGCCCGCATCCTGGAACGGCTGCACGAAACGGTCTTGCTCACCCGCCGGCGTCCCGAACTCGCGGTTGCCGCGACTCATCGAATGCTTATGGACATCGCCCGCGACGCGGCGCGCGGCGGCGCAAATCGCTAGTTCGAATGCCGACTAACGAAATGGCTAGACAGCTTCGTCTAATTCTTTAGCCGGCGGCATAATTCGTCTAGCTGTTCCAGGCTGCGATAGGCGATACGTACTTCGCCGCCCTTCTGCTTGTGGTTGATCAACACTTTCAACCCTGTCACGTCGGAAAGCAATTTTTCCAAGGCGATGGTATCCGCCTCCTTCTCCGCAACTGGCCTTGGAGGCGTGTCGACCTGCGCCTCCACCGGCTGCTGTGCAAGCACCTCTGCCTGGCGCACCGACAGCCCGTCTTCGACGATCCGCTTGGCCAGCGCCGCCGGATCGGGGGCCGTGACCAAGGTGCGGGCGTGGCCGGCCGACAGTGCACCGTCGATCAGCAAAGCGCGAATGTCATCTGGAAGCTTCAGAAGCCTCAATGTGTTGGCAACATGGCTACGGCTTTTGCCGATCACCTGGCCGAGGTCGGCTTGCGTATAGCTGTGGTCGTCGATGAGCTGCTGATAGCCCATCGCCTCTTCGATGGGGTTGAGGTCCGTCCGCTGGACGTTTTCGATGATCGCCAGTTCCAGCGCGGTGCGGTCATTCACGTCACGCACGATCACCGGTATTTCTGCAAGACCTGCACGTTGCGCCGCGCGCCAGCGACGCTCGCCGGCGATGATCTCATAACGGCTCGCATTATCGGCGGCGGGGCGCACCACGACCGGCTGGACAATACCGTGTTCTTTGATCGACTGCGCAAGGTCAGTCAGATCGGCATCGCCAAACGCCCTGCGAGGATTGCGCGGATTGGGCTGGATGAATTCGATCGGTACCTTGCCGTCGCTCGGCGCAACCGCCTGCCGTGCGACCGGCGGCTTGTCGATCTCGCCGATGAGAGCCGCAAGGCCACGGCCCAATCGCCGCTTGGAAACGTCTTCGTTCATAATATCTTGCCTAAATAACGCTTCTGGATCGCTGATGGTCTGAACTCACGCGGCTCGCAATTTGCGTTCCTGGCGAATGACCTCCGACGCAAGCTGAAGGTAGGCCTGACTTCCGGAGCATTTGAGGTCGTAAAGGATTGCCGGCTTGCCGTAGGATGGCGCCTCCGATACGCGCACATTGCGAGGAATGATCGTATTGTAGACTTTGTCGCCAAGATGCGCACGAACGTCGTCGACCACTTGATTGGCGAGATTGTTGCGGCCATCATACATGGTCATCACGATGCCCTGGATGGCCAGATCCGGATTGATCGTCTGGTGAACCTCTTCAACGGTCTCCAGCAATTGACTCAGTCCCTCCAAGGCGAAGAACTCGCATTGCAAAGGAACGAGCACAGAGTCAGCAGCCGCCATCGAGTTCAACGTCAACAGGTTGAGCGAAGGCGGGCAATCGATCAAGATATAGTCATAGAGACCTACTCTAGCCGCGGACGCCCGAACCGCATTGCGCAAACGCAACACGCGGTCCGCTGTTCCCGCAATCTCCATTTCCACCCCCAGAAGATCGAGCGTGGACGGAACGATGGAGAGGCCAGGCACGGCCGTCGCCATTGCCGCCTCTTCCAGGCTCAATGCTCCAGTGATGACGTCATAGGACGAAGATGACCGGTCGCGCTTGTCGATGCCCAGTCCCGTGCTGGCATTCCCTTGGGGATCGAGGTCGATCAACAACACATGTTCGCCGATAGCAGCGAGCGCCGTCGCCAAATTAATCGCTGTCGTTGTCTTGCCGACGCCGCCCTTCTGGTTGGCGATAGTGATGATGCGGGGAGTGCTGGACATTCGATTGTGCCGCAAATAGCTATTTCGTTTATTGCGGACGAATTCGCTCGAGTCTCCTGATCTCCAGGACCACGCTTTGCGATTCAACCACGCTGGCATGTTCTATCAGTTCATAGCTCCACGAGTGAGAACTTTCTTCAACCTCGCGGCGATATTCACGGCCTTTGTGAAAATAGCCCGTTGCGCCTCCTGACAAGAACGGCTCGCCGAGCCCCAGAAGCTGCGAGAGAGGGGCCAGGGCACGCGAACTTACCGCGTCGGGCATTTCTATCTTTCCGCGCACACCCTCAATTCGGTGCGCATGCACGGTGGTTGGCAATGTAAAGAGGCCGCTCATAGCCTGTAGAAAGGCCGCCTTTTTCCGATTGCTTTCTATCAGGTGGACATGAGCACCAGGGCTCTCACGAAGCAGGATTGCCAGAATCAGACCGGGAAACCCTCCCCCGGACCCCAAATCAACCCATCGGAGCGCGAGCGGCGAAAGGCGCCTGAGCTGAGCGCTATCCAAGACATGTCGATTCCATGTCTCTTCCAGCGTGGAGGGAGCGACAAGGTTCGTCACGCGGTTCCAACGATGGAACTCGGTTAGAAAATTCTGAAGAACAACAAATGTTTCACGTGAAACAGGCCCGGCAATCTTGACAAGCTCGTCTAAAGCCCTGTCATTCACGCCGCCGAGCTCCTTGCAAGCCGTTCACACTCCCTGACACGCGCCACGATGATCGCCATTGCGGCCGGTGTCATTCCCTCCACCCGCTCCGCTGCTGCTACAGTCGCTGGCCGATGCCGTGTCATCTTCTGCTTCAGCTCGTTGGAAAGACCCGGCAGAGAGGAGTAGTCGAGATCAAGTGGAAGGGATCTATTACCATCCCTCTTTAGCTGCTCAATATCGGATGCCTGCCGATCGAGGTACACTGCGTAGTTCGCCTCGATCTCAAGCCCCTCGGCCGCTCGCTCCGCCAGACTTCCCAACTCCGGCCACACTTTAACCAATGCCGCCAAATCGTTCCCGGGATAGGACAGCAATTCAAAAGCAGTCCGGCGTCGCCCGTCCATGTTAACGTTAAGGCCGAACCTTTGACCTTCATTCGGGGTCAAGGAAAGAGATTTCGCAAGGTCAATTGCGGTAGACAGCTCCGCTGCCATCGTTTCAAAGGCTTTGATCCTGCCGACAGATGCAGCGCCTAGCTCCATCGCTCGCGGAGTGAGCCGCGTGTCCGCGTTGTCCGAACGCAACGAAAGCCGGAACTCCGCCCGTGACGTGAACATCCTATAGGGTTCCGTCACACCTCGACCGGTCAAATCATCGACCAACACGCCGATATATGCTTCCGAACGCCCTAGCGCTATTCCTTCAGAACCACCGGCAACCCGCGCGGCGTTGAGGCCCGCAAGCAGTCCCTGGGCCGCTGCCTCTTCGTAACCGGTCGTTCCATTGATTTGGCCAGCAAGGAATAGTCCATGCAGTCTCCGTGTCTCGAGCGTCGCCTTCAACTCTCGTGGATCGATGTGATCGTATTCGATGGCGTAGCCGGGTTGGAGCATCTTCGCGTCCCCAAGTCCCGGGATGGTCTTCAAGATAGCGAGCTGAACGTCCTCCGGTAACGAAGTCGATATGCCGTTCGGATAGACGATTGGATCATCCAAGCCCTCGGGCTCTAGAAAGATCTGGTGGCCATCGCGGTCACCGAACTTGACGACCTTGTCTTCTATCGACGGACAGTAGCGGGGTCCAATTCCTTCTATCGAGCCGGAATACATTGCTGACCGATGCAGGTTCTCGCGGATCAGTCGGTGAGTTTCCGCCGTCGTTCGGGTTATACCGCAGTCGATTTGCGGGTTCTTAATGGTACTGGTGAGCAACGAGAAGGGCACCGACTTCTCATCGGCTACCTGCCGGTCCAAGCCCGACCAATCTATTGTTGCCGTATCCAGACGGGGAGGAGTACCGGTTTTCAGGCGCTTCAATTCGAAGCCGGATTTCAGAATCGAGTCTGATAGTTTCTCCGCGGCCTTTTCATTCATCCGGCCGGCTGCAAAGCGAGTTTCGCCGATATGGATAAGTCCGCGAAGAAACGTACCCGTGGTAAGCACCGCCGCGGCACAGCGAATTTCCCTTCCGTCTGCCAGGCGGACGCCCTGAACGTTTCCTTTTACCGTGACCAGTTCTGCAATTTCGCCCTCGATAACTGTGAGGCCTGATTGAGAGGCGATGAGTCCCTGCATTGCACGCCGATACAGCTTACGGTCAGCTTGCGTGCGAGGACCGCGGACAGCCGGACCCTTGCGCCTGTTGAGCAATCGGAACTGGATTCCTGCGGCATCGGCAGCCACACCCATAAGACCGTCCATGGCGTCGATTTCGCGGACTAGCTGGCCCTTGCCGATGCCGCCGATCGCGGGATTGCAAGACATGGTCCCAATGGCATCGGCACGCATGGTGACCAAGGCAGTCTTGGCGCCGATGCGCGCGGAAGCAGCGGCGGCTTCGCAACCAGCGTGGCCGCCACCCACGACGACAACGTCATAATGCATTGTGATCGTATTCATGACGCCATTGCATTAGGCGTCCGCAACTTCCTGTCAAGCATCTACCGTCGTTTCACGTGAAACTGCGCCGGAATGTTTCACGTGAATCATTTGCCGATGCAAAACTGCCCGAAAATTACGTCCAACAGGTCTTCAACGTCTACCGCGCCACTAATGCGGCCTAGTGCGTTGGCTGCAAGCCTTAGTTCCTCAGAACGCAGTTCAAGACCGATGTTCCCATTCTTCAGCGCCGCGCTCAGATGTCCGGCACCTAGCCTCAAAAGTTCTACATGACGCAACCGCCATGGAACGAGTTCACCCAACCGGGGGATATCCGTTTGCGCCCTAGCAGCGATACAGTCGATTAGGTCCTGCAGGCCCTGTCCGGAAACACATGAAATAGCAAAGTCATAGCCCAAAGCTTCGCGGCAATTGGCCAAGAGATCCAACTTAGTTCCGACCTTCAAAACCCTCTGCTTGAGTTCGTCGGCTTTGACGGGAAGTGGCTTGGTCATGTCCTCCAGAATCAGAACCAGACCGGCAGCCTGCGCACGCGCGAAAGCTCGCTCTATCCCAAGGCGTTCCACTAGTCCGTCTGTTTCGCGAATCCCCGCCGTATCGGTCACGCGAACTTTAAGCCCATCGATGTCCAACACGATTTCGATCAGGTCACGCGTCGTACCGGGTTCGGGCGTAACTATAGCCACGTCGCGCCGCGCCAGGGTATTCAGGAGACTCGATTTCCCAGCGTTCGGCGCTCCGAGAAGAACAACATCAAAACCGTCTCTGAGAACCTCGGCCTTGCCATAGCCTGCGATATGCGCCTCAATGCCATCACGAAGCGCCGCGACGTCTTCCCAGACCATATCTGAAACCGAACCGGGAATGTCGGACTCGTCCGAAAAATCCAATTCAGCTTCGATCAGCGCACGCGCCTGGATCAACTGCATTCGCCAGTCCGCATAGAGCGCGGCGTGTCCGCCGTTACCATTTTGGGCCGCGAAGCGGCGCTGCGCCTCTGTCTCGGCAGTCACCAGATCGGCCGTGGCCTCCGCTGACAGCAGATCCATTTTGCCACTCTCGAATGCTCGCCGGGAGAATTCGCCGGCCTGAGCCAAGCGGCATCCTTTCAATCCACAAATGGACCGCAACAACGCATCAACCACCGCGCGCCCGCCGTGAACGTGAAACTCCGCAGAGTCCTCGCCCGTAAAGCTGTGCGGCGCCGGAAAGAAGAGAACCAGGCCCGTATCAAGCGGAGACCCGTCGGGCAGTCGCAATGTCCCAAAGCGAGCGATCCGCGGTGCTGGGACTGAACCGGCCAACAAAACAACAGCAGCCTGGACCATAGGTCCACTAAGGCGAACAACTGCAATCCCCGATGGCAGTTGTCCGCTGGAAAGGGCGACGATCGTATCCCGTGCCGTTGGCGCACCATGCATCGGTCATACCTGTAAGAAAATATCCCGGCGGTCACGGTTAACGGCTTAGGACATCATTTCGGTTCCGAATCGAAATGTCGAAGTAGGTCAAGGCCAATTTGAAGGCCTAAGTCATTACGGAGGTGAAATGAATTCGGCCTTTCACGAATGACCTTGGGGGGCCGAGCCCGTGCCCGCCTTCAAGGCCTTCCAATCTGGGAGGCCTGCTCGCCTCCCGGGCCACCAAGCGTCGCTGACTTTAGCGCAAATCAAGTATTCATAGAATCGAAGAAATCGGAGTTCGTCTTCGTCTGCTTCAGCTTGTCGATGAGGAATTCGATCGCGTCGGTCGTTCCCATCGGTGCGAGGATGCGGCGCAACACGAAGACCTTCTGGAGATCCTGGCGCGGCACCAGGAGATCTTCCTTGCGCGTGCCGGACTTGAGAATATCCATGGCCGGGAAGATGCGCTTGTCCGCCACCTTGCGGTCGAGCACGATTTCCGAATTGCCTGTGCCCTTGAACTCTTCGAAGATCACTTCGTCCATGCGGCTGCCGGTATCGATGAGGGCTGTCGCGATGATGGTCAGCGACCCGCCTTCCTCGATGTTGCGGGCGGCGCCGAAGAAGCGCTTGGGGCGCTGCAGGGCGTTGGCGTCGACACCGCCGGTCAGCACCTTCCCGGATGACGGCACCACCGTGTTATAGGCGCGGCCGAGGCGCGTGATCGAATCAAGCAGGATGACCACATCGCGGCCATGCTCGACCAGGCGCTTGGCCTTCTCGATGACCATCTCCGCCACCTGGACATGCCGCGCCGCCGGTTCGTCGAAGGTCGAGGAGACGACCTCACCCTTCACCGAGCGCTGCATGTCGGTAACCTCTTCCGGCCGTTCGTCGATCAGGAGGACGATCAGGTAACATTCCGGATGGTTGGTGGTGATCGAATGTGCGATGTTCTGCAACAGCACCGTCTTGCCGGTGCGCGGCTGCGCGACGATTAGGGCGCGCTGGCCCTTGCCTATCGGTGCAACCAGATCGATTACGCGCGGCGAGATGTCCTTGGTGGTCGGATGTTCCACTTCCATCTTCAGGCGCGACGTCGGATAGAGCGGCGTAAGATTATCGAAATGGATCTTGTGCCGGATTTTCTCGGGGTCGTCGAAATTGATGGAATTGACCTTGAGCAGCGCGAAATAGCGCTCGCCCTCCTTGGGGCTGCGGATCGGCCCTTCGACGGTGTCGCCGGTCTTCAGCGAAAAACGCCTGATCTGCGACGGCGAGATATAGATGTCGTCGGGACCGGGCAGGTAGTTGGCATTGGCCGAGCGCAGGAAGCCGAACCCGTCCTGGAGCACTTCCACCACACCGTCGCCGATGATCTCGACGTCCTGGGCCGCCAGCTTCTTCAGGATCGCGAACATCAGCTCCTGCTTGCGCATGACACTGGCGTTCTCGACATCGAGCGATTCGGCAAAGGCGATCAGGTCGATCGGCTTCTTGTTCTTAAAGTCCTGTAATTTCATTTCCTGCATGAAGATGCCTTGGGAGGTGGGAAAGCTATCGGCGGATGCGATGAGCGTGCCTGCGCGACCGACTGCGAACAAAAATTGGCTGGTGCGTGGCGGAGAGGAAGACCCTGCTTTTATCGCCAACGCAGGCAAAGAGCAAGGAGCCTTTATCGATCAAAGGTCAGAAAGGCTTCACGACGACGAGGACGACGATAATAATCATCAGGACGGTGGGGATCTCGTTCACGATCCGCCAATGCCGCGCCGGCTTTTCGTTGCGATCCTCTGCGAAGCGTCGCACAGCGCCGCCGAGATAGCCATGGACAGCCGACAGCGCCAGCACGGCGGCGATCTTGGCGTGCAGCCAGCCGCCCTGGAATGAAAAGCCTTTCCAGGCGAGCCACAACCCGAACACCCAGGTGGCGATCATCGCCGGATTGATGATCAGTCGGTAAAGCCGCCGTTCCATGACCTTGAACGTTTCGGACTGCACGGAACCGGGTTCGGCGCTGCTGTGGTAGACGAAGAGCCGGGGCAGGTAGAGCATGCCCGCCATCCACGAGATGACGGCGATGATATGCCCGGCCTTGATCCAGAGGTAGAGGTTTTCGGGATCGAGCAGGAAGAGCAGGATCGCGGCCAGGGCGAACACAGCCAGGCCGATAGCCGCCCGTTTGGCCACCTTGCCACCACTCGATCCTACGCCTTGCGTATCAGACATTGGCCTCTCGCTCCTCAACCAGTTCGATCTTCCTAAGCCTATTTGCGTCCTTCGCGACGGCTCGGACCTTCACCCACAGGTCTCCTCCTATCTTAAACTTTTATAAATGAATCTTCTGATTCTATGACTCTGTTGGAATCGATGATTCCGACTTGTCCTTCCCTCCGTCGCCAATGCGACGTGGTTCCTTATCGTACAAACCCGGCGCCGCAAAGGAGAACAGCGGGGACAAGCCGAATTTAGCTTTTATTTTCAAATACTAAGAACAAGGCGCACTTTGACCGCTTGCAACGGGATGTGCAGCCGTTGGACTTTTCCCCAGAATTCTGCAGAACCTGCCAGCCGTTCCAACAGCGCTGCGAATTGTGGACAAGACGCCATCTGATACAGTCGCGGACATGGGTGGTGGGAAAACGTCGTGGTTTTCCACATCCGCCCACAGGCCGGGGCGAGATACGTGAATAAACCGCAGAGCTTCTTTCATCTCCATCTGATCTCGGATGCCACCGGCGAAACGCTGCTGGCAGCAGGCCGGGCCGCCTCGGCGCAGTACAAGGATGCCCGCGCCATCGAGCACATCTACCCGCTCATCCGCACCGAAAAGCAGCTCAGCAAGGTATTCGAGGATATCGATGAAGAACCTGGCATCGTGCTTTATACGATTGTCGATCAGCAACTCGCGGGATTGATCGATGCGCGCTGCGCCGAGATGGGCCTGCCTTGCGTTTCCGTGTTGGAACCGGTGTTGGCCGTTTTCCAGTCCTATCTCGGAACGCCGGCCGGCCGACGCGTTGGCGCCCAGCATGTGCTCGATGCGGATTATTTCCGGCGCATCGATGCGCTGAATTTCACCATGGAGCACGATGACGGGCAATTGCCGGACGATGCCGATAGCGCAGACGTGGTGCTGATCGGCATATCGCGGACGTCGAAGACGCCGACCAGCATCTATCTCGCAAATCGCGGCATCAAGACCGCCAACATTCCGATCGTTCTCGGCGTGCCGATACCCGAGGCCCTGACTCAGGCAACCCGGCCGTTGATCGTCGGGCTGGTGGCCAGCGCCGAACGCGTATCCCAGGTCCGGCAGAACCGGATGCTCGGCGTCGCCGGTGGCTTCGACGTGCAGTCCTACATCGACCGCGCCACCATTTCCGAAGAACTGGCTTACGCCCGCCAGATCTGCACACGCCACAACTGGCCGATGATCGACGTCAGCCGGCGCTCGATCGAGGAGACCGCGGCGGCCATCGTTGCCCTGCGCGGCAAGACGCGATAGGCGAGGGCCGACAACAATGGCGCGATCCCCCATGACCAAGCCCCTTATCCTCGCCTCCTCGAGCCCGTTTCGCAAAACCATGCTGGTTAATGCGGGTCTCGATTTCACTGCCGTTGCCGCTGAAATTGACGAACGCGCCGTTGAGGCGCCGTTGGCCGATTCGGGTACCACGCCGGAAGAGGTGGCGGAAATTCTGGCCGTGGCCAAGGCTACGGAAGTCAGCGAACGTCATCCGGGCGCGCTCGTCCTGGGATGTGATCAGACGCTGTCCCTCGGCGATCGCTTGTTTCACAAACCCAGGGATATGGAGGACGCCCGCCGGCATCTGCTGGCGCTCTCCGGAAAGACCCATCATCTGAACAGTGCTGCCGTATTGATTCGTGACGGCGAAGTCATGTGGCGCACCGTCTCCGTGGCGAGGCTGACCATGCGGACGCTTGAGCCCGCCTTCATCGGCCGCCATCTGGCGCGCGTCGGCCAAAAAGCCCTGCAGAGCGTCGGCGCCTACCAGATCGAGGGTGAAGGCATTCAACTGTTCGACAGAATCGAAGGCGATTATTTCACCATCGTGGGCTTGCCTCTTCTTCCGGTCCTGGCGGCGCTTCGCGACCTGGGCGCCATTGATGGCTGAGGCAGCACGAAAGGCGTTTGTCTGCGGGCATCCGATTGCGCATTCGCGGTCGCCAAAAATCCATGGCTATTGGCTGAAGCACTATGGTCTCGCAGGCAGCTATGAGGCGGTCGACGTCGCGCCTGACGAGTTCGCGGATTTCGCCGCATCGCTTAGAAAAGGCGGGTACACCGGCGGAAACGTCACCATCCCGCATAAGGAGGCCGCGTTCCGAGCCGTCGATTGCCGTGATGCGGCCGCGGAGGAGATCGGCGCGGTCAATACTCTGTGGGTGGAAGACGCCAGGCTCTGTGGTTCCAACACGGACGCTTATGGTTTTGCGGCAAACCTCGATGATCTGGCACCCGGCTGGTCCACATCGCCCGGCGCGGCGGTGGTCCTGGGCGCCGGAGGGGCGGCCAGAGCGGTGCTTTGTGCCCTGAAGCAGCGCGGTTTCTCCGACATCCGTATCGTCAACCGGACTCTTGTACGCGCGCAGGCCCTAGCGCTGGAATTTGGTCCGATCTTCTCGGCACATGAACTTGACGCAGCCAACACCCTCCTTGGCGACGCGATGTTGCTGGTCAATACGACGTCGCTCGGTATGCATGGGGAGGCGGAACTTCCGGTAGATCTTGATCGGCTGCACGACCATGCACTGGTGACGGACATCGTCTATGTGCCGCTGGAAACGCCGCTGCTTGCGGCCGCCCGCAAGCGTGGGCTGAAGGCTGTCGATGGCCTTGGCATGCTGCTCCATCAGGCCGTGCCCGGTTTCGAAAAATGGTTCGGCATCCGGCCGCAGGTGACGTCGTCGCTGCGCGACCTGATCGCCGGCGACCTCGTGGCTAAGGCAGCGTGATTATCCTCGGCCTTACCGGGTCGATCGGCATGGGCAAGTCGACCACGGCCAACATGTTCCGCGAGGCCGGCGTGCCGGTTCACGATTCCGATGAAGCGGTGCACCGACTTTATGCCGGCAAGGCCGCTCCACTTGTGGAAGAGGCGTTTCCTGGGACGCTCAAGGATGGAACGATAGACCGCGCCGAACTCTCGAAACACGTGCTGGGCAAACCCGAGGCGTTGAAAAGGCTCGAAGCCATCGTCCATCCGCTGGTGCGCGATGATGCAAGGGCCTTTCTGGTGCGTCATCGCGCTGCCGACGCGCCTCTGGTGATCCTCGATATCCCTCTGCTGTTCGAGACCGGCGGCCGCGACCGTGTGGACAAAGTCGTGGTCGTTACCGCCGATCCGCAAATCCAGCGGCAGCGCGTGCTTGCCCGGGCTGGAATGACCGCGGAGAAGTTCGAAGCCATCTTGGCAAAGCAGATTCCAGACGCCGAAAAACGGCGGCGGGCCGACTATGTCATCGATACCGGGCTCGGCATGGAGAGCGCGCGCCGCGCCGTCTCGGAGATCGTCGCCGAACTCGGTGGGAAACCCTTGGGCTGAACAGCCCGGCGCTTGCCTGCAGCACGCTCATGCCGGAGAATCGCACCGGCCCTCTCGAAAGACCTGTCCCATGCGCGAAATCATCTTCGACACCGAAACCACCGGCCTCGATTCCCGCGAGGACCGCGTGATCGAGATCGGCGGGGTCGAACTTGACAACCGATTCCCGACAGGCCGAACGTTTCACGTTTACATCAACGCTCAGGGTCGGCCGGTTCACCCTGATGCGCTCGCGGTGCACGGCATCAGCGATGCCGAGCTTGCCGACAAGCCGACCTTTCCGCAAATCGCCGAGCAGTTCCGCGCCTTCATAGAGGGCGCGCGTCTCGTCGCCCACAATGCGGGCTTCGACATGGGTTTCATCAATGCGGAGTTCGCGCGGCTCGGCTTGCCGCCGATCGGTCCGGAGCGGGTGACCGACACCCTGGCGCTGGCGCGGCGCAAACATCCGATGGGGCCGAACTCGCTCGACGCGCTCTGCCGGCGCTACGGCATCGACAACAGCCGCCGCACCAAGCACGGCGCGCTGCTCGACTCCGAGCTGCTCGCCGAGGTCTATATCGAACTCATCGGCGGCAAGCAGGCAGCGTTGGTCCTGGAAACTGTCGAGGTCACGACCGTCGAAGTGTCGGTCGAATTCGCGGAGCCACAGCAACGGGAACGGCCGCGCCCGTTGGCCGCAAGACTGACTGCGACCGAACGCGAGGCGCATGCGCGCCTCGTGGCTCAGTTGGGCGAAAAAGCGATCTGGTTGGAAACCGCCGGTGCTTTGCAGCAGGCGGAAGCGCTTAGCTGACCTTGACCTTGGAAGCGGCCTGATCCTCGGCCAGCTTCTGCTGGAACATCTGCGCGAAATCGATCGGATCGAGCATCAGCGGCGGGAAGCCGCCATTGCGGGTCGCCTCGGCGATGATCTGCCGCGCGAACGGGAACAGCAGGCGCGGGCATTCGATGAACAGAAGCGGCAGCATGTGCTCCTGCGGAAAACCCTCGATGCGGAAGACGCCGCCATATACCAGTTCGACATTGAACAGCACGTCCTTCTCGAAGGAAGCCTTGGCGTTCAGCGTCAGGTTGACGTCGAATTCCTTGTCGGAGAGCGGATTGGCGGCAACATTGACGTTGATGTTGATGCCGGGGGCCTTTTCGCGGCCGCGCAGCGAATTCGGAGCGCCGGGGCTCTCGAAGGAAAGATCCTTCACATACTGGGCAAGCACATTGAGCGTGGCTTTGGTGGTCTGGGCGTTTCCGTTGGTCGCCGTCCCCGCCGGCGCGTTCTCGTTGATGGCCATCGGCCGTAGTCCTTTCGCTTCAGCCGCGCTGCGGCCCGGTCAAAATCGCGGCTTCGCTAGCATGGCGGGCAAGGCAACACAAGTTTGCCTATTTTTCTCCGTCGATACGGCGCCAGGGCGAGTCCGCATTGGGCGTCGGCTTGTAGTCGTCTTCATCGAGATCGATGATCGGACCGCGCTTCGGGCCGCGGCCCGCCTCAAAGCCGCCGCGGAACATGCCGAAATCGCCAACGATCCGCACCCGGTCGCGGACCAATCGCCAGCCGAGGTCACGAACCGGCGGCAGGAACAGCAGCAGTCCGACGATATCGGTGATGAAGCCGGGGAGCATCAAAAGGATGCCGGCGATCACGATCATCACGCCATGCGCCATCTGCCGGCTGGGGTCGCGCCCAGCGGCAACGTCGCTGCGCAGCCGGGTAAGCACGCCGAACCCCTGCCATTTCAGCAGGACAGCACCGACGACGGCGCTGGCAAGGACCAGGCCGATCGTGGCCAAGGCGCCGATCTCGCGCCCGACGATGACGAAGCCGGCGATTTCGGCCAGCGGCAGCACGAAAAGGATCAGAAGCGGGATCAAGCGATACACGAGCGGTCCAGGTTACCTTTGTCGCGCCAACAGATTGCTGCTGGCGCATCACTTCATACATAGGTATGCAGGCGTTTGATTTGAATGATCGCACACTGCGGTCTATATGGATTGCTTGCAACCCATGCTGCTGTGCCCGGCGAGGGACCGGGAGCCGCTTCAGAGGAACGGTTGGCGGAAGAAATGGAATTCTTCGACTTCGGGACGATATTTTTCTTGGTCGCGGCGGTCGTGATCTTCTTCCAGTTGCGCAATGTGCTCGGCCGGCGCACGGGCAATGAACGCCCGCCATTTGATCCCTATACCGCCGGCCGTACCCGTGAAAAGGATCCGGCCAAGACCGACAATGTGGTTTCGCTGCCGAAAAAGCGCGCACCCGGGGAGCCAGACGAGACCTATGCGGCGATCGACGCCGCCGCGCCGCCGCCGAGCGACCTCAACAAGGGACTTCGCGCCATTCGCGATGCCGACCCATCCTTTGAGCCCAAGACCTTCGTCGATGGCGCCAAGATGGCCTACGAGATGATCGTCATGGCCTATGCCGATGGCGACCGCAAGACGCTGAAGAATCTGCTGTCTCGCGAGGTTTTCGACGGATTTGTCGCCGCGATCGGCGAGCGCGAGACCCGGGCCGAAAAGATTCAGTCTTCGTTCGTCGGCATCGACAAGGCGGAGATCGTGTCGGCCGAAATGAAGGGCAGCGAGGCGCATATCACGCTGCGCATCGTCAGCGAGCTGATCTCTGCGACCCGCAACAAGGCGGGTGAGGTGATCGACGGAGATCCCGAAACCGTGGCCGAGGTCAAGGACGTCTGGACCTTTGCCCGCGACACCCGCTCCAAGGATCCCAACTGGAAGCTGGTCGCCACCGAAGAGGAAGAGTGAGTTTTCGCTCGAGGGCGCGCCGCCATGCCGCCGCTTTCCCCCGCCTTTGTCCCCGTCGATTTCGCTGATCTGCCGGGCTGGACCGAAGACGACCAAAGTCTGGCCTTCGCGGCATTCCGCCGCTCCGCATTCCATGTCCTGACCAAACCTTATCGGAATGGCAGCCTGGGTGTCGATTTTGCCGCCTTCGGGCCTGCCTATGCCGAGGCCCGGGCGATCGACACGCTGGAGCCTGTGGAAGCACGCTTCTTCTTCGAACGGCATTTCGTTCCGGCTTTGGTGCGGCCGGAGGGTGCGGAGAAAGGCCTGGTTACCGGCTTTTATGAGCCGGAAGTCGAGGCGTCCCCCGTTCGTACGGCCGATTTCACTGTCCCGCTGCTCCACCGCCCCGAGGACCTCGTCGACATCGACGATTCGAACCGGCCTCTGGGGCTCGACCCGTATCTGGCGTTCGGCCGCAACTCCAAGGACGGCATCGTCGAGTATTTCGACCGGGACGAGATCGAGCGCGGCGCTCTGGCGGGGAGGGGGCTAGAGTTCGCCTGGCTGGCAAGCAAGGTCGATGCCTTCTTCATCCATGTGCAGGGCGCAGCGCGACTTGACATGCCGGACGGCAGCACCAGGCGCGTCACTTATGCGGCCAAGAGCGGCCAGCGTTTCTCGGGACCTGGCCGCATCCTGGCCGACCTCGGCGAAATCCCGCTGGCGCAGGTGACGATGCAGTCGATCCGCGCATGGTTTGCCGCTCATCCGA
Organism: Mesorhizobium yinganensis; assembly: GCF_040081985.1. Taxonomy (NCBI): domain Bacteria; kingdom Pseudomonadati; phylum Pseudomonadota; class Alphaproteobacteria; order Hyphomicrobiales; family Phyllobacteriaceae; genus Mesorhizobium; species Mesorhizobium yinganensis. The sequence continues at coordinate 436,927 of NZ_JBEBMH010000003.1, read as the reverse complement.
ACCGCATCGACGAGATCCTGTGGCAGAACCGCTCCTATATTTTCTTCCGCGAGGCCGAGGTCGACGATCCGGCGCTGGGGCCGGTGGCAGCGGCGAAGGTGCCGCTGACGCCGGACCGCTCGATGGCGGTCGACCGCCTCCTGCACACTTTTGGCACGCCGTTTTTCATTCATGCGCCCAGCCTGACGGCTTTCGACGGAAAACCGTTCCGGCGCCTGATGATCGCGCAGGACACGGGTTCGGCGATCGTCGGCCCGGCGCGGGGCGACCTGTTTGCCGGGTCGGGCGATGCCGCAGGCGAGATTGCCGGTGTGGTGCGCAACGACGCGGATTTTTTCGCGTTGCTGCCGCGTGCGCTCGTCGAAGGCCGCCGGCCATGAGCCGCCGTGCCGAAAAGACGCTGAGCGACGAGGATCGTGTTCTTTGGAACCTCGTGGCGCGCAGCGCCACGCCGTTGAAGGGCCGCAAGCCTGTGGCCGCTCCGGAGTTAGCCCCGGTTTCGATGGCCGAGGCGCTGGTCCAGGCCACGTCCGAGCCGCCGAGGCCGGCCATCCCGACCATCGCGCCGCGCCGCAACCCGCTGGCGCAAAATCCGCTCGACCGCCAGACTCACGACAAGTTGGCTGCCGGTCGACTGCCGATCGAAGGCCGTGTCGACCTGCATGGCCTGACGCAGGAGGAGGCCTATGGGCTGCTTCTCTCGTTCCTCGGCCGGGCGCATTCCAATGGTGTGCGCTACGTACTTGTGATCACCGGAAAAGGCTCGTCCTCCGGCGGTGACGGTGTGCTGCGGCGGGCCGTGCCGGGCTGGCTGGCGACCGCGCCGTTCCGCCTGATGGTGAGCAGCCACGATCCAGCCGCGCGCCATCACGGCGGTGGCGGCGCGCTGTATGTGCGGCTGCGCCGCAAGAGCCCGCGATGACGCCGTTCGGAGAAAAAATGCGCGCGCTGCGGGCCGAGCGCGGGATCAGCCAGAAGGACATGGCCGCGGCGCTGGGCGTCAGCGCCGCCTACCTGTCGGCGCTGGAGCATGGCCGCCGTGGTGCGCCGGGCTGGCCGATGGTGCAAAAGATCATCGGCTACTTCAACGTTATCTGGGACGATGCCGAGGATCTGGAAAAGCTTGCCTGGGAATCGCATCCGCGCATCGTGGTCGACACCGCCGGTCTCAGTCCGGAAGCCACGCGGCTCGCGAACCTTCTCGCCGACAGGATTGGAAGCCTCGACCGGTCGACGATCGATTCGCTCATCGAAATCATCCGCTCTGCCGGTCCGTCCGTGTCGGAATAGGCCATGGTCGTTCGTCCTCGCCGTATTCTGGCAATTCGAGGGATTTGAGATGAGCGAACGCGCGATGACCATGACCGGCTGGGTGCTGACCGGCCTCTATGCGCTTTTCATGCTGGGCGCGTCGGTGACGCCGAAGCTGCGGTGGCCGAGGAAACCATGGCGCAGCTCGGCTGGCCGGCGGGTTATGTGACCATGATCGGCGTGATCGAACTGGCCTGCGTGCTTCTTTATCTCTACCCACGCACCAGCGTGTTCGGCGCGGTGCTCACCATGGGCCTGCTCGGCGGGGCGATGGCGACGCAGATCCGCGCCGGCAGCCCGCTGTTCAGTCACATTCTGTTTTCGATCTATCTCGGCCTCTTCATGTGGGGCGGCCTGTGGCTGCGCGACGCGGCGCTGCGCGCGATTTTCCCGTGGCGCCGGTGATCAGAACAGCGCCCGCAGTTCCGGCAGCTTGTCGTTGACCAGCCAACCGTAATAATTGACCTCGGGCATGCGCGGTTCCTTGCCTTCGGCCGCGCGAGCCTTGTTTTCGGCACGCAGCGCATAGGCCCGGCCTTCCGGATCGCCGACATTGTAGAGCGTCGCGGTGATGCCGGGATTTTGCGAAATGTCGAAGCCTGCGATCTTGCGATAGCTGTCGATCGACATTTTCAGCGTTGCCGCGACATAGGCGAGCGTCAGATCCGGGTCCATGATCGTCTCATAGACCTTGTTCGGGTCTGACGCTTCGAGCTGCGGGAAGCCGGACACGCGGCTGACGAGGTCGCTCATCTGCAGGGCGGTGAGCGGATTGAGCTGGCCGATGCCAAAGGTCTGGCCGGCATAGAAGGGCTGGAAGAACACCGCGCTGAAGCGATTGTTCGGAAAGGACTGGCCGCCGACCGTCTTGCCGCGGAACTCCTTGTTCCAGACGCGCTCGCGGCAGGTCCAAAGGCCATAACTGTCGGTCTTGTCCGCACAGCCCTGGAATTGCGGGCGCTGGACGAAGTCGGTGACCTCCTCGCCGTCATAGGCGAAGTGCAGTTTGCTGGTGAGATAGGACGCGGCCTTGACGTAGTAGGTCTGGAGCCGGTCGTAGGCGTCGACATTGTAGGTGTGCTCGCCGACGATGGCTCCGACGATGTGCATCGGGTCGATGCCGTAGGCGGCCGCCTGCTGCTTGATCTTGGAACGCAGCTTCGCGTTGTTCTTCAGCAGGCCGTAGACTTTTCGGTATTTGCGCTCGAAGGTCGTGCCGCTCGACTTGGTGCGCTTGGTCGATGCACCCGGGATGGCAGGCTGCTCGGCCATGCTGTTGCCGGGCGGGACGACGGTCTGGGCGGAGGCATGGCCCGGAGCAAGGACGGCGACTGCCATCATCGCCGTCAAGGCCGCAGCTAAGAATGCCCTTGCTTTCATTGACCAGCTTCCCGCCCGAGGTTTTAGCTGCTTACAGAATAAACCGCGACAAATCTGTGTTTTTCGACAGATCGCCGACATGTTTCTGCACGTAAGCTGCGTCGATCGTCACCTTTGTGCCGTTCTGGTCGGGTGCCGTGTACGATATCTCGTCCAGAACCCGCTCCATAACCGTCTGCAGCCGGCGGGCGCCGATGTTCTCGACGCTGGCATTCAAGTCCACCGCGATGCCGGCCAGTTGGTCGATCGCATCGTCGGTGAAGTCCAGGTCGACGCCCTCGGTCTTCATCAGCGCGATGTACTGCTTGATGAGGCTGGCCTCCGTCTCGGTGAGGATGCGGCGAAAATCCTCCTTTTCCAGCGCGCGCAATTCGACGCGGATCGGCAGACGGCCTTGCAGTTCGGGCAACAGGTCGGATGGCTTCGACACGTGGAAGGCGCCCGAGGCGATGAAGAGGATATGATCTGTCTTCAGCGGCCCGTATTTGGTCGCCACCGTCGTGCCCTCGACCAGCGGCAGCAGGTCGCGCTGCACGCCTTCGCGCGACGGACCGCCCGAAATGCCGTCCTGCCGCGCCGCAACCTTGTCGATCTCGTCGATGAAGACGATGCCGTCATTCTCCGCCGATTCCAGTGCGCGCCGCACGACCTCATCCTGGTCGAGAAGTTTGTCGGACTCGTCGTTGATGAGCAGGTCGTAGGATTCCTTGACCGTGGTCTTGCGCGTCTTGGTGCGTTTGCCGCCCATTGCCTTGGACAGCATGTCGTTGATGTTCATCACGCCGATATTGGCGCCGGGCATGCCGGGGATCTCGAAGCTGGGCATGCCGCCGCTGCCGGTGTCGGCCACCTCGATCTCGATCTCCTTGTCGTCCATCTCGCCGTCGCGCAGCTTTTTGCGGAAACTGTCGCGGGTGGCCGGGGAAGCCGTCTTGCCGACAAGGGCTTCCAGCACGCGCTCCTCGGCGTTGATGTGGGCGCGCGCCTTCACGTCCTCGCGCATCTTGTCGCGCGTCAGACCGATCGCCGCCTCGACCAGATCGCGCACGATCTGCTCGACGTCGCGGCCGACATAACCGACCTCGGTGAATTTGGTCGCCTCGACCTTGATGAAGGGCGCGCCGGCGAGCTTGGCGAGACGGCGGGAAATCTCGGTCTTGCCGACGCCGGTCGGGCCGATCATCAGAATGTTCTTCGGCATGACCTCTTCGCGCATCTGGCCTTCAAGCTGCTGGCGCCGCCAGCGGTTGCGCAGCGCGATTGCCACGGCGCGCTTGGCGTCCTTCTGGCCGATGATGTAGCGGTCGAGTTCGGAGACGATTTCGCGGGGGGAGAAGGTGGTCATGGTACTTGTTACATTCCACTTTGCCACTGCTTGATCCCTTCCACCGGGTACAGCAGCATGATGATGTTGAGGGTAAGGTTGTCTCGGATGATGTAGCCGACGACCAGTTCGAACAGGACGGCCAGTGCTATCGTCACCCATATAGGAAGCCGGGCGGCCAACGCAAAACCCAGCACCATCCACAGCGTGTCGGACACGGAATTGATGACGCTGTCGCCGAAATAGTCGAGCGAGATGGTGGCTTCGCGGTAGCGGTTGATGATGAAGTCGGAGTTTTCGAGGAGCTCCCAGCCGGCCTCGACGATCACGGCGCCGACCAGCCGCAACCCGACATTGACGCGCGGCATGACCAGCCAGAACAGGCCGTAGAACAGGAAACCGTGGATGATGTGCGAGAAGGTGTACCAGTCCGAAATGTGCTGGCTGTTCTCGCTGCTCTGCACGACGCCGTGCCAAAGTTTCACCGTCCCGCATTTGCAGATGAGCGGCTGTCCCATCAGGTAGAGCGTGACGCCTTGCGCGGCGATCAGCGCCGCCGCGATCAGCAGGCCGGCCAGAAAAACCTTCCTGTGCGCAGCCACCTGCGGATCGGGCGCAGTCGCGGCGGCCGTCATCGCTCCATCTCCTCATTGTCGCGGGCCATCAAAAGCACTTGCCCGTAGATCGTGTCGCGTTCGCCGACCGGCGCGAAACCGGCCTTCTCATAGGCGCGGATGGCGCGGGCATTGCTCGGGTGCGGATCGATGACCACGCGCGGCGTGCCTTCGTCGAACAAGTCGTCGATGAATTGGGAGAGAAGCGCCGAGCCGTGGCCGACGCCGACCAGTTCCGGCACGCCGATGCTGAGGTCCAGCCCGAGCGTGCCGAAAGGCTGGTCCGCATAGGGATGGTCGTCTTCCAGATGCGGGTCGTAGCTCTGCAGATAGCCGATCGGCTTGCCGTCGAGTTCGACGATCAGCGCTTCGGTCGCCAAGTCGTCGATCGCCTGCTCGATCTCGGCCAGCGCCTCGGCGGGATCGCCCCACCATTCGCGAAGGTGGGGCTGCCCGAGCCATGAGGCGACGAGCTTGAGGTCGCGCGGCGTCAGCGCGCGAAAACCGTAGCGGGCCTCACGCGGCATCGAGCGTTTCGACGACAAAATTGCCGTTGGTGTAGACGCAGATTTCGGAAGCGATCTGCATCGCCTTGCGGGCGATCTCTTCCGCGTCCTTGTCGGTGTCCATCAGGGCGCGCGCGGCGGCCAGCGCATAGTTGCCGCCCGAGCCGATCGCCATCACGCCATGCTCCGGTTCCAGCACATCGCCGGTACCGGTGAGCGCCAGCGAGACGTTCTTGTCGGCCACCAGCATCATCGCCTCGAGGCGGCGCAGATAGCGGTCGGTACGCCAATCCTTGGCGAGCTCGACGCAGGCGCGCGTCAACTGGTCGGGATATTGTTCGAGTTTCGCTTCCAGCCGCTCCAGCAGCGTGAAGGCGTCGGCCGTGGCGCCCGCGAAACCGGCGATGACGCTGCCGCCCTTGCCGATGCGGCGGACTTTTCTTGCATTGCCCTTCATGATCGTCTGGCCGAGGCTCACCTGGCCGTCGCCGGCGATCACGACTTTTCCCCCCTTGCGCACCGTCACGATCGTGGTGGCGTGCATGGTCAGTTCATTCGACATCTTTTGCTCCGATTCCGCGCGGTCCCGTCAGCGGCGATCCGTGCGATACGAGGGTATGAAGCGCCATATGTATGTGGGACGGGGCGGAATGCAAATTGCCGGCGGTGCCGCGGGGACAGTCTACTTTTATCCCCTCGCGCCAGCCCGTCCAAGGCCGAACCCTTCGGGGGATAAAAGTAATACCCGGTCCACTCGGAAACCCGAAAACGGCCTGGGAGATATGCGGCCGAACAGGCACAAGTGCCGGGGACAGTTTACTTTTTTCGGCCCGCGCGACCTCTGGACTGCCGCGGCCTTTCTGCCGAAAGAAGGTAAACTGTCCCCTGCGGCTACCCTTCGAGCATCGGCCACGCGCGAACGGTTTTCGGGTTTCCGAGTGGCCCGGGTAAAACTGTCCCCTGCGTGGAGCGTCAGAACCTGGCATCGCGAAGCTTTTTCTCGGCTTCGAGGATCGCTCCCCAGGACGGCCCGCGCTTCGCCCAGAAGTCGCTCGCGTATTTGATCATGAGGGCGGCCTCGCGAACCATCGCGTCGTCGATGCCGCCAAGGCAGATGCCGTCGCCGCGCTTGTCCAGCTTGAAGCTGCATCGGTGCGTATGCCTGCACTCCTTTCGCCGGCAGCGGGCGGGGGCGCCGCCCGCGGTGGCGGCGAGGCGCAGCGCGTCCGCCATCGCGTCGCGGACAGAAGGCGGCAGCACCTCCCAGGTCAGGATCAGGCGCTTGCGTCCTTCATGCTCATCATGGCTATCGTCGCTCATGGCTATTCCTCTCGATTCGGAGCGCACTTCATCGTCGCCACGCCCTGCTTTTGCAGTCTGGCCATTGACCGGAATGTGGGAAGCGGGGCGCAGGGCCGAGCCTCTCAAAGTTTTTGTACGTGGCGCGAACCCCGCGCCCCGCCGGCGTGCTTGCCCGACCGCTGATACCGCCCACTCGATCGAGGGCGCGTCGTCGCGATCTGGGGCCCGGGCGTAAAGGCTCTCGCCAGGCCGCGCACCGTTACGCGGCCATCCCGGCGCCGTCGCTCTCCCCTGATACCCGGTGCGCACCAGGTTTCCCGCGAGAGCGATCGCGGGGATTATGAGGCGGAATGGGCCGGCGGGGATGAAGCCAGGCAAAAAACATGCGGCCGACTTTTTTCGCGAGCGCGCCATTGCCGAGCAAGTGCCGGAGACGGAACGCTTTTCCGAAAGGCGCGCGTCGGAAGCACCTGCGCGTTTCCAAGAAAAACACAGTGCCTCGTCCCCCTTCGCCAAACCTGTGATAGGCCAACTTTCATTCGCCGGACCATGCTGTTACAAGGCTCGCGTTTTCGCCAGACACGGGATTTTCCATGGCCGCCCGCACCGCCGATGTAAGCCGTTCGACCAAGGAGACACGCATCGCCGTGTCGGTCGATGTCGATGGGACGGGCAAGGGCGAGATCGCCACCGGCGTCGGCTTCTTCGACCATATGCTCGACCAGCTCTGCCGCCATTCGCTGATCGACATGAAGGTGCGCGCCGAAGGCGACCTGCATATCGACGACCATCACACGGTCGAGGATACCGGCATCGCGCTCGGCCAGGCCCTGTCGAAGGCGCTGGGCGAGCGGCGCGGCATCACGCGGTATGCCTCGCTCGACCTCGCCATGGACGAGACTCTTACGCGCGCCGCCGTCGATGTATCCGGCCGGCCGTATCTGGTCTGGAATGTGCCGTTCTCGTCGCCGAAGATCGGCACCTTCGATACCGAACTGGTGCGTGAATTCTTTCATGCCTTCGCCCAGAACGCGGGCATCACGCTGCATGTGACCAACCTCCACGGCGCCAACAACCATCATATCGCCGAGACCTGCTTCAAATCGGTGGCGCGGGTGCTGCGCGCCGCACTGGAGCGCGACCCGCGCCAGCCGGACGCGGTGCCCTCCACCAAAGGCAGCCTGAAAGGGTAGAGATGGCGCGTTTTGTCGTGATGGAGCCGGCCGACGCGCTTGCTGGCGACGCGGCCGCGCAGGCGCGGATCGTGCGCGACGGCTTTTCGTTGTTCGGGTTTATTTTTCCGCCGTTCTGGCTGCTCTGGCATGGCCTGCTGATCGAGGCGGTCGTCACCTTTGCCGCCATGTTCGGTATCGCGGTGGCGACCGAACTGCTGGGGCTGGGCCTTGCCGGCTCGCTCGTGTCGCTGCTGCTCTCGGTCTTTGTCGGCCTGGAGGGTTCGGCGCTGCGGCTGGCGGCATTGCGCCGGCGCGGCTGGCGGGAATGGGGCGTGCTGGAGGCCGACTCGCTGGCCGATGCCGAGGCGCGCTATGCGGTCGAAGTGTTCGGCGATGCCGATGCGGACGATGCGGCGCCGGTGATCGCGCCGGCCGCGCGGCCGCAGGCGGCAAGACCGTCGAAAGGTCCGGCGCTCGGCCTGTTCAGCTATCCGGGGCGAAGCTGATGAGGGTCGCTATCATCGATTACGGCTCGGGCAATCTGCGCTCGGCGACCAAGGCTTTCCAGCGCGCCGCGCGCGAGGCCGGCATCGCCGCCGAGATCGACCTGACAGCCGATGCCGAGCGGGTGCGCGGCGCCGACCGCATCGTGCTGCCGGGCGTCGGCGCCTATGCCGACTGCGCCGCCGGCCTGCGTGCGGTCGACGGCATGTGGGAGGCGGTCGAGGAGGCGGCCATCGCCAGGGCAAAGCCGTTCCTCGGCATCTGCGTCGGCATGCAGCTTATGTCCGAGCGCGGACTGGAGAAGACGGTGACGCGCGGTTTCGGCTGGATCGCCGGCGACGTGAAGGAGATCGCGCCGCGAGACCCCGCGCTGAAGATCCCGCAGATCGGCTGGAACACGATTCACGTGAAACATTCGCATCCGCTGTTTACCGGAATCCGCACCGGCGACGACGGCCTGCACGCCTATTTCGTGCATTCCTACCATCTTGAATCTCTGCATGAAGATGAGGTTGTGGCCGTAACCGACTATGGCGGGCCGGTGACCGCCGCCGTCGGCCGCGACAATCTTGCCGGCACGCAGTTTCATCCGGAGAAGAGCCAGGCGCTCGGCCTGGCCCTCATCGCCAATTTTTTGAGGTGGAAGCCATGAAGAAGGGCTATTGGATGGCCATGGTTTCGGTTCTCGACGAGGAGAACTATCCGCAATACATCGCTGCCAATAAGGCGGCGTTCGACAAATATGGCGCGAAATTCCTGGTGCGGGGCGGGCAGGCGTCGAGCCCGGAAGGTTTTGGCGCCAACCGGCACGTCGTCATCGAGTTCGAGTCCTACGAAACGGCGCTGGCATGCTACCACTCGCCCGAATACCAGGCGGCGCTGAAACTGCGCCGCGCCTTTTCGGCCTCGCATTTCGCCATCGTCGAAGGCGCTTGATAAAATGATCCTTTTCCCTGCGATCGACCTGAAGGACGGCCAATGCGTGCGCCTGAAGCTGGGCGACATGAACCAGGCCACCGTCTACAATCCCGATCCTGCGGCTCAGGCCAAAGCCTTCGAAGACCAGGGTTTCGAATGGCTGCACGTCGTCGACCTTGACGGCGCCTTTGCCGGCGAAAGCCGCAACGGCGCGGCGGTCGAGGCGATCCTGAAGGCGACCAAAAACCCGGTGCAGCTCGGCGGCGGCATCCGCACGCACGCCCACATCGACGCGTGGCTGGCAAAAGGCCTCGCCCGCGTCATCCTCGGCACGGTCGCGGTGCGCGATCCCGGACTGGTCGAGGAAGTCTGCCGGCTGCATCCCGGAAAGATCGCCGTCGGCATAGACGCCAAGGGCGGCAAGGTTGCGGTCGAGGGCTGGGCGGAGGCCTCGACGCTCGGCGTGATCGAGCTGGCGAAAAAATTCGAGGGTGTTGGTGTCGCGGCGATCATCTACACCGACATCGACCGCGACGGCGTGCTGGCCGGCATCAACTGGGACGCGACCATCGCACTTGCCGAGGCGGTCTCGATCCCGGTGATCGCGTCGGGCGGGCTGGCCTCGCTGGCCGACATCAGGCGCATGACCATGCCCGACGCGCATAAACTCGAAGGCGCCATTTCCGGCCGCGCGCTGTATGATGGGCGCATCGATCCGGCCGAAGCCCTGTCGCTGCTGCGGGCAGCCTAGTTCGTCACGACGATTTCGGAGACCGCGATGAAGCTATCGATCATCCTCGCGCCCTATGACAGCGGTCAATACCATGGCGGTTTCGGCCAAGGTCCGGAAGCGCTGATATCAGGCGGGATCGTCGAGGCGCTGACGTTCAACGGTCACGACGTCGTCGTCGACGATGTCGGCGAAGTCGGCGAAACACCGCGCCGCGAAATTGCAACCGGGTTCGCGGTGTGCAGGGCGGTCGCCGCTAAGGTCGACGCCAGCGTTTCCGAGGGAAGGTTTCCGATCGTGCTGGCCGGCAATTGCCTGTCGGCGCTTGGCGCGGTGGCGGGCGAGGCGGCGGATTCGGTCGTCTGGGTCGACCAGCACGGCGACCTCAACACGCCGGAGACCTCGATCCACGGGTTCCTCGACGGTATGGCGCTCGGCACCATGCTCGGCCTGTGCTGGAAGCCGATGGCCGCAAGCATAGCGGGCTTTCGCGCCATCGATCCGTCGCGCTGCATGCTGGTCGACGCGCGCGACCTCGATCCCGACGAAAAACGCCTGCTGGAGAGTTTACCGATCGTGCGGGCCGCGGTTCGCGATGCGCCGGGCGAGGTGGCGAAGCTCAAGGCGGCGGGCGTGGCCCGCACCCATCTGCATCTCGATCTCGACGTCCACGATCCGCGCACGCTGCGGGTCAACCGTTACATGGCACCCGGAGGCCCGAACCCCGACCAACTCCGGCAAATGGCCTGCGGCGTAGCGCGGTCCATTCCGGTCGTCGGCGTGACGCTGACCGCCTACGATCCGGCATTCGACGCCGAGGCGGAGGTTCCACCGGTCGTCGGCCGGCTGCTGATCGATTTTCTGGCGGCGCTGGAGCGGATTTGATAGATTGAAACCATGAACATCCAGTCGAGACATCCAACCACGGCGGACGAGTTCCTGCGCTGGAACGAAGGGCGCGAGGGCAAGCGCGAGTTCGTGCAGGGGAGGGTTGTCGAGATGATGGTCGGCGTTTCTGAAAGCCATTGGTGGATCGTTTCCCGGCTCCAACTGATCATAGCCCGCCAGATTGGTTTGAAAGATTTCATCGTCGGTGCGTCGGATTTTGGCGCGAGAACGCCGGACGGCGTCCGATATCCTGATCTGCTTGTTGTCCGGCCCTCTGGACAACCGCGAAATCTGGCGGCCAAGGAACCGTTATTCATCGCGGAAGTTCTTTCGCCATCTTCGCTGGCGCGTGATCTGGTCGAGAAGCAGGAAGATTACAGAGGTTTGCCCTCGCTTCGCGAATATCTCGTTCTTTCTCAGGAAGAGGCCAGAGTATGGTTGTGGTCGCGCGATCGGGATCAGTGGACGGGTCCGACAGAGATTTCCGGCATGGAGGGGACGGTCGAACTGCAGGGCCTTGAGGTCACAATAGAACTCTCCGAACTCTATGAAGGCATCGGCCGCTAACCAAGCATGACCCTCAAATCCCGCGTCATTCCCTGCCTCGACGTCAAGGACGGCCGTGTCGTCAAGGGCGTCAATTTCGTCGATCTGATCGACGCCGGCGATCCGGTCGAGGCGGCGCGCGCCTATGATGCGGCCGGCGCCGACGAGCTCTGTTTCCTCGATATCACCGCATCATCCGACAACCGCGAGACGATCTTCGACGTCGTGGCCCGCACGGCGGAACAATGTTTCATGCCGCTGACCGTCGGCGGCGGCGTTCGCCAGGTTGCCGACATACGAAGACTGTTGCTGGCCGGTGCCGACAAGGTTTCGATCAACACGGCAGCCGTAAACAATCCGGATTTCGTCGCCGAGGCTGCCGACAAGTTCGGCAACCAATGCATCGTAGTCGCCATCGATGCCAAGAAGGTATCTGGCGCCGGAGAAGCCGATCGCTGGGAGATCTTCACCCATGGCGGCCGCAAGCCGACGGACATCGATGCCGTCGCGTTCGCCCGAAAGGTGGTCGATCTCGGCGCCGGCGAAATCCTGCTCACCTCGATGGACCGCGACGGCACCAAGGCCGGATACGACATCGCCCTGACCCGCGCGGTAGCCGACGCGGTGCGTGTGCCGGTCATCGCTTCCGGCGGCGTGGGCAACCTTGACCATCTCGTGGAAGGAATCCGCGACGGTCATGCGACGGCGGTCCTCGCCGCCTCGATCTTCCATTTCGGCACCTATTCGATTTCACAAGCCAAGACGCATATGGCGGCGGCAGGCCTCGCCATGCGACTCGACTTCGCACTGCAACAGGCCTAAACGGCGGCCGATGACCGCATTTTCGCTTTCCGATCTGGAGAAGATCGTCGCCGAGCGCGCCCGTTCGGGCGACGCTTCGTCTTCTTGGACGGCAAAGTTGTATGCCGCAGGCATGGATCGCGCCGCCAAGAAGATGGGCGAGGAAGCGGTGGAGACCGTGATCGCGGCGGTGCACGGCGAGCCCACGGCTCTGGTCGCGGAAAGCGCCGACCTCCTCTACCACCTTCTGGTCGTGCTGGCTGTCGCCGGCGTGCCGCTGGCCGATGTCATGGCCGAACTGGAGCGCAGGACCGGGCAATCCGGACTCGCGGAAAAGGCGTCGCGTGCCGGCTGACGGCACGGCATCGAGAGGGCAGATGGATCAGTTCGCTCCGACCGAGAAATATTCTCCCTACCGCTTCTTCACCGCCGAGCGCTGGGCGGAATTCCGGGCGGACACGCCGCTGACGCTGACGGCGGAGGAAGTCGAGCGGTTGCGTTCGCTGCAGGACCGGGTCGACCTTGACGAGGTCAGGCGCATCTACCTGTCGCTGTCGCGGCTGCTTTCCGCTCATGTCGAGACCAGCCAGGCGCTGTTCCGCCAGCGCAAGGCCTTCTTCAATGCCGCCGACGTGCGCAAGACGCCATTCATCATCGGTATGGCCGGCTCAGTGGCTGTCGGCAAGTCGACGACCGCCAGGCTCTTGAAGGAGTTGATGCGCCGCTGGCCGTCGAGCCCCAAGGTCGATCTGATCACGACCGACGGCTTCCTCCAGCCGAACGACGCCTTGCGCCGCCAGGGGTTGATGGAGCGCAAGGGTTTTCCGGAGAGCTACGATGTCGGCGCGCTGCTGCGCTTCCTCTCCGCGATCAAGTCGGGCGAGGCCAACGTGCGCGCGCCGGTCTATTCGCACCTGACCTATGACGTGGTTCCGGGCGAGTTCGTCACAATCGACCGGCCGGACATTTTGATCTTCGAAGGCCTCAACGTCCTGCAGCCGCGCGACCTGCCCAAGGACGGAAAATATGTGCCGTTCCTGTCGGATTTCTTTGATTTCTCGTTCTTCATCGACGCCGACGAGGACCTCATTCACGACTGGTACATCTCGCGTTTCATGCGGCTTCGCGAGACGGCGTTCCGAAATCCCGACTCCTTCTTCCATCGCTATTCGCGGTTGTCGGAGGATGCGGCTCGCGCCATCGGTGAAGGCTTGTGGCAAAACATCAATCTGAAAAATCTGCGTGAGAACATCCTGCCGACCCGGCCCCGCGCCGACCTGATCCTGCGCAAGGGCGAGGATCACTTCGTCAAGGAAGTGGCTCTCAGGAAGCTGTAAGTGCCTGCGAGGCGATAGGACGGCTTGGCGGCCTCGCGGTTGCCGATCTTCCGGGATCGGGCAGCCATTTTTTCACGGCTACGAAGATCAGACCCGCGACCGCTATCGCCGCGTATCCGTCGATCGCATAGTGCCAGGCGAGATAGACGGAGCTCAGTTCGACAAACGCAACATATGCAAAGGCAATCATGCCGAGTTTGCGGCTGAACGCATACAGGAAAAACGCGTTGAGACCGATCAACGCAACATGGACGCTGGGGAACGCGGATATCCCCGTGGCCAGACCGGCCGTGCCGTTGATGTAGGCGAGCCACAGATATTTTTGATAAATGGCCGTGCCATCGGCTGTTTCACCGCCCTGCGCCAGAAATTGGAGCTGTTCCGCGAACCGTTGGCCATCGCCCGTGACCAGGCCGTAAAAGGCCGGCCCGGCGGAGAGAAACAGGCCGGCCAGCAGGTTGCCGACGATGATCCAGACAAGCATGAAGCCGACCAGGTAGCGGGTCCTCAGCCTCCTGGCGCGCGGCGACGTCACCATGAAGAACAGGGTTCCGTAGCAGATCGATGACCAGCCCAGATGATAGTTCCATTCGACGAGTCTTCTGACGGTGTCGCTTCCCCATGCGACCTGGATCAGTCGCCAGGGATCCACCCCGCCATGCAACGCGGCATCGATATCGGCGTGCAGGCGATCGTAGGGGAAACCGCCGTGCAGCAGGGGCAGAACGTTCTTGATCGAGGTGAATGTCCCGAAGAAGATCGTCATGGCCTGCATGAGAAGAAGACCGGAGACGAGATAGGCCAGACGCCGCGGAGAAAGGAAACGGCTGAACGCAAGATTGCGGCGCCGGCCAAATCGGACAACCGACCAGCAGAGATCGAAGACAAGCACGACGGTCGGCATGACGAGGCCGAACATGAACAGGCCGCTGCCGACATAGATCCCGTAGGCGGCGCGCTCGCCCGCCTGGAGCAGGTGAAGCAGCGAGATTCCGGCCAGCGCATAGACGGCAATGAAAAAATAGATTCCCGCGTCGGCGCGAATATACGCCGCGGTTTCGCGAAGGAAGATTTCGAACTTGCCGTCCGACGCCATCGAAGCCGCCTTGATGGCACAAGGCGCCTGTCCCGCCGCCCTGTGCAACTGCCGGATTCAGCAACCCGACCGCGGATTGCCCTAGCCAGAATAGCTGTAGATTCCGTTACGGCGCGGGCACCGTCACCCGCCGCAGCGTCAGATTGATCCGCCCGCCCTTGGGGAGCAGCATGGAGGTTGCGGGATAAATCCGGTCGACGCCGTGGAAGCAGAGCCGGCCCGCGCCGCCGAGCAACACCACGTCGCCGCTTTCCAGCCGGAACGAGACTGTCGGCCCGTCGCGCGACGGCTGGCCGACGCGGAACAGACAACTGTCGCCAAGCGATATCGAAACCACCGGCGCCTGCAGATCGGCTTCATCACGATCCTGATGCAGACCCATCCTCGCCGTTTCCGAATAGAAGTTGACGAGGCAGGCTTCGGGCGGGTGCGGGTAGTCCGACACCTCGCGCCACAGCGCAAGCAGCATGTCGGGGATGGCGGGCCAGGGCTCGCCGGTTACAGGATGGGTCGCCTGGTAGCGATAGCCGCTTTCCTTGTCGGTGACCCAGCCCAGCGGCCCGCAATTGGTCATGCGCACGCTCATTTCCTTGCCGCTCTTCGGCATGGTCGGCGTGTACAGCGGCGCGGCGCGCACCACATCGCGGATCGCCTCCACGAGGTCTTTCTGCATTTCGTGGCTGAGATAACCCGGCATGTGCCGGACGCCTTTCGGCAGCGCGAGCATGGTCTGTTCCTGTTACGAATGTCGCTCAAAGATATGCGGTATTGGAAACGACATCACACCGATGAGAACGGCCGCGCTTCGCGCGGCCGTCAATCGTAACAGACCTTCAGTTGGAAGCGACCCGCAACCTGCTTCGGGAGGGAACCGGGTTTCGTGAGATCAGGCGGTTTCCGGATCGGGGATACGCAGCACTTGCCCGGGATAGATCTTGTCGGGATGCGTCAGCATCGGCTTGTTGGCCTCGAAGATCACCGTGTTCCTGGCGCCCTTGCCTTTGCCGTACCGCGCCTCGGCGATCTTCCAGAGGTTGTCCCCTTTCTTGACCGTGTAGAACACCGGCTCCTTGGCCGGCGTCGATGCCTTGACCAACTCGGTCAGGTCAGTGGTTTCGAGCTTCAGGCTCGATTCCGGGGCCACGACTTTCAGCTCCTCCGCCTCGACCGAGGAAACGCCCAGCGTGTTGCCGACGGCGATGACCGCCTTTTCGAAGATCGACTGGTCCTTGACCACACCTTTCAGCACGACCGTGTCGCCCTTGACCGAGACGTCGACCTTTTCGGTGCCGAGCTTGTGCGAATCGAGTTCCTTCTTCAGCGCCTCGGCCTTCGCCGCCGCATCGTCCTCGTCGCCGAAGCCCAGCTTCTTGCCGACATTTTTCACGAAGTCGAACATTCCCATCGTGGTGGCACTCCATGGCCGGTTGCGTTGCGCTGACCTTTGCATCGAAAATGCGGAATGAAAAGGCTTGGAGCCGGCGGGCTCCGCCGCTCAGTCGTCGCCGACCTTGCCGCGCAGTTTTTTCACCGTGGAGCGGCCGGCTTTCGACTTCAGCCGCCTTTCGACCGCGCCCTTCGACGGTCTTGTCTTCTTGCGTGGCGGCGGCGGCGGTTCGGCCGCCTTGGCGACCAGCGCGGCGAGCCGCTCGCGTGCATCCGCGCGATTGCGCTCCTGAGTGCGAAACCGGTCCGCCTCGATGACGATGACGCCGTCCTTGGTGGCGCGCTGGCCGGCGAGCGCGATCACCCGATCGCGCACCCGCTCAGGCAGGCTGCGGGCATGCGCGGCGTCGAAGCGCAGTTGCACGGCAGTGGCCACCTTGTTGACGTTCTGCCCGCCGGGACCGGAAGAGCGGATGAAACTCTCCTGCAAATCCTCGGGGTGGATGGCCACGCCGTCCGCTATGGGGATGATCTCGTCCGGGTTCATGCGCCAGACATGGCGCGCCCGCGTCGAAAAGGGAAGAGGCGGCGCGTCTTGACCCTCCCCTCTGAGGGGAGGGTCGCGGAGAAAATCGAGCGTCAGGCGAGGTTTTCGACGCGGGGTGGGGTCGCTGAAGTGCTCAAACCTGAGGTTACCCCACCCCTTCTCGCGAACGTCGCTTCGCTCCGTCTGCTCGCCGACCTCCCCGCAAGGGGGAGGCTAATGTCGGCGCTATTCCGCCGCTTCCCTGAAACGCGGCGCAGCACCCGCCACATGGGTGTCGACATGCGGCTCGAACTTTTCGAAATTGCCGATAAACATCTGGACCATGCGTTTTGCCTGGCGGTCGTAGGCGGCAGCGTCGGCCCAGGTCGAGCGGGGATCGAGAATCCGCGGATCGACGCCCGGCACAGCCACCGGCACGGCAAAGCCGAAATTCGGATCGGTGCGGAACTCGGCCTTGTTCAAAGTGCCGTCGAGCGCGGCGGCGAGCAGGGCGCGCGTCGCCTTGATCGGCATGCGTTTTCCCGTGCCGAAGGCGCCGCCGGTCCAGCCGGTGTTGACCAGCCAGCAATCGGCGCCGTGCCGGGCGATGAGTTCGCGCAGCAGATTGCCGTATTCGGAGGGATGGCGCGGCATGAAGGGGGCGCCGAAGCAGGTGGAAAACGTCGCTTCGGGTTCTTTCACGCCCTTTTCGGTGCCGGCAACCTTGGCGGTGTAGCCGGAAAGGAAGTGATACATCGCCTGTTCCGGCGTCAGCTTGGCGATCGGCGGCATCACGCCGAAGGCGTCGGCAGTCAGCATCACGATGTTCCTGGGATGCCCGGCCCGGCCGGTCGCGCTCGCGTTGGGGATGAAATCGAGCGGATAGGCGCAGCGCGTGTTTTCCGTCAGCGATCCGTCGTCGAAGTTGGGGACGCGGTTGCCGTCCAGCACGACGTTCTCAAGCACCGTGCCGAAGCGCCGGGTGGTGGCGAAGATCTCAGGCTCTGCTTCGGCCGACAGCTTGATCGTCTTGGCGTAGCAGCCGCCCTCGAAGTTGAAGATGCCGTCCGGCCCCCAGCCATGCTCGTCGTCGCCGATCAGTGTGCGCGAGGCGTCGGCCGACAGCGTCGTCTTGCCGGTGCCGGACAGGCCGAAGAACACGGCGGCGTCGCCGGCCGGGCCTTCATTGGCCGAGCAGTGCATCGGCATGACGCCCCGCGCCGGCAGCAGGTAGTTCAGTGCCGTGAACACTGACTTCTTCATTTCGCCGGCGTAGGACGTGCCGCCGATCAGGACGATCATGCGTGTCAGGTCGACGGCGATGACCGTGTCGGTGCGCGTGCCGTGGCGCGTCGGGTCGGCGCGGAACGAAGGCAGGTCGACGATCGTCATCTTCGGCAGGAAGCCGGCCAGCGCCTCGGCGTCCGGCCGGATCAAAAGGTTGCGGATGAACAGCGAGTGCCAGGCATATTCGGTGATGACCCGCGTCGGCAGTTTTTGATGCTCGTCGGCGCCGCCGATCAGATCCTGAACGAACAGGTCTTTCGCTGCGGCATGCGCCAGGAAGTCGGCAAGCAGGGTGTCGAAGTGCGAAGGCTGCATCGCACCGTTGTTATCCCACCAGACATGCGGCTCGGTCGCGGCGTCGCGGACGACAAACTTGTCCTTGGGAGAACGTCCGGTGTGCTGGCCGGTATAGGCCACCAGCGCGCCATCGGCCGTGAGCGTGGCCTCGCCACGGCGGATTGCCTCTTCATAGAGGGTGGCCGCCCGCAGATTGTAATGAACCGTGCCGGACGTCCTTATGCCGAAAGTCTCGATCCCGCAGGCGGGATTGCGCATGCCGATTTCGCCCATCTTCCCCTCGAACTGGTGGGTTGTGCGCCGTCCCGGCAAACGGCCGGGAAATGAAACTGCTGTCGCTCTTGTCTTCGAGCTCAAATTCTCGAAACCAGAAAAATGTAGATATATCAAACCATTAATCGATTTAAAGATTTTGAAATCGTTTAAATCGTTTAAACCGGCGACCACTCTCCCTCATTTGCACACGCCATAGGCAAGCCTTTCGGCCAGTTGCCGATCAATGCATCAGCACGACGTACCGATTACGCATTACTCAGAGTATGCGACGGAGCTTATCGACGACGAAATCCACTTCGCCGACCGTGTTGTAGTGCGCCAGCCCGAGCCGCAGCACACCACCCTTGCCTGCCAGACCAAGCCGGTCGATCGCTTCCACCGCGTAATTGTGGCCGCTCCAGGCAAAGATATTCTGTTCCGCCAGTGCCTCGGCCAGAGCGCGTGGCTCGTGCCGCGGCGTGGTGAAGGAAATCGTCGGCACACGGCGGCCCATCGCCTCCGGCGCGGTGATGCCCTGGATCGTCACCTCTGGCAACTCCCTGAGCCCATCGATCAGCCTTTCGGCAAGCGTCCTCTCATAAGCGAAAAGCATGTCCATCGCCGCCCGCACATCGCGCCGCCGGCCGGAGAAGCCGGCATGGTGGACATGCTGGTCCGCTCCCATCGTCGCACCGATGCCTGCGAAATAATCCACCGCCGCCGTTACGCCGGCCAGCCCTTCATGGCTCTGCGTGCCCGTCTCGAATTTCTCCGGGCCGCTGCTGGCGGCCGGCCGTACCTTATAGGCCTCCAGCTCCGCGAGCAGGTCGGCGCGGCCCCACAAAATGCCCTGGTGGGGCCCGAAGAATTTGTAGGCCGAGCACACCAGGAAATCGCAGCCGATGTCCTGCACGTCGATGCTGCCATGCGGCGCGAACTGCACGGAATCGACATAGACCATTGCACCGGCCTCCTTCGCCATCCGGCTGATCGCCTTGACGTCGTTGATCGTGCCCGTGGCGTTGCTGGCATGGTTGACGGCGACCAGTTTTGTGCGCGGCCCAAGCAGCGCCGCGAGATCGGCGAGATCGAACTCGAATGTCTGCGGATTGAAATCCAGCCACTTGACCGTCAGCCCGAGGTCGCGCGCTAGAAGCAGCCAGGGCGAGACGTTGCCGTCATGGTCCATGCGCGTCAGCACGATCTCGTCGCCGGACGTGAACCGGCGGCCGAGCGAGCGCGACATGGAAAAAGTCAGCGTCGTCATGTTCTGGCCGAACACGATCTCGTCGGGTGAAGCGGCGTTGACGAAATCGGCCATTGCCGCGCGCGCACCGTCGATGATCGCGCCGGCACCGATCGAGCTGGCGAAAGCGCCGCCCAGATTGGCGTTGCTGCGGATCAGGCAGTCGGTCATCCGGTCTATGACGATCTGCGGCACCTGCGTGCCGCCGGGATTGTCGAAATAGATCCGCGCCCGGTTGTCGTCGGTGACGGCCAGCGACGGGAATTGCGACCGGATTTTCTCGATGTCGATAGGCATGATTTGTCTCGTTTATCCGGTCAGGCCGCGTCGCGCAGCGCGGCGGAAATCGCGGCGAGACCGCCGCGCAGTTCCGCTTCAGTCGGCCAGCCGAAACCGACACGAAAGAAGCTCTTTGGCATTTCGAACCAGTGGCCGGGGCCGACATAGGTCCCGTGACGTTCGAGCAGCCGGACATAGAAGGCGTCGAGATCGAAATCCGGGCCGACATTCAGGCGTGGAAAACCGACCACGCCGCCTTCCGGCTTGATCCAGTCGACCAGCGCCTCGCCGTCGATCCAGTCCTGCACGATGTCGCGGCGGCGGGCCATTTCCGGCATGGCGGCACCGAGGAACTGGCCGCGCTGCTCCAGCATGGAGCGCGCGATGCGCTCGTCGATGACGCTGCCGCAGATTCCGATCTGTTCCTTGGCCGCGAGGAAACGCTCGTAGAGTTCGGCGTCGCGGGTCACCAGCCAGCCGATGCGGATGCCGGGGATGCCAAAGGCTTTCGACAGCGATGAGACGCTGATCGCGCTGCGGCTGAGCGAGGCGGCCGCAGGCAGCCGCCGGCCGTAGCTCAGGTCGCGATAGGTCTCGTCGACCAGCAACCGGCAGCCATGGCTTTCCGCTAGCGCGACCAGCCCGGTCAGGTCGGCCTCGCTCATCATCGTGCCGGTCGGATTGTGCGGACAAGTGACGCTGATCAGCCGCGTGTTCGGCCTCAACGCGGCTTCGATCCGTTTCAGGTCGATCGCAAATCCATCGTCGAAGGAAAGATCGATGTAACCGATCTCGCAGCCGATCGCCTTCGGCGTCTCGATGTTGGTGGCGTAATTGGGCCGCACCACGACAAGATGATCCTCGGCCGAAAGCAGGGTCGTCGCGATGATGAACAGCGCGCCGGCGGCGCCCGCTGTCACCAGCACGTCGCTGGGCGACAAGCCTTCGTCCTGCGCGGCAATCAGCTTTCGAAGCTCGGGCTCTCCACGATGTTCGCCGTAGAACAGGGTCAGGTCGGGGAGGGAAAACCCGAAATCCGAGAGTTTTCGGTCGGCGATCGAACTCTCGGACAGGTTGAAGCGGATGCGGTCGTAGCCGTATTCCTCCGGCGCTTCCTTTTCGATCACCATTCTGGCGTAGTTCATCGTCGTCCCCCGGCCGACGCGGCCGAAGGGACCGCGATTTCACGTTCCGTGTTAGCTGGTGCGCTGCCCGCTTCGCAAGCATCGGCACGGGGTCTGGTCCATTGGATTCCCTGGCTGCCGGCCTGTGGCTTCGGCGACTATCGTACGCCGATCGCCGCTGTCAGACCGCCGTCCGCCTTGTAGTCGGCACCGGTGCAGAAGCCGGCCCGGTCCGAGCACAGAAAGGCGATCAACTCCGCCAGTTCTTCGGGCTCACCGATGCGCCCGATCGGATGCGCCTCGCCGAAGCGCCGAAAAGCCGCTTCGATGTCGGCGTCCGGGCCGTCCGAAACTCGAACAGCGTTGGCGAGGATCGGCGTGCGCACCGAGCCTGGGCTGACCGAGTTCACGCGGACGCCGGCACGCGCATGGTCGAGCGCCATGGCGCGGGTCAGCGCGTGGATCGCGCCCTTTGTCGTCGCATAGGCCGCGACATTCTGCTGCGAGGCGAAACCCTGCACCGACGAGACGTTGACGATAGCGCCGCCACCGCGCTTCACCATTTCGGGTATGCCAAAATGCGCGGTGAGATAGATCGAGCCGATATTGACGGCCATCGTCCGGTTCCAGGTCTCGAAGGACGTGTCGAGCACGGTTCCATAGGGATGCACGGCGGCGGCATTGACGATGATGTCCAGCCCCCCGAAGCGCCTCGCCGCTTGCGCTACCGCGTCTTCGACCGCATCGGGCACGGAAACATCGACATGCAGGACGGCCGCCGGGAGCTGCGCCGCGTCGAACATCGCCTGCATCTCGGCATTGGCCTTCTTGTCGATGCCACAGGCGACGATCGCGGCACCTCCGGAAGCCAGCCTTTTCGCCGTCGCCAGCCCTATGCCGGTCGTGCCGGTGACCAGCGCCACCCTTCCTTCGAATTCACCCATCGATCTCCTCCATTTGACCGGCATTCCTCTAGCACAGCGGCCGTCTTCGTCACCTTCTGGCATATCGACGGCAGCATGAAAGCGGGATTTCATAGGAGCATACGATTCCACGGGGAGGAGATGAGAATGGCAGTTGAACTGAGGAAGATCGCGATGCCGGATTTCGGCACGTCCGGCAGCCGGCCCGTGGTCCCGGCATCGACCTATGAGGCGCGCGTCAAGGCAGCCTATGAACGCGCCGGCTGCGACTGGCTGGCCGTCTATGCGGATCGCGAGCATTTCGGCAACATCGTGTTCCTCACGGGTTTCGAGCCGCGTTTCGAGGAGACCTTCCTGCTGCTCGGCCCAAAGGGCGAGCGCGTGCTGCTCACCGGCAACGAGTCGGAGAGTTATGCGCCGCTCGCCGGTTTGCCAGGCCTGACGGTGCTCGTCGCCCAGTCGCTGAGCCTGATGGGGCAGGATCGCACCCGCCATCCGCGCCTCGCCGACCGGCTGCGCGATGC
The DNA here is from genome assembly GCF_040081985.1 of Mesorhizobium yinganensis. Taxonomy (NCBI): domain Bacteria; kingdom Pseudomonadati; phylum Pseudomonadota; class Alphaproteobacteria; order Hyphomicrobiales; family Phyllobacteriaceae; genus Mesorhizobium; species Mesorhizobium yinganensis. Next base: position 414,648 of record NZ_JBEBMH010000003.1, on the reverse strand, counting down.
GGGGTTGCGCGCCGGCGACAGCATCGGGCTGGTCGGCTGGAAATATCTGGAGCCGAACGAGGACGAGGACGCGGCGACGGCGTTCTTCGTGCCGGCCGTTCATGTCCGCATGTTCGAACGCCTCGTCGGCCCGGCGGGCGCGGTCCGCGACGTGACGCCAGTTCTGATGCATCCGGAGACCGGTCTGCGCGCCATCATCGACGCCGACCAGATCGCCGCCTTCGAATGGGCGTCGACCCGCGTCTCGCTGGCGCTGTGGCGCATCGTTTCCGGCGTGCGCGAAGGCGACGACGAATTTTCCGCCGCCGCGCGCATGAATTATGCCGGCGATCCGCTCAACGTCCACACCATGCTGTCGTCGGCCGGCCCCGGCGAGACGGTGATCGGCCTGCGCAGTCCGATCGGCCGAAAGCTGACGCGCGGCGACGGCGTCACCACCGCCATCGGCTATTGGGGCGCGCTGTCGTCGCGCGCCGGCCTGTTCGACGCCGGCAACGAAGCCTTCCTGAAGACAGCCTCCGCCTATTTCGAGGGCCTGCTTGCCTGGTACGAAGCCGCCGATATCGGCGTTACCGGCGGGGCGCTGCATGAGGCGGTCGTCGGCAAGCTTGCGCAGGGCGGATTGCGCTCCGCGCTCAACCCGGGCCACCTCACCGGCCACGAGGAATGGATGAACACCCCGGTGCGGCCCGGCTCCACGGAAAGACTCGCCTCCGGCATGCCGTTCCAGGTCGATGTCATCCCGGTGCCGATGCCTGCCGGCTGGACGCTGAACTGCGAGGATCCGGTCACTTTTGCCGACGCGGCGCTGCGCGACGAGCTGAAATCACGCCATCCGTGGTGTTTCGCACGCATCGAGGCCCGTCGCGCCTTCATGCGCGACGAACTCGGCGTGGTGGTGAAGGAAAGCATCCTGCCGCTGTCCTCGACGCCGCTTTGCCTGCCGCCGTTCTGGCTGAAGCCCGACCATCTTCTCGCGCGCGCCTAGGGTAGCCGGCTCGGGCCGACAACGCTGCCATCTGGGGCTGCTCACGGGATCGTGACGCCCTCTTTCGGTTGCCGATTTTTGGTGACGGCTACGGCAGCAAGATGAGCAGCAAAACCGTTAGCTGCCGGGTCTTCGAGCAGTATTCGCGCGGCTGGGACAGACGAAACCGTTGCGCCGTCAACGTGTTGCAAGCCTAGTCGACTTGTCTTGCTGGGGGTTGTGCCGGAAGGCGTGTCGTGACATGGAACGAAAGCCGTGCCACAATTTGTACTCAATTTGTCCGCCAATAGCCTCTTCTTGATGCTGGAAGGGACGCCCGCATATGAGGGAGCCGCTTGAAATGGCAACGATCGCGCTTGTCGACGACGACCGTAATATTCTGACTTCGGTGTCGATCGCACTGGAATCGGAAGGCTATCGCGTAGAGACCTATACGGATGGAGCATCCGCGCTCGAGGGCTTCGCGGCACGGCCGCCGAACCTCGCCATACTCGACATCAAGATGCCGCGCATGGATGGTATGGAACTTCTGCGCCGGCTCCGCCAGAAGACAGACCTGCCGGTGATCTTCCTGACCTCCAAGGACGACGAGATCGACGAGCTTTTCGGCCTCAAGATGGGCGCCGATGACTTCATCCGCAAGCCGTTCTCGCAGCGGCTGCTGGTCGAGCGGGTACGCGCCGTGCTGCGCCGCGCCAGCGCCCGCGAAGCGGCCGCCAAGGCGCCCAGCCAGCAGGCGAAATCGCTGGAGCGCGGCCAGTTGGTCATGGACCAGGAGCGCCACACCTGCACCTGGAAAGGCGAGCCGGTGACGCTCACCGTCACCGAGTTCCTGATCCTGCATTCGCTCGCCCAGCGCCCCGGCGTCGTCAAGAGCCGTGACGCGCTGATGGATTCGGCCTATGATGAGCAGGTCTATGTCGATGATCGCACAATCGACAGCCACATCAAGCGGCTTCGCAAGAAGTTCAAGGCTGTCGATGACGACTTCGAGATGATCGAGACGCTCTACGGCGTGGGCTACCGCTTCCGCGAGGCCTGAGCCGGCAGGACCGGTACGGGATGGCGATAGACTTGCAGCTTGAAAAACCGGCGGTCGCTGTGAAGCGGCCGCGCGGTTTTTTGGGGCGGGCACTGGGCATGGTCACCGTGCCGATGCGCCGCTTCCTCGGCCATCACATCTTTTCCAGCCTGACGCGGCGCATCCTATTTCTCAACCTCGCCGGCCTTGCGGTCCTGGTCGCCGGCATCCTCTATCTCAACACGTTCCGCGACGGGCTGATCGACGCCCGCGTCGAAAGCCTGATGACGCAGGGCGAGATCATCGCCGGCGCCGTCGCATCGTCCGCCACGGTCGAGACCGATTCGATCTCGATCGATCCTGAGAAGCTGCTGGAGCTGCAGGCCGGCGAAAGCTTGGGCCCGGGCAGCGACCAGCTCGACAATCTGGATTTCCCGATCAATCCCGAGCGCGTGGCTCCCCTGCTCAAGCGGCTGATCTCGCCGACACGCACCCGCGCCCGCATCTACGACCGCGACGCCAACCTGCTCTTGGATTCGCGCCATCTCTATTCGCGCGGCCAGATCCTGCGCTACGACCTGCCGCCGGTCGACAACGAAGAACCGGGCGTCCTCGACAGGATCGAGAAGTTCGCCTTCGACCTGTTCCGCGACTCCGAGCTTCCAATCTACCGGGAGCAGCCCGGCGGCAATGGCGCCGCTTACCCCGAGGTCATGAACGCGCTGAGCGGCAGCCCATCCACGGTGGTGCGCGTCAGCGAGAAGGGTGAAGAAATCGTCTCGGTCGCCGTCCCCATCCAACGCTTCCGCGCCGTGCTCGGCGTGCTCATGCTGTCGACCGAGGGCGGCGACATCGACAAGATCGTCGCGGCGGAGCGCAAGGCGATCCTGCGCGTCTTCGGCGTCGCGGCCCTGGTCATGGCGATCCTCTCCATGCTGCTCGCCTCCACCATCGCCAATCCGCTGCGCCGGCTTTCGGCGGCGGCCGTGCGCGTGCGGCGCGGCGTCAAGAGCCGCGAGGAAATCCCGGATTTTTCCGACCGCCAGGACGAGATCGGCAACCTGTCGGTCGCGGTGCGTGGCATGACCAACGCGCTTTATGCGCGCATCGAGGCCATTGAGAGTTTTGCCGCCGACGTGGCTCATGAATTGAAGAACCCGCTGACCTCTCTGCGCAGCGCCGTGGAAACCTTGCCCATCGCCAAGAACGAAGCCTCGCGCGGCCGGCTGATGGAGATCATCCAGCACGACGTGCGCCGCCTGGATCGCCTTATCACCGACATTTCCGATGCCTCGCGGCTCGATGCGGAGCTTGCCCGCGAGGATGCGACACGTGTCGATCTGAAGAAGCTAGTTTCCGATCTTGTATCGGTGGCTCAGGAGGCGACGCGGAACAAGCGCAAGGTGGCGATCGAGTTCAAGGCCGCCAAGCTGCCGCAAGGCGTGAAGAGCTATCACGTGATGGGCCACGACCTTCGCCTCGGCCAGGTCATCACCAATCTGGTCGAGAACGCTCGTTCCTTCGTTCCAGAGGAGCGCGGTCACATCACCGTCACCCTGTCGCGCGCCGGAAAGTTCAACGTGGTCACGGTCGACGACAATGGGCCGGGCATCCGCCCGGATTCCATCGACCGCATCTTCGAGCGCTTCTACACGGACCGGCCCTCCGCGGAGGCGTTCGGACAGAACTCCGGCCTCGGCCTGTCGATCAGCCGCCAGATCGCCGAGGCGCATGGCGGCCGCCTGACGGCCGAGAATATCCCTGGCACCAAGCCCGGCGAGGTCAGGGGCGCGCGGTTCGTCATGACGCTTCCCGCGGAAGGTTAGGATTGCCGCTTCGTCGATGATGGCGTTTCTCCCCAACCTTCACGGCACCGCGATCATCATCGGCGACCGGGGCGTCCTCATCCGAGGCGCATCCGGTTCCGGCAAGACGACGCTGGCGCTGGCGCTGCTGACGGTGTCGAGAAACGCAGGCCGGCACGCCACACTTGTCGCCGACGATCAGGTGCTTGTCGCACCAAGGGAAAACCGTCTCATCTGCCTGGCGCCGCCGCGCATCGCGGGCTTGGTCGAGGTGCGGGGGCTAACCCCGCGGCCTGTCGCGCATGCGCAATCGGCGGTCATCGACTTGCTTGTTTCGCTGGTCGAAGAAACGGATGCGCCGCGCTATTCCGAAGATTGCTGGAGCGAGATCGCGGGCTGCCGGCTGCTTGAACTGATGCTGCCATCACGCAACGTCAACGGTGCTCTCGCCGCGCTCGCGGTCTGTCTTTCGTTGCCTCCATTCGACTAAATGTCAGGCACGACAGCCACGCACTGCGGCAAAATGGCATACCGCACTGCACTTTTGGGCTTGTCAACGCACGCCGGCTGGACAAGATGGCGCTCCCGCCCGGCGGCAGCCAGTGTATGGGAAACGCGTGAAAGGGCGATGACGGGAGCCATGACGGAATGATCGGACTCGTGCTGGTGACGCACGGTCGGTTGGCGGAAGAGTTCCGCAACGCCGTCGAGCATGTCGTCGGAGCGCAGGAAAGCTTCGCGACGGTTTCGATCGGTGCCGACGACGACATGGAGCAACGCCGCAAGGACATCGTCGACGCGGTCGCGCGCACCGACACCGGCGCCGGCGTTATTCTTTTGACCGACATGTTCGGCGGCACGCCGTCCAATCTCGCCATCTCGGTCATGGAGCCGGGGCGCATCGAGGTCATCGCCGGCGTCAACCTGCCGATGCTGATCAAACTCTCCAGCGCGCGCAAGGCTGACGATATGGCCAAGGCGCTCGAACTGGCGCAGCTCGCCGGCCGAAAATACATAAATGTCGCAAGCCAGATGCTGAGCGGTAAATGATGAGCAGCGCGGTGTTGTCCACGGGACCGATCAGCCGCGAACTTCTCATCGTCAACCAGCGTGGTCTTCACGCCCGCGCCTCGGCCAAATTCGTTCAGCTCGCCGCGGGTTTCCAGGCCACCATCGAGGTCGAGAAGGACGGCGTCACGGTTGGTGGCACCTCCATCATGGGCCTGATGATGCTTGCCGCCAGCCCCGGCTGCTGCATCACGGTGACCGCCAGCGGCCCGGACGCCGCCGAAGCGGTCGACGCGCTCGCCAAGCTCGTTTCCGAAAAATTCGGCGAGGAAGCCTGATTCGGTTCGAACGACCGGGCAACATATATCCGTATAAAGATTTCTTTATATCCCGTTGCCGGTCCGCCGGCTTTCTGCTAGTCAGGCGCCCCATCAGGCCCGTTTCGGCACCGTGCCCGGGCCATTTCTGACCGGAGCGCTGACTATGGCGGACAAGAAGGACTACAAGGTCGCCGACCTTGCCCTCGCGGACTGGGGCCGCAAGGAAATCGAGATCGCGGAAACCGAGATGCCGGGCCTGATGGCCAGCCGCGAGGAGTTTGGCGAGGCGAAGCCGCTCAAGGGCGCCCGCATCACCGGCTCGCTGCACATGACCATCCAGACGGCGGTGCTGATCGAGACGCTCAAGGCGCTCGGCGCCGACATCCGCTGGGCTTCCTGCAACATCTTCTCGACCCAGGACCATGCCGCCGCCGCGATCGCCGCCGCCGGCATCCCGGTCTTCGCGGTCAAGGGCGAGACCCTCGAGGATTATTGGGACTACACCGACAAGATTTTCCAGTGGGCCGATGGCGGTCTGTCGAACATGATCCTCGACGACGGCGGCGACGCCACCATGTACATCCTGGTTGGCGCACGCGCCGAGGCGGGCGAGGACGTGCTCTCCAACCCGCAGAGCGAGGAAGAGGAATATTTCGTCGCGCAGATCAAGAAGCGTCTGGCCGCTTCGCCGGGCTTCTTCACCAAGCAGCGCGAGGCGATCCGCGGCGTGACCGAGGAGACGACCACCGGCGTCAATCGCCTGTATCAGTTGCAGAAGAAGGGCCTGCTGCCTTTCCCGGCGATCAACGTCAACGACAGCGTCACCAAGTCCAAGTTCGACAACAAATACGGCTGCAAGGAATCGCTGGTCGACGGCATCCGCCGCGGCACCGACGTGATGATGGCCGGCAAGGTCGCGATCGTCGCCGGTTATGGCGACGTCGGCAAGGGTTCGGCCGCTTCGCTGAAGGGCGCCGGCGCGCGGGTGAAGGTGACGGAAGCCGACCCGATCTGCGCCCTGCAGGCGGCGATGGACGGCTACGAGGTCGTCACCATGGACGACGCGGTCTCGACCGCCGACATCGTGATCACCGCGACCGGCAACAAGGACGTGCTGACGCTCGACCACATGCGCAAGCTGAAGGACATGGCAATCGTCGGCAACATCGGCCACTTCGACAACGAGATCCAGGTCGCGTCGCTGCGCAATCTGAGATGGACCAACGTCAAGCCGCAGGTCGACATGATCTCGTTCCCGGACGGCAAGCGCATGATTCTGCTGTCGGAAGGCCGCCTGCTCAACCTCGGCAACGCCACCGGCCATCCGAGCTTCGTCATGTCGGCTTCCTTCACCAACCAGGTGCTCGCCCAGATGGAGCTTTTCACCAAGCCGGGCCAGTATGAGAACAAGGTCTACGTGCTGCCAAAACACCTCGACGAAAAGGTCGCCCGCCTGCATCTCGACAAGCTCGGCGCGAGGCTCACGGAGCTTTCAGGCGAGCAGGCCTCCTATATTGGGGTCACGCCCCAGGGGCCGTTCAAGCCTGAACACTACAGGTACTGATTTCCGTTAACCAACACACAATATATGGAGCCGGGCGATTGACTTTTCGCCCGGCTTTGTTTTTGCGCGGCAGGCTTCTTCACGTCGATTCGCCGACCCTGTATGTTGACCATGATTCGCGACGCTTACGGTCATTCTGACCGTCGAACCGAGAGGCGGGTTCGGGGCGGCGGGCGGCGGAGAGGAACAGGAAATGCAGGGGGCAGACCCGCATCAGGCGGGGAAGGCCGGAACGGGCCTGTCGAGGGATTCGAAGGCTGACGGCGCTGTCAGGCGGCGTGGCCGTTTCCGTCTCGGCCGGACGCTACCGACGCTGCTCGGCGCCACCGCGATGTCGGCGGCGCTGCCTTTGATGCCGGCATTGGCGCAATCCGAAGGTGTGAGGTTCTCCGTAAACACGGTGGAGGTCATTCAGCTTGCGGTTTTCGTCGGCGTCATGGGCGCCGCGTTGATCTCGGCGATCGTGATGATCCGGGAACGCGCCCGCACCGCCGCCGAAAACACCGAATTGCGTGCCCGCGTCGCCGACCTCAATGCCTCGGTGCAGCGCTCGGACGCTTTGCTCAACCTGCGCGACCAGCGCCTCGTGGTCTGGGCCAGCGACCGCCAGAAGACGGATCTCGTCGGCGCTCTTCCGGCCGAGACCGGCGCCCCCGACGACCGCGCGGCCTTCCTGGCCTTCGGCCGCTGGCTGATGCCGCGCTCCGCCGCGGCGCTCGACCATGCCATCATCGCGCTGCGCGAGAAGGCTATACCCTTCGACCTCACCGCCGAGACCAACACCGGCGTGCCGCTTGAAGTGCAGGGCCGTAAGACCGCCTCGCATGTCATCGTCCGTTTCACCAGCCTGTCGGAGAATTTGCGCGTTCAGGCGCGGCTGCGGTTGGAGAACCAGCGGCTGGCCGCCGACTACGACATCATGATCGGCCTGCTCGACGCGCTGAAGATGCCGTTTTGGCTGCGCTCCGCCGACGGTCGGCTGAAATGGGTGAACCGCGCCTACGCCGAGGCGGTCGAAAGCCCGAGCGGCGGCGACGCGGCCCGCGACAACAAGGAATTTCTTGGTACGATCGCCCGCGAATCCATGGCCGCGCATCACCAGAAGAACCGCGTCTTCGACCAGACGGTCTCCACCGTCGTGGCAGGCGACCGCCGTGTCTTCGCCGTCACCGATTTTTCCGCCGGGGAAGGCTCGGCGGGCCTCGCCGCCGACGTCAGCGCGGTGCAGACGGTGCGCGAGGAGTTCGAGCGCACGGTACGCAGCCACGCCGACACGCTCGACCAGCTCACCACCGCCGTCGCCATCTTCGACACCAAGGAGAAACTGCGCTTCTTCAACCAGGCGTTCCAGAAGCTGTGGGGTTTGGAAGCCAACTTCCTTGAAAGCGCGCCCGACAATGCGCTGCTGCTCGACCGCCTGCGCAGCGACGGCAAGATCGCCGAGCAGCCGGAATGGCGGCGCTGGAAGGAAAACCTGCTCGACGCCTACCGCGCCGTCGATTCGCAGGAACATTGGTGGCACCTGCCCGATGGCCGTACCATCCGCGTCGTCGCCAATCCGCAGCGCAATGGCGGCGTCACCTGGATCTTCGAGAACCTGACCGAACGCATGAATCTCGAGAGCCGCTACAACACGGCGGTGCGCGTCCAGGGCGAGACGCTCGACAATCTGGCGGAGGGCGTCGCGGTGTTCGGGCCTGACGGCCGCATCCGGCTTGCCAATCCCGCCTTCACCGCCCTGTGGAAGCTGCCGGCTGACCTCGTCGCGCAGAAGATGCACATTTCCGCCGTCCAGGTCTGGTGCGACGCGCTCGCCGTCGCCAGCCCATGGGGCGAGTTCTCCTCTGCCGTCACCGGCTTCGACGATGAGCGCCGCGACCGCCACGGCCAGGCCGAGCTGAAAAGCGGCATCGTGGTGCGCTACGCCATCATCCACCTGCCCAACGGCCAGGTGATGATGACTTTTGTCGACGTCACCGACAGCGTGAAGGTCGAACGCGCTCTGCTCGAGAAGAACGACGCGCTGCAAAAGGCCGACCAGCTCAAGAACGATTTTGTCCAGCACGTTTCCTACGAGCTGCGCTCGCCGCTCACCAACATCATCGGTTTCACCGAGCTGCTGTCGCTGCCGGCCACCGGCCCGCTCTCGCCGCGCCAGCTCGAATATGTCGGCCACATCGGCTCCTCCTCCGCCGTGCTGCTGACGGTGGTCAACGACATCCTCGACCTTGCCACCGTCGACGCGGGCATCATTCAGCTCGAGATCTCCGAAGTGCGGGTCGAGCGCACCGTGGCCGCCGCCGCCGAACTCATCGCCGACAGGCTGGAGGAACATTCCATCAAGCTGGCGATCGATACCGCCCGCGCGCCGGCCAGCTTCCACGGCGATGAGACCCGGGTCCGCCAGATCCTTTACAACCTGCTCAGCAACGCCGTGAACTATGCCCCGGAGGCAAGCACGATCACGCTCGCCTGCCGCCGCACCGACGCCGGCGTCGAGTTTTCCGTGCATGACGACGGGCCGGGCATGGCACCCGAAATCCTCGACACGGTGTTCCGCCGCTTCGAGCCGCGCATCAATGGCGGGCGCCGGCGCGGGGCTGGCCTCGGCCTTTCCATCGTCAAGAGTTTCGTCGAGCTGCACGGCGGCACGGTGCGTATCGAGACGGGAGCGGGGGCCGGCACCACGGTGCTCTGCCTGTTCCCTTTCGTGCCTTCGGGCGTCCGCGCCGCGGCTGAATGACGGTAATGGCCAGCGCTGCGATCGAACGGTTCCTGCCGGACGAAGCCGCGACGGGACGGCTTGGCGAGGACCTTGCGCTGGCGCTTCGCCCCGGCGACGTGCTGGCGCTGTCAGGCGATCTCGGCGCTGGCAAGTCCGCACTTGCCCGCGCCCTGGTCCGCGCCAATGCCGGCGCGCCCGACCTCGAAGTGCCGAGCCCGACCTTCACGCTCGTGCAGACCTATGACGGCCGCGTGCCTGTCGCTCATTTCGACCTTTACCGTCTCGGTTCGCCCTCCGAGCTCGACGAGCTTGGCCTCGACGAGGCGCTGGCCGAAGGGGTTGTGGTCATCGAATGGCCGGATCGCGCGGGCGGCCGCCTGCCGGCGACAGCGATTTCGATCGTGCTATCGCATGAAGGCGACGGTCGGCGCGCCGTGATGTCCGGCGCAGGTCCGGCCTTCGACCGGGTGGCGCGCTCCCTTGCGATCCGCGATTTCCTCGGTACTGCCGGCTCTGGCGAGGCAAGGCGCGTTCCTTTCCCCGGCGATGCCTCGGCGCGCGCCTACGAGACGATCCACGCGGAAAACCAGCCGCCGCGCGTGCTGATGAATTCGCCGCGCCTGGTCCTCGGCCCGCCGGTGAAGGACGCAAAACCCTATGCCGTCATCGCCCACACCGCGCAGACGGTCGCCGCCTTCGTCGCCATGGCCCGCGCCCTTCGCGAGCGCGGCGTCGCAGCACCTGAGGTGCTGGCCTCCGACCTCGACCGGGGTTTCTTGCTGCTGGAACATCTCGGCTCCGGCAATTTCCTCGACGCGGAGGGCCGGCCTGCCGCCGAACGATATGCCGCCGCCGGCGCCTTGCTCGCGACGCTGCATGGCCAACCCTGGCCCGAGCGGCTGGAGGTGGCGCCAGGCGTCGTCCACGACGTTCCGCCTTTCGACCGCGATGCCCTGATGATCGAGGTCGAGCTTTTGCTCGACTGGTACGTTCCCTGGAAGACGGGCAGCCCGGCCAATGCCTCCCTCCGGACAGCCTTTGCCGATGCGTGGAACGCGGTGTTCGACCGTCTCGACCGCACCGAGCGCGGCATCGTTCTGCGCGACTATCATTCGCCCAACATCGTCTGGCGGCCCGAGCGGGAAGGTTTCGACCGGCTGGGCATACTCGACTTCCAGGATGCGATGATCGGCGCCTCGGCCTATGACGTCGCCTCGCTCGCCATGGACGCCCGCGTCACCGTGCCGGAGGAGATCGAGCGCTCGACGGTCGCCGCCTATGTCGCTGCGCGCCACGCGGCGGGAGGTTTCGACGAGGAAAAGTTTCGCGAGGCCTATGCCATCACCGCCGCGCAGCGGAACACGAAAATCCTCGGCATCTTCGTGCGCCTCGACAGGCGCGACGGCAAGCCGGCCTATCTCAGGCATCTGCCGCGCATCCGCGCCTATCTCAGCCGCGCGCTCGTCCATCCCGCGCTGGCGCCGGTCGCCGAGCTTTATGCGCGCCACGGCCTGCTTTCGGAGGACGAATGATGGCCGCGCCGAAGACAGCCATGGTTCTGGCCGCCGGCCTCGGCATGCGTATGCGGCCGATCACCGACAACCTTCCGAAGCCCCTGGTGAAGATCGCGGGAAAAACGCTGCTCGACTGGGGTCTCGACAGCCTTGCAGAGGCTGGCGTCGAGACGGCCGTCGTCAACGTCCATTACCTGCCGGACCAGATCGTCGCGCATGTCGCGTCGCGGAAAGAGCCGAAGGTTTTGATCTCCGACGAGCGCGACGGCCTGCTGGATTCGGCGGGCGGGATCGTCAAGGCGCTAAAAGCGCTCGGGACGGAGCCGTTCTTTATCCTCAACGCCGACACGTTCTGGATCGATCGCGGCGAGCCCAACCTGACGCGCCTGGCCGACGCATGGGACCACGATCGCATGGACATTCTGATCATGCTGTCGGACCTTGCCTCCGCCACCGGCCACAGCGGCGGCGTCGATTTCCTGCGCGACGCCGACGGCCGGCTGAAGCGTGCAGCGGGCGCTGCCGAGGGTTTCATCTATGCGGGTGCCGCGATCGTTCACCCAAGACTATTTGCCGGCAAACCAGTCGAAAAATCTTCGCTCAACCGCTATTTCGACGAAGCGATTTCCGCCGGCCGTTTGTTCGGCCTGCCTCTGGAGGGAAGCTGGATCACGGTCGGCACCCCGGATGCGATCGCGCCGGCGGAAGCGGCGGTAGCGAAGGCGGGAAAAGAATAGCGCCACGGCCTCAAAATCCGCCGGACACTTTGAGGCGGCACCATACTACGGCTAAACTGCAATTCTCTGAGGTCGGATCATCTTCCGCAGCATGGACCGCTGATGCCCTTCGTTGCCCCCCTCTGTCCTGCCGGACATCTCCCCCGCAAGGGCGGGGCAATCACGTATGACAAGGGGCGGGCAAATCGCGCGGCTCGTACCCCCACCCCTAGCCCCTCCCCCTTGTGGGGTGGGGTCAGGGGTGGGGATGAACTCGCATGCGAGGGCCGATGACCGCCCGCGAAAACCCCCGCGTTCTTTCCATTCCGCCCGGCGCGCCGTTCCTGCCGGCGCTTGCAACGGCGCTAACTGAAGGGCGGCTCATCCCGGATTTCCGCCCGGGGGGTGATCCGCTGGCGCTCGCCGACGTCACGATTTACTTGCCCACCCGCCGCGCCGCGCGCGAACTGCGCACCGTCTTTGTCGAGCGCGCCGGCGGCCGGTCGGCCATCCTGCCCACGGTGCGTCCGCTCGGCGAGTTCGACGAGGACGGCGCGTCTTTCTTCGATGCCGACTCCGCCGCGCTCGATCTTCCCCCGCCGATCTCTTCGGTCGACCGCCTGCTGCTGCTTGCCCCCCTGGTACAGCGCTGGAAGAAGAACCTGCCGGCCCATGTCGCGGCAAAATTCGAGGAAGAGGTCGTCGTGCCCGCCTCCGCCGCCGATTCGATCTGGCTGGCCCGCGATCTTGCCGCGCTCATCGACGAGGTGGAAACCGAGCACGCCGAGTGGTCAAAGCTTGGCGATCTGGTCGGCGGCGAGCTTGCCGGCTGGTGGCAGGTGACGCTTGATTTCCTCGCCATCGTCACCGCGCACTGGCCGCATATTCTGGCGAGCCGCCAGCGTTCCAATCCGGCCGCGCATCGCAACGCGCTGATCCTTGCCGAGGCGGCGCGGCTGAAGGCGAACCCGCCGGCAGGTCCGGTCATCGCCGCCGGCTCCACCGGCTCTATCCCAGCAACCGCCGAGCTGCTTGCGCAGATCGCCCGCCTGCCGCGCGGCGCGGTCGTCCTGCCGGGCCTGGATAGCGCGATGGATGAGCACTCCTGGAACGTGCTGGCCGACCTTGCGCCCGAGCCCGCCGTGCTTGGCCATCCGCAATTCGGCCTGGCAAAACTATTGCGGCGCATCGGCGTTATGCGCGCCGATGTCGAGGAGGTCGCGGCAGCGCCGCCCGCTCTTGCCCGGCGCGGCCTGATCATCGGCGAGGCGTTTCGCCCGGCGGACACGACGGATGCCTGGTCGCGGCGCCGCGCCGATTTTGCCGATACTGATATGGCAGATGCCTTTTCCAATGTGACATTGATCGAGGCGCCCAACGAGCGGGACGAGGCGGTGGCCATCGCCATCGCCTTGCGCCGCGCCGTCGAGACGCCGGATCGAACCGCGGCGCTGGTGACGGGCGATCGCGATCTCGCGCGCCGCGTCTCGGCCGAACTGCTGCGCTTCGGCATTCGTGCCGACGATTCCGGCGGCATGCCGCTGTCCGGCACGGTACCGGCCGCCTTGCTGGTGCTGATGCTGCGCGCCGTCTTCCAGCCCGGCGACCCCGTGCCGGTTCTGGCGCTGCTCAAGCATCCGCTGCTGTCGCTCGGCCTCGGTCGTGCAGAAGTGCGCCGCGCCGCCGAAATCATAGAGCTTGTCGGCCTTCGCGGCGGTTACGGCCGCCCCGATATTTCAGGCCTCCCCGAACTGTTCGACGAAAGGCTGGCCGACCTTGCCAGCGACCGGCGCGCGCCTTTCTGGTTCTCACGGATTTCGGCGGGCGAAATCGAGAGCGGGCGGGCCGTCGCTGCCGCCCTCAATCTAGCGCTGGCGCCGCTTGCCGCGACGATGCAGCGCGACGAGGTCGAACTGTCCGACATCCTTCGGACCTCGGTCATGGCGCTCGAAACTCTCGGCCGCGATGCCGATGGCGGGCTGGACGCTCTTTATGCCGGCGACGCCGGCGAGAAGCTGGCGGAATTTCTGCGCGGGCTGGTGTCGGCGGATGCCGCCTTCCCGTTCGCGCCGCGCGAATGGCCGGATGTGTTCGATGCGCTGATCGGTCCCGAGGTGGTCAAGCCCGCTTCGGGATCTGACAGCCGCGTCTCGATCTGGGGTGCGCTGGAGGCGCGGCTGCTGTCGCCCGACACGTTGGTGGTCGGCGGGCTGAACGAGGGCATCTGGCCGCGCAAGGCCGTGTCCGATCGTTTCATGTCGCGCGTCATGAAAGGCGGGCTCGACCTTGAACCGCCGGAGCGCCGCATCGGCCAATCCGCCCATGATTTCCAGATGGCGCTTGGCGTCGAAAAGCTCGTGCTCACCCGCTCCGCCCGCTCTGGCGATTCGCCGGCGGTGGCCTCGCGCTGGCTGCAGCGCATCCTCACCTTTGCCGGGCCGGAAGAGGCGGCGCGGCTGAAGGCGCGCGGCGCCGACCTGCTTGCCTGGGCGCGCATGCTGGACGCGCGTGGGGAGGATGAACTGGCGGCACGGCCGAATCCGAAACCGCCGGTGGACTCCAGGCCCAGGCATTTTTCGGTCACCGAGATCGAGACGCTGCGCCGCGATCCCTATGCGATCTACGCCCGCCGCATCCTCGACCTTTTTGCCATCGACCCGCTGGTGCGTGATCCCGGTGCCGCCGAACGCGGCACGCTGTTCCACGAGATCCTGCATCGCTTCTCCGCGTCCGGCATCGATCCGGCTTCGCCGGACGCACTCGATAGGCTTCTTGCCGCCGGCCGCGAATGTTTCGCCGAATTCGATCTGCCGGAAGATGTCGCTGCCGTCTGGTGGCCGCGCTTCGAGCGGCTGGCAGTGAACATCATCGAATGGGAGGCGGGCCGCGCCCAAAATGTCCTGTCGCGCCTGCCGGAGGCCCGCGCCGCGCGCACGCCGGTCGGCCGCACCGGCGTGACGTTGTCCGGCTACGCCGACCGCGTCGATCTTTTGCCGGCAAATATGGTCGACATTCTCGATTACAAGACGGGCTCGTCGCCGTCAAAGATCCAGGCACACCGGCTGATCGCGCCGCAACTGCCGCTGGAGGCGGCGCTGCTCCGGCGTGGCGCCTTCGCCGATATCGGCCAGCGCGAGCCGGCCGACCTCGTCTATATCCGCCTGAAGGCCAATGGTGAGGTCGTGCCGGAATCCATCCTCAGCATCAAAGGCAGCGACCGCTCCGCCGCCGATCTCGCCGAAGATTCCTGGGAGCGACTGGAACGCCTGCTCGACCATTATGCGCTTGCCTCGACCGGCTATCTGTCGCGGGCGCTGCCGTTCCGCGAGGGCGATATGGACGGCGACTACGATCACCTCGCCCGCGTGCTCGAATGGTCGGCCGGCGGCGAGGATGCGGCGGAGGGCGGCGACGCATGAAACGCCAATACCCCGTCCCCGAAGCCACGAAACGCTTCCAGGCGACCGCCTCCGACCCGCGCCATTCGGCATGGGTGTCGGCCAATGCCGGCTCGGGCAAGACGCATGTGCTGTCGCAGCGTGTCATCCGCCTGCTGCTGGAGGACACCGATCCGTCGCGCATCCTCTGTCTGACCTATACGCGCGCGGCCGCCGCCAACATGTCGAACCGCGTCTTCTCGACCCTGTCCGAGTGGACCATGCTCGGCGACGACGCGCTGGCGGAAAAAGTCGAGGAGATCGAGGACGAGAGGCCGGGCCGCGAAAAGCTCGCGCGTGCCCGAAAACTCTTTGCCCGCGCGCTGGAAACGCCGGGAGGACTGAAGATCCAGACAATCCACGCCTTCTGCGAATCGGTGCTGCACCAGTTCCCGCTGGAAGCCAACATCGCCGCGCATTTCGAGATGCTCGACCCGCTGATGGAGGAGGCGCTGTTCGGCGCGGCCCGCCGCGAACTGCTCACCGGTGCGATGGGCGCCGATGCGCCGCCTCTCGAGGAAGCCTTCGCCTGGGTGTTGGAGCGCGGCGGCGAGGCCGGGCTCGACGCGCTGCTGACGGAGATCCTGCGCAACCGCGACGGCCTGCGCCGTTTCATAGACGCC
This sequence comes from Mesorhizobium yinganensis, assembly GCF_040081985.1. Lineage (NCBI taxonomy): Bacteria > Pseudomonadati > Pseudomonadota > Alphaproteobacteria > Hyphomicrobiales > Phyllobacteriaceae > Mesorhizobium > Mesorhizobium yinganensis. The sequence goes on along the minus strand of NZ_JBEBMH010000003.1, from coordinate 398,927 downwards.
GTCGCGATCGACGATCCGCCCTATGCCGGCCTGTTCGCGGAATTTGGTTTCGAGCCGGGCGCGAGCGCCGCTTCGGTGGCCGAGGCGGTCTGGCCGCTTCCAGGTTTTCCACCGGCCTATCTCAGGACCTATGCCGAGGCGGCCGAAACCGCTGATGCGCGGAACCCGCTGAAATACATCATTCCAGACGCGATACTGGCTTATGCAGAATCCGATCCGGAACGACGATTGACTTTGCTTGCCAGAGCTTTTCTGAAGGCCGATGGCGAGCCATACGGTGCGACCGGTATCGCCAACAAGGCATTGCGCAACCGACTGCCCGATATTGACGAATGCTACGGCCAAGCAAGTGCCACTCTCATCGCCGCCATGGATCGCCTTGCCCATCTGCGCATGGTCGAAAACACCCGCGCCGCGCTCACCATCGCCGACTGGCTGATCGGCCGCTACGAGCAGCTCAAGACCGGCCGCGGCTTCCTCGACTTCAACGATCTGATCACCCGCACCGTGCGCCTGCTCGCCCGCCAGGATGCCGGCCCCTGGGTGCTCTACAAGCTCGACAAGGGTATCGATCATATCCTCATCGACGAGGCGCAGGACACCAGCCCCGACCAGTGGAGCGTTGTGCGCCGCCTGGCGGAAGAGTTTTTTGCCGGCGCAGGCGCCCGCGACAATGTCCGCCGCACGGTCTTCGCGGTAGGCGACGAAAAACAGTCGATCTATTCCTTCCAGGGCGCGGCCCCCGAAGCCTTCGCCGAAAGCGGCTTCGCTTTTTCGCAGAAGGTGCGGGACGCCGAGGGCAGGTTCGAGCACGTCAAGCTGACGCTCTCCTTCCGCTCGACGGACGACGTGCTCGGCGCCGTCGACCGCGTCTTCGCGACTGAGACGGCGCGGCGCGGCCTCACCTTCGCCGGCGATCCCGTGGAGCACGCCGCCATCCGCGCCGGCGCGCCGGGTTATGTCGAGGTCTGGCCGTCGCTCGGCGCAGATACGGTCGAGGAGCCGGACGACTGGACGGAAGCCATCGACCACGCGACCGCGCCGGCCGTGCGGCTGGCCGAGACCATCGCAAGGACCGTCGGCCAATGGCTGAAATCCGGCGAAATCATCGAGGGGAGCGGCAAGCGGCTCGGCCCCGGCGACGTGCTGGTGCTGGTGCGCAAGCGCGGCAGCTTCGTCAATGCGCTGGCCAAGAGCCTGAAGGACAGGCACATCCCGGTTGCCGGCGCCGACCGCCTCAGCCTGCCGGCGCACATCGCCGTCAAGGACATGATCGCGCTCGGCCGCTTCGTGCTGCAGCCGGAGGACGATCTGTCGCTCGCCGCGGTCCTGAAAAGCCCGGTCTTCGGCCTTTCCGAGGACGCGCTGTTCTCGCTGGCAGCCGGCCGGCCTGAAGGCACCTCGCTGTTCGAAATCGTTAAAGATCGTTCCGCATCCGATTCGATGCTTGCGAACATTGCAAAAAACCTCGACCGCTGGGCCAATGAAGCGGCCTTCCGCCGGCCTTTCGAGTTTTATTCCGGCGTTCTCGGCCGCGACGGAATCCGTGGAAAAATGATCGCGCGGCTCGGCCAAGAGGCCGGCGACATTCTCGACGAGTTCCTGAATTTCACCCTGGCGCAGGAAAAGACCGGCCTGCCCGGCCTCGAAACCTTCCTCGCCACGCTGCAGTCGGCTGCGCCCGAGATCAAGCGCGAGATGGACCAGACGCGCGACGAGGTGCGCATCATGACAGTCCACGCCGCCAAGGGCCTGGAGGCGCCGGTGGTGTTCCTGGTCGACGGCGGTTCGCAGCCTTTCAGCACGCAGCACCTGCCGCGGCTGATCCCGTTCGCGCCCAAGGGCGAGCTTGCCGGCACGCCCGGCTATCTCTGGCGCGCGCCCGGCGAGACGCCGGCAGGCTTTGCCCGCCAGATCGAGGCCGGCATCGGCACGCGCGCCGACGATGAATATCGCCGCCTGCTTTATGTCGGCATGACCCGTGCCGAGGACCGGCTGGTCGTCTGCGGCTTTCATGGCCGCCGCCCGCCGCCGCCCACGACCTGGCATTCGCTGGTCTCCGCGGCCCTCTCGGGCGCGGCGGAAACCGCCGAGATCGACCATCTCGTCGCCGGAAAGGTTTTCCGCTTCCGCCTCAATCAGGGCGCCGGCTTCCATCCCGGCACGCCGGAGACACGGGATGCCCCGCCGGCCTCGCCGTTCCCGCAAAGCCTGCTCACGCCGCTGCCGCCGGCGAAAACCCTGCCGCGTCCGCTGGCGCCTTCGGGCGCGTCGTCATTGCTGATCGAGACGGAACCAGCCGTCGTGTCGGGCCGCTCGCCGGTGCTCGATGCCGAGGACGAACCCGGTTTCGCGGTGGCGCGCGGCATCGTGCTGCACAAGCTGCTCCAGGTCCTGCCCGGCATCGCCGAGGCGGAACGCGGGCCGGCGGCCCGGCGCTATCTCGACCGCGCCGCCGGCGAATGGCCAGCCACGGAGCGCGACGGCGCGCTGGCGTCGGTGCTTGCAATTCTCGAATCGGAAAAATTCCGTCCGCTGTTTTCGGCGGGGTCGCGTGCCGAGGTGGCGCTGATGGGCCATGTCGAACTGCGCGGCGAAAAACGCGCCGTCTCCGGCAAGATCGACCGGCTGGCGGTGACGGAGCGCGAGGTGCTGATCGTCGACTACAAGACCAACCGTCCCGCGCCGGCCGGGCTCGCGGCCGTGCCGCCAGCCTATGTCGCGCAGCTTGCGCTGTACCGCGCCCTGCTCCAACCGGTCTATCCGGACAAGACAGTCTCCGCCGCCCTGCTTTTTACCGAGGCGCCTCGCCTCGTCGCCCTGCCGGCCGCGGCCATGGACGAAGCCCTTGTCCGACTCACCAAGGCGTGAAACAAGCAGTGCTTGACTGGCGGCGCGTGAGCCACCACATCTAGTGCGACTTCGAACCGAAAGGATTTTTAGATGGCCACCGTCAAGGTCGACAAGAACAATTTCAAGGCCGACGTCCTCGACGCTAGCGCGCCCGTCGTCGTCGATTTCTGGGCGGAATGGTGCGGTCCCTGCAAGATGATCGGCCCGTCGCTGGAAGAGATCTCGACCGAACTCGCCGGCAAGGTGAAGATTGCAAAGCTCAACATCGACGAGAATCCGGAACTTGCCGCCCAGTTCGGCGTGCGCTCGATCCCGACGCTGATGATCTTCAAGGGTGGCGAAGTGGCCGACATGAAGGTCGGCGCTCTGCCGAAAACCGCGCTGTCGCATTGGATCAATGGCGCCGTCGCCTGACCAACCAGCCTTTCTCCACGACAATCAGCCCGGCCTCGCGCCGGGTTTTTTGTGCCAGGTGCCAAGTCGCAGTTCCGGCATGGCGCGGCCGGATTCGTCGAAGCGCGCAAATGCGGGCATGAACGGTCATTTTCGGGCACATTGTTAACGGCAGGTAAACGGGTGGCGCGGGTCGTCCGTGAAAACGCGCGTTCATGTTAAAAATCAAAGTTCTTACAGGCATTTAGCTGCCATGGCGAGGTGCAAGTATCTGGCTATTGCTTGGCCTGGAAAGCTTATTCCAGGTCACTTGAATGATTATCGGTTACCTCGGAAAGCGATTTTCGGGCAGGTTCTCAAGATTATTGTTGCAAGACGTCAGAGGAATGACGTAGCGTAAAAAGAAAACGCAAATCATTTTTCAAAGTTCTTTGCCTCCAAGGCGCGTCGAGGGTCACGGCATAAGTGATCGCTACGCCTTTTGGATCGGGGCCATCTAAAATATCCGGGTTCTGGATGCGGTAGCAATGCCGTGTCTGTGGGCTTGTTTTGTCTCGTCTCGTGGCGGTTGCCGTCATCGCGACATTGCATGGATATGTTTGCTTGGCGCCGCACGATTCACCTTTGCCGAACCTTCCGAGACACACCCGCATGGCATCGCCTGCGGGCGCAGGCTCATTCCTCCTTGTGCCTGAACGGATACGCTCGGCAACACACCAACTCTAACATCTGTCATCAAACGGGAGTGACATATGACCATCACACCTCTTCTTTGGCGCGCTGATCGGCGGGTCGACATCTCTGCCGATCCGGCCCGCAACTAGCAGGAAAACTGGCGACAACGAACGGCGCGCATGGGCGTGCCATCAACCTTTTATCGGAGATTACAATGCCGAATATACCAGTTACCTGGCTCGAAGAGTTCAACGTTACCGCCACCAGCGGCCCATCCGACCCCGACATCATCCAGCTCGACAACGGCAACATCCTGGTGTCGTGGACGAGTTCGGATCCTGCAAGGCCGGGCGCCTCGGGTGCCTCGGATACGATCGGCCAGATATTCGACCCGATGGGCGTAGCCGTCGGCGGACCGTTCCGCATCAACCAGGGCTTCTTTGCCGACGACGAAATAGACGCCGATCTGGCCGCCGTGCCCGGCGGCGGCTTCATGGCTGTTTACGAGGACGTCGAGACCACCGGTACGCCGCTGCGTGCAAATGTCTACGATGCCACCGGCGCGGTCATTTTCACCACCACCATCGAAAGTGACAGCAACGCTGCCACGCAGCCCAACTTTCGCGACCCGCATGTCGCGGTATCGAGTTCGACGTCGGCTCTGGTGGTCTACCAGTTCCAGGATGCGGGCGGCACCAGAATCGCCGGCCGCATCTACGATCCATCGACCGGCACTCTGGGCTCCCAGATCAGCCTGATCGGATTTTCGCTCAACGAAAGTGATCCGGACGTGGCCGTGCTGTCCAACGGCAATTATGTCATCACCTGCACCGATCTCACCGGGGGTGATAACCGGATTGCATTTCGCGTCGTCGACGCGGCTGGCGGCAACGTCATCAGCGCCAGTTTCGTAGCGGCGACCAATGCCGATGGCTTCAGCGACACGGAATCGTCGGTGACTGCTTTGGCCGGCGGCGGTTTTGCCATCGCCTATACCGACGTCGACGCCAACGACACCGACGTCACAATCGCCATCTTCGACGCAGCTGGGGTTCAAACCGGTACGGCCAATGTCATCCTGGCCAACAGCGCGACCAACCTCACCAACGAAGCGACCATCACGGCCCTTTCCGACGGTTCTTTCATCGTCATCGTCGATGACGATCAGGCGGATAATATGGTCGCGAGCCACTTCAGCGCCACCGGTTCCTCACTCGGCAATTTCGTCTTCTCCGGGCCGGGCACCTCACCCTCGGTCACCGATCTCGGCGACGGCCGGTTCGCGGTGACCTGGCAATCGCTCGACGCCACCGGCGGCGTGCGCATGGAGATCCTCGACACGCGCGACTTCGTCAATGCGCAAGCCGTCTACAATCCGGAACCGAACTGGCAGGTCGGCACCATCTTCAGCGACACCATCGTCACGGACGTCGATTCCGACATCGTCCATGGCCATCTCGGCGATGACGATATCACCGACTCGACCAGCAGCGGCGGCAACCAGTATTTCGGCGACCAGGGCAACGACATCCTGCGTGTCGGTAACAACATCGACACCGATCTCTGGGACGGCGGCGCCGACACCGATACGCTCGATCTGCTGGCCAACACCCAGAACGGCCTGATCATCGATCTCGACGCCGGTACCATCGTCGAGGGCGTCAACACCGAGACGGCGATCAATTTCGAAAACGTCAACGGCACCAATCAGGACGACAGCATCCGCGGCACCGCCGGCGCCAACACGCTCGTCGGCCGCAACGGCGCCGACAATCTCCAGGGCAGGGCGGGCTCCGACACCTTCATCTACAACACCGGCGAGGCCGCGCTTGGCGAAGTGATCAACGGTGGCGCGGATGACGATAGAGTGCTTGTCCAGTCGGACGAAACCTTCGTCAATGCTTCCTTCGTCAGCATCGAGGAGATCGAGTTCGACCCGAGCGTTATCGCCGACCGGTCCGTGACCGTTGCGGCGGCACAGGTCGGAGCCGGTCTTGCGGCCAACCTCGTCCTCGACTTCAATGCCAACAACACCGTCGACAAGTTCCGCGTCGAAATGCTGGGCGCAACAAGCGTCGACCTGTCGCTGTTCCAGATCCAGGACTTTGATCCGGCCGGCACGGAAAATGACCGCATCATCATCCTCGGCGATTCCGACGACGAGAGCATGCGCGGCACCATTTTCCGCGACGAACTGTTCGGCCAGGACGGCAACGATGTGCTTGAAGGCGGACAGGCCGACGATCTCCTGTCGGGTGGGCTTGGATCCGACCGGGCTTCTTATGCCAACGGTGGACCTGTGACCGTCAATCTGTCCGACGCCACGAAGAACACCGGCGAGGCGACGGGCGACACCTATAACTCGATCGAGAACCTGACTGGCTCGGGCTTCAACGATGACCTCACCGGCACCAATGGCGGCAACAGCATTATCGCCGGGGCCGGCGACGACACCGTGTTCGGTCTCAACGGCGACGACAGCATGTTCGGCCAGGACGGCAACGACATCCTGAACGGTGGTGTCGGCGGCGATGCCCTCTCGGGCGGCCTTGGCTCGGACCGCGCCACCTATGCGGATGCAGCGGCCGGCGTCACGGCGGCCCTGCTGAGCCCGGCCACCAATACCGGCGATGCGGCGGGCGACACCTATACGTCGATCGAGAACCTGACCGGTTCGGCTTTCGCCGACACGCTGAAGGGCACCAACAGCACCAACAGCCTCATCGGCGGCGAAGGCGACGACACCATCGTCGGCTTCGGTGGCGACGACAACCTGTTCGGGCAGGACGGCAATGACGTCCTCAATGGCGGGACGGGCGCGGATGCCCTTTCGGGAGGCCTCGGCTCCGACCGGGCGACCTACGAGAATGCGACAACCGACATCGTTGCAGCCCTGCTCAGCCCGGCGACAAACACGGGCGAGGCGGCAGGGGACAGCTACACCTCGATCGAAAACCTGACGGGCTCCGGCTTCGACGACACGCTGACGGGCACCAACAGCATCAACAGCCTCATCGGCGGCGGCGGCAAGGACACGCTCATCGGACTTGGCGGCGACGACAACCTGTTCGGCCAGGATGGCGACGATACTTTCATCGGCGGCGCTGGCGCCGACGATTTCTCGGGCGGAAACGGCACGGATACGGCCTCCTATGAGACGGCGGCCGCGGGTGTTGTCGCCAGTTTCATCGTCCCTGCCGGCAATACGGGTGACGCTGCCGGCGACACCTACTCGTCGATAGAGAACCTCACCGGTTCCGCCTTCGGCGACACGCTGACCGGCAACAACGCCATCAACGTCATCGTCGGCGGCGGTGGTTCGGATACGATCGTCGGCCGTCTCGGCAACGACACGCTGACCGGCAATGCGGGCAAGGACCAGTTCGTGTTCGACACGGCGGTCGGTGCCGCGAACGTCGACACCATCACCGACTTCGTCTTCGTCGACGACACCATCCGGCTGGACGATGCCATCTTCAACGCCATCGTCGGCGGCACCGGCACCCTGAGCGCCGGGCAGTTTGTCGCCAACGCCCCCGGCCTTGCCGGCGATGCCGATGACCGCATCATCTATGAGACCGACACCGGCAATATCTTCTACGACACCAACGGCAATGCCGCCGGCGGATCGACCCTGTTCGCCATCGTCGGGGCCGGTCTCGGCATCACCAACGCCGACTTCCTCATCATCTGAGGGAGCCCTCCGGTCTGCGGCCGGATCAAAACAGAGGCGCCGGGAGCAACATTGCTCCCGGCGTCTTCATTGCCCCATTCCTATGTTCGGTGACTATCAGCGAGCAATTGTCGAGACCGCAAGGAGACTCCCCGCTCACGCGCGGGCGGGACCGAGACGACGCAATTGATCTCGGCATCGCGGGTTTCCGGCCGGCGAAATCGCGCAAGAACGTGCGAAGGGCAAGCTCGCGGCGGGTGTGCGTCAGGGCAAAACAGCATTTGCATGACCGAAATCAGCGCAAATTATTGGAATATCTGGATATTTTGAACTTGACGCGGGCTCCGGCCCGGCGTTTCAGATGGGTGGCGTGCCGTTTTCGGCCAGCACGGCGCCGGCCAGATAGAGCGATCCGCCGATCAGGATACGCGGCGGCGTTTCACGTGAATCCCAAGTATCGCGCAGCAACATCAAGGCGTTAGCCACCGAGTTGACCGGCTCGGCGGACAGTCCCGCCTCGGTGGCGCGCGCCGCCAGTTCGCCATTCGGCACGCCCGCGTCGCTCGAGCTCACCGGCACTGTGTAGACATGCCGGGCTATCCCTTTGAAAGTACGGAAATATCCGCTCTGGTCCTTGGTGTTGATCATGCCGCATATCAGGAACAGCGGCCGCGAAAACCGCTCTTCCTGCTCCGTCAGTGCCTCCGCGACCACCACACCGGCGCCCGGATTATGGCCGCCGTCCAGCCAGATTTCCGCACCTGCGGGCGCCAGGTCCACCAGCCCGCCTTGCGTCAGCCTCTGCATTCGCCCAGGCCAAGCCACGGAAGTCAGCGCCTTTTCCGCCGCGCGGTGGCCGATCTCGAAGCCCGCAGCCTTCACCGCCGCGATCGCCGCGGCGGCATTCGCATATTGGTGCCGGCCGGGCAGGCGCGGCGGCGGCAGGTCCATCAGCCCGTCCTCGTCCTGATAGATCATCCGGCCGTTTTCCTCATAGGCCAGGAAATCCTGGCCGTAGGCGGTGACCGGGCTGTCGAGCCGCTCGGCCGTCTGCACGATCACTTCCAGTGCCGTCTCCGACTCCTGCGCGCCGACCACCACGGGACGACCCTGCTTGATGATGCCCGCCTTCTCCGCCGCGATCAGTTCGACACGGTCGCCGAGATAGGCCTCGTGGTCGAGTGAGACTGGCATGATGAGGGTAACCGCCGGATTCAAAATGACATTCGTCGCGTCAAAACGGCCGCCGAGCCCGACCTCGATGATTGCCGCATCGGCCGGATGCTCAGAGAACAGGACGAAAGTCACCGCCGTGAGGATTTCGAACACGGTGATCTTTTCGCCGCGATTGGCCTCCGCTACCCGCGCCACCGCGTCGGCCAGAACAGCATCGTCGACGAGCTTTCCGCCGCGCGGGGCAGCCAGCCTAAAGCGCTCGTGCCAATTCACCAGATGCGGCGAGGTATGGACATGCACGAGTTTGCCTTCGGCTTCCAGGAGGGCACGGGAAAAGGCTGCGGCCGAGCCCTTGCCGTTGGTGCCGGCGATGTGGATCACCGGCGGCAGCCTGAGATGCGGGTTTCCGAGCCGTCCGAGCAGCCGCGTGATGCGCTCCAGCGAAAGGTCGAATCCCTTCGGATGCAGCGTCATCAGACGATCGATCTCGCGCTTGGCGAGGCTATCGGTGCTGTGCTTGGTCATGGAGACCGATGCTTTCTGGAAGGTTCCGGGCAGGCCGGATGGTCGGCCGTCAACGCCCGATTCGCTTGTCCATCCGCGCCAGGGGCCGTTCAGGCTCCGGCGCGTTGCTCGGGTCCGTTGAGCACGGGAGGATGAAATTCGACGCCTGCCGCTTCATTGCCGGCGATCGGCACTTTCATCCATATTTTCAACAGCCTGGCGACGGTCGACTTCAGCTGCAGGCGTGACACCACCATGTCGACCATGCCATGATCCATCAGATATTCGGCGCGCTGGAAACCTTCCGGGAGCTTTTCGCGAATGGTCTGCTCGATGACGCGCGGCCCGGCGAAGCCGATCAGCGATCCGGGTTCGGCGATGTGCACGTCACCAAGCATGGCGTACGAAGCCGTCACCCCGCCGGTGGTCGGATTGGTCAGCACGACGATGTAGGGCAGGCCGGATTCCTTGAAGCGGTCTACCGCCACCGTGGTGCGCGGCAATTGCATCAGCGACAGGATGCCTTCCTGCATGCGCGCCCCGCCCGATGCCGCGAACAGCACCAGCGGCCGCCGTTTTTCACGGGCGGTGTCGAAGGCCCTGATGATCGCCTCGCCGGCGGCCATGCCAAGCGAGCCGCCCATGAAGGCGAAATCCTGGACCGTGGCCACGATCGGAAGTCCCTCGATCGTGCCCAGCGCGTTCAGCACCGCGTCTTCCAGGCTGGTCTTGGTCTTGGCTTCCTTCAGCCGGTCGACATAGCGCTTCTCGTCGCGGAACTTCAGCGGGTCGGCGACGACCTTCGGATTGTCGATCAGCTCGAATTTTCCGCCATCGAAGAAGAATTTCAGCCGCTCGCGCGCCGCGATCTTCATATGGTGGCCCGACGACGGGATCACCCACTGGTTGCCTTCCAGATCCTTGTGAAAAACCATCTCGCCGCTCTCGGGATCCTTGATCCAGAGATTTTCCGGCATGTCGCGCCGCCCCAGCATGGAATTGATGCGCGGGCGGACGTAGTTGGTGATCCAGTTCATGGGCTTTTTTCCTTTGAACGGGGAAGCTTCACGCCGGGACAGCGAGGCGCGCGGCGCGAACGCCCTGTGCCAGTCCGCCGACCAGCGTCGCCACCGCCTCCGCCGGATCGGCTGTCTTCTCGCCCTTCGGCCCCAGCACGTTCGCGACGGCATTGACGATCGCCGTCCCGACGACGACACCGTCGGCAGAGCCGCCAATGATTCTCGCCTGCTCCGCGGTCTTGACGCCGAAACCGACGCAGACCGGCAGATCGGTATGACCCTTGATGCGCCTGACCGCCTCGCCGACCTTGGCCGTGTCGGCCAGCGCCGATCCGGTGATGCCCGTCATCGACACATAATAGACGAAACCCGAAGTGTTTTCGAGCACCTTGGGCAGGCGCCGCTCGTCGGTGGTCGGTGTTGCCAGGCGGATGAAGTTGATGCCTGCTTTCAGCGCCGGCACGCAAAGCTCGGCATCCATCTCCGGCGGCAGGTCGACGACGATCAACCCGTCGACGCCAGATCGTTTCGCATCCGAAAGGAATTTGTCGACACCATGGATGTAGATCGGATTGTAATAGCCCATCAAGACGATCGGCGTCTCGTCGTCCGTCCTTCGGAAGTCCTCGGCCATCGCCAGCGTCTTGACCAGCGTCTGCCCGCCCTTCAATGCGCGCAGGCCGGCCGCCTGGATCGCCGGCCCGTCCGCCATCGGATCGGAGAACGGCATGCCGAGTTCGATCACGTCGGCGCCTGCCTTCGGCAGCGCCTTCATGATCGACAGCGACGTGTCGTAGTCGGGGTCGCCGCCCATGAAATAGGTGACGAGCGCCGGCCGGCCTTCGGCCCTGAGCTTTTCGAAACGGCGATCGATGCGGGTCATGGTCATATTTAAGGCGGCGCCCTTTTCCTGCAGCCCGAGCCTTGCGGGATCGGAACGCTGATCCCAAACGCGGACAACCTCAATGTGCTCTTCTGTTACGCGATAGATGATAGCGAAGGGAAGACGTGGAATGCTGTAACTGCGTAGCCCCGAGTCACCGACCGGCCGGCCGATGTGTGGATGGTCGCAAAGGTTAGCGACTGCTCTGATGCATTGTCTGGTTGCGCGCTCAGAGCCCGCGTGAAAGATTCAGCCATAATATTCCTGGAACCAACCCAGATCCTCGTTGGCCGAAGCGAGATAGATCAGCCTCATGTCTGGCGAGGCTTCAGGAAGACGTCCGGTTCCGGCGGTGGCAGCTCATTCTCGGTGCCCCAGCTTTCGACCCAGCGATGCATCGCCTCGGCCGAGATGAACACGCCTTTGTCCGCTTCGGCTATGCGTTCCTTCAACAGCCTGCGCTCGGCCTCCGAGGTCTTCAAAAAGGACGCGTAGTCGTGACGTAGTGTGTCCGCTGACGAAGGGGGATCAGCCTCCTCGACCCGACGGTCTCTTGCAGTGCCTTGTCGTTTGGCCATCTCGAATTGCCCATATGCATGCAAGCAAATTTAGCATGGCACACAGGCCAGCTCAAATCTCCATGCCCATCATCTTGGCGACCGTATGCACGTCCTTGTCGCCGCGGCCGGACAGGTTGGCGATGATGATCTGGTCCTTGCCCATGGTCGGCGCCACCTTGATGACATGGGCGATGGCGTGCGCGGATTCCAGCGCCGGGATGATGCCCTCGACGCGCGTCGTTACCTGAAAAGCATCCAGCGCCTCGTCGTCGAGGATCGGCACGTAGTCGACGCGGCCGGAGTCGCGCAGCCAGCTGTGCTCCGGCCCAACGCCGGGATAGTCGAGGCCGGCTGAAATCGAATGGCCGTCGAGAATCTGCCCGTCTTCGTTTTGCAGCAGATAGGTGCGGTTGCCGTGGAGCACGCCCGGTCTGCCTGCGTTCATCGAGGCGCAATGCTCGACGCCTTGCAGGCCGCGCCCGCCCGCCTCGATGCCGACGATTTTTACGTCGCGATCGTCGAGGAAGGGGTGGAAGATGCCAATAGCGTTGGAGCCGCCGCCGACCGCCGCGACGATCAGATCGGGCAGGCGCCCCTCCTGTTCGAGGATCTGCTGGCGCGCCTCGGTGCCGATGACCGACTGGAAATCGCGCACCATCTCCGGATAGGGATGCGGACCGGCCGCCGTGCCGATCAGGTAATAGGTGTCGTGGACATTGGTCACCCAGTCGCGCAACGCCTCGTTCATGGCGTCCTTCAACGTGCCGTGGCCGGACTCGACCGGCCTCACCTCGGCGCCCAGCAGCTTCATCCGGAACACGTTCGGGCTCTGCCGGGCGACGTCGGTGGAGCCCATATAGACCACGCAGGGATAGCCGAACCGCGCCGCGACCGTCGCCGAGGCCACGCCGTGCTGGCCCGCGCCGGTCTCGGCGATGAGCCGCGTCTTGCCCATGCGCTTGGCCAGAAGAATCTGGCCGAGGCAATTGTTGATCTTGTGCGAACCCGTGTGGTTCAAATCCTCGCGCTTCAGGTAGATTTTCGCGCCGCCGAGATGTTTTGTCAGCCCTTCGGCGAAATAGAGTTTCGACGGGCGCCCCGCATAGAAGGTGGAAAGCGCCGAAAGCTCCGCCTTGAAAGCCGGATCGTTTTTCGCCTCGTTCCAGTGCTGCTGGAGATCGAGGATCAGCGGCATCAGCGTCTCGGCGACGAACCGCCCGCCGAACATGCCGAACATGCCCTGCTCGTCGGGCCCGGTCTTGAAGGAATTCGGTTCGATCGGCTTGTTCATGGCGGTTCCCGAAGCTGGTGCTGGGGACAGTTTACTTTCTTTCCGCCGAAAGGCGCGGACGGCCGCGAGGCCGCGCAAGCGGAAAAAAGTAAACTGTCCCCGCTATCTCGCTTAAGCCTTTCCGCGGCGAAAAGTAAACCGCCGCCTGCGACCTCTCATGCCGCGCGGCTGGCACGCGCCTCGCGAACCGCACGGAAGAAGGCGTCTATCAATCCGACTTCCTTCACGCCGGGCGCGCTTTCGACGCCGGAGGAAATGTCGATGCCGGGGGGATGGGCCAGCGCCAATGCCTCGCCGATGTTTTGCGCATTCAGCCCGCCGGACAGCAGGTAGTCGATCTTGGGATCGAGCTTCTGGAGCAGCCGCCAGTCGAAGGAAATGCCATTGCCACCCGGCAGCTCGGAGCCTTGCGGCGGTTTCGCGTCGAATAGGAACCGGTCGGCGATACCGACGAACGGCCGCGTCTTTTCGAGATCGGCCGCCTCGCTGATGGAAAACGCTTTCATCACCGGCAGGCCGTAGCGCGCCTTCACTTCGGCGACGCGCTCCGGCGTCTCCCGACCGTGAAGTTGCAGCATATCAGGCTTCGTTTCGGAAACGATTCGATCGAGGAAGGCGTCATCGGCGTCGACGACGACCGCGACCGCCTGCGCCCGGCCGCGCGCCGCCTCGCGCAGGCGTCCAGCCAGTTCGGGCTCGATGTAACGCGGGCTCTTGGCGAAGAAGATGAAACCGATGTGGCTCGCTCCGCCGTCAAGCGCGGCGGCGATGGTCTCCGGCGTCTTCAGGCCACAAATCTTGATATGGAGCGGCATCCGCGCGCATTGGCATGAATTTTTGGCGGAGTCGAGACAAAGCCAACCAGGCCTGACGGACCGCAGCCCGCACTTGGCCAGGAAACGCAGCGATGGCGGCGCGCCGTTCCATCGCCGCCCGACGTCGATAGAAGTCGTAATCGATCCCGGTCGGTGGCGCGGTGTCGCCGAACTGCTTTCTCTCGAACTTCCGGCGTTCCATCGCGATCGCTCCACTACACATCCGAAACGACGCTATCATTTCCCCCGAAGCGCATAATCGGCTAACACCGACAGATAATCGTGACTGGAGTTCATGAATTGAGCGCTTCAGACGAAATGTCCGCATTCGTTCGCGTCGTTGATCTCGGCAGTTTCGCGCGCGCGGCGGAGGATCTGCGGCTGACCCCGTCGGCGCTGTCGAAGTTGGTTTCGCGGCTGGAAGACAGGCTCGGCGTCCGCCTGTTGACGCGCACGACGCGACGGCTGGCGCTGACCTCCGAAGGCGCGCTCTATCTGGAGCGGGCGCGCGAAGTGCTCGACCTTATCGAGCGTGCCGAGGCCGACATGTCTTCCTTCCGCGGCAAGCCGAAGGGCCTGCTGCGCATCAATTCCAGCACCGGTTTCGCCCGGCAGACTTTGCTGCACGCGATACCGGCGTTCCTCGAACGGTTCCCGGAGGTTTCCGTCGATCTCTCGCTGACGGATCGGCTGGTCGATCCAGTTGCCGAACAAGTCGACATCGTCATTCGCGGCAGTCCTTCCGCCGGGTCCGACCTCGTCGTTCGAAAACTGGCGGAGGGCCGCCGCCTGGTCTGCGCGGCGCCATCCTATCTGGAAAAGTCCGGAATACCTCGATCGGCGGCCGATCTGATCCGGCACAATTGTCTGGCGCTGTCGGGCCAGTCGCCGCCGACGACCTGGCCGCTCGCCGCCGATGACGGCATCGTCTCGTTCCTGCCGAAGGGAACCTTCGCTTGCGATAATGTCGGCATGCTGTTCGACATGGCGGTAGCCGGCCACGGCATCGTCCGGCTGGCCGATTTTGTCGTCGGCAAGGCGGTGGCCGAAGGCCAACTGGTTGAAATCCTGGCCGACATAAACCGCTCGGACACGATTGCGCTGTGGGCGCTGGTGCCGAAGGGCCGTTTTCGCTCGCAGCGAGTCCAGGCATTTCTGGATTTTATGGAGGCGTGGCTGAACGGTTCGTCGCAATCCTGAATCGGGCGACGACGGGAAGGGCTATTCGAACCCGATCGCCTGAAGCGCGCTGCCGTTCTTCTTCAGCCAGGCCTTGCAGCGCTCGGTGTCAGGGCAAAGCTCCTCGCACAGTTTCCAGAATTTCGGGCCGTGATTCATCTCCCTGAGATGCGCCACCTCGTGCGCGACGAGATAGTCGATCACCGGTCGCGGCGCCATCATGATGCGCCAGGAGAAAGAGAGGTTGCCGTCCGCCGTGCACGAGCCCCAGCGGCTCGACGTGTCCTTGAAGCGAACCGCCTTGGCTTTGCGCCCGACCGCGGCCGTATGCCTTTCGACCAGCGGCTCGATCTCCTTCTTCGCCTCGCGTTTCAGAAAATCGGCGAGCCGGCGCGGCAAATGGCGGCGGTCGCCGAAGACGGCGAGTTCCGGCCCGTCAAAACCTTGACGGAGTTCGACCGTGCCGCGCGTGGCTGGTTCATGGACGATAAGGTGGGGTGCGCCGCGCAGCGGGATTTTGATGCCGGGCCGCACCTGCGGCCTTTCCGGCACTTTCGCGAGCTTCTGCTCCAGCCAGCCCTGGTGGCGGGTAAGGAACCGGTCGACCTCGCCGCGCGCCAGTCCCGGCGGCACTGTGATGCGCAGGCCCTGTCCGCCGGCGTCGATGCGCAGCGTCAGCCGGCGTGCCCGATCGTTCTCAACGATGCGCAGCGGTAGTTGGCGGCCTGCCACGTCGTGCACCCGCAATTCGGCGGGCGCGACGGGGCGAGGCAGCTTTGGCTTGGGCTTCAGGAAACCGAAAGGCATCTGCGGACGATATGTGATTCTTTCGGTTTGTGCCGGAAATCGATCGTTCGTCCGCCCGAGAAAGCGCCTGTCAGAACGTGGCGCTGATCGGGCTCGGCCCGGTCCGGCCGTTCTTGCTGTCGAGCGCCGCGAAGGCCGCCATGTCGTCGCTGTCCAGCGTGAAATCGAACACGTTGAAATTCTCGACGATGCGCGTAGGCGTCACCGATTTCGGGATGACGATCAGGCCCTGCTGCAGATGCCAGCGGATGATGACCTGCGCCGGCGAGCGGTGATGTTTCGCGGCGATCCGGCCGATCGCCGCATCGCCGAGCAGCCGGCCGCTGCCGAGCGGGCTCCAGGATTCCGTGGCGACGCCGAGTTTTTCATTGGCCGCGCGCACGTCCTTCTGCTGGAAGCGCGGATGCAACTCGATCTGGTTGAGCGCGGGCGCCACGCCGGTCTCGTCGACGATGCGCTGGAGGTGCTCGGGCTGGAAGTTCGAGACGCCGATGGAGCGGGCGCGGCCCTCCTCCTTCAGCCGAACGAACGCCTTCCAGCTCTCGGCATAGGCGTTGCGCTGCGGCGACGGCCAGTGGATCAGATAGAGGTCGATGTAGTCCGTCTCAAGACGGTCAAGGCTCTTGTCGAAGGCGCGTAGCGTGCTGTCAAAACCCTGGTCGGCGTTCCAGAGTTTGGTGGTGACGAACACGTCCTTCCGCGTGATGCCCGATTGCGCGATGCCGCGTGCCACGCCGCGTTCGTTGCCGTAGATCGCCGCCGTGTCGACGTGGCGGTATCCAGCGCCGAGCGCGGCCGCGACCGCGGAATCGGCAACCTCGTCCGGCGTCTGCCACACGCCAAGCCCGATCTGCGGGATGCTCTTGCCGTCATTGAACGTGATCGCGGGAACTTTGGTCATCGGCCTGTCCTCGGGGAGGGTGAAGCGATTTCGTTGGAAATAGAAGAGCAGCGGAAAATGTTGAGGGGGAGTGGAAACGAAATCGGCGCCGCGGGGGCGGCGCCGATCCGGTCGGATCAGCCGGAAGCTGGTCGAACTTTACTCGACATCATCGAGCAAGCCGGACGGGCCTTTCGGCTTGTCGTCGCTGGTCTTGGCCGGCGTGGAGCGCGACCGGTTCGCCATGAAGCGGTCGAACTCGTCCTGGTCCTTGGCGCGGCGGAGTTCGCGCATGTAGTCGTCGAACTCGGTCAAGGTCTCGTCGAGCTTGCGGCGTTCCTCGGCCAGGCGTTCGAGTTCCTTCTCGCGCCAGTCGTCGAAGGCGACGTTGCCGGTGCGGCTGGTGCCATGGCCCCAGCGATGCGTCTTGTCGGCGCCGCGGCGGCATCCGGCAAAGATACCGTCGGTGGCGCGGTTCACGTCGCGCTTAAAACCTTCAAGCCGGTCGCCCCAGATGATGTAGGCGAGCATTGCAAATCCAAGCGGCCAGAACACCATGAAGCCGATGACCATCAGCGCGATGGTCGCGGGCGTCCAGGCCGGACGGATCAAGGCGGTCGTGTTCATCTTCTCCCGTTCCTTCGGTTGGGCAGCCGGGCTGGCTGCTCGGATTCGAAATGGTAAGGGGAGAACCCGGCTTCAAGACATATCCGCCTGAAACCGGACAAGTATTTGAAAAAGCTATCGTAATTTTAGCCGATCGAGGAAAAGCACGATCAGACCGGCCACCAGCCCCCAAAAGGCGGACCCGACACCGAACAGCGTCAGTCCCGATGCGGTTACGGCGAAGGTGACCGTCGCGGCGATGCGTTCCTTATCGTCCTTGAGCGCGATGGCGAGCGCATTGGCGAGCGCGCCGAGCAGGCCGAGCCCCGCCACCAGCATGATCAGCGAGGGCGGCAGCACGGCGAAGAGCGCGACCAGAGAGGCGCCGAACAGCGCGAACACGACGTAGGCCAGCGCATAGAACGGCCCTGTCTTCCAGCGCTCGGCCGGATCGGGATGCACGTCCGGGCCGGTGCAGATAGCCGCCGAGATGGCTGCCAGATTGCTGGTCAGAGCATTGAACGGCGCCGTCAGCACGGATACCAGACCGGTGACGGTAATCAGCGGCCCGGGTTCCGGCTGGTAGCCGGCGGCTTTCAGCACCGCGAGGCCGGACAGGTTCTGCGAGGCCATGGTGACGAGGTAGAGCGGCAGTGCCAGGCCGACGATCGAACCCAGCGTGAAATCGGGCACCGTCAGCACCAGCGTCGACATTTCCAGTGCCGGCATTGTTCCCACGCGGCCAAGAACCACCGCCAGCACCCCGCCGCCGATCAGCACGGCCAGCACCGAAAGCGCCGGATTGAACAGCCGGATGACGAAGAAGGCGGCGATCAGCGGCAGGATGAGCCACGGATCGCCGGGAACCGTCTTCGTCGCATTGATGACGAAGGTGACGACGATGCCCGCCAGCATGCCTGAGGCGACCGATGCCGGGATTCTCGAAATCAACCTTGTCAGCGGCTTGAACAGCCCGGTGGCGACCAGAAGTGCGCCGGTGACCAGGAACGCACCCACAGCCTCATTGATGGAAAAGCCTGTGCTGGCGCCGATCAGTGCGGCGCCCGGCGTCGACCAGGCGGAAATCACCGGCATCTTCGTGCGCCATGACAGCCACAGCGTCTCTACCGCCATGGCGATGCAGAGCGATGTAACCATGCTCGCGGTCTGTGGGCGGGAGGCGCCGACCGCGTCGGCCGCCGCGATGATCAGCGCCAGCGTACCGCCGAAACCGACGACGGCAGCTACGAAGGCCGAAACCGGGATGGAGAGGCGCATTGCTGCTTCTACTCCGCCGCTTGCCGAACCATCGCTTCGACAGCGGCGAGGATCATCTCGATGTCCTGCGGCCGCGACAGCCGGTGGTCGCCGTCCGGCACCAGCGACAGCGTCGCGTCGTCGGCGGGCAGCAGCCCGACCAGCTTCAGCGCGTGCTGGTAGGGCACGTCGGGGTCGCGCATGCCCTGGATGACATGCACCGGGCAGAACGTGTCGAGCGGCCCGGTCAGCACGCGGTTGTTACGTCCGTCTTCTATAAGCGCGCGGGTGAAGATGCTTGGCTCGCCAGAATATTCCGACGGCGTCTCGAAAAAACCTTTCGTTTCCAGATCGCGCTTCTGTGCCTTCGTCAGGCCGGGCTCGACCAGATCGGCAGTGAAATCCGGGGCCGGCGCGATCAGCACCATGCCGCCGACCCGCGCGCTTTCGCCGGCCTTGGCCAATTCCTGCACAAGACGCAACGCGATCCAGGCGCCCATGGACGAACCGACCAGCACCTGCGGCCCTTCGGAGAAGCCTCGGAACACGGCCAGGCTTTGAGCCAGCCACGAGGAGATCGTGCCGTCGGCAAAGGCGCCGCCGGATTCGCCATGGCCGGAATAGTCGTGCCTGACATAGGCATGGCCGGCCTTTTCCGCCCAGCCGTCCAGCGCCACTGCTTTTGTGCCGAGCATGTCGGAGCGATAGCCGCCGAACCACACGACGCCCGGCGGGCGTCCGGCACGGCGGCGGAAAGCGATCGGCACGCCGTCGACATCGAGGTGGTTGAGGGTAATCTTGTCCATGAGGCTCGGAAACTTTCGGGAAACGGCTTCTCGCACAGTCGCAGGCGTGCGCAAAGGGCCAGTTTCCCGCCAAGGTTGGCGCGCAGACTGGTGATTTATTTGTTTCGCCGTGCTATTGACTCGCGCCCCGGCCCACCGACATAGGCCGCCGGACAGCAAACAGGTTCAACGGTTCAAGGAGAACACGACCATTCGCAGACCATTCAAGGCCGGCGCGCCCGTCAAGGAAGGGCCCCGCTCCAACAGGGATATCCGCGTTCCGCGGGTCCAGCTCATCGACGCAGAAGGCAAGAACCACGGCGACGTCTCGATCAACGACGCCCTCCTGATGGCCGAGGAGGCCGGGCTCGATCTCGTCGAGATATCGCCCAACGCCACGCCGCCGGTCGTCAAGATCCTCGATCTCGGCAAGCTGAAATACGCCAACCAGAAAAAGGCCGCCGAGGCGCGCAAGCATCAGAAGGTCATCGAGATCAAGGAGATCAAGATGCGCCCCAATATCGACAGCCACGACTACGACACCAAGATGAAGGCGGTGCGCCGCTTCTTCGAGGAAGGCGACAAGGTCAAGCTGACGCTGCGCTTCCGCGGCCGCGAGATGGCCCATATGGAGCTTGGCATGCAGCTTCTGAACAAGGTTCGCGAGGAGGTCGCGCTGATCGCCAAGGTCGAGGCTGAGCCAAAGCTCGAAGGCCGGCAGATGATGATGGTGCTCGCCCCGAAATAGCCAAGATGCCAACAGAGCGTGCCACCCGTTTCGAAAGCTCTGGCATTGAGGATTGCATGGAAATTGATCGCAAGGCCGCGATGGCTCGCTACCAGGCATCGCGGCGTTTAGTTTTGGCGGTTGTGATCGGCCTTCTTTGCCTGCTGCTTGTGTTCAGCGGGTCGCCGCACAGCGAACTCACGCACGAACACATAGAAGCGAACGGGCTGGCGCTCATTCTGATCGGCATCGGCGGACGGCTGTGGTCTATCCTCTATATCGGCGGTCGCAAATCCGCCGAGATCGTCACCGCCGGACCCTATTCGATTGTCCGCAATCCGCTCTACTTCTTCTCGACGATCGCTGCGGCGGGCGTCGGCACGCAGACCGGAAGCATCACGGTTGCGGCGGCGGCCGCCGTACTCTGCGCCACCGCTTTCCACATCGTGGCGATGCGCGAAGAAGCGCACCTGAAAGCGCTGTTCGGTGCGCCCTACGAAGCCTATCTCCAGCGAGTGCCGCGCTTCGTTCCCAACCCGTGGCTGTTCAGGGATCAGACGGAAGTCACGTTCAGCTCGCGTGTCTTCAACCACACGCTGCGCGACGGCCTTGTGTTTCTGATCTCGATCCCATGCTTCGAACTGATCGAGGCGGGCCAGGAAGCCGGGCTCATACCGATACTGTTCTACCTTTATTGAAAACGGCCCCCCGCGCACGCTGCGGCAGCCGGCTCTTGTGGGTTTGCCGGTTCAGACAAAGGGCCAGTGCGTGGCGTGAGTGGAGTCGGTACAGGGCGCGTCTGTGCGCGCTTGTCCCGCCTTGTCGAACTCCAAACTATAACCCGGTGGGATAAATCCACGCATAGGCGAAATGATAGGCGTCGCCCTTGCGTCCGTAATGATAGGGCAGCGCGGCATCCTTCGCTTCGAGGGTGACGCCGCGCAGTTCCGGCCTGGCCTCGAGCCAGGCGGCGATATCGCCGGGCAATGCCGGATCGGGCTTGCCCTTGTCGCGCCAGATGACAAGCACCGGATGGGCCGCGTCGAATACATAGGGCTCGTCAAGGTCTTCGTAGCCTGGGACCATGACCGGAATTTCCCCCGGCGCATGCAGGCGGAGATTGCCGGCCATCTGCTGGTCGTCGGCAAGGATGACCGAGGGTCGGTTCTTGCCGGAAGCCAGTATCGCCGTGATCCCTGGGCCGTAAGGCACGTTCTGTTTGCTGTATCGTCCCATCGCGCCGAGGATCGGCGTCCGCGCGAACAGCACAAGTGGGATGATCACCATGATCGAAAGGATAATCGCGCCGAAGCGCCGCCCCGCGCCGGGGAAAGTCTGCCCCGATGCCTCGATCTTCGCCGCAAGATAGATCGGCAGCAGGAAGAACATCGGAACGAGCCAACGATCCTTGATGTTGTTGGCGCCGCCGACAAAGACCAGCAGCAGAAGCAGGACGGCGACGGCCACGAACATCCGCCCGATCAGCCGAGTCCATTGGCTTTCCGCTTTCCACGCATCCAGCAAGGTCCGTCCGAAGGCGACGGCGAAGAAAAGCAGCGTCGGCAGCGTGAAGACCGCAATCGCTCCCGCCAGCGACGCCAGGCCCACACCGATCATCTCGATCCGGCTTCCATGTGCGTCTTGCGTCATCTTGCCGATGCTGCCGCTTGTCGCATCGCCGACATGATCGATGAACCACAAAACATGCGGTGCCACGACCGCCGCCGCGACAATGGCTGTGAGCAGCACACGCGGATCGAACAATCGGGAGCGCAGATCGCGGTCGCAAAGGGTGGCGGCGATGGCTGCGAGCGGAAGCAGGACAAAATTGTACTTGGAGATCACGCCGATGCCGATGGCGAGGCCGGCCATCGCGTAGTTGAGCGCGGTCGGCCGCTGCAGCGCGCTGATGAAAAAATAGATGAACATGCAGGCAGCAAAGAGAACCGCCACCGTGTGGGTGAGGTCGCGCTGCGATTCGAAGCCGATCTGCGGGATGGTAATCAAGCCAAGCGTGGCGATCACCGCCAGCACCCGGTCTCGGATGACGAGACTGGCTGTCAGGCCGTACAGCACGTAGCAGCCGAACAGCATCAGGTTCTTCAGGACCGTCACCGCCAGCACGGTGCTGCCGAGCAATTGCACGACGCCGTATTGCACCCAGTTGTAGAAAGGCGGCTGCGTGTCGTAACCCAAGGCGAACCACTGGGCGAGGAACAGTTGCTGGCCCTCATCGAGTTCGAGCGAGGCCGGCGCGAGCAGCCGCAGGGTGATGCTTACGGCGAAATACGCGGCAAGCAGCAGATAGACGGCACCGCCGCTGCGCGCCAACCGCTCGATCACTTCAGGCGTCCCGCTTGTAGCTGTTGCGCACGACATAGTTGCGCGTCTCGTCGCGGCTCCTGGCCAGCATCTCGGCAAGAATGCCGGTGGTCACCATCTGCACGGCGCCGATGAACAGCATTACCGCGATGGTGAGCATCGGCCGGGTGCCGATGTCCTCGCCGAGAATGAATTTCACCACGAAGAGGTAGACGAAAAGCAGCCCGCTCAGGCCCCCGAACACCAGTCCTATGGTCCCGAAGAAATGGCCCGGCCGGTATCGGAAACTCATGAAGAACAGTACCGAGAGCAGGTCCAGCACCACGCGGAAGGTGCGCGAGATACCGTATTTCGACGTGCCGAACTGGCGGGCGTGATGATTGACCACCATCTCGTCGATGCGCGACGTTGGGACAACGCTGCCGATCCAGGCCGGGATGAAGCGATGCATGCCGCCCATGATGCGGATCTGCTTCATGACGCTGGCGCGGTAGACCTTTAGCCCGCAGCCATAGTCGTGAACCTTCACCCCGGTGACTTTGCGGATCAGCCGGTTGGCGATCCAGGAGGGTATCAGGCGAAGCATCAGCCCGTCCTGCCGGCTCTTGCGCCAGCCGCAGACAAGGTCAAGCTGGCGCTCCTCCAGCATGGCGACCATTTTGGGGATGTCGTACGGGTCGTTCTGCAGGTCGCCATCGAGCGTCGCCAGAATGCGGCCACGCGCGGCGTCGATGCCGGCCTGCAAGCCCGCCGCCTGGCCGAAATTGCGCTGGAATTCGATGATCCTGAGATCGAGCCCTTCGCGCGCGAATTCCTTGCGTGCATTGACAAGGGTGCCGTCGGTCGAGCCATCATCGACAATGACCAGTTCCCACGGCTTGCCGAAATCCTTAAGAGCGTCGCAGACGCGCTCGACGAGCGGCGCGACATTCTCCTCCTCGTTATGGAGCGGGATGAGGACGGAAAGCTCGATCTCGCCTTCCGCCTGCGGGGCGAAAAGCGGAAAGGATTGGGTTTGCTGCACGCTGTCTCCCCGGAGAGGGTCCGGTTTCCTTGGGCCGCCCTGTTACAGCAGCGGCCGGTTTTAGACAATCGCGGGCCGGTGAATGACTGAAACCACGGGGTGGAGCGGCTGGCTGGCGCGCAATCGAGCGGTCCTGCTGACAGTCGCGGTCATCTTGCTCTATGCCGCCTTCGTGCAATGGGCGTGGGGCTGGCCTTCGATCCTCGCCGCCTGGCGCGAGGTTGGCATCGGCGCCATCCTGCTGGCGCTCGCCCTGTTGGTGGCGACTTATTTCGTGCGCGCCCACCGCATCCACGACTATTTCCCGCACGAGACCAAAGGGCGCTTCGTCCGGCTGTTCCGTGTCACGCAGGTCCACAACATCCTCAACATCATGCTGCCGCTCAGGACCGGCGAGACCAGCTTTCCGCTCTTGATGCGTTCCGAGTTCGGCGTGCCGCTGGCCCACGGAACTTCGGCGCTGCTGGTACTGCGGCTGCTCGACCTTCATGCGCTGCTGGCGGCGGCCGGCGTCGGGCTGGTGGCGGAAACGGAGTATCGCCTCTGGGCCTGGCTGCTGTGGCTTTTGTTTCTCGTCCTGCCGCTGGCCGTCTTCCCGATCCGCGATCCCATGATCGTCCTGGCGCGAAAACGTCTGCCGGAAAAATTCGCGAACCTTGTCGATCAGATCGACGATGGCATTCCGCGCGGCCTCGGGCGTTTCGTGCGCGCTTGGGCGCTGACGGTGCTGAACTGGGGCGTGAAGGTGCTGGTGCTTGCCTGGGTGCTGGCGCTGATGGGCGTCATGCCGCTGGCGGCCTGTTTCGGCGGCGCGCTGGGCGGAGAGCTGTCTTCCGTGCTGCCGGTACACGCGCCGGGGGGGGTCGGCACCTATCCGGCCGGCATAGCGGCGGGCGCCGCCGTCTTCGGCGCAGGCAAGGATGGCGCGACCCTAGCAGCACTTGCCAAGGCCGGCATCAACGCGCATCTGTTGGTGATTGTCTCGGCATTGGCAGGCGCGGCGATTTCGCTGGTCCTTCCGCATCTGGCGAACCGTAAGGGCGGTTCGAAATAGGCGAAAAAGCCTGCGCGCCACCCGTTGCGCTTTTTCCCGCTCATCGCTATAAGGCCGCGTTCTGAAAAAACCGCCCGGCAGGGCATGCCGTGGCGGTTTCATTTGCTTTCCGGACTTTGGTCGGTTTCGGAAACGAAAAACAAGAGGCGCGGAGTGCCGTAGGCACGACGGGGACCTCAAAAAAATAGGGGTGGTTGAAGCCCCGCATAGGAGTAGCAAAATGCCCAAGATGAAGACCAAATCGGCCGCCAAGAAGCGGTTCAAGATCACCGGCACCGGCAAGGTGCTGGCCGCTGCCGCCGGCAAGCGGCATGGCATGATCAAGCGTTCCAACAAGTTCATCCGCGACGCGCGCGGCACGATGGTTCTGTTCAAGGCCGACGGCGAGAAGGTCGTGAAGAATTTTCTGCCCAATGGCGGCGGACTCTGAGCCCGGAACGAATAAGGAGATCATGACATGGCACGCGTAAAGAGAGGCGTCACCGCCCACGCCAAGCACAAGAAGGTCCTCGACGCCGCAAAGGGCTTCTACGGCCGCCGCAAGAACACCATTCGCATCGCCAAGCAGGCGGTCGAAAAGTCGATGCAGTACGCTTACCGCGACCGCAAGGTGCGCAAGCGTAACTTCCGCGCACTCTGGATCCAGCGCATCAACGCCGCTGTCCACGAGCATGGCCTGACCTATGGCCGCTTCATCGACGGCCTCAACAAGGCCGGCATCGAGATCGACCGCAAGGTGCTGTCCGACATGGCGATCCACGAGCCGCAGGCTTTCGCCGCGCTGGTTGGCAAGGCCAAGGTTGCGTTGGAATACCTGAAGAACACCACGCCGAACGCTTTTGAGAGCGCTGTAGCCTAACCAGCGCCTTCCCAAGCTTTCGAAATTCTGATTTGGGAAACCCGCGCTGGCAGGGCTGGCGCGGGTTTTTCTTTTGCCCGGCTTTCACTTCCAACGTGAAAATCAACTTTGAACCGTGAGTTTGACCGTGAACGTCGCAGCTTCGAACATTGAAACGCTGGAAAGCGCCCTGCTTGCCGACATCGCCGCGGCTTCCGACGAACAGGCGATCGAGGCCGTGCGCGTCGCCGCCCTCGGCAAGAAAGGCTCGATCTCCGAGCGCATGAAGACGCTGGGCGCGATGAGCCCGGAGGAGCGCCAGTCGATGGGACCGGCGCTCAACGGCCTGAAGAACCGCGTCACCGACGCGCTCGCCGCCCGCAAGGCCGAGCTCAGGGACGTGGCGATCGCCGCCCGCCTCGCCGCTGAAAAGGTCGACGTGACGCTCCCCGTCCGCCAGTCGCCGGCCGAGCGCGGCCGCATCCATCCGATCAGCCAGGTCATCGACGAGATCACCGCAATCTTCGCCGACATGGGCTTTTCGGTCGCCGAAGGTCCGGACATCGAGACCGACCATTACAATTTCACGGCGCTCAATTTCCCCGTCGGCCATCCCGCCCGCGAGATGCACGACACCTTCTTCCTGCCGCCGGATGCCAATGGCGAACGAAAGGTGCTGCGCACCCACACCTCGCCCGTGCAGATCCGCACCATGGAAGCGCAAAAACCGCCGATCCGCATCGTCATTCCCGGAAAAACCTACCGGCAGGACAGCGATGCCACTCACTCGCCGATGTTCCATCAGGTCGAGGGCTTGGTGATCGACAAGTCAGCCAATGTCGCCAACATGAAGTGGGTACTGGAAGAGTTCTGTAAGGCGTTCTTCGAGGTGCCGCAGGTCAAGATGCGCTTCCGCCCTTCCTTCTTCCCCTTCACCGAGCCGTCGCTGGAAGTCGACATCCAGTGCGACCGTTCGCGGCCGGGCGAGGTCCGCTTCGGCGAGGGCAGCGACTGGATGGAGATTCTGGGCTGCGGCATGGTGCATCCCAACGTTCTGCGCCATGGCGGGCTCGATCCCGACGAATACCAGGGTTTCGCCTGGGGCATGGGCATCGACCGCATCGCCATGCTGAAATATGGCATGCCGGACCTGCGCGCCTTCTTCGACGCCGACGTGCGCTGGCTGTCGCATTACGGGTTCAGGCCGCTCGACCTGCCGACATTGTTCGGAGGGTTGAGCAGCTAGACGATGCCGACGTTGCTGGTCTGGCAGGGTCACAAGTTTCGCTTCTATGCGCTCGACATTGACGAGCCGCCGCACGTCCATGTCGTCAAGGATGGCAAGTCTTTGAAGGTATGGCTGCAAAGCTTGGAGGTTGCGCAGAACAGAGGTTACAATGACCGGGAAGTCGGACGGCTGCTCGAGGTCGTTGGCGAGCACCGGGATGATTGGATAGGTGCCTGGAATGACTTCTTTGGCCTTTGAGACTGACGAAATGCGACCGGTCAAGGCGTGGTGCACGGGTGATGAAGTGCATGTCAGCCTTGCCGATGGCCGCTCCATCGCCACGCCCCTTTGGTGGTATCCGTTCCTGGGCGCGTTGAACGAGGCCGAGCTCAATCGCATCGAACTGATGTACGAGGGAATCTGGTGGCCCGCCGTGGATGAAGGCATTTCAGTCAAGAGCATGTTTCTGGGCAGGAAGGCGGATGGCGCGGTGCCGCCGTCGGTCGCAGCCGAATAAGCTGGTTTCGAAAAAACCATGTCCGACGCAAGCAATCACGCCGGCGGTTGCCGCTGTGGCGCGGTGCGGTTCGAGGCGAGAGCCGAGCCGCACCATGTCAGCTATTGCCATTGCGACGACTGCCGGCATGCGTCCGGCGCGCCGGTCGCGGCCTTTGTCGGCTTCATGGCGAACGAGGTGACCATGCACGGCGAGGCCGCCCGTTTCAGCAACGGCCCGGTCGCCCGCAGCTTCTGCGGCACTTGCGGCGCGCCGATCGCCTACACGGACGCCCGCATCGGCGACCGCATCTATTTCATGCTCGGTGCGATGGACCAGCCCGCGCTCTACCACCCGACCCACCATTCCTACGTGCGCTCGCAACTGCCTTTCGTCCACATGCCGGACGGCCTGCCGCGCCACGACAGAAGCAGCGTTCAAAGACCGGACGGAACATAATGAAACTCACCCTCTCCTGGCTGAAAGACCATCTCGACACCGACGCCTCTCTCGAAGAGATCGTCGCGCGGCTGACCTCGATCGGGCTCGAAGTCGAGTCGGTCGACGACAAGGCCGGCCTGAAACCCTTCGTGATCGCCAAGGTGCTCACGGCGGAAAAGCACCCGGACGCCGACAAGCTGCGCGTGTTGATGGTCGACACCGGCGATGGCAAGGCTCCGGTGCAGGTGGTCTGCGGCGCGCCCAACGCGCGCGCCGGCCTGGTCGGCGCCTTCGCCGCGCCGGGCGCCTATATCCCCGGCACCGGCATCACGCTTGGCGTCGGCAAGATCAGGGGCGTCGAGAGTCGCGGCATGATGTGCTCGGAACGCGAGCTCGAACTTTCCGACGCACATGATGGCATCATCGAACTGCCCGCCGACGCGCCGGTCGGAACACCCTACGCGCATTGGGCAAAACTCGACGACCCGGTCATCGAGATCAACCTGACGCCCAACCATCCCGACGCCACCGGCGTGCACGGCATCGCCCGCGACCTCGCCGCCAGCGGCCTCGGCCGGCTGAAGGACGCTCCAATCGAGCCCGTCGCCGGCGAAGGCGGCTGCCCCGTAAAACTGACCATCGAAGCGTCGGACCTCTGCCCCGGCTTCGCGCTCCGCCTCGTGCGCGGTGTCAACAACGGCCCCTCGCCGAAATGGCTGCAGCAGCGCCTGATTGCTATCGGCCTGCGCCCCATCAACGCGCTGGTCGACATCACCAACTATCTGACCTTCGACCGTGGCCGGCCGCTACACGTGTTCGACGCGAAGAAGGTCGCCGGCAATCTCGTCGTCCGCCGTGCGGCCGAGGGCGAGATGGTGCTGGCCCTGGACGGACGGCCTTACACGCTTACTCCCGACATGTGCGTCATCGCCGACGGCAAGGGCGTGGAATCGATCGCCGGCATCATGGGCGGCGAGCATTCCGGCTGCGATGAAAACACCACCGACGTGCTGATCGAATCCGCGCTCTGGGCGCCGCTGAACATCGCGCGCACCGGCCGCACGCTGGGCATCATCACCGACGCGCGCTACCGCTTCGAGCGCGGCGTCGATCCGGAATTCATGGTTCCCGGCCTTGAACTGGCGACGAAGATGGTTCTCGACCTCTGCGGCGGCACGCCGACCGAGGCGGAAATCGTCGGCTATGCCGGCCACACGCCGAAAACCGTCTCCTTCCCCGTCTTGGAGGTGAAGCGCCTGACCGGGCTCGACGTGCCGAAAGCGGAGAGCCTCGACATCCTCACCCGCCTTGGCTTTTCCGTGAAAGGAGACGGCGATGTCGTCGACGTGGCCGTCCCATCCTGGCGGCCGGATGTCGACGGCAAGGCCGATCTGGTCGAAGAAGTCATGCGCATGCACGGCGTCGATGAAATCAGGCCGCAGCCGATGGCGAACCACGAGGCCGTGAACGGAAAAATCCTGACGACGCTGCAGATCCGCAGCCGCGCGGCCAAACGCGCGCTCGCCGTGCGCGGCATGATGGAGGCCGTCACCTGGTCGTTCATCCCGCAAAAGCACGCCGAGGTTTTTGGCGGCGGCAAGCCCGAGCTGAAGCTGGTGAACCCGATCGCCGCCGACATGTCGGACATGCGGCCCTCCCTGCTGCCCGGCCTGATCGCCGCCGCCCAGCGCAATGCCGACCGGGGCTTTGGCGACGTCGCTTTGTTCGAAGTGTCGGGCACCTATGAGGGCGACACGCCGTCGGATCAGCGCCGCGTCGCCGCCGGTATCAGGCGCGGCACGGCAAAGCTCGACGGCGCGGGCCGCAACTGGTCCGGCAACGCGCAGCCGGTCGGCGTCTTCGACGCCAAGGCCGACGCCATCGCAGCCCTTGAGGCCTGCGGCGCGCCGGTCGACAAGCTGCAGGTCGAGGCCGGCGCACCGGGCTGGTATCACCCCGGCCGATCGGGCTTGATAAAACTCGGTCCGAAAACTGTGCTCGGCACGTTCGGCGAGTTCCATCCGAAGACGCTGGAAACGCTCGACGTGTCCGGTCCGCTCTGCGGCTTCGAGGTGTTCGTCGACGCCATACCGGAACCGAAGGCCAAGCCAACCCGCACAAAACCGAAGCTGGAGCTTTCCGCCTTCCAGGCGGTGAAGCGCGATTTCGCCTTCGTCGTCGACCGTGGCGTCGAAGCCGGCACGATCGTCCGTGCGGCGAGCGCCGCCGACAAGAAACTGATCACCGGCGTCTCGGTCTTTGACATTTTCGAAGGTGCGGCATTGGGCGAGGGCAAGAAATCGATAGCGATCGAGGTCGCCATCCAGCCGGCCGAGCGCACGCTCACCGACGAGGATTTCGAGGCGCTGGCCGGTCGCATCGTCGACAATGTCAGGAAGCAGACCGGCGGTGTCCTGCGAGGGTGATTTGCAGTAAAGGCGGGGAGTCGGCCTCTCCGCCTCCAGCTACCCTACGACTCCGACTTCAATCCGATACAAAACGCATTTGCCAGGCTCAAGGCCCTGCTGCGTGCCAAGGCCGAACCAACGATCAGCGCGCCCTGGGATGTGGTCGGCGCCGCCATCGATCTCTTCACCCCGGCCGAATGCCGGATATGACCCGGATGGGACAGGGCAGGCTCTGACCTACTCGCTCTCGCCCTCCAGCGCTGGCACGGCGACGCCGGCGAGTTCAGCGGCGAGCAGGCGGGCCGCACCCGCCCGGGCGATGCGCAGCATCAATGCCTTGCGCGTTGCCGCCGCCAGCCGGTGCTCGGGGGCGTCGCGAAGTATCTCGGCGCCGTAGCCGTCCGATAGGATGAAGCCGCAGTCCTCGGGGAAAATCGCCGCAGGCACGTCCGGGTGTGTGGCGAAGAAGAAGCGGTCGGAGTGCAGGCGGTATTCCGGCCATTTGCGGTCGACCCGAAAATCCTCGACCGAGGATTTGATCTCGATGATCCAGATGTCACCCTGCCGGGTCAGCGCGACGAGGTCGGCGCGGCGGCCGGTGGCCAGCGAAATCTCCGGCAGGACATGCGCCCCCATCTCCATCAGCAGGCGCTGCACGCCGCGCCTAACCCGCAGCGCCCGTTCGGACTGACGTCCGTCGATCAGCGGATTCTGAGGCAGGGGCGAGATGATCGGCATGGCTAATAGTACAAAACCGGAACGATGCCGCAAGGGGGTGACCGAAAGCGTTGCGATTGTGACGCCGTGAATGTGCGAAAGGCCAACAACGCCCCAAAAACTCACGGAAGCGTGAAGTATTGTTGCAAAAATACCATATCAGGCCGCAGACCTGCGCGTTGCTGCGGCATCCCAGCCACACGGTGCTTGGCAGCCATGCACAAAGCTTCCTAGTAGAAGTTGTCGAACACGCCGCCGAATCAGGCGGGGATCGTCACCAAGGGAGCAACGATCTCTTCATGCGGTTAAAGACCCTTACGGTGCTGGCGGGCTTGGCCCTGTCGACTGCGCTGACAGGCTGCAGCTCGATCGGTTCCTTCGAGATGTTTTCCGTCGCGGACTACAGTGCCCGCACCGATGCCGGCTACAGCGTGCCGGCGATCCCGATCTACAAGGTGCCGGCAAAATACCGCCGGCAGATTGTCCGCTACCCGACAGACGAGGCGCCGGGCACGATCATCATCGATACGGGCGCAAAGTATCTATATTTCGTGCTTCCGGACGGGCGCGCCGTGCGTTACGGCATCGGGGTCGGGCGCGAGGGTTTTGAGTGGAAGGGCACGTCGCGCGTCGCGCTGAAGCGCGAATGGCCGGTGTGGACACCGCCTTCCGAGATGATCCGCCGCCAGCCCGAACTCGCGAAATGGCGCGGCGGCATGCCCGGCGGGCCGGGCAACGCACTCGGCGCGCGCGCGCTCTACCTCTACAACAAGGGCGGCGACACCGGATACCGGCTGCACGGCACGCCGGAATGGTGGTCAATCGGCAAGGCGATGTCGTCGGGCTGCGTGCGCATGCTCAATCAGGACGTCATCGACCTCTACAACCGGGCCGACGTCGGCGCCAAGGTCATCGTCGAATAGAGAATTCTTACGCGAACCGTCTCGGCAACAAGGACGTCGCAAGCAGAAAACCGGGCTTTTGGCCCGGTTTTTTGATATTGGGTGATAACACGTCAGGCGAAGCAGTCCTGCCGAATCAGTTAAAACCCATCACCGGCCGGTCCTGGCTGAAGATCATGGCTCCGATAGCGTCGGCATCGCCGGGATCGACATCATAGGACACGGCTGTCGCGGTCGCCGGTTCGGGTATTGGCGCGGGCTGCGAGGCGGCAAGCGCCGGAGCGCCGGTCGTCCAGCCGTCGGCGCGCGCCGCCTCGGCGACTTTCCGTTCAGAAGTCGGCACGGCATCCGTCACCGCGGGCAGCACCGGGTCGGCGGGAGCCGGCGCATTAGGGAATGGTGCCGCCGCATTTGTCCCTGCCGAAGGGGAGGGCCCGTCGATCGCCATGGCTACGACCGTCGGTTCCGCTTGCGGCGTGGCAGCCGGCAGCGCGGGCGTTTCCGCGGGCTGCATCGCGACGGCGACCGGTTCGGCGGCGGGCGCTGGCGTCGTGGCCGGCCGCGGCGCCACACGGGCCACGGCAACCTGCGCGTCGCCGCCGCGCGAACTCATCATCGCAGTGGAGCGTTCACTCACCGATGTCCGCGCTGTCGTCACCGGCTTGACATTGGCCTGGGCGACCATGATCACCGGCTGGGCTTTTTCCGGCGGCAGCACGACGGGGTCGCCATTGCGGTTGCGCTTCTCGTAGAAGGCGTTGCCGCCGGCAACCACGGTGTAGTGCATGTTTTTGTAGGGGAATTTCAGCCCGGCCGTGTGGAAGAACATGGAGTTCTTCACCTTCGGATGCCGCTCGCCCTTCAGCACCGCGTCGGCGGCGGCCTCGACATCCGGCAGGGCCTTGGAGTTCATCTTGCGGGTCATCACGCCTGGCGCGAACTGGCGCGGCTGGCCGACCACCTCGCAGATGGTGTCGCCATATTTGCCGGAGCGCACCCGGTTCATCACGACGGTGCCGACGGCGACCAACCCGTCGCGGCTGGAGCGATTGCTCTCGAAGAACATCGCCCGCATCAGGCATTCCTTGTCTCGGGCGGAGTAGCCGTGCGAACCGCCCGGCATCACCATCGATCTCATGCCACCGGCGAAATCGGAAGTCTGGCTGCAGGCGGAAACCAGCAGGGGGAGAATTACGGCCGTAACTATGGCCGATGCGCGCCGCAGCGCACTCACTGACATGCCCTCATAATCGCTCCGGCGGCTGTGTGTGCTTGTAACAACACTGTGAAACTTTCGGGCGAAATGATGACTTTTGCGTTTCCAAATCGTGATCGGCAAGCCGGAACGGTCTCGCCAGACGCTCGTGAACGTCAGCTTTCCTTTTCTATTTCAACAATTTAAATAAAGTTAACCACAAAGGCCGGAAAACCGTCGCATCCGGTTCCGGGCAAGCGAGATGTTGATTTTCTGCACGAATCGGGCCGGATCGGGGGCCGATTAAAGCCTCAGAAGGGCAGCTTGAAGCCGGGAGGCAGCGGCAGGCCGGCGGTCAGCGCCGCGGTCTTGTCCTTCATCGCCGCCTCGACCTTGGCCTTGGCGTCGTTGTGGGCGGCGAGAATCAGGTCTTCGAGAATCTCGACCTCGTCCTCCTTGAACAGCGACGGGTCGATCTTCAGCGATTTCATCTCGAACTTGCCGGTGATGGTCACCTGAACGAGCCCGCCGCCGGCCTGGCCGGTGGATTCCATCTCGGCGATCTCGTCCTGCATGGCCTGGAATTTGGCCTGCATCTCCTTCGCCTTGCCCATCAGGCCGAGCAGATCCTTCATGATGGAAATCCTTTCAGTTCTCGTCGTCTTCGACCGTCGGGTCGGGGGAAATGTCCGCGTCGCCGCCGGTGTCCGGCAGTTCCTGGGCGTTGGGAATGCGCACGTCGATGACCTTGGCGCCGGGAAAGCGCGCCAGTATCGCTGCGACCGCCGGCTCCTGGCTGGCGTCCAAAAAAGCCGTCTCGCGCCGCGCCGCCTCTTCCTCGGCCAGCGTTTTACCGCCTTCCTCGCGCGACAGCGACACCAGCCAGTGGCGGTTCGTCCAGCTTTTCAGCTTGGTGCTGAGGTCGTTGAGCAAGGTCTTCGGCGCATCCGCCGTCAGCGCCACGTCGAGCCGGCCGGGCTCGATGCGCACCGGACGCACGCAGCGCTTCAGCAGCACCTTGAGGGTCATGTCGCGGTTGGCGTCGGCGAGCGCGGCGATATCGGCCAGCGAGCGCACGGGGACGGCGTCGGCGACCGGCTCCTGCCACGCCTCCGGGGAGGCTTCCATCTGGGCCGAGGGCGCCGGCTGCTGCGGCGTGTCCTCGCGCACGACCAGCCGGGCGACGGGACCGCCGGCCGCTGCCATGCGCGGCTGCGGCATCGCGGCAGCGGCGACCGGCGCGGCCGCCCGCGCCATGGCAGGTCCGCCGGAGGGGGCGGACGGACGCGGTCCTCCGCCATTGCCGGCGGAAGGCGCTGCGCCGTCCAAAAGCTTCATCGCCTCGTCCAGCGTCGGCAGGTCGGCGGCATGCGCCAGCCGGATCAGCACCATTTCGGCGGCGGCGACGGGCCGGTTCGACGACTGCACCTCCGGAATACCCTTCAGCAGCATCTGCCATGCACGCGACAGCACCTTGACCGACAGCGCCTCGGCGAAGGCGGCTCCGCGCTTGCGCTCGTCCTCGCTCAGCGAGGCGTCCTGCGCGGCAGTGGGCACGAAACGCAGCCGCGTGACGAAATGCGTGAACTCGGCAAGATCGGTCAGCACCGTCGCCGGGTCGGCGCCGGTGTCGTATTGGGCGCGGAACTCGGCGAGGGCGGAAGCCATGTCGCCCTTCATCACCTGCTCGAACAGGTCGATGACACGCGCCCGGTCGGCCAGCCCCAGCATGCCGCGCACCGTCTCGGCCGTGACCGCGCCGGCGCTGTGGGCGATCGCCTGGTCGAAGATCGACAGCGAATCGCGCACCGAGCCTTCCGCCGCCCGCGCGATCATGGCGAGTGCCGCGTCCTCGACCTCGATCGTCTCAAGCTGGGCGATTTTTCCAAGATGCGCGACCAGCGTCTCCGCGCCGACGCGGCGCAGGTCAAAACGCTGGCAGCGCGACAGCACCGTGATCGGCACCTTGCGGATCTCGGTGGTGGCGAAGATGAATTTGACGTGCGGCGGCGGCTCCTCCAGCGTCTTCAGCAGGCCGTTGAAGGCCTGCGTGGAGAGCATGTGCACCTCGTCGATGATGTAGACCTTGTAGCGGGCCGAGACAGGCGCGTAGCGCACCTGCTCGATGATCTCGCGGATGTCGTCGATGCCGGTGTGGGAGGCGGCGTCCATCTCGATCACGTCGACATGCCGGCCTTCCATGATCGCCTGGCAGTGCTGGCCGGGGATGGTGAGGTCGACAGAGGGCTGGTCGACGCTGTCGGTCTTGTAGTTCAGGGCACGGGCGAGGATGCGGGCGGTGGTGGTCTTGCCGACGCCGCGCACGCCGGTCAGCATCCACGCCTGCGCGATGCGGCCTGATGAAAATGCGTTGGTGAGCGTGCGCACCATCGGCTCCTGGCCGATCAGCGCCGAAAAGTCGGCGGGACGGTATTTTCGCGCCAGCACGCGATAGGCGGCGGCTTTTCCCGTCTGCTCTGGTCCGGCGTCGCTCATGCGTTGCTCGGTCTCCGCTGGCCGCTCGGGCCATTTCGATCAGCGCGAGTTTCGCCCGCGCGACATCGCTCCGTCAACGCCGTGACGGCAGAAGCCGAAGTTTTAAGGAAGGCGGGAGGCTGGAACAATGACCCGTTCCGGGCTCGTTAGGGCTGCTTCCTTCCGGACCTGACCCGGTTGGCGAGTGGATCGTCCACCACCAACCTCCCATGGCTCATATCGGGGATTTGGGGGGAGAATGCAAGGGTGGCAATAATTATCACCAAGTCGCCCGGCTCTTGCCAGAGATGAGCACGGACGGTTGGATGCAGGGCAAACGAGGCGTAACCTGTTGTCAGGCGAAGCGATGAACCAGAAAAAAATCCAGGCCATAATGTCTCTGCCTGCGCCGGAGAGATATTCTCATTTCATCAAGGTGGCGGCGGACAGGCGTCTGGTCTGGGGGCTTTGGTCCGACGGATGGGCTCTTCACCAGACCGATGACGACGGCACCATCGTTTTCCCGATCTGGCCGGAGAAAGTCTACGCCGAGCTTTGCGCGACCGATGAATGGTCGCATTTCGAAGCAAGCGAAATCGATCTCGACGATCTCCTCGACGAACTTATTCCCCGACTGCGGGATGACGGCAAGTTCGTTACAGTGTTCTCCGTGCCGGGTATCGGCGGTATCGTGCCGGCGCTCGATGTCTTGGAAGAAGACCTGCGCAACGAATTGAGCAGGATCGAATAGCTCCTAGAAATCGCGATCGATCGAGAGCCGGTTTGCTGGAAGAATGGCAACGGATGGATCGGTGCCGTTTTCCCATCTACAGGGGATATGCGGCGCTTGGAGGCCTCGCATTCGCCCGCTTTCTTCAGCCTCTCGCAATGCTTTCGGGCCATACCCACCTCTGCCAAAACAGTTTATACACCGCCGCGACCGCCGCGAGAAACCACGCCGCCCGATGACGAAAGTGCCCCTGAAGCTGGAAGAGCTGGTCGACGCCACCCAGCTTCGCCATGATCTGACCGCGCTGACCGCGCCCTCTTCGGGCGACGGCTCGACGGCTGCGGTGCGCACGCTGGTGCTGTCGGCGCTCAAGGACCGCATCGCCGCCGGAAAACGCCTCGCCGAGCGCCTGCTGAGGGAGGACGGCAGCGGCACGGCCTGCGCGCAGCGGCTGTCGCACCTGATGGACGAGGTGATCCGCGTCCTCTACGATTTCGCCGCCACCCACGTCTATCGCGCCAAGAATCCGTCCTCGGCCGAGCGCATGGCGATCGTCGCGGTCGGCGGCTACGGACGCGGCACGCTGGCGCCGGGGTCCGACATCGACCTCTTGTTCCTGCTCCCCTACAAGCAGACGCCGTGGGGCGAGCAGATCGTCGAATACATGCTCTACATGCTGTGGGACCTCGGCCTTAAGGTCGGCCATGCCACCCGCAACATCGACGACTGCGTGCGCCTGTCGCGCTCCGACACGACGATCCGCACAGCCATCCTCGAGGCGCGCTTCGTCTGGGGCGAGCAGGCGCTGTTCGACGAGCTGCTTTCGCGCTTCGACCGTGAGGTCGTGAAGGACACCGGGCCCGAATATGTGCAGGCGAAACTCGGCGAGCGCGACGACCGCCACGCCAAGGCCGGCGAAAGCCGCTACCTGGTCGAGCCCAACATCAAGGACGGCAAGGGCGGGTTGCGCGACCTGCAGACGCTGTTCTGGATCGCCAAGTATTTTTATCGCGTCCGTTCCGGCGAGGAACTGGTGAAGGCCGGGGTGTTCACCCGCGCCGAATACAACCAGTTCCTGAAGTGCGAGGATTTTTTGTGGGCGGTGCGCTGCCACATGCATTTCCTCACCGGCAAGGCCGAGGAACGGCTGCATTTCGACATACAGCGCGATATCGCCGAACGGCTCGGCTACACCAGCCATCCCGGCATGTCGGCCGTCGAGCGCTTCATGAAGCACTACTTCCTGATCGCCAAGGACGTCGGCGACCTGACCCGCATCTTCTGCGCCGCACTTGAGGAGGAGCAGGCCAAGCACGTGCCGGGCTTCAACCGCATCTTCCAGAGCTTTTCGCGGCGCAAGCGCAAGCTCGCCGGCACCGGCGACTTCATCGTCGACAACCACCGCATCAACGTAGCCGACCCGGATGTTTTCACGCGCGACCCCGTCAATCTGCTGCGCCTGTTCTGGTTCGCCGACCGCCACGGGCTGGAATACCACCCCGATGCACTGAAGCTTTTGCGCCGCTCGCTCGACCTCGTCGGAAAAGGGCTGCGCCGCGACCCCGAGGCCAACCGCATCTTCCTCGACATATTGACCTCGGACCGCAATCCGGAGCTGAACCTTCGGCGGATGAACGAGGCCGGCCTGCTTGGCAAGCTGATCCCGGAATTCGGCCGCATCGTCGCGATGATGCAGTTCTCCATGTATCATCACTATACGGTCGACGAGCACCTGCTGCGTTGCATCGGCGTGCTGTCCGAGATCGAGCGTGGCGACGGCGAAAAACTGCATCCGCTGTCGC
Source organism: Mesorhizobium yinganensis (assembly GCF_040081985.1). Lineage (NCBI taxonomy): Bacteria > Pseudomonadati > Pseudomonadota > Alphaproteobacteria > Hyphomicrobiales > Phyllobacteriaceae > Mesorhizobium > Mesorhizobium yinganensis. The sequence continues at coordinate 361,212 of NZ_JBEBMH010000003.1, read as the reverse complement.
ACAAGCTGATGCCGGGCCTGATCGGGCAGCGCGAGGTGCTCTATGTCGCGGTGCTCCTGCACGACATCGCCAAGGGCCGTCCCGAGGATCATTCCGAAGCGGGCGCAAAAATTGCGCGGCGCATCTGCCCGCATATGGGTCTGTCGCCGGAAGACTCTGCGACGGTCGCCTGGCTGGTTGAAAACCATCTGCTGATGTCGATGACAGCGCAGACGCGCGATCTCAACGACCGCAAGACCATCAGCGACTTCGCCGACGTGGTGCAGTCGGTCGAGCGGCTGAAGCTGCTGCTTATCCTCACCATCTGCGACATACGCGGTGTCGGCCCCGGCGTGTGGAACGGCTGGAAGGGGCAGTTGCTGCGCACCCTCTATTACGAGACCGAATTGCTGCTCACCGGCGGCTTCTCCGAAGTCTCGCGCTCGCTGCGGGCGCAGACAGCGCGCGACCGGCTGGCTGAAGCGCTCTCGGGCTGGCCGGAAAAGGCTCGCGCAAAGCTGGTCAAGCTGCATTACGAGAACTACCTGCTCGCCGTCGCCCTTGACGATCAGATACGGCATGCCGAATTCATCCGCGCCGCCGACCAGTCCGGCAAGAAGCTCGCCACCATGGTCAAGACCCACGGCTTCGAGGCGGTGACGGAGATCACCGTTCTCGCCCAGGACCATCCGCGCCTGCTGTCGGTGATTGCCGGCGCCTGTGCGGCGGCCGGCGCCAACATCGTCGACGCGCAGATCTTCACCACATCCGACGGACGGGCGCTCGACACCATCCTGATTTCGCGCGAGTTCGACCGCGACGAGGACGAGCAGCGTCGGGCGGAACGTGTCGGCGGGCTGATCGAGGACGTTCTGTCGGGAAAAAGCTGGCTGCCGGAGATCATCGCCAAGCGCGCCAAACCGAAGCGTGGATCGAAGGCGTTCCGCATCGAGCCGCGCGTCGACATCCGCAACACGCTGTCGAACCGGCTTTCCGTCATCGAGGTCTCGTGTCTCGACCGGCCGGGTCTGCTTTCGGAGATCACCGGCACGCTGTCGGACCTGTCGCTCGACATCGCGTCGGCCCACATCACCACCTTCGGCGAGAAGGTGATCGACACGTTTTACGTCAGCGACCTGACCGGCGCGAAGATCGAGAATCCGATGAAACTCCAGGCGATCCGCACGGCGCTGGCGGCCACGCTGGAGGGCAAGCCGGCCAAAGCAGCCGCCAAGGCGGATGAGCGGGCCGCGGCGGAATGAGGAGCGGTAGCGCCGACGCCCTCTCCCCCCTTGCGGGGGAGATGTCGCCGAAGGCGACAGAGGGGGTAACCTCAGAAGGCACCGCCAGTAAGTCGAGCACTGCCGCAACGACTCCACCCGGCCGCTTCGCGGCCACGCTCCCCTCAAGGGGGAGGGGAAAATGAGCCTGGTCAAAAAATTCGCCACCGTCGCCTCCGGCACGCTGATGAGCCGGATGCTGGGTTTTGCGCGCGAGATGCTGATGGCGGCCGCTCTCGGCACCGGGCCGATCGCCGACGCCTTCAATGCCGCCTTCCAGTTTCCCAACACCTTTCGCCGGCTGTTTGCCGAGGGTGCGTTCAACGCCGCCTTCGTGCCGCTGTTCGCCAAGGAGATCGAGGCCGGCGGCATAGACGGCGCGAAGCGCCTTTCGGAAGAAGTGTTCGGCGTGCTGTTCACCACGCTGGTGGCCCTGACCATCCTGATGGAACTGGCGATGCCGCTTCTTGTGTCGACCGTGGTGGCGCCCGGCTTTTCCGACAATCCGGAAAAACACGACCTCACGGTCGCGCTGGCGACCATCATGTTCCCGTATCTCATGTGCATGTCGCTGGCGGCGATGATGGCCGGCATGCTGAATTCGCTGCGCCGCTATTTCGCGGCGGCCGTCGCCCCTGTCTTCCTCAACATCATCCTGATCGGCGTGCTCGGCTATGCCTGGCATGAGGGCATGAGCGGGCTGGACATAGGCTATGCGCTCGCATGGGGCGTGCTGGCCGCCGGGCTCGTGCAACTCGCGATCGTCTGGGTCGCCGTGCGTCACGCCGGCGTGTCGATCGGCTTCCGCCGTCCGCATTTCACGCCGAATGTCAAGCGCCTGCTGGTGCTGGCCTTCCCGGCGGCTATCACCGGCGGCATCACCCAGATCAACCAGCTGATCGGCACGGCGATCGCTTCGGGCAAGGAAAGCGCCGTCTCCTCGCTCGCCTACGCCGACCGCGTCTACCAACTGCCGCTGGGCGTAGTCGGCATCGCGGTGGCGATCGTGCTCCTGCCGGAACTCGCGCGCGCGCTCAAGGCGGGAAACCTTCAGGAAGCGTCCAACCTGCAGAACCGCTCTGTCGAATTCACGCTGTTCCTGACGCTGCCGGCCGCAGCCGCGCTGCTGGTCGTCTCCGAGCCGATCGTGCGCCTGCTCTACGAACGCGGCGCCTTCGCCGCCACCAACGGCACGCCGACAGTCTCGGCCATACTCGCCATATTCGGCCTCGGCCTGCCGGCCTTCGTGCTGATCAAGGCGTTCACGCCGGGCTATTTCGCCCGCGAGGACACACGTACGCCGATGATCTTTGCCGCGATCTCGGTGGCGGTGAACGTCGCCGTGGCGCTGACGCTGTTCCCGTCGATGGGCGGCGCCGGCATAGCCACCGCCTCGGCCATAGCCGGCTGGATCAATGCCGCGCTGCTGCTCGGCGTGCTGGTGCGGCGGGGCCATTGGGGCCGCGACGCAGGCCTGCTGAAACGCATCCCGCGCCTGATCGTCGCCTCGGCGGTGATGGCGGGCGCGCTCTACTTTGCCGCGCGTTGGTTCTCCGGCAGCCTCGGTCCCGGCTCGCCCTTCTACGAACAGGCCGTGGTGCTCGGCTGCATGGTGGCCGGTGCGATGGCGCTTTATTTCGTCACCGTCTTCGCCATCGGTGGCGCCGATATCGGCATGATCAAGCGCAGCATCAAGCGGAAAGAGTTGCCGTCGGAGAAGGTATAGAATTATTAGCGATATGCTTGGCTTGGGCGGTTGCGCCGTTCACCAAGACTTGTCGTCTTCGATATGCGTTCTTGCGGAATTTTTTGAACGGGACTAGCCTTCCGCCAATTCTGACAGCGGTGAGCGCCATGGCAGACGATCCGGGTAGCGGAACGGTCAAGCCTGCCGATGGGGTGGATGGAACAATCCAGCCTGTCAACGACAGTGGCGATTCGGCAAATACGACGAAGGGCGAAAAGTCATCCGGAACGGATTCGCCCAACATAGAAGTGTTGCTTGACCGATTGCTGAAGCAAAGGGAAGCCGCAGCCGCCAATACCAAGGACATCTGGTATTTCCTGTCGAGCGGGTTCTTTTTCATGCTCGTGGGGGCATCGGCCTTGCTTGCGGCGTTCCTGACCATGGGCACCACGCATGCCTCTTTCACTTTCGTGCTGGTGGTGGTTGGCGTCGCCATCCTGCTCTACGGGACCGGCACCCAGGGCGCCGGCAATTTCGAGACCACCGCCGGTGAGATGAAATACAAGATCGGCGTCGCCGGTGGCGCCGGTATACTGGCCTTCGCCGTCGGAATAGGCATCGTTGAAAAGTCGGCCGATATCCGCGACGCTTTCCAGATCGAGAAAAAATACGCCCGGCTGATCTTCCGCGACCAGGGCGATGGCATAGGCAGGCTGACGGACTACGTCCCCGAAATATCCGTAAATGGCGTGCCGGTTCCGTCCCTGCGCTATGGCGAATCCATTGTCGCGCTCATACCGTTCCTTGCCAGTCCGGGCGATCAGAACATCCAGATATCGGCCAATTTTTATTATTCCGGCTCGGAGCAAGCCCGCAACAAGCTGCTGTCGCAAAAGGTCGTGTGGCGAGAGAGTCTGCCGCTCGGCGCCGGCCAGATCACCACCGACGACGCCGGTTTCGATTTTCCAAGGTTGAGGAAGGAAGTGACGGTGAAACTCGTCACCGACATGATCGCCGCCGACATAGACAACCGCCAACGCGAGGCGGCCGGCGCCGACGGCCCCCAGGAAAGTATCCCGGCGCCTTTCACCCCAATCGCCGAATGAGATCCGCTTTGAATATCAGGCAGTCGTTTTTCGGGTTCATTTGCGCCCTCATATTGGCGACACTCACCTTGCCGGCCTCCGCCCAGCAATGCGACGATTTCAACCAGCCCATCACCAGCAAGGGCTCGGCGGAGCAGATGTTGCAGCCGTTCAGCAACGACCTGCTTGTCAGCGAGTTCGCAACGTCCTGCCTGGTCTCCATACTCACCGCGCTCAAGCCGCGAATTGTCGTCGGCGTCGGCTGGGCTGATGAAGATGTCGCACGTCTTATCCAGGCGACGGGTGCGCTGCGTTCCATCCTGGCCAACGGAGGACCGTCGGCGATACGCATCTCCCGCAGCAACGATAATCTCGACTCGATCTCCACGCTCGTCACTGCCGCGCGCGGAAACAACCAGACGGCGCGTGTAAACTCCGCAATCGTGCTGGCCGATGTCATCGACAACTCCGGCCTCTGCGTGGTCATCGACCACCTGTACGACCCAGACCTCGGTGAGACCAATGACGGCAAGAGCGGCCGCGTGAATCTCCTGAGCATCGCCTCCGTCGTGGCTCCCTGGGCTTACCGCGAGAATTTCGAGAATTTGGGCCGGCTTCGCGACTACATCGGACCCAAACTTCAACAAGACAACGATGCGAAACGGGCGATGGTTCTCTACACAAATCTGGTCGACCGCATGAACTACCAGAACGACATCCGCAACCCGAACATGAAGCAGGACCTGCCGTCCTCGATGCGCGAATGCTACAGCTATGTGCCGGTCTGGGCCAACAAGACCGAGAGGCGGCTGACCTACGACGCCCCGCCCGGTTGATGCCGATACCGGCGGTTCGATCTGCCCGACCGCATCCACGCAAAATTCGACTTGTGCGCCTCCGGCGCTTCCGCCATAAGCCCCTCGCGATTTTCGCCGCGTGCGAAACGGCCCTCCACAAGCCACGAGGATTTTTGAAATGACCGCCTTCAAGCCGCTCGTCTTCTCGGGCGTCCAGCCAACCGGCAATCTGCATCTCGGCAACTACCTCGGCGCGATCAAGAAGTTCGTCGCCTTGCAGGATACGTCCGACTGCATCTATTGCGTCGTCGACCTGCATTCGCTGACGGCCCAGCTCGTCCATGCCGACCTCAAGGACCAGACGCGCCAGATCACCGCCGCGTTCCTCGCCTCCGGCATCGATCCGAAAAAACACATCGTCTTCAACCAGAGCCGCGTCATGCAGCACGCCGAGCTCGCCTGGATATTCAACTGCGTCGCCCGCATCGGCTGGATGAACCGCATGACGCAGTTCAAGGACAAGGCCGGCAAGGACCGCGAGAACGCCTCGCTCGGCCTGCTCGCCTATCCCAGCCTGATGGCGGCGGATATCCTGGTCTACCGCGCCACCCATGTGCCGGTCGGCGAGGACCAGAAGCAGCATCTGGAACTGACCCGCGACATCGCCCAGAAGTTCAACAACGACTTTTCCTCGCGCATCGCCGACCTTGGCGTCGGCGTCGAGATGCAGGTCGGCGAGGAGACGGTGAACGGCTTCTTCCCGATCACCGAGCCCGTCATCGGCGGTCCCGCCGCGCGCATCATGAGCCTGCGCGACGGCTCGAAGAAGATGTCGAAGTCGGACCCGTCCGACCTGTCGCGCATCAACCTGACCGACGACGCGGACATCATCTCCAAGAAGATCAAGAAGGCGAAGACCGACCCCGAGGCGCTGCCGAGCGAGACGGACGGGCTTGCCAGCCGGCCGGAGGCGGAAAACCTTGTCGGCATCTATGCCGGCCTGGCGGAGGTCGGCAAGGATGCCGTGCTGCGGGAGTTCGGCGGCCAGCAGTTCTCCGTCTTCAAGCCGGCGCTTGCCGATCTGGCGGTTGAGAAACTGGCCCCGATCGCCTCCGAGATGCGCCGCATCTCAGCCGACCATGCCTATGTCGACAGCGTGCTGCGCGACGGCGGCGAGCGGGCGGGCAAGCTCGCCGAGACGACGATGAAAACGGTGCGCGACATCATCGGGCTTTTGCAGGACTGAGGAAATCCGCGGACAGTTTACCGAATTTCCGTTTGGGCGGAGGCTGGACGGGCCGGCGCCGGCATGGGGATTCGGTAAACTGTCCCCAGGTTTTCGCCCTATCGCTGCCGCTTGCGGCCCGCCCGCGCGGGTGGCAGATTGCGGCCGACCGACCTGGGCCTCGTTGAGGGAGTAGCTGATGGTCTCCAAACGTCTGAGCCGGGAAGCCGGCCACCGGCGAAAGTTCCTCGCCGTCGTCGACGAGACGCCGGAATGCGAGCGCGCCGTCGCCTATGCCTCGATGCGCGCCAAGTCGACCGGCGGCAGCGTCGTGCTGCTCTATGTCATCGAGCCGGGCGATTTCCAGCACTGGCTCGGCGTCGAGAAGATCATGCGCGAGGAAGCGGAAGCAGCCGCCCAGGCCGCGCTCGACATGCACGCCACCAAGGTCCGTACCAGGCTCGGCATAGAGCCGGAACTCGTGGTGCGGGAGGGCAAGCCGACCGAGCAGATCCACCAGCTCATCGAAGACGACCAGGACATCGCCATCCTGGTTCTGGCCGCCGGCGCGTCCAAGGAGGGCCCGGGCCCGCTGGTCGCATCGATCGCCGGCAAGAACGCGGCCTTCCCGATCCCGGTCACGGTCGTGCCGCAGAACCTTTCGGATGAGGAAATCGCCAGCCTGGCGTGAATAGGCCAGCGGCATGGCGCAGGCCTTCACGCCACCCGGATCACACAGCCCTCTGTCGGCCCTGAGCACGCATTCCCGACAGGAATGGCGCGATTGCCTGCTCGGCCTCCGCTCAGGCCGCCATCGATCTTGCTCGACCTTCCCGAATTCGGTGGCGCGACCGGCTGGCAGACAGCGTGTCGACCCGGCTATCCCGGCTCGTAGACGTAACCCTCGCCCCTGACCGTTACCAGGACCTTGGGCTGATCGGGGTCGATCTCGATCTTCTTGCGCAGCCGCGTGATGCGGATGTCGATGCTGCGGTCGCCCGGCTCGAGATCGCGGTTGTGGGCGAGCATGCTGAGCCGTTCCCGCGACAGGATCTGCCGGGGGTGGCGCAGGAACACCGAGATCAGCTCGTATTCCATCGCCGTCAGCGGAACATCCGCTCCCTCGCGCGTTACGACGCGGCGCTCGACCGTATGAAGGACGCAGCGGCCGAGCTGCACACGGTCCTGAGGGTCCTGCTCGTCGGTTGCCAGGCGCCTGAGGATGCTGCGCACCCGGGCTAGCAACTCGCGCGGTTCGAACGGTTTCGGCATGTAGTCGTCGACACCGGCGGCAAGACCCTCCAGCCTGTGTTCGAGATCGCCAACCGCCGTCAGCATCAGGATGCCGGCGCGGCTGCGCGCCACGATCTCGCGGGCGAGGTCGTAGCCGCTCTCGCCGACAAGGTTGACGTCGAGGATCACGAGATCGGGCGGCTGGCGGCCAAATTGCGCGCGCATGCCCTCCCCGCCGGCCACGGCGGTAACTTCGAAACCATGGGTGGTGAGATAATCGCTCACCAGGTCGCGCAGTGACGCTTCGTCGTCCACGACAAGGATGCGCTGTTTCCTCATGCTTTTACCGCCATCATTGCTGTCAGTTTTTCCGAGACGATCTTGCGAAACACCTGCGGATCGATCGGTTTCTCGATCACCGGCGCGCCGGTGTCGGTGATGAACCGGTCGATCTCCGGCGCCAGCGTGTCGCCGGTGATGAACAGGACGCGCTCGACGAGGTTTTCCGACATCTCGCCGAGCGCCCGGTACAATCCCGGTCCGTCGAGCCCTGGCATGCGGATGTCGCTGATCACCAGGTCCACCCCGCCCTGGCGGACGGCGGCCAGCGCCGCCTCGGCATTGTCCGCCACGTCGGCGCGATGCCCGTCGTTGCGCAAGGTCTCCGCGATCATGGACGCGATGTCGGCCTCGTCGTCGACCACCAGCACGCGAGCGTTGCGGACAGGCGGCACGGCGTCGTCCGCGCGCGCAGCCGCCGCGTTGGCGTTCCTTCTTCCTGCAGGCAGGAAAACCGTGAAGCGCGCGCCCTCGCCAGGCGACGACTGGACCGAAATCGTGCCTTCATGCGCGGCAACGATCGCCTGGCAGACCGACAGGCCGACGCCTGTGCCGACGCCGGCCGGCTTCGTCGTGTAGAAGGGCTCGAAGATGCGCTTGGCCACCTCCGCGCCCATGCCGGGGCCATTGTCGGCCACGACGATCTCCACGCCGCCTGCCTCCGGGCGGGCGGTGATGGTGAGCCGGCGCGGTGCGGGCACCGCCAGCAGCGCCTGCTGTGCGTTGACGACCAGGTTGGTGAAGACTTGCGGCAACTGGTCGGCGTCGCCGGAAACGGGAGGCAAGTCCGCTTCGATCCGCGTCGACACCTCCACGCCGGCGGTCCGCAATCCATAGGCGGTGAGTTCCAGCGACGCCGCGATGGTTTCGCCGATATCGACGGCGGAGCGGCTCGGCGGTTTCTTGCGCGCCATCGCCAGAAAAGTCCGCACGATGCGCGAGCAGCGTTCCGCCGCCTCGTGGATCTTGTCGGCGCGCGTGGCGATCGTCTGGTCAGTAGCGAATTCCTTGAGCATCGAGGAATAGCCGATGACGACGGAGAGCGGATTGTTGAGTTCGTGGGCCACGCCGGCGAGCAGCGAGCCCAGCGCCGACAGTTTTTCGCTCTGATGCAGATTCTCGCGCTGGCGGGCGATCTCAGCTTCAGCCCGGCGCTGTTCGGTAATGTCGGTGACGGCGGCGAACATGGCGACCCGGCCCGCATGCTGGATGCGGCGCGCCGAGATCAGCACGTCGAGCGTTTCGCCAGCGGGCGTCCGCATCGCCGCCTCGAAGGCGTCGACCGCGCCCTCCTCGGCCAGCAGCCGCGCGATCTCCTTGCGGCGCGACGGATCGTGCCAGGACCTGAGCGCGACTGCGCCGCGCTGCCCGACCTCCAGCCCCAGCAAATGACGCGCCAGTTCATTGGCGAACAACACCTCCGGTTCGTCGAGCACGGTGATGATGATCGGCAACGGCACGCCCTCGGCGATGGCGCGGAAACGCGCGGCGCTCTCGGCGATCTCCGCCTCGGCCCTCTTCTGCTCGGTGAGGTCGCGCAGATAGGCGATGAAGATCGGGTTGTTGCCGAGTTCGCTGCGCACGATCACGATCTCGATGGGGAATTCGTGCCCGTCTGCATGCAGCGCGGTGACCTCGATGGTCTTGCCGATGATCGACGTCTGTCCGGTTTCGAGATGGCGGGCAAAGCCTGTCCGGTGCCTTTCGCGGCTGTGCGCGGGCACGATCAGCTCCGCGATGGGTTGGCCGAGCACATCGGCGCTGCGATAGCCGAAAATGCGCTCCGCGGCCGGGTTGAACTCCAGAACCCGCCCCTCGCGATCGATGCTGACATAACCGTCGAGCGCCGCCTCCAGCACCGTGCGCCGCAGTCTTTCCGCTTCCTCCCGCGCCTGTTCGGCTTTGACCCGTTCGGTGATGTCGCGGCCGACCGACTGCACCTCGATGAGCCTGCCGCCGGCGTCGAAGATGCCGCGATCGGTCCAGGCGGACCACGATGTGCCCCGCAACATCTGGTGGTTTTTCAGCTCGATGCTGGCGACCGGATTGTCAGGCGTCAGGCGGGCAATGTGGGCGGCGAAGCGCTGCCGCTCGTCGCGCGGAAGCTGATCCAGGTCGCAATAGTCGGGATCGAGCATCTGCTCGCGTGTCATGTTGCAATAGCGGCAATAGGCTTCGTTGACGAAGGTCAGGTAGCCGTCCGGCGTCATCCGCAGCACGAACTCGGTCTGCGCCTCGACGACGCTTCGATAGCGTTCCTCGCTCGCTTCCAGGGCGTCGAGTGCCCGCTTCTCCTCCGTGATGTCGCGGCCGACCGCCTGCGTCTCGATCAGCCTGCCCGACTCGTCGAAGAATCCCCGGTCGGTCCAGGATTCCCATTTGACCGCACCGTCGCTGCCGACATTGCGCAGTTCGATGGTCCCGGTCGGGTTGTCGGGCGTAAGCTTGGCCAGATAGGCCCGCAGGCGTTGCCGTTCATCGTCGGGCAGCCGGTCGAAATCGCACCAGTCCGGGTCGAGCAGCTCTTCGCGTGTCATGTTGCTGCTACGGCAATAGGCTTCATTGACGAAGGTGAGGCTGCCGTCCGGCCTTTGCCGCACGACCAGTTCGGTCTGGGTTTCGATCACGCTTCGGTAGCGCTCCTCGCTTGCGGCAAGCGCTTCGGCAGTCTGCTTCTGCTCGGTGACGTCACGCCCGACACTCTGGATTTCCACGAGTTTTCCGTCATCGTCGAAGATGCCGCTGTCGGTCCAGTGGGTATGAAGAACGCGCCCGTCGGGTGCCGTGCTTCGGATCTCGGTCTGCGAAATCGGATCGTCGGGGGTCAGGGTGACCAGCAGTGCCTCGTAGGCTTTGCGGTCCTCCGGCGACAACACGATGAAATCCGTCAGGCGCATGCCGAGCAGCTCTTCCCGCTGCCTGCCGATCCGACGGCAATAGGCCTCGTTGACGAAACTGATCATCCCCAAAGGATCGACACGCAGAATGAACTCGGACTGCGTCTCGACCACGTTGCGATAGCGTTCCTCGCTGGTGGCCAGTCTGCTCATGGCCGTGCGGTTCTCGCTGAAGATGCGCGTTACAAGCTCGGCCCAGGGACGCCACATCTCCGGCAGGTCGTTGCCGCGCCGATCGCCGCCGGCGCTCTCGGCGGCGAGATGGTCGACCAGAGCCATCGCCGGCCGCACGAACTGCCGGCGCAGCAGTTGATGCGCGGCGATCAGGGTGGCGATGAGGGCAAGCAGGATGACGGCATAAGGCATCAGGCGGGCGAAGAGAATGCCGTTCAGCTCGCCATCCGAAACCACATAGACCAGCGACCACGGCGTGCCGGCGAGGGGAGCCGAGAAGATATTCTGTCCGGCGATGTGCTTTTGGCCAGGTGACAGGGTCGCCAGGAATTGTGGGTCATCCGCCTCGAGCCCGGAAGGCGCTATGTCCGACAGACGGCGGGTATCTCCGGCCGCGAACGGTGTTCGTGCGCGGTCGGCAACCAGTTCGCCGTTGGGATTGACGATCCACAATTGCCCGGCCGTCAGCGGTATGCGCGCAAGCGTTTCGTCGAGGAAGCTGAGCAGGAGGTCGGTGCCGACCACGCCGGTAAAGCCGCGCTCGCCGGAGACGGGGGCCGTGTGCGAGACCATCCAGCCCGCACCTGCCGCGTCAAGATAGACCGGCGACCAATAGGGCAGCCCGTCATTGTTCCTTGCCGGGGTGACGCCCGCGAAGACGTCGTAGGTCAGGTAGGAATCGACCATATCTGCCACGGATTTGTGGCCGAGGCCGCCTACCAGCTCCTCCTGCGACACGAAGGGGAACATGGTGATGAAAGCGCCCGAGGCGGAAAAATAGTAGCTCCACCGCAAGTAGGGCGTGACCTGATGCGTCAGCCGCATCGGTTCGAACAAGGCCAGTGCCATGTCGAGTTCGCGCGGCCGCGCGCGCTCCAGCCGGCTCGGCACGGCCAACACGTTTCCGCTTCTCGTCTCGAACGGCGTGGCTCGTATCCCATCCAGCGTGATCGCATCGGCTACGGTCTCTCCCGACGGAGCCCTTGGCGTCGCCAGCAGGCCCGACAACTGGGCGCTGCCTGCATCCAGCCGCCCGGAAAGGATGTCCTCCGCCTGCGTCTTCAACTGGCTCACATGATCCAGCGCTTCCTTGACCACGCCGTCGACCACCAGTCTGGCCTCGGTGAGGTCGGAGGCGAATGCCTCGAGCTGATCGCTCCGCTGATTTTGCGACTGATAATAGGCGAGGGCGCCGATGATCAGCACCAGCGGCAGCGCGCAGGCCGCCACCACGGCGGCATAACGGCGCGACAGCTTCGGATATGAAGACGACGACATTGCCCCCATCCTGGTCGCCAGCCCGACAGTCCCGACGGCGTCGAGCGGCCGATCAACGGCAGGGGACGATTGCGTCCGCGAACTGTCAAGTCTTGTCGGCGGAACAACGTCCATTGCGAGGGCCAATTCCGGTCAGTCGGAGATAGAGCAAGGCCGGCTTGTGTTTCAGCAGGATGTCAATTTCCCTCCGTCTGTAACAATCATGCCGGCGGTGTCTCGGTTGTGCCGGATCGCCCAAGAAACTATGACTAGGCAGAGGTGCTACCGGGGGCGGAATGGCAGAGATCATCGTTGTCGACGACGACCCGAGCGTGGCGTTGATGGTCGCCGACTATCTCGGCGCCAAGGGCCATTCGGTGCGCATCGCCCATGATGGCGCGGAGCTGCGCGCCATGATCGCGACCGGGCCGGCGGATCTCGTGGTGCTCGACCTCAACATGCCGGGCGAGACCGGATTCGCGCTCGCCCGCTGGCTGCGCGAGCACCATGACCTCGGCATCGTCATGCTGACCGGCGCCGACTCCGCCTTCGACAGGGTGGCCGGCCTGGAAGTTGGCGCAGACGACTATATCGCGAAGCCGTTCGCGCCGGCCGAACTGGAAGCCCGGATTGCCGCCATCCTGCGCAGGCGCAATCCGCGCGTCTCCGAAGGCCTTCCCTCACTCCCGCCGGGCTGCGTGGCCTTCGGCGCCTACGCCTTCGATCCGAAGAAGCGGAGTCTTGCCGATCCGGCCGGCGCGCCGGTCACGCTGACGCCGATGGAGCTGGATCTTGTCGCCGTGTTCGCCGGCCATCCCGGCCGTGTCTTCACGCGCGACGAGCTTCTCGACCTCGCGCCGCCGCGCGGCGACGATCCGTTCGACCGCAGCATCGACAGCCGCATCAACCGGCTGCGCCGGCGCCTGGAAACCGACCCGTCGAAGCCGGAGCTGATCAAGACCTTGCGCGGCGCGGGATATGTCTATCCGAGGCCGCATGCGTAGAACTGCTTGACCAGGCAACGGCAGGCGGTGTGTCTGTCGCCCGCCATTTCCCGCATTGATCTTTGACCGAACCTCGGACCCGCCCGGCCATACGCGATTGTGCGCGGTGGCCGGCCGCCCGACGCTCACTAGGGGGCGGCCGGCGGCCGATATTGCCTGACTCAGATCACCACGAAGTCGGCGGCGGTAAGGTCCGGCAAGCCGGTCAGCACGGCGAACTTGACGTTGCCGAAGGCCGCGCCCGATCCATCGGCGTCGTAATAGAGGTTGCCGGTATCGGAATTGTAGATGATCCGGTCGTTGGCATCCTTCGGCCCGCCGACAATGTCCTTGAACGCCGAGGCTGCCAGGGTGCCGAGGGTCGTCAACGCCGTAAAGAAAGCGTTGTCGAGATCGATCGTGTCGGCCGCCACGCTGTAATCGACGATCGTGTCGACATTCGCCGAACTGTCGAGCGTCGAGTTGAAGACGAACGTGTCCTTGCCGTTGCCGCCGGCCAGAATATCGTTGCCGCGATATCCCTTGATCACATCGGCGCCGTCGCCGGCACTGATGCTGTTGACGGCGTGGTCGCCGAAGACGAAGTCGTTGAAACTCGAGCCGATCAGGTTCTCGACGTCGAAATAGACGTCGCCTTCGGCATCGCCCGTATTGATCGATGCGTTCCCCAGGCTGGCGATGATAGCGGCGGAAGCCCCGGCGTACGACGCAGCATCCTGATCGGAACCGCCCCACAACTCGTCTATCCCCGCGCCTCCGGCCAGTATGTCGTTGCCTGCGTCTCCATAGAGCTCGTTGTAAAAACCGTTGCCGGTGATCAAATTGTCGAGCGTGTTGCCGGTGCCATAGATGGCGCCGCCTTCCAGCACGAGATTTTCGACGTAGCCGCTGAGGACATAGGAGATCGTCGAATGGACGGTGTCGATCTCCGGCGTGGAGGATTCGAGCACCTGGTCGCCGATGTCGTCGACATAATAGGTGTCGGCGCCCTGGCCGCCGCGCAGGATGTCGGCCCCGCCGCCGCCGTTCAGGACATTGTCGCCGGTATTGCCGTTGATCTCGTTCGCGCCGGCGTTTCCGGTGCCGCTGACCGCGCCGTTGAGCAAGGTCAGCACTTCGACCTTGTAGGGCAGCGTGTAGCTGCTGGTGCTCGAATAGACCTTGTCGTGGCCGTTGATGAGGGTCGTTTCCTCGATGTAGTCGTTGATGTTGTCGACGTAGTAGGTGTCGTCGCCGCCGCCGCCGAACATCTGATCCGCGCCCTGGCCGCCATCGAGGCGGTCGTTGCCCGACATGCCGTAGAGCTGGTCGGAATCGCCGTTGCCGCAAAGGTTGTTGTTCGCGGCGTTGCCCTGGATGTAGTCCTGGCCCGAGCCGCCCTTGGCATTTTCGATGACGGCGCCATAGGCGATGGCGATGTTGCCGGTCAGGCCGAGCATCGAGGAGTACGCGCCCTCGCCGAGATTGATGTACTGGCTGTCGTAGTAGAAATGCGTGTCGATCGTGTCCGTGCCGCCGCCATCCCATATGGTGAAGATCGGATGGTCGTTCAGGTTGAAGTCGTAGACGTCGCGACCGGCATTGCTGTTGAAGCCGTAGGTCGTGTTGCCGGAGCGCGTGGTGTAGTCGGCGCCGTATTTGGCCTGGATCGCCGCGATGTCGTAGAGCATCGGCGTTGATGAATAGAGCCACGTCCCTTCCGTGCCGTCGGTATCCTGCGACCACGCCTGATGGCTCGGGCTGTAGCCGCCGAAATACGACATGATCGTGAACTGGCGGTTGTCCTGGGCGAACTCGGCATCCGTCGCATAGTCGGCGCTGCCATTGTAGGTGCCCGGATGCGACAGGCCGAGCGTGTGGCCGATCTCGTGCAGGTAGGTCTGGAAGCCGTAGCCGCCGAAGAACATGTCGGCGTCTTCGTCCTGTGACGTCCAGGTCGCATCGGCCCAGATCTGGTTGGCGATAAAATTCTCGTTGTTGTTGACCGGCGCCTCCAGGATCGGCGTCGCATACGTCCCGCCGGTGTTCGTCGAATAGGTGAGCGTGATGTCGGCCGCCGGGTTGTTGGCGCTCTCGGTGAGATTGAGCGGCACGAGATCGTCCCACAATTCGAAGGCGAGCCGTGCCTGCGCCTTCATCAGCGCGGTCATCGCCACCTGCCCGCTCGCCTCGCCGTGGACCGGCAGGTCCGGATCGTTGGAGGGCGCGGTGTCCGGCATCGAATAGGTGATGTTCACCTTGTCCCAGCCGCGGGTGATGCCTTCATGCGAGCCGCCCCAGCTCGTGTGCATCTGGTTGATGATCTGGTCGAGCGAATAGGTCGGCGGTGCCGCCTCGGATGCGCCGCCGGGATTGGGAATTCCCGGCTTGAAGGCTTGCGCGTCGCCGGAGCGCGAAGCTCCGGAAAGGTTCCAATGGTACATGGCCTGATCTCCAAGATTGCCGTGGACCCGACATGGTGGGTCCGTTCCGGCTGCTCTTGTCGGCCTGGCGTGTTTCGACAATCGCCCGCTTGCGAGGCTTTTTGTTAAGAATGTGCCGCCGGATACGCGCTGCGAGGCGAACTCGGGCACATCTCCTGCGAACTGCCGCTTCAACCAGGTTGAAGCGGCAGGCTGGATCTTATGGCGGTAAAGCCCGTGCCTCGGCTGGGCTGAGGCTTCGGGGGCGTCCCGCCTAGATCACCACGAAATCCGCCGCCGTCAGGTCGGGCGCGCCGGTCAGCGTGGCGAACTTGACGTTGCCGAACGTGCCGCCCGAACCATCGGCATCGTAATACAGCGCGCCGGTGTCGGAGTTGTAGATGACGCGGTCATCGGCATCCTTTGCGGCGACGGCGATGTCCTTGAACGCCGAGGCGGCGAGCGTGCCGGTCGCGGCCAGCGCGGTGAAGACCGCGTTGTCGAGCTGGATCGTGTCGGCGGCGACGTTGAAGTCGGCGATTGCGTCGACATTGGTCGCCATGTCGAGCGCCGAATTGAACACGAAGAAGTCGACGCCCGCGCCGCCGGTCAGCGTGTCGTTGCCGCCGTAACCTTTGATCGTGTCGCTGCCGGCGCCGCCGTTGATGGCATTGTTGCCGTTGTCGCCGAAGACCGAGTCGTTGAAGCCGGACCCAAAAAGATTCTCGATGGCCTTGAAACTGTCGCCGGCGGCGTCGCCGGTGTTGATCGCCGGGTTGGCGAGGCTGACGACGACTGCGCCGCTGGCGCCCGCATAGGAGGCGGTGTCGATGCCGCCGCCGCCGTTGAGCTTGTCGGCTCCGCCCATGCCCATGAGGATGTTGGCGGCGTTGTTGCCGACAAGGACGTCGGCGAGCGCCGATCCGGTGACGTTGTCGATGCCTTCCAACTGGTCGTTGCCCTGGCCGATGGCTTCGAAGAGGTTGCCGCTGGCCGAGCCGGCGATGCCGTTCAGGTCGACATGAACCGACCTGTTCAGCGAGAAGACGGCCGTGTCGCTGCCCAGCCCGCCGTAGAGCAGATCGTTGCCGCCGCCGCCGTCCAGTACGTCGTCGCCGCCGGTCTGGGTCAGCGTGCCCACGGCGGTGACGGTATAGGTGTCGCCATAGAGCCTGTCGTTGCCGCCGCCGGCGGTGAGACGGTCGTCGCCATCGGTCAGGGTCAGGTTGACGCTGGCGTTGGCGGAGCCCCCGTCGCCATAGAGCGCTGTGTCGTATCCGGCCCCCGAAACGACCCGCAGCACGTCGTCGCCGTTCTTGACGACGCCGCTGCCGGTCGCGTCGTAGGTGAAAGCATCGCCGTAGAGGACGGTGCCGGTGGTGGCAGGCGATCCCTGCACGTTGAGCGTGATCTTGTCGCTGCCGCCGGCAAAGCTGTTCGCCGCCGAGAAATAGGCGTCCCCCAGGAGCGGAAAGGTCGCCGAGAGGTCGGCGCGGTCGTACACCAAGCTCAGGATATCGTTGCCGCCGGAAAACGCGCCCTTGCCCATGCTGTTATAGGCATCGCCGGAGATGCCGCCGGTTGTGGTTACGTTGACGGCGGTTATAAAATCGTCCCCGCCGTTCAGCGCTGCCTTGCCGGTGGTGGTGTAGGCATCGCCGACGATGGTGCCCATCATCGGCGTGACCGTAACGGATGGCCCCTGACCTGTGAAAGGGAAGGTTCCGCGGACATCGATCTTGTCGCCGCCGCCGGACGCCGACGCATCGGCTACCTGATAGAAGTCGCCGGAAGTGGTGGAGGCGGTCGCGTTCGTGATTGTGATCGTGTCGTTGCCGCCGGTTGCGGCCGCGTTTTCCCCGGAAACCTGATAGTCGTCGCCAATGACATAGAGACTGCTGTGAAACTTGCGTCCGGCGAGCGTCGTCTCGATGAGGATCGCGTCGGCGCCGCCCTTGCTGGTCCCCTCATTGATCTGATTGTCGCCAATGACGTAGCCGGAGCCCGCCGTGTTGCGGAGCGTGATGGCGTCGGCGCCGCCATTGGAGATGCCGCCGACCGCGTTGTAGAAGACGTCGCCGACGATGTAGCCATTGCCGAGCGTCGGCGTGTATCCGGTATCGACGATGCTGACCGTATCGTTGCCGCCATTGACCGTGCCGAAATTGTTGCCGGTCTTGAGGGCCATGTTGCCGACGTCGCCGATGATGGAACCGTTGGAAATGTCGGTAAATGTGTCGTCGCCGCCATTGAGCGTCGCACCGATATCGACGTGCAGGGAATCGCCGACCAGCGACCCGCTGTTGGACTGCACCCCGGCTCCGACGAAACTGTCGGCGCCGCCGCTGCGCGTCTGGCCGGCGTTGACCAGGACAAAATCGCCCATCATGGAAAGGGCCGCCTTGCCCTGTTCGGGCAAGATGATCTCCGTTTCGCCGGCGAGCACCCCCTCCCACAATTTCTCGAAATTGGCGGCGGCGTCCTTGGTGTCGATCAAATCAGCCAGCGAAATGTCGAGGCCGGTGATGCTGAAACCCGGATCGTAGGTGTTGTTGGTGATGTTGACGGTATCGATTGTGCCGCCGAGCGGCGCCCCGGTTATGTCTCCTTCCGAACTGAGGGCGGTGATGCGATAGAAGGGTGCGGCGTTGCCGGTCACCCATGTGCGGTGATCCGGTGTAGCGTCGCTGAGGGCGAAGTGCCGGACGTTCGTGTCGAGAAAGGCGTCGAAGCTGAAGGTCAGACCGGATGCATCGATTTGAGCCATGACATGTGTTCCTTTTCAAGCGCGGGCATAGCCGCGCGATAAAACGGCCGCCTGCCGATGCAGGCGGCGAAATGCCCCGTGAAATCAGTGTCGAAGCGGCGAAGCGCGCCGAAGATCGGTGGGTGTCCTCAACTGCACCCTCAAGTTGTTGACTGCGCTTTTACCGGCTGCCACCACAGGCCGGAACTATGGTTTGCCTATGGAATCATAGCCGCAGCCTTGGGTTGCCCGTGCTATGAAAGCCGGCCAACCCAGGAAAGGCGCCGGACATGGAACTCGCTCAGGCCCGTTATTTCATCGCCGTCTGCGATACCCTCAACTTCACGCGCGCGGCCGAACTCTGCAACATAGCGCAGCCGTCGCTGACCGCCTCGATCAAGAAGCTGGAGGACGAATTCGGCGGGCCGCTGTTTTCGCGCGAGGGCAAGCGCATGCTGCTGACCGAACTCGGCCAGCGGCTGCGCCCCTTCATCGCCCAGATGGCCGAGCAGGCGGAAGCCGTGCGCCAGGCGGCGACGGATTTCCGGCTGCTGCGGCAGGTGCCGCTCAGGGTAGGCATCATGGCGACGATCGGCCCGCTGCGGCTGGCGCGGCTGCTCGCCCGCTTCAAGCAGGATCATGTCGGCGTCGAGCTCGGCGTGCATGAAGGCGGGCTCGCGGACCTGCTCGGCAAGCTGGAGTCCGGCGAACTCGACATGGCGGTTCTGCATTCGCCGGGCGGCTACGCGGCCAATGTCCGCACCGTGCCGCTCTACCGCGAGCGCTACGTCGTCATCGTGCCGCCCGGCCACCCGTTCGAGCACAAGGACACGGTGCGGCTGATCGACACCAGGGACAATCTCTATGTCGACCGGCTGGCCTGCGAGATGCGCGAGATCGTCATGAACGTCTGCGGGCAGAACCACATCGAGCTCTACGCGAACTTCCGCAGCGAGCGCGAGGACTGGATCCAGGGCATGGTGATGGCCGGCTTGGGGTTCGCCTTCATGCCGGAATATTCGGTGACCCACACCGGACTGCTGCGCCGTCCGCTCGTCGAGCCGTCGGTCGAGCGGGAAGTCAGCCTGGTCAACATGGCCGGGCGGATGCTGAGCCCGGCGGCAATGGCCTTCTCCCGTGCAGCGCAAGGGCACCGCTGGGGTGATTAGGCCGCCGCCGGAAGAGGAGAATTCGTCCCGGTTCCATTGGAACGCGACAGGGATCGACCGGACCAAGGCGGCCCGAAAGAAGCAGGATCACGTCCGCGCGACATAACTGAAACGATGAGGCCCGCTCCAGGCAAACCCGGGCAACATCCCGCTCCCATCAGCATGGCCAGGACCACGGGAGGGTTTTTGGCCGATGCCGACCGATACGATTTGCACTCGCAACGAACGGAAACAGATCGCCCGCACCGCGCGCGCCGCGCTTCTGGCGGCCACGCCTGGCCTGGCTCTGACGGCGGTTGCCGCGGCAAGCTCCAACGCGCTGACCATACGCGCGGATCTCGCGCTGACCGTCCTCGACATGACGGCCCTGATCTCTGTCTGGGTGCTGGCCGAGCGGCGGCATCGGACCTCGGGCGGCGTTGCAAGCCATGGACATGGCGAGACGATCGCCGGCGCGCTGGTGGCGGCGTGCATGACCCTCTCGATGGCCACGGTTGCAGCCCTTGCCCTTCAGCGGATCATGGCGGGCGGAATGGTGCCGCAAGGCGGCGGCGTCATGCTGGGTGTCGCGCTCAACATCGTCTATGGAGCGCTCAATCTCTGGCTGCTCTGCCGCTGGCGGGCGCGTGACCGGGATGCCCCTTCCCCGCTGGTCCGCTCCCAGGTCTGCCTGTTCTCCGACAAGCTCTCGTCGAACGTGCTGATCGCGGCGAGCCTCGCCGCCACCTTGGCGCTCGGCGAAACGGCGCTGGCGCGCTACATCGATCCGGCCGCCAGCCTGCTCATCGCCGCGGCTACGGCCCGCTGGACCATCCCCGTCATCCGCGACACGCTGACGGCGCTGCGCCGCCGGCGGAGCGCGGTGGTCTAGCGCCGCGCTTTCATTTTCCCTATGGATCGTCGGTGTACGGTTGCGGCGGCCGGTCTCGCGGCCGGCGCGCCACGGAAGACCGTCGAGGAACGATCCTGCCGAAGCGTCCGGTCACCGCAAGGCGGCACGGACACCCGCTCCACCGGCTCTCAATCCCTCAGCAACTCGTTGATCGAGGTCTTCGACCTTGTCTTTTCGTCCACGCGCTTGACGATGACGGCACAGTAAAGGCTCGGACCGGGTTCGCCATTCGGAAACGGCTTTCCGGGCAGCGAGCCGGCGACCACCACGGAATTCGCAGGAACCTCGCCGTAAGAGATCTCGCCGGTGGCGCGGTCGACAATTTTGGTCGACTTGCCGATGAACACGCCCATACCCAGCACCGAGCCTTCGCGCACGATGCAGCCCTCGACGACTTCCGAGCGCGCGCCGATGAAGCAATTGTCCTCGATGATGGTCGGGCCGGCCTGCATCGGCTCCAGCACGCCGCCGATGCCGACGCCGCCGCTGAGATGCACGTTCTTGCCGATCTGCGCGCAGGAGCCGACCGACGCCCAGGTGTCGACCATGGTGCCGCTGTCGACATAGGCGCCGAGATTGACGAAGGACGGCATCAGCACCACGCCCGGCGCGACATAGGCCGAACGGCGCACGATGGCCGAGGGAACGGCGCGGAAGCCGGCCTTCTCGAAATCGACGCCGCTCCAGCCGGAAAATTTCGACGGCACCTTGTCCCACCAGACCGAGCCGCCCGGACCGCCGCCGATCTCTTCCATCGGGTTCAGCCGGAAAGACAGGAGCACGGCTTTCTTCAGCCACTGGTTCACCTTCCACTGGCCGTCGGCCTGGCGCTCGGCGACCCGCGCCTCGCCATGGTCGAGCAGAACCAGCGCTTCCTCGATCGCCTCGCGGGTCTCGCCACCGGTCGACGTGGTAATCGCCTCGCGGCCCTCCCAGGCTTTTTCGACGGCCTTTTCGAGGCTGGCGAGATCGGGCTTGGCCATGGCAAATGCTCCGTTAAAGGCGGCGTTAAGACGCGGACAGGTAGGGTGCTTTGGGACTGCGCGGCCCCTACTATGTCAAGCAGGAATAGGGGTCAATCGCACCAGCGACCTAAGCCGGTGTCAGCCGGATGGACGGGAACGTGAAATGAACAACGAGACGACCGGCTGGACGCCGCTGTCCCATGCCGATGAGGACCTTGAACGGGCGAAGGATGTACCCGACACGCCGCAGACCCGCGCCGCCACCTACAAGCTTGCCTGGGCCGACGAGGATTTCATGACAAGGCGCGAGCTGCGCGCCGTGCGGCTGCAGCTCGAACTGCTGAAACCCGAGATGACGCTGGCCGAGCGCGGCATCCGCTCCACCGTCATCCTGTTCGGCGGCGCCCGCCTCCCCGAGCCCGGCGGCGAGGCCTGGGCCGCCAAGAACGAGACGCAGAAGAAGAACCTGCTCAAGAACAGCGTTTACTACGACGAAGCCCGCAAATTCGCCCGGCTCTGCTCGCAGCAGTCGGCGCTGTCCTATTATCGCGAATTCGTGGTCGTCACCGGCGGCGGTCCGGGCGTCATGGAAGCCGGAAACCGCGGCGCCGACGATGTCGGGGCGCCGTCGATCGGGCTGAACATCGTGCTGCCACATGAGCAGGCGCCCAACCCCTACGTCACCCCGGAGCTGTGCTTCAACTTCCACTATTTCGCGATCCGCAAGATGCATTTCGTCATGCGCGCGAAGGCGGTGGCCGTCTTCCCCGGCGGCTTCGGCACCATGGACGAGTTCTTCGAGACGCTGACCTTGATCCAGACCGGCCGCATGGAGCGGGTGCCGATCATCCTGTTCGGGAGCGAGTTCTGGAAGCACGCCATCGACCTCGACTATCTGGCCGAGCAGGGAACGATCTCGCCCGGCGACCAGAACATCATCGACTTCGTCGACACCGCCGAAGACGCCTGGGGCATCATCGCCCGCTTCTACGATTTGCGCTGACCGCCCTGCGGAACTTCGCGTTGGGAATTGGCGATCGCACCCATCGGTGTGACCGCTTCCATCCGGCCGAGCGGAAAGTTTCGGCAGGCCGGGTGCGCGTCAGCGCAGAACGGGCCGGGGCGCGGACCCGTCAGCGCAAAAACCGGTTTGAAGCGACGTTTGGCAAGCGCGCGACCCCCTCGCGTCGGCGCAATTGTGGTCGGGCTCGCTCGAAATCCGCGTAAGCTTCTGTTTTACAAAGACATTCCGGACTTGACGCGCTTCAAAAATCCCTCGGCACGTTCTGGATTCTCGTTGTAAATCAACTCTTTGGCGCAAGCGTGGTCAGAAAATCCGCCAGGTCGTCGGTAACGAAGTCGACGGCATCGTCGAAGGCCGGATCCTTTTCCCAGATCTCCGAAAAGGTCGGCTCGAAATTGCGCGGAACGATCAGCACCGTGGTCATCCCCAGCGCCTTCGGCACCACCAGGTTGCGCGCAAGATCTTCGAACATCACCGCGTCGGACCCCACGATCTTGTGTAGTTCGACGAACCGGTCATAGGTCTGCTGGGCCGGCTTCGGCGTCAGATCGGCGGCGACGATGTCAAAGATGTCGTCAAAATGGTCAAGGATTCCAAGCTGTTGTGCTGTCCGCTCGGCATGGCCGCGATTGCCGTTGGTGAAGATGAATTTCCGGCCGGGCAGTGCCTTGATCGCCTCGCCGAGCGCCGGGTCCGGCGCCAGCCACGAATAGTCTATATCATGGACCTTCTGCAGAAAATCATCGGAATCGATGTTGTGCCGCGCCATCAAGCCAGACAATGTCGTGCCATATTGAAGATAAAGCTCTTTCTGCAATTTACGCGCATCTTCCTTATTCATCTGCAGAAGCTCGGAGACATAGGCTGTCATCTTCACGTCGATCTGCGAGAACAGATTCGTGTGGTGCGGATACAAAGTGTTGTCGAGGTCGAACACCCAGTCCCTGACATGGGCGAAACGGGTGGGATCGGGCTTGTCGGTCATCGTTTTCCTTGCGGTGCCAGACCGCTTTTCACTTACTTTTCAAAAACTTACCATTAAAACGTGTTAATGGCGGACGGGCTTGCCTCAATTCCTTGTCTCGTTGCCGGTTCTTTCGTCCTAACCGCTATCACCACGCGGCCCTATAGATGGCGCGGGCATCTTCGAGCGCAAGCGGCCGGGGATTGTTCACCAGGAGCCGCGTTTGCTTCATCGCGTCGGTGGCAAGAAGGTCGATCGCATCTTGCGGAATCCCGACATCGCGCAGCCGCGCCTGGAGCCCGCAACGTCTTGATAAGTCTGCAAGTTTCTCCGCGAATGCCGTGCCCCGCGCCTGACTGCTCCCTTCCGCCAATTCCGGAAACACGATGGCGGCGATCTCGGCATAGAGATGGCCCGCCGTCTCGGCATTGAAGCGCAAAACATGCGGCAAAACCAATGCGTTGGAGAGACCGTGCGGTATGTGGAAAAGTCCGCCGATCGGGTAGGCCAGCGCATGCACGGCTGCCACCGGCGAGTTGGCGAAGGCCTGGCCTGCCAGCATCGATCCAAGCAGCATGTCCGCCCGCGCCGCCCGGTCCGATCCGTCATGCACCGCCCGTTGGAGCGCGCCGCCCATCAGCCGCAACGCCTCTCGCGCCAAGGCCCGCGATACTGGATTGTTGTTGGCGCTGGCCGAGGCATGTGCCTCGATGGCATGCACCATGGCATCGATGCCGGTGGCGGCTGTCACGGCCGGGGGCAGGCCGAGCGTCAGTTCCGGGTCCAGCAGGGCGATGTCGGGCAGCAGCACCGGCGAGACCACGCCCATCTTCTCGCTGGCGCCGGTCGTGACGATGGAGATCGGCGTCACTTCAGACCCGGTGCCGGCGGTGGTCGGCACCAGCATCAGCGGCAGGCGCGGGCCCTTGGCATTGCCTATGCCATAGATTTCCTTCAGCTTTTCCCGTCCTGCCGCTAGCAGCGCCGCGAGCTTAGCGACATCCAGAGACGATCCACCGCCTAGCCCGATGACGGCGTCGGCGCCGAAGTCCGTCGCCGCCTTGGCAGCCGCCAGCACGACGCTTTCCGGCGGGTCGGCCTGCACGTCGGAATACACGGTAACTGCGATGCCGGCGGCTTCAAGGGATTGAATGGACGGTTTTATGAGCCCCAGCCTGACCAGACCGGGATCGGTGACCAGCAACACCCGCGACCAGCCGCGCGCCGCTGCAAGCGCACCGATGCGGGAGACCGCCCCTTCACCGAAGACGATTCTGCCGACCGTGTTGAAAAGGAAAGGTGACATTGGGCCTCCGTGCACGCGCCGTGGCATAGCACAGGAACCGGCAAATGAAATGCATCGGCTATCGTGCGAGGGCCAAGGCGATTTGATTCCACTGTCGCACTACTTCCCTTGACCGCAGTCGGCGCCGACGCTTCACTGTGCACGGGTCAGGGCGAAGACACTGGATGCGCATGCCGGAAGATCGGTTCGGCGCAGGAAAGGTCAAGAATGGTCGTCACGTCGCCAGCCATGATCCGAAACCTTGCCTTTGGAATTATTGCTGTTTTCGCGCTTTCGGCGCCGTCGGATGCGCAGGATCTGGGAATGCCGGCTCAATGCATGCCCGGCAAGGACTGTTTCGTTCAGCAGTTCGCCGACATGGATCCCGGCCCGGCCGTCATCGATCCGTTTTGCGGTTCAGCCTCCTATGAAGGCCATGACGGTATCGACCTGCGCATCTTGTCGATGGCCGATGTCGAGCGCGGCGTGCCGGTGATCGCCATGGCGGACGGCACCGTCGGCAATCTGCGCGACGGTGAACCCGACCACCTGATGCTGACCGCCGCGGACCAGCAGGCCGTCGGCGACAAGGAGTGCGGCAACGGCGTGATCATAGACCAAGGCGGCGGCCTGGAAGTGCAGTACTGCCACATGCGGCAGGGCAGCATTGCGGTCAAAACGGGGGACAAGGTCAAGCGGGGTCAGCCGATCGGCTATGTCGGTGCATCCGGCGCCGCCGCCTTCCCGCACGTCCACATCACCGTCCGGCGCGACGGCGCCGCCCTCGACCCGATGACCGGCCACGCGCTCTCCGGCGGATGCCTGAAGGAAGGCGAGCAGGCTAAGCCGCTTTTTGCGCCGGACGTGGCAGCGTCGCTAGGCAAGGGCGGGCCGCAATTGCTGGGCTTCGGTCTGGCGGGCAGCCCGGTGGATTATGACGCGCTGGTGGTGTCCGGTGCGCCTCCGGCGGCCACCGCAGCATCCGCCAACCTGGTTGGCTGGGGCTGGTTCATCAATCTCCGGAAGGGCGATCGCATCTATATTTCGCTCATCGGTCCCGACGGCAACGTCTTCGCGGAATCAATGTCGGAGGAACTCGACCGCAACAAAGCGGCCTATTCCTCATTCGCGGGAAAGCGCGGCACCCCGAAGCCGGGACGCTACGAACTGACCATCAAGGTGTTGGAAAATATGCGACCGGTGCTCAGCCAGACCACGGACATTACGATCGAATAGGGGCGCTACACGACCTCACGCCGCCTCGCGCACCTGATAGTCCTTGATCGCGTCGAACTTGATCGCCTTCCAGCGCTCGGCCTCGTAGTTCAGCGAAAAGCCGTGCTGGGCCAAAAAGACCGGGTCGCCGTCGAGGTCGCGGGCAATGTCGCCGCGATGCGCGTCGATGAAACGCTGCACCTCGCTCCTATCGTCCGCCGAAATCCAGCGGCAGACGGAAAAGCGCGACATCTCGAAATCGACCGGCAGCGAATATTCGAAGGCTAGCCGCTCCTTCAGCACGTCGAGCTGCAGCGCGCCGACGACGCCGACGATGGCAGGAGAGCCGTCCTCCGGCTGGAAGAGCTGCACCACGCCTTCCTCGGCCATCTGCTGCAGCGCCTCTTTCAGTTTCTTCGCCTTCATGGCGTCGCCGAGCCGCACGCGGCGCAGAATCTCGGGGGCAAAGTTGGGCACACCGCGAAAGATGATGTTTTCGCCTTCGGTCAGCGTGTCGCCGATGCGCAACGTGCCATGGTTGGGGATGCCGACCACGTCGCCGGCATAGGCTTCGTCGGCGGTGATACGCGAACGGGCGAAGAAGAACTGCGGCGCCGAAAGGCTCATTGGCTTGCCGGTGCGCACCAGCTTTGCCTTCATGCCGCGCTCCAGCGTGCCCGAGCAAACGCGCACAAAGGCGATGCGGTCGCGATGGTTGGGGTCCATGTTCGCCTGGATCTTGAACACGAAGGCGCTCATCTCCGGCTCGGTGGCGTGGATGGTCCTCATGTCGGCTGCCTGGTCGCGCGGCGGCGGCGCGAACGCGCCAAGCCCTTCGATCAGGTCGCGCACGCCGAAATTGCGCAGCGCCGAACCGAAATAGACCGGCGTGAGGTGGCCCTCACGGAACGCGGCGAGATCGAACGGCCGGCAGGCCTCACGGGCCAGGTTCAACTCCTCGATGAAGGTTTCGCGGTCGTTGTCGGGCAGCAGCCCGGCGACGCGGTTGGAATCCGGGCCGTTCACCTTGGTGCGCTCGGTTTCGGTGTCGCTGCGACGCACGGCATTTTCAGCGAGGTGATAGGTGCCGGCGAATGTCTTGCCCTGGCCGATCGGCCAGGTGATTGGCGCGGTGTCCAGCGCCAGCTTCTGCTCGATTTCGTCGAGGATCTCAAAAGTGTCGCGCGCCTCGCGGTCCATCTTGTTGACGAAGGTGACGATCGGGATGTCGCGCAGCCGGCACACCTCGAACAGCTTCAGGGTGCGCGGCTCGATGCCTTTCGCGGCGTCGATGACCATCACTGCCGAGTCGACCGCCGAAAGCGTGCGATAGGTGTCGTCGGCGAAATCCTCGTGACCAGGGGTGTCGAGCAGGTTGAAGACGTTGTCGCCATATTCGAAGGTCATCACCGAGGTGACGACCGAAATGCCGCGCTCGCGCTCGATCTTCATCCAGTCGGAGCGCGTGTTCATGCGGTCCTTCTTGGCCTTCACCTCGCCGGCAAGCTGAATGGCGCCGCCGAACAGCAGCAGTTTTTCCGTCAGCGTCGTCTTGCCGGCGTCGGGGTGCGCGATAATCGCAAAAGTGCGGCGGCGTGCCACCGCCTGTTCAATCGTCTCGGTCATGTCGAGGAATCCGTTGGATGCGCCGGCTTATAACCGTGCGAAAACCGGGAGTCGAACGGAAAGACGGGCGAAGCGTCTCAGTCTGTGTCGCACGGCCAGTCGGTCGACGCCTTCAGGCCGCCGGGCAGTTTGGTCGCCGGGTCGCCGCAGGCCTGGTCGACCTGCCACTGTTCGAGCCCGGTCGCCTGGCTGAGATCCATGCCCTCTATGTGGGTGAGGAACAGGAAAGCGCCGTTGAAATCGAGCGGTCCTTCGAATTTCGCCTGATACAACTTGGCCCGCGACAGGTTGGCCATCGGGAAACGTGCGCCGGTGATCACGGCGTCGTGGAAATTGGCGCGGCCGAGTTCGGCCTTCTCGAAATCAACTCCGGTCAGGTTTGCACCGGTGAAGTCGGCGCGCTGCAATTCGGCGCTGGCGAAGGAAGCGCCTTGGGCCGCAATCTGCGAGAACACCGTGCGGTAGCCTTCGACGCGCGTGAAATTCGCCTTTTCAGCCTTGGAGCCGGCGAGCGAGGAGCGGATCAGCGTGGCCTTCTCGAAATTCGCACCAGAGAGGTTTGAGTTGCGCAGGTCGGTGTAGCTAAAATCCGTGCTGAACAGATTCGCATTTTCCAGCGCGCTGCCTTGCAGGATCAGATTGGCCTTGGGGCAATCCTGCCAGTCGATCGAGGGCGCGGGGTCCGACTTGCAACTTGCTGCCTGGGCCGGCGAAAGTTCGGCAAAGAAGGTGAAAAACAACGCAACGGAGATCGCAGCGGCGGCACCGGGTAAAAGTTCTCGCGCGAACTGTCCAACGACGCGTCCCGCCAAAATCTTCGACATGTGCGAACTCTCCTGCCGGTCGCGCTGAACGTTGCTTCCCGTGCCTCTCGCAACTCTAATATACTGAACGCTTTTCGGGAGGAAGATGACGCTTTCGTGTCCGGGGCGACCCGCCCTGTCCACACGAGACCGACGCCCTACCTCAAATCAGGCAAGGTGAGGGAGGTCCTCCGGATGAGCGAATTCCACGACCCAAAACCGGTGACGCCGCTGCAATGGATAGCCTATTCGATCGGCATGCCGCTGGTGATGGCGGTGCTTGTCTTCTGGCCGGCCGGCACGCTGCACTGGATACTGGGCTGGCTGTTTCTCGCGGTATTCGTCACGGCGAGCGTGGCAGCGTGCCTGGTTCTCTGGCGCGTCAATCCGATCATCTTTGCCGCCCGCAGCCGGGTTCAGGAGGGCACCAAGCGCTGGGACCGCATTCTCCTGGCTTTCTTTCTACCGCTGTTCATGACGATCATGCCCGTGGCGGGCCTGGACTCCGGCCGGTTTCATTGGATGCCGGCACCGGGTTGGGCAGTGATGCTGGGCTATCTCCTTTTGCTCGCCGGGATCGCGCTGTTCTCGTGGGCGCAGGCGGTCAACCGCTTCTTCGAGCCCGGAGTCCGTATCCAGAGCGAGCGTGGGCACCGCGTCATCGACACCGGGCCCTACGCCTATGTCCGGCACCCTGGCTATGTCGGTGCGATTGCCATGTTGTTCGGCATGGCGTTGGCGCTCGGCTCGCTGGTGGCGTTGATCCCGGCCGTAGCGACGGCGGCGTTGCTCATGCTGCGTACGGCCTGGGAAGACGAGACGCTACGCGGGGAATTGCCCGGCTACGCCGAATTCGCGGCAAGAACCCGCTATCGGCTGTTGCCGGGCATCTGGTAGCGCGAGGGTTAAGCGAAGCCTTCAGCCTTCAGCGTTGCCTGAACCGCCGGCCGCGCGGCGACACGCGCATGATACGCGGCGAGCGCAGGTGGCAGTTCGATGCCGAAGCCAAAACACCAGTTGACCATGACGAACAGCATGGCGTCGGCGGCGGAGAAGCGGTCGCCGAACAGGTAGTCGCCCTTGATCTGGCCGGCGAGGTAGTTAAACCGCTCTTCCAACGCCTGGCGGTTGATCGCTTTCACTTCGTCGCTGGGCATGAACATGAAACCGAGGAACGGCTTGTGCACCTCCTCGGTCAGGAAACCGAGCGCCTCGATCATGCGGATGCGTCCGAGCGTGCCGTCCGGGATGAGGTCCGGCTTCTGCTCGGCGATCCAGGACAGGATGGCGACGTTTTCGGTCAGCACCTCGCCGCCGTCCAGCACCAGCGCCGGCACATAGCCCTTGGGGTTGATCTCGGTGAAGTCACCGCCTGTTTCGGTCGTGCGCGTCGGGATGTCGACCTTGATCCGGTCGAAGGACAGGCCGGCTTCGTTGAGCGCGATGTGCGGCGCCTGGCTGCAGGCGCCGGGGGTGTGATAAAGCTTCATGCCGCAAGATACTCCGCAAGGTTGTCGAGGGTTTCGTTCCATCCGCCGCGATGGCCGTCGCGCGAGGCTTCGGACAGGAAGAACGCCTGGTGAAGGGTAAGCAGCGTCTTTCCGTCCTGTTCCCTGAGCGTGATGGTAACGACGGTCTCGTGCTCGTGCTCGCCTTTGTCGTTGAGCCAGCGGTGCGAGAACACCAGCCGCTCCGGCGGCACGATCTCCCGGTAGGTGCCGCAGAGCCAGTGGTCGGTGCCGTCGGGCGCGCGCATGCACGTCTTGAACGAGCCGCCGGGGCGGATGTCGCCTTCGGAGAAGGGAAGCGTGAATCCCTTCGGGCAGCACCAGCGGTTCAGCCGTTCCGGCTCGGTCCAGCAGCGGAACACGAAATCGCGGGGCGCGTCGAAGCTGCGCTTGATCGTCAGTTCAGGCCGGGTCTCGGTATGGATGTTCATTTTGTCTCTCCCTTGTCGTCGCCTGTCTTCTCGGCCTGCTGAAGCTCCTTCAGATAGACATCGAGCCGATCCAGGTTTTGTTCCCAGAAGCGGCGATAGCTTTCCAGCCAGCCCGCTACGTCACGCAGCGGTTCGGGCCGCAGGCGCCGCGGCCGGAACTGGGCCTCGCGGCCCTGCTCGATCAAACCGGCGCGTTCCAGCACCTTGAGATGCTTGGAGACCGCCGGAAAACTCATGTCGAACGGCTCGGCCAGTTCGGTCACCGTCGCCTCGCCGAGCGCCAGCCGCGCCAGGATCGCCCGCCGGGTCGGGTCGGCGAGGGCCTGCAGGGTTGTGCTCAAATGGTCGGCGGTCATTATTGAACCGTTTGGTTATTTATCTTATCGGTTAAATAAGGCGAAACCGCTGCGGTGTCAAGCGCCCCGTGCCGGGCCTTCGCCGCTGAGATTTCGGCATCGACTTCCGGAATGAACGGCGTTAGGTCGGTCGCCACCGACCTTGCGGAAAACGCCCGCAAGAGTTTCGAAAAGCTAAGGCCTGCCGATGAAGCCGTCGCTCGATATAGCCGATCTCAAGGAAATGGCCCGCAGGCGCGTGCCGCGCATGTTCTTCGATTATGCCGATTCAGGCGCCTGGACCGAGAGCACCTACCGCGCCAACGAGGAGGATTTCGCCAAGATAAAATTCCGGCAGCGCGTGCTGGTCGACATGACCGACCGCTCGCTGGAATCCACCATGATCGGAGAAAAAGTGTCGATGCCGGTGGCGCTGGCGCCGACCGGGCTGACCGGCATGCAACACGCCGACGGCGAGATGCTGGCCGCGCAGGCGGCGGAGGAGTTCGGCGTGCCGTTCACACTGTCGACCATGAGCATCTGCTCGATCGAGGACGTGGCGTCGGTGACGAAAAAGCCGTTCTGGTTCCAGCTCTACGTCATGCGCGACAAGGATTTCGTGCTCAACCTGATCGACCGAGCCAAGGCGGCGAAGTGTTCGGCGCTGATGCTCACCCTCGACCTGCAGATTCTCGGGCAGCGCCACAAGGACATCCGCAACGGCCTGTCGGCGCCGCCGAAACTGACTGCCGCCAATCTAGCCAACATGGCCATGCGCCTGCCCTGGTGCCTCAATATGCTGCGCACTAAGCGGCGCAGTTTTGGCAACATCGTCGGCCACGCCAAGGGCGTCGGCGACTTGTCGTCGCTGTCGTCCTGGACGGCTGAGCAGTTCGACCCTCGGCTGTCGTGGAAGGACGTGGAGTGGATCAAGGAGCGCTGGGGCGGCAAGCTGATCCTGAAGGGCATTCTCGACCCCGAGGACGCGCGCCTCGCGGCCGAGACCGGCGCGGATGCGATCATCGTCTCCAACCATGGCGGCCGCCAGCTCGATGGCGCGCCGTCGACCATCACGGTGCTGCCGGAAATCGTCGATGCCGTCGGCGACAGGATCGAGGTTCATTTCGACGGCGGCATACGCTCGGGGCAGGACGTGCTGAAGGCGCTCTGCCTCGGCGCAAAGGGGACCTATATCGGCAGGCCGTTCCTCTACGGCCTGGGGGCGGGCGGCAAGAAGGGCGTGAGGCTTGCGCTGGATATCATCCGCAAGGAATTGGATGTGACGCTGGCGCTGTGCGGCAAGCGCCTGATTGCCGACGCCGGACCGGACCTGCTTTACAAGGGGCGCGGCTGACCACTTATACCGCTACTGCCAGCCGGGCTCTGCCAGCGGGCGCGAAGGGGCGGATTTGGACTGCCGCGTCGGTGATGGTGACGAAACTCGACGGCGGGATCGCCTGCCAGTTCGGACCTTCCCTGTCGAATGGCTCGGACACCACGCAGCGGCCGCCCGATTTGCGGAATTCGGCAGTGTAGAGCGTCGGCGCAAACGCGTCCGTGGCGTAGCGCACGGCATGCAGAGCCGTCCCGTCGCTGAAGGCCGCGGTGAGGCGCAGATGCGGCTCGATGCCGGCGGCGTGCGCCGCGTCGATCACCCGCATCGCCGCTCGCTCGGCCGCGCCTTTTGGGTCGGTCTCGAGTCCTTCTTCAACCATCAGCAGGAAGAACAGTTCGGAATCGGTGCTGCCGTCGATCCGTTCGTAGAGGGTGTCGGAAAGGTCGGCTTCCAGCCGCCGGCGCAATTGTTCGAAGCCGCCGATCTGGCCGTTATGCATGAAGGCCCAACGCCCGATCGCGAAGGGATGGCAATTGGCGCGGCTGGTCGCGCCGCCGGTGGATGCGCGGACATGGGCGAGGAACAGGCCCGAACGAATTTGACGGCAAAGGCTCTTCAAATTGGGATCCGACCAGGCGGGAAGGATGTCGCGATAGAGGCCGGGTTCTTCGCGCTCGCCATACCAGGCGATGCCAAAACCGTCGCCATTGGTCGGCGTCTTGGCCTCCAGCGCATTATGGCTCTGCGCGATCAGTGAATGGCAGGGCGCGGTTACAATGTCCTCGAGGAACAGCTCCGGCCCGATATAGGCCGCCCAGCGGCACATGATCCCAATCCCTCTAGCCCGCCGAGGCTCCCTGCTAGGCCTTGGCGCGGCGGCTGTGCGTCCGCTCGTAGAGTTCGCGGACGATTCGGCTGGCCGTAGTTTCGAAAAGGAAGGGTAAGAAAGCGTGAACGATCGCCGCGCCTGCGGCCAGGAACAGTCTTGACGAGAACCAGGCGGCGAAGGCCATGTGTCCAAAATAAGTCTCGTCGACCGAGGCGGGGTGCTCGAAGAACAATCTGGCGATGCGGGTGGTCATGGCTGCGGTTCCCTCGTTATTGTCTGATTATCCCGACTTTACCCTATTTGCAGGAGAATTTGTCCCAATCCGTCCCTTGCAACGCACTGTTATTGGGACAATCATCCCACCATGACAACCGAACTCGACGCGATCGACCGCCGCATCCTTGCCGAACTGCAGCGCGACGCCATGCTCTCCGTCGACGATGTTTCCGAACGGGTAAACCTGTCGCGCAATGCCTGCTGGCGGCGTATCCGCCGGCTGGAGGACGAAGGCGTCATAACCGGCCGGGTCGCGCTGGTCGACGCTGAAAAGCTCGGGCTCGGCCTGTCCGTGTTCATCATGGTGCGCACCTCACACCATGATCCCGAATGGCTGGCGCGCTTCCGTGCAGCCGTGACCAGCCTGCCGGAGATAACCGGCGTCTATCGCATGTCAGGCGATCTCGACTATGTGCTGAGGGCGCGTGTCGCCGACGTGAAAGCCTACGACCGGCTCTACCAGCGACTGATCGCCAAGGTGCCGCTCAACGATGTCTCCGCCTCCTTCGTGATGGAGGAAATCCGCGAGACGACCGTCGTGCCGGTCGAGTTGCGCTGAAGCTTTCGATCAGATCGACAAGGTCAACGACTATACAATGTACCAGTCGGCGCTCCGTCGCCAACAAAACGCCCGTCCAGCAATACGGATCGACCCTTCTAAAGATGGTGTTCCACCTTCTTTGAAAAAAACCTTTCAATCGCCGCTAATCGTGATATACTTCAACGTTTATTGGAAGCTTTGAGGAGTTAGTACGATGTTATGGCGTAACGTGTACGCGATCTTGGCGTTTGTCGGAATTGCATTCATACTTTCCACAGTAAATTTGTCAGAAGTAGTCGCCCAAACTTGTGTCAATGGAGGGTGTGGGTAGCCCGTGGAATTTTCTTTAAATATTAGGATCCGCTACGATGAGTACCTATGTTTTCATGTGGATCGCAGGCGCTGTGGTCGTCATTCTGTTCGGCTGGAATAAATTTCAAGAAGAGGGGCCGTTATTCAGAGATGCAAATAGAAATCGAGTGTTTTCACAGATTTATTTGAGGGATCTGACTGTTCATTTTGCTTTTTCTCGTGCCCTTTTCTTTTACATCGCGATACTTCTACTTATGTACATAACTATTGTCCTAGCGGGAAAAAGATTGATATCCTTTGGATCGGTTGATGTTCCACCAGAGGTTTGGCCGCTGGTTGGGGCTTTGGTAATTGCCAACCTCATGCCGAACGTTCCTTGGGTATCGAAAGTGGAGTTGTGGCTTCGGGGAATTATGCACGCGCGCGCAATGATACTGCGCGCGGTAGACGATCTCTACGCCGATTTAAGAGATGCAGAGCAAAATTGGCAGGGCTTATCTGATGTAAAAAGAAAGGAGATATTCCCTCTCGTTGAGATGGAGGAAAAATTTTCTAAAGGAGGGGCTTTAAGTTCAGACGCGACGAATTGGTTCAGAACTGCGATACTTGTGAATACGCTGGAGCAGGTAATGGCAGCTCCGGGCATGGCTCGCAAGTTGGGCCGCACGTTCGTGGAGAAATACCGATCCCTGTGGGACCAGATTTTTGAGGATTTCAATACAATTCGGGAACAACTTAATCTGGAGGCGGCGACCTCCATCGAAGAAGTGGAAAAAAAGATTAAGAAGCAAGGTCGGTCGATCAATAATGTATGCCGCGATGCGTTTAGTTTTGCCAGCTGCGCCGTCGTCAACCGGCCGCATAAGGTGTCCACGTCCGATGCGTTCAAGATTTTAAATTTCGAGCCGACCATCGGACCGGACCAGCCAAAGGATCCTCTTCAGAAACTTGCCGATTCTCTTTTCTTTTCCTTTTTCGTTTCCTTGTTCGCCGTGGTAATTGCGTATACCTTACTTTCGGTCGTCCGCGATTGGGTCGGCGAGACGTATCCTGGCCTGAAAGCCTCGTGGCCGGAAATGGCGAGTATCAGCTCTAATCTCTTGAGTCTGGTTCTTGACTACGGGTGGATTGGAGTCGGGATATTTGTGTTTTTCCTGTTTCGCAAATGGCGTGTTTCGCAAAACCACTGGTATGTGGGTCCGGAGGCGGAAACACGGAGCGTGACGGCGCAAAATTATCTCATGGCGGGCGGTCTTGTTCTGGCTGTAGCGCTCTTCACGCTGCCAATCTTCGACGCATTGGTGCTCTTCGTTGTTGACAGGAGTTGTGAGAGCAACCTTAGTAATTGCTTTGGCCTGTTATCGACTAAGTTGGGTTATTTTATTAGCAGAAACTGGTTAAAGATTGCGTTCTGCGTAACGGCATGTGTCGTTGTATTTATATTTTTTGAGAACTTCAGCAAGAGCAATACGAGAGTGCACCGCGCGCGCGTGCTAATCTGGACGTTGTTCATTGTACTCTCTTTCGATATCCTAAGGAAGGTTAATTTAGAGGTGGTGACACTAGCCCAAGCTGCCGCGAAGGTTACACTAAATCCATCGAAGGACTTTCGAGGCGGCTTTCTGGTTGTAGGCGCCATTTGTTCTATTGTCTTCTGGACGGTTTTCATGCTGCGCGCCTACGTCGACGCTGCGAGGCGACAGCCTACGGGTTGAGGCCCGACCCGAGCTTCCTGTCAACAAGTGCCGCCAGGCCGGCGGCGGGCATTGACGGATCGGCATGATTGCCCCGATAGAAGCGTCATGGTAGTCCCTTCCCGTCCTCCTTTCCTCGGCGTCGTTCGCCTGCCGCATGCCCATGGCCTCGACCTCCCGGCCTATGAGAGCCTCGGCGCGGCGGGCATGGACCTGCGCGCCGCGGTCGCCGAAGACCGGCCGATCCTCATCCTGCCCGGCAGGCGCTCGCTTGTGCCGACCGGCCTGATCCTGGAGATTCCCGAAAATTTCGAGGGCCAGGTAAGGCCGCGGTCGGGACTGGCGTTCAAGCACGGCATCACCTGCCTCAACACGCCGGGCACCATCGACTGGGACTATCGCGGCGAGGTGAAGGTGCTGCTGGTCAACCTCGGCGACGACGATTTTACGGTGACGCGCGGCATGCGCATTGCCCAACTGGTGATCGCGCCGGTAACGCGCGCGGCCCTCGAGGAGCGCAATCTCGCGGGCGAGACGCTGCGCGGCTCCGGTGGGTTCGGCTCGACGGGGACAGCCTGAGCATCTGGGTGCAACGGAGGCACAACGCCGCAAAAAAAGCCTGACCGTCTCCGAGACACCGATCGTGCTTTGCCGTGTCGCTGACACGCGGTAGATTGGTGTCGGATCAAACTCCAGTACGGCAGGTGCGGTCATGGATAAGGGCAGGACTTTTCAGGACCTCCATCGGGCTGCTGGCACCTTCGTGATGCCCAACCCGTGGGATCCCGGCACGGCGAAGCTCCTCGCCTCTCTCGGCTTCAAGGCTCTGGCCACCACCAGCGCCGGCTTTGCCTTTTCGCGCGGTCTGGTCGATGGGGCGGTCGGTTTCGAGGCGATGATGGCGCATTGCCGCGACATCGTCGGTTCGGTCTCCCTGCCGGTCAACGCCGATCTCGAAAAGGGCAAGGGCGACAGTCCCGACAGCGCGGCGGAGACCATTTTCGCCGCCGAGGCGGCCGGGTTGGCCGGCTGCTCAATCGAGGATCACACCGGCGATCCCGACGATCCGATCTATGACTTCTCGCTTGCCGTCGAGCGTGTCGCCGCGGCGGTGGAAGCTTCGCGGGCGGTCAAGCACGGCTTCGTCTTCACGGCGCGCGCCGAGAATTTCCTGTGGGGCCGCAAGGACCTCGACGACACGATCAAGCGGCTGCAGGCCTTCGCCGAAGCCGGCGCCGACGTTGTCTATGCGCCCGGTATTTCCGACATCGAGACCGTGCGGACGATCTGCTCTGCGGTGCCCCGTCCGGTGAATTTTCTCGCTGTGCCGGGTTTGACCGTGTCTCAACTGCAGGAAGCCGGCGTCAAGCGCATCTCGCTGGGCTCCAAGCTCACCAACTACGCTTTCGGCGCCGTCCGGCGGGCCGCGACCGAAATCCTCGAAAACGGCTCGTTCGAGTTTTCGCGCGACGGCATGTCCTTCGCCGAACTTGGAGCGCTTTTCTCGAAAGAAGGCTAACCTCGCGGCCCTTCGCTCGCCGCCACTTTCTTGTGCAGGTGTACCATCATGGCGCACGCGAACAGCGGCGACAGAAGGTTGAGCAGCGGCACGGCCATGAAGGCGGCGATGGCCAGGCCGGCCAAAAAGACCGTGCCGGCGTTGCGCCGCCTCAGCGCCTTGGCCTCCGCCTCCGGCAGGAACCGCATCGCCGCGAATTCGAAGAATTCCCGGCCGATCAAGTAGCCGTTGACGACGAAGAAGGCTGCCACGTTGACGCCCGGAACGAGCAGAAGCAGCAGCGCGAAGAGATTTCCCAGGATCACGATGCCGAAGAATTTTAGCGACAGCACGATGCTGGCCAGTGTCGGCACGGGACGCCCGGGCGCATCCTGCGGATAGTCCGTGCGTTCGATCAGCTCGGCGACATCGTCCAGGAAGAAGCCGGCGATGATCGCCGTCACTGGCGCGATCAGCAAGGCGAGCCCCAGCGCAAGACCGATGCCGGCGACGACCGCCGCGACCACGCCGAGCCAACCCACCCAGCCAGGCAGGCCCGGCAGAA
The DNA here is from genome assembly GCF_040081985.1 of Mesorhizobium yinganensis. NCBI lineage: Bacteria > Pseudomonadati > Pseudomonadota > Alphaproteobacteria > Hyphomicrobiales > Phyllobacteriaceae > Mesorhizobium > Mesorhizobium yinganensis. The sequence goes on along the minus strand of NZ_JBEBMH010000003.1, from coordinate 323,839 downwards.
GCGCGTCGAGCCACGGCAGGGCCAGCCATTCGAACCATTCGACCAGCCCGAACCACAGGGCGACCAGCGCCAGCAGCGTCAGCCCGAGCGTCTTGAAGAAGACGCCGCGGAACGGCGGGGAGAAAAGCTGGCTCGCGGCGGCGCGGGCGGCTTCGAGGATCATGCTGGGACGGTCTCCCTGAGTTTCGGTCATGGCTTGATCGACATGGGTATTGCAAGGCACACGCACAAGAATCTTGCAGGGCGTGCCGGCGCTTCACTGGACCCGGCCGTGCCGGTTGTGCAAGAACGCCGAGGATTTGCCCACCGCCGGAGTTTCCTGGATGAGCCAATACGATGTGCTGTGCATCGGCAACGCGATCGTCGACATCATAGCGCAGGCCGACGAGGCGTTCCTTATTGAGAACGGCATCATCAAGGCGGCGATGAACCTCATCGACACCGACCGCGCCAACCTGCTCTACGAGCGCATGGGGCCGGCGATCGAGGCGTCCGGCGGCAGCGCCGGCAACACGGCGGCCGGTATCGCCAGCCTGGGCGGCCGGGCGGCATTCTTCGGCAAGGTCGCGGAAGATACGCTCGGCGAGATCTATTACCACGACATCCGCGCCCAGGGTGTCGCCTTCGACACGAAACCGCTCGCGGGTCCGCCGCCGACGGCGCGCTCGATGATATTCGTGACCCCGGACGGCGAGCGGTCGATGAACACTTATCTCGGCGCCTGCGTCGAGCTTGGCCCGGAAGACGTGGAGCCGGAAAAGGCCAAGGGGGCGCTCGTCACCTATTTCGAGGGTTATCTGTGGGACCCGCCGCGCGCCAAGGATGCAATCCGCATGACGGCGCGACTGGCGCACGAGGCCGGCCGCGAGGTGTCGATGACCCTGTCGGATTCCTTCTGCGTCGACCGCTATCGCGGCGAGTTTCTCGAGCTGATGCGGTCGGGAACGGTCGACATCGTCTTCGCCAACAGCCACGAGATCAAGTCGCTCTATCAGACGAGTTCGTTCGAGGCTGCGCTGGAGGCGATCCGCAAGGACTGCAAGATCGCTGCGGTCACCCGCTCCGAAAAGGGTTCCGTGATCGTGCGCGGCGACGAGACGGTCGTGGTGAAACCGATCCCGGTGCACGAGATCGTCGACACGACGGGGGCAGGCGACCTCTATGCGGCGGGGTTCCTCTACGGCTACACGACCGGCCGGGACCTACAGCGCTGCGGCGACCTTGGCTCGCTGGCCGCCGGCCTGGTCATCCAGCAGATTGGCCCTCGGCCGCGCCAGAACCTTCGCGTCGAGGCGGAGAAGGCCGGGCTGCTTTAACAATTCCAGCCCAGCGCCTCAAAGCTTGATCGACGTGCTGGTGGCACGACTGGACCGGCCGCGGGCCAACCACGCGGCTTAGCCGTGGACAATCTCCTTCAGCGCCAGCAGCGTTGCCCGCACGTCCGGCTGCTGGATGACGTTGCGGCCGAACATCAGGCCCTTTGCGCCGGAGGCGATGACATCGCGCGCATAGTCGGCGACCGCGTCGATGCCGGCGCGCGCCGGGCCTCCGGCCAGCGCCACCGGCGCCAGCGATTGCGTGGCGATTTCAGCAAAGCGGCCCTTGTCGGCGCACCAGTCGGTCTTGATCAGATCGGCCCCCAACTCGCCGGCGATACGGCAGTTGAGCGCGATCACGTCGGGATCGTCGAAGCGGACAAAACCGCCCCGCGCCGCCATCGCCTCGATCACATGCACGACGCCCCATTTGCGGCAGGCTTGCGCCACCGCGCCGCAGATCTCGAACGACCGCGTTTCTTCTTCGGGCCGGTTATTGCAGGTGAACAGATAGGTGATGACCGCTTCGGCGCCGAGCGACACGGCTTCCTCGACCGAGGAGACGAGGCGCTGGTGCGTGTCGGGATAGGCGGTCTTCGTACCCTCGCGCCACATCGAGGTCTGGTCGATGCGCAGGATGACTGCCGGACCGCCGGCGAGGCGCTGGCCGTGGCGCACCATCATCCCCGGATTGAGGATCACCGCGTCGACGCCGGCCTCCGCCGCCGCGTCGAGCATGCGCGCCGGGTCCTCGGTGCCGGGAACGGTGCCGACCTGCATGCCGTGGTCGAACGCCAGGCACAGCATCCTCCCCGACCGTGCGTTGAACATGCGCGCCAGGCGGCGCGCCTTGCCAGTTTCGAACATGATTTCCCCTTGATTACCGCCCGCTAAACAGCCGGGCCTAGACCAATTGCAGTTTGACGCCGCCATCCCGCAGGCGGGCGATGGTGGACGAATCCACCGAGCTCGAGATCAGCACCACGTCGAAAGCTGACAGGTCGGCGACGTGGTTGAGGGCGGAGAAATGGAACTTGCTCTCGTCGACCAGCAGGATGCGTTTGCGCGCGATTTCGATCATCGCCTGTTTGGCGCGCAGCACCTGCTCGTCCTGCGTGAACATCGACAGGCCCTGGATGGTGGTGGTCGACATCAGCGCCACATCCACCCGGTAGGAGCGGATCGAACGTTCGCAGGCAAGGCCGAAAAAGCCGTTATAGGCGCGATGATATTTACCGCCGAGCGCAATGAGGTCGATCTCCGCCGCGTCGCGCAGCTTTTCCAGCACCGGCAGCGCATTGGTGATGATGGTGACCGGCGCCACCTGCTCGATGAACTCGGTCACGTGGAACGTGGTAGAGCTGTCATCCCAGACGATTGCGTTGCCGGGTTCGATATGGGGGATCGCAGCGCGGGCCAGCTTGCGCTTTTCGCTGACGTGCTGGCGTGCGCGATAGAGATAGCTGCTTTCGAACAGCATGGACTTTTCCGCCGACACCGAACCGCGCAGCCGGCGCACCAGCCCCTGGTTCTGCAGATCGTTCAAGTCGCGGTGGATGGTCATCAGGCTGACGTCGAGACGCGTCGCAAGATCCTTGATCTGTACCGACGGGCTTTCCATCAGCAGCCGTATGATCTCGGCGCGGCGCTGGTCGGCCTTGGACAGATGTTGCATGTCGCCGTCCGGCTCGAACATGTCGGCGGCCTCCTCCTCCGCTTTCATCTTATGCGACCTGTAGCATGGCTGGTGGATGCGCGGAAGGAAAATGTTAAATTATCAAAAATCTCATTGTGCAATGCGATTTCGCAACTGCGCCGCGAAGTCGCAGAGACCCGCATAACCATCGGATAACACAAAGATTTTTCGAAACAAGAAGCATATCTGATGACTGGTAACATGGTATGACTCAGGTGTTTCGCCGTATCGTTCTCGGCCATAAGTAACAAAAAAAATGAGAAAATATAAGTTTTGAGTTGATATTTTTAACGGGGCTGACTAGCGTTTGGAAAGGGCAGGAGATGGGGCGCAGCGCCCGCTTTGATGCCCGCGAAACGCTGGAGGAGCATCATGAACAACGCCAAGCGCGCGCGCTTGCTCGCGTCCGCCACAGTCGCCGTTGCGGCGCTTGCCGCGAGCGCCGGACTGGCCCGCGCCGAGACCACGCTTACCTTCGTCTGGCACGCCGGCACCTGCGCCGACGCGCTGATGGACATCGCCAAGGACTATCCGGACAAGTCGGTGAAGATCGTGCCGGCGCTAGTGCCCTACGGGCCGCAGTGGCACGACAAGATCGCCTCGGAATTCGCAATCCAGGGCGACGCCTTCGACTTTGCCATGTGGGACAGCCAGTCGACGGCCGAATTCGCCGGCCACGCCGTCAAGCTCAACGACATCTTCGACAAGTCGAGCTACCTCAAGGCCGACATATTCCCGCCGGCATCGCTGTCGCGTTACGGCGAATATCCGGACGGCTCGGGCGAATATTACGGCCTGCCGGCCAACCAGGACGCCTACGGCCTGACCTACCGCAAGGACCTGTTCGAGGATCCGAAGGAGAAGGAAGCGTTCAAGGCCAAGTACGGCAAGGACCTCGCTGTTCCGCAGACCTATCAGGACGCCAAGGAGATCGCCGAGTTCTTCACCCGTCCCGACCAGGGCCTCTACGGCTGGGGCCAGATGGGCGGACGCGACTACGACTTCGCCACCACTGCCTCTAACTCCTTCCTGTGGTCGTTCGGCGGCGAGCTCTACAATCCCGCCACCTTCGAGGTGAAGGGTTATCTCGATTCGCCGGCGTCGGTCGACGGCGTGCAGGCCTATGTCGACATGTTCAAGTTCGGCCCTCCCGGCTCCGGCAACTGGGGTTTCGACGAGGTCAACGCCGCCTTCCAGCAGGGCCAGCTCGCCATGGCCATGCAGTGGTTCTACTTCAACGGCTCCAACGCCGACCCGAAGGTGAACAAGTTCGCTGACAAGACCGCCTTCGCCGTGCTTCCGGGCGCTGTCGGCCGCGACGGAAAATTCCGCCGCCAGTTCTCGGTCGGCGGCCAGGGCATGGGCATCAACAAATATTCCAAGAAGCTGCCCGAGCTGACCAAGTTCATGGAATGGTACTTCCAGCCCGAGCAGCAGAAGCGCTACGCCGCCGTCTGCCAGACCGGCCTCAAGGCAGTCCTGGAAAGCCCGGACTGGCAAGGCCTGAACTCCTACAACCGGCAGTTCTCGACCGCTCTCGCCTACCTCAACGACTACTGGCACCTGCCGGAATATCCGGCACTGCTGGATGAACTGCAGCAGGAAGTCTCGAACGCGGTTGCAGGCTCAAAGACTGTGCAGCAGGCGCTTTCGGACGCCGCCGAAAAGAACGAGCGCACGCTCGAACGCGCCGGCTACGAGATCAAGCGCGGCGAGAAGACGCCGGAAGTGCCGGACCAGGAGATCTCGCCGGTCGGCCAAGACAAGGTCGTTCCGGTGGAGTGATGCGCCGAGTTCCCCTCCCCCTTGAGGGGAGGGTGGCCGCGCAGCGGCCGGGTGGGGTCGACGCGGCAGTGCTCGACGTTCTTTTTGCGTAGAGGCAGTTGAGGTGACCCCACCCGCCTCGCTACGCTCGGCACCCTCCCCTCAAGGGGGAGGGATAGCCGGCATCGCCGGCTCTCAAATCTTCAACCGGACTGCTTTCGATGGGCACATCCAAATCATCAGCGATCGATCTGGCCGGCCGGTGGCTGCTCCTGCTGCTGCTCATCGCCTACACCTTCTACAATCTCGGCCCGATCTTCTGGCTGATCATTTCCTCGCTGAAGAGCCGCGTCGACCTGTTCTCGATGCCGCCGAAACTGCTCTTCACGCCTGACTTCTCCGGCTACCAGAGCGTCTTCGGCGTCGGGGCGGCGGCGGGCAGCGCCTCGGCCGTCGGCGTGTTCGATTCGCTGCTCAACAGCGTGCTCGTCTCCACGGTGGGCACCTTCCTCGCCGTGTTCCTTGGCACGCTTGCCGGCTATGTCTGCTCGCGCTTCAATTTTCGCGGCAAGGGCGACTTCATGTTCTTCGTGCTGTCGACCCGCATGCTGCCGCCTGTCGCGGTGCTCGTCTTCTACCATCTGATGTTCGCGCGGCTGGGCCTGGCGGATACGCGCACCGGCCTCATCCTCGTCGCCATCTTCGCCAATGTCGGCCTTGCCACCTGGATCATGAAGGGTTTCTTCGACGGCGTGCCGCGCGAGGTCGAGCAGATCGCCATCGTCAACGGCTATTCGCGCATGTATGCCTTCACCCGGCTGGTTCTGCCGATGGTCAAGGGCGGCATCGCCGCCTCGGCAGGGTTCTGCTTCATTTTCGCCTGGAACGAGTTCGCCTTCGCCTCGATCCTGACCACCACGCAGGCCAAGACGCTGCCGGTAAAGATTTCGTCGGCGGCCGGCGCCACCGGCATCGAATGGACGCAGATCTGCGCCGCCGGCGTGGTGCTCATCATCCCCGTGCTGGTGTTCTTCTACCTGATCCGCAAACATTTGCTGATGGGCATGACCTTCGGCGTGCTGGGGCGGAGGTAGGACGATGAGCACTGTTTCCCACGAACAACGCCAGGCCGAGCTGAAGAAGCGTTCGTCCGGCCGGCTGATGATCTTCGGCTTCCTGTCGCCGACGCTGGCGATCCTGATCTTCATGGTCGCCTACCCGATCTTCTCGCTGATCTACTATTCCTTCTTCAATTTCTCGGCGCTCAGGCCCGCAGCCGGCATGAAGCCGGTCGGCCTGAAGAACTACACGTTCCTGCTGTCCGACCCGGAGCTCTGGGACCGCTTCGTCTTCACCGGAAAATTCGTGTTCATCTGCGTCGCCATGCAGATGCTGATCGGCATATTCGTCGGCTACCAGTTGCAGAAGAACTTTCGCGGCCGCGACGTGGTGTTCACGCTGCTGATGATGCCGATGATGCTGTCGCCGGTCGTGGTCGGTTTCCTCTGGCGCTACATGCTGAATTCGGAATGGGGCGTCATCAATTACCTTCTCACCGTCGTCGGCCTGTCGAAGGTCGACTGGCTCGGCCAGACTACGCCGGCTCTTTGGGCAGCAGCCATAGCCGACACCTGGATGTGGGCGCCCTTCATCATCCTGCTGGCCACCGCCGCGTTCCGCGGCATCCCGGAAACCATCTACGAAGCAGCGGAAGTGGACGGCGCGAGCCCGGCCTACAAATTCTTCCGCATCACGCTGCCGATGTCGGCGCCGGTGCTGTTCATCGCGCTGATCCTGCGGCTGATCGACAGCTTCAAGCAGTACGACCTGTTCTTCGCGCTCACCGGCGGCGGGCCGGGATCGAGCACGGAGACCGTGTCGTTCGCGGTCGCGAAAACCGCCTTCAGCTATTTCTATACGGGCGAAGCCTCGGCGCTGGCTGTCATGCTGCTTTTCATCATCATCGGCCTGTCGATGATCCTGGTCCGCCATCTCGGCAAGATGGGCGAGAAATACTGATGGCCGAGATTGAACTGAAAAACCTGACCATCGACTTCGCCGGCTTCAAGGCGGTCGACAACGTCAACCTGACGGTCAGGAACGGCGAGTTCGTCGTCTATCTCGGCCCCTCGGGCTGCGGCAAGACGACGACGCTGCGCTGCATCGCCGGACTGGTGAAGGCGACGTCCGGCGACGTGCTGTTCGACGGCAGGCGCGTCAACGACATGTCGGCCAGCGAACGCAACATCGCCATGGTGTTCCAGTTCGTCTCGCTCTATCCGCACCTGAAGATCCGCGAAAACATCGTCTTTCCGCTCAAGGCACGCGGCGTTCCCCGCGCCGAGATCGCGCGCAAGCTCGACTGGGTCGTCGGGATTTTTGACCTCGGCGCCGACCTCGACCGCTATCCGGCTTCGCTTCCGCCCGGCGCCCGCCAGAAAGTGGCGCTGGCACGCGCCGTCATCCGCGAGCCCGCCGTGCTGCTGCTCGACGAGCCGCTTTCGGCCATCGACGAGCAGTTCCGCGAGGAAATGCGCTGGGAACTCGGCCACCTTCAGCGGGAACTGGGCGTCACCACCGTCTACGTCACCCACGACCAGCGGGAAGCCATGAGCCTGGCCGACCGCATCGTGCTGATGAGTGACGGGCGGATCGTGCAGGTCGGCGATCCCGACCGCATCTTCCTCGAGCCGGAGAATGTCTTTGCCGGCCAGTTCATCGGCTCGCCGTCTATGAACCTGATCGATCTCGTGCCGGTCGACGGCGGCTTGAGGCTCGGGGACAGCGCCGTCACGCTGACGCCTGCGAAGAACCGTATCCCGCAATGGGCGGTCGCCAGCCGGCGGAAACTGAAGCTCGGCGTGCGGCCACTCAACGTGCATTTGGTCGGGCCCGGTGACCCGATCGCCTTCCCGCTTGCGGTGGACGATGTGTTTTCGGTCGGCCGCGATCGCTTCTTCAATTTCTCCATCGGCGGCAATGCCTATCAGGGGGTCGACAAACGGCCGAACCGAACAGCGCCGGCCGAGGCGGTGCATTTCGTGCCGGAGGGGCTGCTGTTCTTCGACGCGGAGACGGGCCGGCGCGTGACGGGAGACGCGGCATGAGCGTCCCGATGCTGAAGCTGGAAGGCTTGAAGAAATCCTACGGCGCCAAGCGGGCGCTGCGCGGCCTCGACCTCGAAGTGCCGGACAACGAGATCATGGCTCTGCTCGGCCCGACGGGCGCGGGCAAAAGCTCGACGCTTCTGTCGGCGGCTGGATTGCTCAGCCTCGAAGCCGGAAAAGTGTTCCTGGCCGGACGCGACGTCACGGACATCGACCCGTCAGGTCGCGACGTTTCCATCGTCTTCGAAGGTTTCAACCTGCTGCCGGTACTGGACGTGAAGGACAACATCGCCTTCGCGCTGCGGTCGCCGACCTATCGCGAGGACGAGGCCGAGATCAAAGTCCGGGTGGGCCGAACCGCCGAACTTTTGCGCATCTCGCATCTACTCGACCGTGACGTGGACACGCTTTCGGGCGGCGAGCGCCAGCGTGTCGCTATCGCGCGCGCCCTGGTGCGCCGTCCAAAAATGTTCCTGCTCGACGAGCCGCTGTCGGCGCTCGACCTGAAGCTGCGCGAGGGGCTTCGCGCCGAACTCAGGCAAATCCACCGCCAGCACCGTTCGACCATGCTCTACGCCACCCACGACTATCACGGCGCGATCGCCATCGCCGACCGGCTGGCGATCATCGAGGGTGGGGTGGTGCAGCAGACCGGCACCATCGACGACATCATCGCTCTGCCGGCCAATATGCGCGTCGGCAAGCTGATCGGCAGCCCGTCCATGGCCTTCTTCGAGGCGTCGATAAGCGACGGTTCCGTGCTGATCCCGGGCGGCAAACAGAGGTTGCCGATCGGCACCTTCGGCGTGGTGGGACCGGCGGCCGGACGTAAGGTGCTGCTCGGCGCCTGGCCCGAAGACATCGAAGTCGGGCCGGCCGGCGCGGCCGGCGCCAATGACGGTTCGGTCTATGCCGTCGACAATCGCGGTTTTGAGCGCGCCGTGCAGATCAACTCGACTGCCGGCTCGTTCCGCAAGGTCGTGCCCTCCGAACTGGTCTTCAAGCAGGGCGACGCCTGCTCGTTCCGCATAACCAGCGGCTTCCTTTTTGACGGGGAGAACGGCAGCCGAATCTCGCATCTCGGAGGGAAGGCACGATGAGCGCTTACCTCACGAAGAACTGGTTCTACCGGCTGGCCTCGGCGCTGATCCTGATCGGCTTCGCCATGTTGTGCCAGCCATTCTGGCACGGGCTTTTCGTGTTCGGTTTTCCGGTGCTGCTTGCCGGCGTGATCCTGTTCATGATCCTTGATCACGTGCCCGATGCACGGCACCAGGAAGAGGAGGAGAGAGTTGGCTAATCCCAAGAAGATTCTGAACGATCCGAAAAAGGTCGTCGCTGAAATGCTGGACGGCCTGGTGCTGGCCAATGATGGGCGTATCCGCAAGCTGGACAAGCACGCTGCGATCGTCCGCACCGACCTGCCGGAAAGCAAGGTCGCGCTGTTGATCGGCGGCGGCAGCGGCCATGAGCCGGTTTTCCACGGCTTCGTCGGGAAAAACATGGGCGACGGCGCCGCCTGCGGCCAGGTGTTCGCCGCGCCGTCGCCGGACATCATCCACGAGGCGGCCAAGGCCGTGCATCGCGGCAAGGGCGTGCTGTTCCTCTACGGCAACTATGCCGGCGACAACATGAATTTCGACATGGCCGTCGAACTGCTGGAGGAAGACGGCATCGAGGTGCGCACCGTGCGTGTCACCGATGACGTCGCCGCCGCTCCCCCGGAGCGCACGCATGACCGGCGCGGCATCGCCGGCGACATTTTCATGATCAAGATCGCGGGCGGGGCGGCGTCCGAGCTGGACACGCTGGACGAGGTCGAGCGGGTGGCACGCAAGGCGGTGGCCAATGTCCGCTCGATCGGCGTCGCGGTCGCCGCCGGCTCGATTCCCGAGACCGGAAAGCTCACCTTCGAACTCGCCGATGACGAGATCGAGATCGGCATGGGCGCGCATGGCGAAGCCGGTGTGTCGCGCCAGAAGATCGCGCCCGCCGATGAAATCGCCGACCAGTTGATGGCCAAACTCCTGTCCGACCTGCCGTTCAAGAGCGGCGACGAGGTCGCCCTGATGATCAACAATCTCGGCGCGACGACAATGATGGAAATGCTGATCGTCAACCGCCGCATCCGCCAGATTCTGGATCGTGAAGGCATCAAGGTGCACCGGTCGGATGTCGGCACCTGGCTGACCGTGCAGGAGATGGCCGGCTTCTCGGTCACGCTTCTGAGGCTCGACGACGAGCTGAAACATTATCTCGACATGCCGGCCGAATCTCTCGGCTATTCGAGGATGTGAGCCATGGCGAAAACGCTCGACGCGGCCGGCGCCCGCGACATGCTCGTGGCGGTCAGCCAGGCGCTGATCGACCAGACGGACATCTTGACCGACGCGGACCTCGCCATCGGCGATGGCGACCACGGCATCGGCATGCGGCGCGGTTTTGAGGCCGCACTCGAAGCGTTGAAAGCCTCGGAACCGGAAAGCGTCGACGCTGCTTTCAAGACCATCGGCATGGCGATCCTGTCCAAGACGGGCGGGGCGGCAGGCGCGGTGTTCGGCACGCTGTTCCGCTCCGGTGCGAAGGGTTTTACCGGTGGCACGATCGACGGGGCGAGCTTTGCCGCTTTCCTGGAAGAAGGGCTCGCAGCCGTGCTCAAGCGCGGAGGCGTCGTCGAGGGCCAGAAGACCATGGTGGATGCCCTTGCTCCGGCCGCGCGCGTGGCGCGCGATGCTGCCGGCGAGGGCCTTCAGGCCGCGACCGCCACCGCGGTAGAAGGTGCGCTGGCCGGCGTTGAGGCGACGAAGGACATGATCGCCACCACCGGCAAGGCGCGCTCGCTGGGCGAACGCAGCATCGGCCACCCCGATCCGGGGGCGATCTCGATCTCGCTGATCCTCACGGCGATGCGGGATTTCGTGGCGAAGGATTGAGTTGAGATAGCGGCGGCTTCGCCGGGTTTATCCTCCTCCTTGTGGGGAAGGTCCGCGAGCAGTCGAAACGAAGTGAAGACTGCAAGACGGGGTGGGGGGTCGAATTCCAATTACCCCCACCCCGCGTCACAAACGCCGCTTTGCGGCATTTGCTCCGCGACCCTCCCCACAAGGGGGAGGGTGGCGTTGGCGCCGAACGAGGACACGACAATGGCAGATCTCGACGACATCAAGGACGGCAAGGATTGGGGCCAGGGCCGCCCAGCCGACACCAGCCGCTTTTTCCTGAAAGGGGCGGCGCATCACGACTGGGGCATGAAGGCAAGACTGTCGCGCATCTTCAACCCGGCCTCGGGCAAGACGGTGATGCTCGCCTTCGACCATGGCTATTTCCAGGGACCGACCACCGGCCTGGAGCGCATGGACCTGACCATCGCGCCACTGGCCGAACACGCCGACGTGTTGATGTGCACGCGCGGCGCTCTGCGCTCGACAATTCCGCCGGAAGTCAACAAGCCTGTGGTGCTGCGCTGCTCGGGCGGAAACTCGATCCTGACCGAACTGTCGAACGAACTGGTCGCCGTCGACATCGACGATGCAATCCGGCTCGGCGCCGTCGCCATGGCCGCACAGGTCTATGTGGGCGCGGAATACGAGCACAAGTCGATCGGCAATGTGGTGAAACTGATCGACACGGGCACGCGCTTCGGCATCCCGACCATGGCAGTCACCGGGGTCGGCAAGGACATGGTGCGCGACGCCCGCTACTTTGGCCTCGCCACGCGCATCGCCGCCGAGATCGGCGCGCAATTCGTCAAATCCTATTATGTCGATGAGGGTTTCGAGAAGATCGTGCTCGGCTGCCCGGTCCCCATCGTGATCGCCGGCGGCAAGAAGCTGCCGGAGCGTGAGGCGCTGGAAATGGCTTACCAGGCGATCAACCAGGGTGCTGCGGGCGTCGACATGGGCCGCAACGTCTTCCAGTCCTCCGATCCGGCGGCGATGCTGCAGGCGCTGGGCGCCGTCGTGCATCGCGGCGAGACGGCGGAGCGGGCATACTCCATGTTCCGTGACCTGTCGCTGAAGCAGGCTGCATGACGATGGCAAGCGCAGCACCGGCAAAAGCCATGACGAGCCCGCTGGAAGGACGCCGGGTCGCCGTGACCGGCGCGGCGAGCGGCATCGGCCGCGCCGTGGCGCGGGCCTTCGCCAGCGCGGGCGCTACTGTCGCCTGTCTCGACATCAACGAGGGTGCGCTCCAGGCGCTCGCCACGGAGATTGAGGGCGTTGCATTGCGCTGCGACGTGACCGACCGGGCTTCGGTCGAGGCGGCGTTCGAAGGGATAGTCGAGCAACTCGGCGGGCTCGACCTGCTCGTTTCCAACGCTGGATCGGCCGACCAGGGGCCGATCGCCGACCTGCCGATGGAAGCGCTGCGAAAAAGCTTCGATCTCAATTTCTTCGGTCACCAGCATGTCTGCCAGGCAGCTGTGCGCGCCTTCCGTGCTCAGGGCGGCGGCGGGACGATCCTGTTCAACATCTCCAACCAGTCGGTGAACCCCGGCAAGGATTTTGGTCCCTACGGCATCCCCAAGGCCGCCACCCTGGCGCTCATGAAGCAATATGCCGTGGATCATGGCGGCGAGGGAATTCGCGTTGCCGGCGTCAATGCGGGCCGAATCCGTACCGGCCTGATGACCGACCAGATGATCGTCGAACGCGCCGCCACGCGCGGCATGACGCCCAAGGAATACATGTCCGGCAATCTGCTCGGCGTCGAGGTCACGGCGGAGGACGTGGCGGATGTGTTCCTGCACCTTGCGCAGATGGACAAGGTGAACGCCGCCGTGCTGACCGTCGACGGCGGGGTGATGGCAACCTCGCTGCGGTAGCCGCCTCCGCGTTTTGGCGGGCCGCTTGCTATAGATCGCTGCCGCAATGAGGCGGCTCAACGCCAAGGCCGTGTCTGTCGCTGGCCCTTGCCGTGCCCCACAGCCCGTGGATACTGGCATCCGGAGACGATCCACGAGGGACAGGCAGCGATGAATGTTGCGGTGGCAAAAACCTATGGCTCGCAGGCGATGGCCGCGCCGCTCAAGCGCGTGCTGATGCGCCGCGCTTCTTCCGCCATGCGCGGCGCCGACGCGAAGCGCTGGCATTATGGACCGGGTTTCGATCCGGCGAAGGCAGCCATCCAGCATCAGGTACTCGCCGATCTGGTGGCCGCGTCGGGTGCTCAGATCGAATGGCTGGATGACATCGAGGACGGCCTCGCGGATTCCGTCTTTACCCACGACCCTTCGCTGGTGACCGACCACGGCGCCGTCATCCTGTCCATGGGCAAGGTTTTGCGCGAGCCGGAGCCGGCGCTGCATGCAGCCGCCTATGCGCGCCTCGGCGTGCCGGTGCTTGGCCGCATCGAGGCGCCCGGCAAGGTCGAGGGCGGCGATTGCGTGTGGGTGGACCGTACGACGCTGGCGATCGGCCGCGGCGTGCGCACCAACCAGGACGGCATCCAGCAGATGGCTAATCTGCTGTCTCCCCATGGCATTTCCGTCTACGGCTTCGACCTGCCGCTGTGGCATGGCGAGGAAGCCTGCCTGCACCTGATGTCGGTGATCAGCCCGCTGGCCGACGACCTGTCGCTGGTCTACGCGCCGCTGCTGCCGGCGGCGTTCTACCAGATGCTGAAGGCCAAGGGCATCCGGCTGGTCGAGGGCGACGCCGACGAGTTTTTCGCCTCCCACGGTCTTAGCCTCAACGTGCTGCCGACTGCGCCGCGCGAGGTGATCGCGGTCGCTGGATTTCCCAGGACCAAGGCTGCCATGGAGGCAGCAGGCTGCACCGCGATAACCTTCGAGGCGGATGCTCTGTGCATCGCCTGCGAAGGCGGGCCGACCTGCCTGACGCGACCGGTGCTGCGAGCATGAGCGGGTGGTGCCAGCTTTCCCTCCCCCTTGAGGGGAGGGTGGCCGCGAAGCGGCCGGGTGGGGTCGTTGCGGCCAAGCTCGACCGTACCTTTTCGAGAGCAAAGAAGGCCCCTCGTACGGCCGCGGTGACCCCACCCGGCCCTTCGGGCCACCCTCCCCTCAAGGGGGAGGGACGCCAATGACCACCATCGGCGAATCGCTCATTGCCCTGCTTGAACACCACGGCGTCGACACCGTGTTCGGCATCCCTGGGGTCCATACGGTCGAACTCTATCGTGGCCTTGCCGGCTCGAAAATCCGCCATGTCACGCCCCGCCACGAGCAGGGCGCCGGTTTCATGGCCGACGGATACGCCCGCGCCAGCGGCCGGCCGGGCGTCGCCTTCGTTATCACCGGCCCTGGCCTGACCAACACCATCACCGCCATGGCGCAGGCTCGCGCCGATTCAGTGCCAATGCTGGTGATATCGGGTGTCAACGCACTCGCTTCGCTCGGCAAGGGTCTGGGTTACCTCCACGAACTTCCCGACCAGCGCGGCATGATGGAAAAGGTCGCACTGTCGTCCGCCCGTGTCGAGAGCGCGGCGGAATTGCAGCCGGCCATCGACCGCGCCTTCGCCCTGTTCCGGACCGGCCGGCCAGGGCCGGTGCATATCGAGATCCCGCTGGACGTCATGGGCAAGGAGGCCGCGCCGCTTAAGCCGATCGAGACGGCGGATCTGCCCGAGTCCGATCATGCAGCGGTGGTGGCCGGCGCGCGGATGATCGCGCAGGCCGTGCGACCCATCATCCTCGCTGGCGGCGGAGCACGGCACGCCGGAGCGGCCCTGACGGCGCTTGCCGAGCGCCTGGACGCACCGGTGGTGCTGACGGCCAACGGCCGCGGCCTGCTGCACCGGCATCCCCTCGTGGTTCCGGCCAGTCCGAGCCTGAAATCGGTGCGGGCGCTGATCGGCTCGGCCGACCTTGCGATAGCGGTGGGCACGGAATTCGGCCCGACCGACTACGATATGTACGCCGACGGCGGCTTTGTCTTTCCCGCCAATCTTGTCCGCATCGACATCGACGCCGAGCAACTCGACCGTCGCCCCGCGACGGTCAAGGTCGAGGCCGACAGCAACGCCGGACTGGAGGCCATGCTGGCCAGCCTTTCGGACCGCGCCCCTCCCTCAGGCACATCGAACGGGGCAAAGCGCGCCGAAAACTGCCGCAACGCGGCGCGTGCCGAACTGGCCCGGCTTGGCGCGGCGCTGCCTTCGCAACTCCAAGCGGTGGAGGCTATCCGCGACGCCTTGCCGGGAGCGCTGATCGTCGGGGATTCGACCCAGCCGGTCTATGCCGGCAATCTCTACTACGATCACGACCGGCCGGGTGGCTGGTTCAATGCCGCGACCGGCTATGGTGCGCTGGGATATGGTCCGCCTGCGGCGATCGGCGCGGCGCTTGCCCGCCCCGACCTGCCGGTCGTCTGCCTCACAGGGGACGGCGGCTTTCAATTCACGCTCCCGGAAATCGCCGCGGCGGTGGAAATGCAGGCAGGCGTGATGTTCGTGGTGTGGAACAACCGCGGCTATCGCGAGATCGAGTTGTCGATGCGGGACGTCGGCGTCGAACCGGTTGGCGTTTCACCGGCGCCGCCGGATTTCGCCAAGATCGCCGAGGCCTATAGCCTGCCTTATGCCAGCGTGACGAGCCCGGCGGAACTTGCTCCCCAGCTTCGCATCACGGCGAAACTGCCGGCGATGATCGAATACCGCGTGGATTGACATCAACGGCCGGAAGCAACGCCCTTCAGGCATCGTGCCGGTCCGAAATCGTCGCTGTCCCAACGGCTTGCCATTTCGTCGCCCGTGAACTATCCACAAGCCATTGATCTGACTTTGTAATCTGTGAGTACGGTGCGTTTGGAATTGCAGGATAGGCGGTGTTTGATGGCTGTTTTCTTGCAATTTGGTTTTCGATTCCCTTGTCGGCCGAGGCGTGATTCACTCGGTTTGGCGGGCGAATCGAGGCGACGGCAATGTCCAGGCCACGCGAGAAGTGCGAGAAGTGCGAGACGGGGGAGCAGGATCTGTTCCGCGCCCGGCTCGATCAGATCATCAACATGAGACATGAGCTGGTTCGGCTGGCGCAGGCGATCGACTGGCCGGTGCTGGAAGCGCGTTTCGGCGCGGTCTATTCGGACGGACCGGGCATGCCGCCGCTGCCGACGCGGCTGATGGCGGGGCTGGCGATCCTGAAGCACACCTTCGACCTGTCGGACGACGTATTGTGCGCTCGGTGGGTGGAGAACCCCTATTTCCAGTATCTCACCGGCGAGGAATTCTTCCGTCACGAGCTGCCCTTCGACCGCTCGTCGATGACACGCTGGCGCCAGCGCATGGGTGAGGAACGGATCACGATCCTGCTGCAGGAGAGCCTCGCGGTGGCGGTCAAGAGCGGAGCGATGAAGCCGGCCGATACGCGCCAAGTGATCGTCGACACCACGGTGCAGCCGAAGAACGTGATGTTCCCGACCGATGCAAAACTCATCCAGCGGGCGCGCGAGCGGCTGGTGCGGCTGGCCAGCAAGGCGGGGCTCGGACTGCGCCAGACCTATGTGCGGGTCGGCAAGCTTTCACTGATCAAGCACCAGCGCTATGCGCACGCCAAGCAGTTCAAGCGGGCGGGCAAGGCACTGCGCAAGCTCAAGACCTATCTCGGCCGGACTGTTCGCGACATCTCCCGCCGGATCGCCGGCAATGCCGAGTTGGAGGCGCTCTTCAGATGGCCGCTCTACCAGGCATCGGCAGTTCTGCGGCAGAGGCAGCGCCAGCGCGGCCGAAAAATCTACTCCCTGCATGCCCACGAGGTCGAGTGCATCGGCAAGGGCAAGGCACGCGCCCCTTACGAGTTCGGGGTGAAGGTGTCGGTGGCCACCACGCTTAAGCGCTCGAAGGGCGGTCAGTTCGCCCTTCATGTAAAGGCGCTGCCGGGCAATCCGTATGACGGCCACACGCTGAAAGCGATCATCCCCGACATGGAAAAGACCATTGGCAGCGAGATCGGCCGCATCCTCGCCGACGCCGGATACCGCGGCCACAACGCACCCGACAGCCACAAGCTCAGGGTCTTCACCGCCGCCCAGAAACGCCGTGTCACACCGGCCATCAAGCGTCAGATGCGCCGACGCTCGGCAATCGAGCCCGTCATCGGACACGTCAAGGCCGAGCACCGCATGGGCCGCAACTATCTCGCCGGCAAGCACGGCGACGCCATCAACGCCATCCTCGCCGCCGCAGGCTACAACTTCTCGCTCCTGCTCAACTGGTTCAGGAACCTTTTGTGCCTGCTCATCGCAGCCATCAACTGCCAGACAAAATCTCGCCCAGCCTGATCCGCTTCATTCTTCACGGTCGACCATTTCGGATCGGCGGAAATTCACTGAAGCTATCCCAAAAAGAAACCCGCCGGGTCGCCCCGGCGGGATCGAAAGATGGTGGAGTGGCTTGATCAGTGCCTGGACAGCCAAGTGTCGATGTCTTTCTCTGCGGCATCCTGGGCCTGGCCATAACGCTCCTGCAAGCGCCCGGCCAGTTGGCGCCTGTTGCCCTTGATCACGTCGAGGTCGTCATTGGTGAGCTTGCCCCACTGCTGCTGGACCTTGCCCTTGAACTGCTCCCAATTGCCTTCAACCTGATTCCAGTTCATGTCGCATCTCCTGGGTTGTTTTCTTGACGGCGCCTGGCGCCTGTCGGGAGATGAACGCCCCGCTTTGGACGAGGTTCCCAACGAAAAAGCCCCGCCGGATCGCTCCGGCGGGGCTTTTCGTTTTTCAGGCAGCGGCTTGAAGGCCGTCGTCGGTCAGTTGCGGCCCTTGAGCGCCGCGCCGAGGATGTCGCCGAGCGAAGCGCCGGAATCGGTCGAGCCGTACTGGGCGACCGCTTCCTTCTCTTCGGCGATTTCCAGCGCCTTGATCGAGACCTGCACCTTGCGGGTCTTCTTGTCCCAGGCGATGACACGTGCATCGACCTTCTGGCCGACCGTGAAACGCTCCGGGCGCTGCTCGTCGCGGTCGCGGGAAAGATCCGCGCGGCGAATGAAGGACTCGACGCCGCTCTCGACCAGCCGCACCTCGATGCCGCCGTCCTTGATGCCGGTGACTTCGCAGGTGACGACCGCGTTCTTGCGCAGGTCGCCGCCGGCTTCGCCAGCCGACGAAGCGGCGGTGCGCTGCAACTGCTTGATGCCCAGCGAGATGCGCTCCTTGTCGATGTCGACGTCGAGAACCTGCGCCTTGACCATCTGGCCGCGCTGATATTCCTCGATGACCTGCTCGCCCGGACGGTTCCAGTCCAGGTCGGAGAGGTGCACCATGCCGTCCACATCGCCGTCGAGGCCGATGAACAGGCCGAACTCGGTCTTGTTCTTGACCTCGCCCTCGACCTCGCTGCCGACCGGATGGTTGGCCTGGAAGGCGTGCCACGGGTTTTCCAGCGTCTGCTTGAGGCCGAGCGAGATGCGGCGCTTGGCTGGATCGACCTCGAGCACCACGACATCGACTTCCTGCGTCGTCGACAGGATTTTTCCGGGGTGCACGTTCTTCTTCGTCCAGCTCATCTCGGAAACGTGGATCAGGCCCTCGATGCCCGGCTCCAGCTCCACGAAGGCGCCGTAGTCGGTGATGTTGGTGACGGTGCCGCGGATCTTCTTGCCAATCGGGAATTTCGAGCCGATGTCGGACCACGGATCGCTCTCGAGCTGCTTCATGCCGAGCGAGATGCGATGGGTTTCCTGGTTGATGCGGATGATCTGCACCTTGACCGTCTGGCCGATGTTGAGGATCTCGGTCGGATGGTTGACACGGCGCCATGCCATGTCGGTGACGTGCAGCAGGCCGTCGATGCCGCCGAGGTCGACGAACGCACCGTAATCGGTGATGTTCTTGACCACGCCCTCGACCACCTGGCCCTCTTCGAGGTTCTGGACGATCTCGGAGCGCTGCTCGGCGCGGCTCTCTTCGAGCACGGTGCGGCGCGACACGACGATGTTGCCGCGGCGGCGATCCATCTTGAGGATCTCGAAGGGCTGCGGGTTGTGCATGAGCGGGGTGACGTCGCGGATCGGGCGAATGTCGACCTGCGAGCGCGGCAGGAAGGCCACGGCGCCGTCCAGATCGACGGTGAAGCCGCCCTTGACCTGGTTGAAGATGACGCCTTCGACGCGCTCGCCCTTGTTGAACTTCTCTTCGAGCTTGACCCAGCTCTCTTCGCGGCGAGCTTTGTCGCGGCTCAGCATGGCTTCGCCAAGCGCGTTCTCGATGCGCTCGACATAGACTTCGACGCGGTCGCCGACCTTGAGCTGGCCGTCCTTGGCCTTGGCGCCGAATTCCTTCAGCGGCACGCGGCCCTCGACCTTCAGGCCGACGTCGATGATGGCCATATCTTTTTCGATGGCCGTGATGATGCCGCGAACGACCTGGCCTTCGCCGGAATGGCCGCTGGAAAACGACTCGTCGAGCAAGGCGGCGAAATCGTCGCGGGATGGGTTGAATTCAGACATTGTTTCTCCTGAAAGCCCTGCCGCTTGGGCAAGGCGGCGCCGTGGGTTCGTGTTGCGTTGGCCTGCCGGCGTTCCGGTCTCCTGAAAGACCTTAGGCCGCTACACGAGCGGCAAACCGGCGCATGTGGAATGCTGGCAGGCTGGTTCGTGCCTTAGTTCGGCCAGCGGCAATTCCCGTTTCGGAAAAGGCCGGCGCGTTTCAGGCTTCGTTCCGCTTGGCAAGCACGTCGTCTATGATCGCCCTGGCCGCGCGGAACGCGGCTTCTATAGACATTTCCGACGTGTCGAGCAAGTGCGCGTCGGAGGCCGGCTTCAGCGGTGAGTCGGCGCGGCCCATGTCGCGTTGGTCGCGGCGCTGGATGTCGTCGAGGATTTCGGCTAGTCCCGCGTGACCGCCGCGGCCCTCGATGTCGCGCAGGCGGCGCATGGCGCGCACTTCGGCGCTTGCGGTGACATAGAGCTTTACCGGAGCGTCGGGGCAGACGACCGTGCCGATGTCGCGTCCATCCAGCACCGCGCCGCCGGGCTGGGCTGCGAAGGCGCGCTGCTTTTCGACCAGGATTTTGCGCACCTCGGGGATAACAGCCACCTTCGAAGCCGCGTCGGCGACGGCATGGGCGGAAAGCGCGTGCTTGTCGAGATTGCCGAGGTCGACCTGCCTCGCGGCTTCGATGGCATGGGCATCGTCGTCGAGCGGCCAGCCCTTGGTGATCAGCATATGCGCCACGGCGCGATAGGTCAGCCCGGTATCGAGATGACCGAGATGATAATAATCGGCGATGCGGCGGGCGAGCGTGCCTTTTCCGGAAGCGGCGGGGCCGTCGATGGCGATGGTGAGCGATTTTTCCATGGCGGCGCACATGGAGGAGAAATGCCGCGAGCGCAACGGGTAAGTCGCCCCGGCGTGCGGCGCGCCGATGTCTCAGGCTTTTGTGGAAGACGCTCGGCCGCTCCTGGTTCGGACGATCAGCCAGCAAAACGGGATGCTCAGGACGAAGAACGCAGCCGATTGCATAAGGGACAAAGGAGGTCGTTCAGGAAATCTCCCAAACAGATGCCCGAGAACGATGATCCCGCTGGAAAACAGCATCAGGAACGGAGCTGCCCGAAGCGCGAACCTATGGCACGCAGGCACCGCCGACCAAAGCCGCGCCAGTTGGTGTCTGACCTCGGGGAGTTCGATCTGCGCGTCTGAAACCGGCGCTTGCCGGACGATGTTTTTGCGGCGTCGTTCCAGTCTGAGTCCCATAGGAGTCGCGACCGTCAGCGCAACTCCTATACAGGCCAGCAACAATGGAGCGTCCAGATCGCCGGAAAGCCAGGACAGAATGGCCAGCATGATCGGAAAGCCTGCTGCCACGCCAATTAAGACCTGCCACAGGATCAGTTTGCGAATCTTGGCGTCCTGCTCCTGGACAACACATAGGTCGGTCCGTTCCCCGCAGGCCGATAGAGGATCATCCCATCGGGGCGTTCCTGCCGATTGAAATCGGTTCGATTCTTCATCGTTGCGGGCACTCGGTGAGCAAATGATGCTATCAAGGAGTGCCTTACAAAGGCTGAAGGCGTTTTCCCGATCTCAACGGCCTGAGGGCGCGATCTGAATGTGGATATGGTCGTCGTGCCGCGCGGCCCGGCAACCCTGGAAGCGGACCTTGTCACTTGCGATGCCGAGGGACTGCTTGAGATGCGGCTCCAAAAATATCTTTTCGACGCCGAACTTTGCGGCTCCTTCCGTAGTCAGCCATCCGACCGCCGCCGCGGTTCTTTGCGGCTCAAGCCGATAGTCGGGAAACAGCGGCTGCAGGAAATCCAGACCCCAGCGAAGGGTAAGCCAGTCGTCCCGGCCTTGGCATGACAGATCCGCTCCGATACCCGGCTGCTCGAACGCAAAATAGCCGATCGGCGATCGGGTCGTGCCATCCAGATATTGCCCGTTGCCATCCGCGTAATAGAACGCGACGTCGAGCTTGCGGCCGTCCGCGTGCGACAGATGCGGGAACATCGGAAAACCGTCGAAAAACGGGAAGTTGGCGTCGAGGGCAAGCGTCGTCGTTCCCGGAAAATCGGTGTCGATGCGAACAGCCAGCGCGTTTGCAAGGTCGCGCACTCGCGGCGTCACATAGTTGCGGTTGAGCGAACAGTAGAGGAGTGACCGAACCGCGAGCTTGTTACCGGCATCGGCAAGGCAGGACAGGGCCACTCGGCCGAACACAGGCCCGGCGACCTTAGCCGCAACAGTGGCCGCTGCGTAACAGGCCACAAACAGACAGAGCCCAAGCAGCCTTGATCGAATGCCACTTGCGCGTCCAATGACGGGGCCAGCACATAAGCCAACCCACCGATCTGTGTAATCAAGGTAAGCGCCGCGAAGATCAGGAACCGGAGAAGAAATCGCAGCATGCAGATACGTGCTATCGCGGATTGGCGGACGTCATCGGCGGTGACCGTATTCCCGCACCAGTTCCGCCATGTCGGCATTTTCATGTGGCTGGCCGGACTCTCCCAGCCCTCCGATCACGGTGGCAATATCGGCGGCCGGACGGTTCTGGCTGACCTTCCATTTGCCAGAAATGTCGGAGATCTCGATCTCGATGCCGACGATGCCCTTGATTTGCGCGGCGATGAAATTTTCGGGCGCGTCTTCGACCGCCCAAGGCTTAGCCCGCTTGCCTTCGTGCTCGCCGGTAAGCGCGCCGATCTGCCGGCGCAGCCAGTCGAAATCCTCGATGACGGTCGCCTTGCCCTTCACCTGAACCATCGCATAGTTCCAGGTCGGCACGACCTTCCCGGTTTCCCGCTTGGTCGCGTACCAGGACGGCGTGATGTAGTTTTCGGCGCCCTGGAAGACCACCAACGGCGCGGCGCCGGCAAGCAGTTCCTTCCACTGGCCGTTGGCCCGCGCCATATGCACCTGCAACGTGCCCTTGGCGCCGCGCGACGCATCGAGGTGGAACGGCAGCGGATTGGCGGTCGGGCCATCCGCACCGGCGGTGATCAGCAGCCCGAGCGGATGCGCGCGGATCAGCGCATGCTGAACGTCGAGGTTGTCTTCGCGGTGATGCGGCGGCTGGTACATTTTTATACGATCTCCGCTCCCAGCCCCGCCATCAGCCCCATGAATTCGGGAAAGCTGGTGGCGATCATCGCCTGATCGTCGACGGTCACCGGCTTCTCGGTGGCGAGGCCAAGCACAAGGAAGGCCATGGCGATGCGGTGATCGAGATGCGTGACGACCGTGCCGCCGCCAAGACCCTTGCCGCCCGGCTTGCCCCGCACCAGCAGCGTTTCCTTGCCCTCGTCGCAGTCGACCCCGTTGGCCTTGAGGCCTTCGGCGACAGCCGACAGCCGGTCGGATTCCTTGACACGAAGCTCTTCCAGCCCCTGCATCAGCGTGTCGCCCTCGGCGAAGGAGGCGGCGACGGCGAGTACCGGATATTCGTCGATCATCGACGGCGCGCGCTCCGGCGGAACGGTCACGCCCTTCAATCCAGACGATCGCACGCGCAAATCGGCAACGTCCTCGCCACCGGCGTTGCGCCGGTCTATCAACTCGATGTCCGCACCCATTTCCAGGAGCGTGGTGATCAGGCCGGTGCGCGTCGGGTTCATAAGCACGTTCTCGATCAGGACATCCGAGCCCGGCACAATGAGCGCGGCGACGAGCGGGAAGCTGGCGGAAGACGGGTCACCGGGGACGGCGATGGTCTGGCCGGTGAGCTTGCCCTGGCCTTCGATGTGGATGTGGCGCACGCCTTCCTTGTCGGTCTCGACCTCCAGCTCGGCGCCAAAGCCCTTCAGCATCTTTTCCGTGTGGTCGCGGGTCATCACCGGCTCGATCACCGTGGTGATGCCCGGCGTGTTGAGACCGGCGAGCAGCACCGCCGACTTCACCTGCGCGGAGGCCATCGGCACGCGATATGAGATCGGTGCCGCGTGGCGCGGGCCGTGCAAGGTGATCGGCATGCGGTCGCCTGGGGCCGACTCGATCACCTGCACGCCCATCTGGCGCAGCGGGTCGAGAACGCGGCCCATCGGCCGTTTCGATAGCGAGGCGTCGCCGACAAAGGTGGTCTTCATGTCGTAGGTGCCGACCAGCCCCATGGTGAGGCGCGAGCCGGTGCCGGCATTGCCGAAATCGAGCGGCTCCGCCGGCTCCAGCAGGCAGCCATTGCCGACGCCGCTGATGACCCATTCGCCGCCGCGCTTGTCGATTTTCGCGCCCATCGCCTTCATCGCCTCGCCGGTGCGCATCACGTCCTCGCCTTCCAGCAGGCCGGTGATGCGGGTCTCGCCGGAAGCCAGGCCGCCGAACATGAAGGAACGATGCGAGATCGACTTGTCGCCGGGAATCCGGACGGTTCCCTTGAGCGAGGAGGATTTTCTGGCCGTTGCCGGACGCGCGCCGCCTTGATGAGACATTTGTGACCTCGTCGCCGATGTCGCGCAGGCGGCATCCATGTTCAATCGTTCGGGGCGGTCTCCTATCATGGACTTCTCAGGCGGTCATCCCCTCGCGCGGAGCCTGGGAAGGCCCATTTTTTCGCGGAAAATCGCGCGTTTTTTGGCTTTGACAGTGCGGACAACTGCGGTTAAGGGGACCGTTCTTTCAGGACGAGGCTAAGACGTGGCAAAAGAAGAACTCGGCACCAAACGGATAGACCCGGAAACGGGCCGGAAATTCTACGATCTGAACAAGGATCCGATCGTCTCCCCCTATACGGGCAAGACATATCCCCGCACCTATTTCGATTCGGCGAGTGGCAAGCCTGTCGACGACGAGGAGACCGAGGAGCGCGAGACCGACGCCGAGGACGAAACCCCCGATGTGGTTTCGCTCGAGGAGGCGGACGACGAGGCCAAGGGCGGTGGCGACGACCTGCCGGATTTGGGCGACGACGATGTCGATCTGGGCGATGAAGAAGAAGACGTGTTCCTTGAAGATGAAGAGGAAGACGGCGACGACGTCACCGGCATTGTCGGCGTCGGCGAAGACGACGAGACGTGATGTGCATCCGGTCGCTTAATCGGCGGCCGGAAAAATTGCCTCCAAGAGAGACTTGATATTGCGAAGAGGCCGGTTTAGAAGCCGCCTTCTGTAACGGCCCTCCGGGGCCGTTTCCCAAACCCGTAAGGGCGCCGGCTTTGCCGGACGGATGGGGCCATAGCTCAGCTGGGAGAGCGCCTGCATGGCATGCAGGAGGTCAGCGGTTCGATCCCGCTTGGCTCCACCATTCTTCTTACAGCATCGTATGTTTTTGATGGGTAATTCCGACTGGAGGAGAACCGCCCCCACTCTTATACCCACTTCCGCCACCTGATGGTCGAAACCCTCGCTGGCCCGTTTGTCTGTTCCGTCTTTCGGCAGTTCCGAGTGGGTGACTGTCCCGAATATCGATAAGATTAAGCTCTAGCAATCCACCGAGCGTGCGCCCTAAGTCGTGGTGCAGGCAAGCGTGAGACCATCGGACTCTTTTTCCAAGCCAGCCTGGTCCGAGAACCGACGAGGTGATGAACGCTGGGCGCCCGCCGAGCGCCGAAAGGCCGACGCGCTCCCCGACATATTGGACGCGGGGCAGTTGATGGACGAAAACAGATTAGGAGGCGGGCGACCATCGAGCGCATGACGCGTGGAAACGAACTCTCCTCATCTGCTTGCCCGTTGAAGCACGCAACAGACCCGGCCTCCGCCCTCGGGCACTTCATACGTCATGAAGCGCCGGCAATGCGTGCAGACGGCGGGACGGGGCGCCGGCAGCCGTCGGTCCGCTTATGGGGACAGATGGCGGAAAACTGCCGCTCGGCTTCCGACTTCATTCCGGCCGTTAACGACCTGCTTAGTCGATGGTGGCTTTTGACCCTCACGCGACGTTTCCGCTGCGCAGCGGATGGCCGGGTCATCAGTTCCGGTTCCGGAAGGACATTCTTGCGCCGCCATTTGCCGCCATTTCTGGTCCTCTTAAGTGGACCTTCAGGCTGAGGCCGAATCGACTCTTCTCGGACCCGTTTTTCACGCGTCCATGATGGGCTTTTGGTGTATTATTGTAGTTTCATACAGGAGGGGGACGTGGACGTCGCCACCTGGCTTCGCGGTATCGGCCTGGGACAATACGAGAAGGCCTTCCGCGACAACGATATTAGTGGAGAGGTTCTTGCCCACCTGAGGGCCGAGGATCTGACGGGAATTGGCGTGATCTCCGTCGGTCACCGGCGCAAGCTGCTTGATGCGATTGCCTCCCTGGCCCTGGTTTCGAGGTCGGCGCCCATTGGCGCACCCGCATCGCTGAAGACGGCGCTGCCTTTATCCGCCCCGACAGAGGCAGAGCGGCGGCAGCTCACGGTGATGTTCGTCGATCTCGTCGGGTCGACCGAGCTAAGCCATCTGCTCGACCCCGAAGATCTGCGGGCGGTGATGCGGCGTTACCGAAGCGCGGTAACCGCAGAAGTGGACCGTTTCGAGGGGCACGTCGCTAAGTTCTTGGGCGATGGCATTCTTGCATATTTCGGCTGGCCGAAGGCACAGGAGGACGCGGCTGAACGGGCGGTCAAGGCTGCCCTTCGCATTGTGGCAGCAGCTGGTGGAATCAAGACGCAAGAGGTTCCTCACCTTCGTGCACGCATCGGCATTGCCACAGGGTTGGTGGTCATCGGAAGCCTAGGGGACGGGGAGGCAGAGCGCCCGGACGAGATCGTCGGGGAGACGCCGAACCTCGCAGCACGGCTGCAGCAGGCGGCAGGGCCGGACCAGATTGTGATTTCCGAAACCACCCGGCACCTCGTCGGAGGAAAATTCGACCTGGAGGACCGGGGAAGGCAGCCGATCAAGGGGATCAGCCCCTCGGTAGCCCTCTGGCGGGTCCATGGCATCGGGCGCAGCGAAAGTCGGTTCGAGGGACTTCACGGCACGATGCTCACGCCATTCGTCGGCCGAGGCCACGAGATCGATCTGCTGCTCGAGCGCTGGGCGCGGGTCAGGCGAACGATGGGCCAGGTTGTCCTCGTAACCGGGGAGCCCGGGATCGGAAAATCGAGACTGGTGCGCTTTTTCGGGGATCGACTGAGAGGGGACCGGCTCCAGGAAATCCATTTCGACGCCTCGCCGTACTACGTGAACTCGGCGCTACGGCCCGTCATCTCGGAAATCCGGCGCTCCGCGGAGTTTGCAAGCATTGACCCCGACGAAACACAGATCAGGAAGCTCGAGCTTCTTCTGGGAAGGGCTTTGTCCGATATCAGCGGCGCCATCCCTTTCATCGCCGATCTGCTAGGCGTTCGAACCGCCGAGCAGCATTCGTTGCGTGATCTGACCCCTCAGCAGAGGAAAGCCATGACGTTTGCAGCGCTGCTGAACTGGGTTGAGGGGCTCGCGACGCGGCATCCGCTGCTCATGGTCGTCGAGGACGCACAATGGCTCGACCCGACGACGCTGGAACTGGTCGATCGGATCAACGATCGGATCGCCCAATTGCCAGTGCTGCTGCTCGTCACTTTCCGGCCGGAGTTCAAGCCGGCCTGGAGCGGCGCACACGTCGACTGGATCGTGCTCGAACGGCTCGATCCGATTGAGGCGGCCGCAGTGGCCCAGGCCGTTGCGGGCAAGCGTCTTCCGCAGGAAGTCTTGAACGAGATCGTCGCGCACACCGACGGCATTCCGCTGTTCATCGAGGAATTGACCAAGGCGATGCGCGATCTCAACGTCCTTGTCGATGCAGGAGATCACTTCGACCTTTTGGGATCTCTGCCTGCGGTCACGGTTCCCGTGACACTTCAGGACGCGCTGATGGCTCGGCTCGACCGCCTGCCGCCCTTCGCAAGGCATGCCGCCCAAGTCGGTGCCGTGATTGGGCGGGAGTTCGATCGTGCGCTGCTGGCGAGCGTGAGCGACATGCCTGCCGGTGAACTGGAGACGGCGCTCTCGGAACTGATCGGAGCCGAGCTGATCTTGAGCTGCGGCACCGCAGCCAGTCCGGCACACATCTTCAAGCACGCTCTCATTCAGGACGCGGCCTACGAATCGCTCCTCAAAAGGCGCCGCCGGGAACTGCACGGCGCGATTGCCGACGCGCTGGTCAACAGATTCAAGGACACGGCAACAGCTCACCCCGAACTCGTCGCCGGTCACTACGGCAGGGCCGGGCTTGTGGAGCAGGCAGTGCCATATTATCAGGCTGCGGCACGCACGGCGATCATGCGCTCGGCGACAAGGGAAGCGCTGGACCAGCTCGATAACGGTCTCTCGCTTCTCGAAACGCTGCCGGAAGGCTTGGAGCGCAACCGACTTGAACTCGGGCTCCGCCTTGCGCTGGGGGATGCGCTCCGGGCGGCTAGGGGCACGGCCGCGGTCGAAACGGGCACCGCTTATGCTCGCGCCCGATTTCTGGCAGGGCAAATGGGGGCGGAGCACGAGAACCTCCGGGCCGGGTACGGCGAGTTTCTCTGTTACTACAATCGCGCGGAGCTCGATCGCGCGCGCGAAGTCGAAAACGAGCTGATGCGCGCGGCGGGGCGCGCATACGGCGAGGGTGGCCCAATCGGAGCGGACGCAGCCGGATTCGTTGCCCTTTGGATGGGCGATTTTGCCATCGCACGCACTTTCCTGGAGCAGCGGGTCTCGACAAAGGCCCGTGACCTGGACCCTCTGCTCGGTGCGGACATCGCCGACGCCGGACCGAACCTCTACCTTGCCCGGACTCTGCTCATTCTGGGCTACCCCGAGCAGGGGTACCGACGGTGCCGGCAGGGTCTGAAAACTGCCGAGAAAACGCGCCAGCCCTTCGCGATCGCGTTGGCTCTCGCCAACACGTGCGTATACTACCACTTGTGCAAAGACTGGCTCGCCCTTCGGCGCGACAGCGAGTGCCTGATTGCTCTTGCGTCCGAAAAGGCCATGCCTGCAATGTTGAACAAGGGACGGGGCTTTCGAGCTGCCGCACTCATCGCTGAAGGAAATGCAACCGAAGGCCTCGAGACCCTCAAATCCTGTTATGAGCACGACGTGAACGCCGGTTACCTGGTGATGATGCCGTATTACGAGTCTATTCTGGCTGAGGCTTACCTTAGTAGTGGCAACGTTGAAGGTGCGCGACGCGTGCTCGACGACGCGTTCGAGCGTGCGACTTCGACCGGCGAGCGTTGGTTTGATGCCGAGCTGTACCGACTGAAAGGGCAGTTTGCTTTGCGCGAGCCTGGTCGCGACGGCGACTTGGCGGCGGAATCGTTCGGCAGATCGGTAGAGATTGCCGGGGCGCGGGCCGCCAAATGGTGGGAGTTGCGAGCTGCGACGCAGCTTGCACGCCTGTGGGCAGAGCGAGGCGCGGGGGAAAAAGCCCACGATTTTCTGACACACGTTCGCGACTGGTTCACCGAGGGTTTTGAAACTGCCGACGTCAGAGAGGCCGAGGCTCTGCTCAGAGACCTGGAGCGTGCTACGCTATATGACTCGCGCTCGGCTCGGCGGGAATAGCCTTGGCCGTTTGTTGGTGGAAGGGACAGCGCGTCCAACGGGCGCGGTCGCGCCAATTGCAGTCATTCCGGAACACATGTTTGACTGCCTGCTACTGGCGCTAGCAGCCGTTGGCAAGCATCGGACTTACCGCTTTCCACCCCATAGTCACCCGGATGGCACGGCGTTCTGCGCTCCAGAGCGGCCATCCGCGCGGCGTCGGATGGCCGCTCAACGTCAGATCTCGGTTCGCTCAGCCAGGAGGAGCGCGTCCTCCACGTCGACGCCAAGATATCGGACCGTGTTCTCGATCTTGGAATGACCGAGCAAGATCTGGATGGCGCGGATGTTTCCTGTCGCCTTGTAAATCATCAACGCCTTCGTGCGTCGGAGCGAGTGTGTTCCATACTCCTCCGAACGCAGTCCGATCGCGGTCACCCATTCGTCGACCAGGCGCGCGTACTGCCTTGTGCCCACATGGCGTGAGTGATCGACCCGGCTCGGGAACGCATAGTCCTCGACCGAGCCTCCACGTCGTTCGAGCCAACCCAGAAGGCTCTCGCTCCTGATCTCGAACTGGACGGGACGACCGGTCTTCTGCTGGATGACGATCGCGCGAGTCCTTATATCCGGTCCGGCGACCACATCGTGAATCCTGATCTTGACCAGGTCACAGCCGCGAAGCTTGCTGTGGATTGCCAGATCGAACAGCGTGCCGTCACGAATGCGGCGCTCGCGATCGAGAAAGAAGCGAACGGCCCAGATCTGTTTCTGCGTCAACGGACGCTTGGTTCCTACCTTCTTCCCAGCGTTCAAAGCTGCGCGATGGCGACTAACGCCATCGTATTGAGAGTGACCCAAATGAATTCTCCTCGGCCTTGATTGACCGAGAGAGAAACGGTGCGTGGTGCTACCGCTCGGGGGCCGTCACCGGACTGACTGCTTAGGGTAGAAACCTTCAAAAGGTGGCCATGCGTTAAGGTCGCCAGCAACATTCACAGAAACGTTGAATGCAAGCGCTCGATGCACCAGAAAGCAGAGATGATTCCGATCGCATAGGCGGCCGTCACAATAGCGCTTCTGGGGATTTCGATGACGCGCCGCACCAGATGGACGACGAGCAACAACGACGCGATGAACATCAGCTGTCCGAGTTCTACGCCAACGTTGAAAGAGAACAGGGCAAGCGGAATATCGCCCTGCGGCAGACCGAAATCGGCCAATGCGCCGGCAAAGCCGAAGCCGTGGAGCAGCCCGAAGAAAAAGGCAACGATCCACGGCCATTCAATGGCCAGGCTCGTGCCGCCGCGCTCCATCCTGATGATCTCGGCGCCAACGAGCACAATGCTGAAGGCGATCATTATCTCAACAGGTCCTGACGCGAGCGTTATCCAACCCAAGGTCGCGCAGGTCAGTGTGATCGAATGAGCCACGGTGAAGGCGGTAACCGTCTTCAGCAGCATGCCCCAGCGCCGGACGATCAGCATCAGCGCCGCAACGAACAGCAGATGATC
Source organism: Mesorhizobium yinganensis (assembly GCF_040081985.1). Taxonomy (NCBI): domain Bacteria; kingdom Pseudomonadati; phylum Pseudomonadota; class Alphaproteobacteria; order Hyphomicrobiales; family Phyllobacteriaceae; genus Mesorhizobium; species Mesorhizobium yinganensis. The sequence goes on along the minus strand of NZ_JBEBMH010000003.1, from coordinate 293,597 downwards.
GAAGCCGAACAGGATGTGCTCGATACCGCTCAGGACGAATACCTTCATCACCTCGAGCGAGCTTTGCCGTGCCTGGATGTCCATCCAAGGCTGCGAGGGGCGCACGAGCGTCGTGCTAGCCGTTCCGTCTTCCAGCTTCACGCGGACCATGACGTCGGTGATGGTGGCCTGAAGCCCAACGAAGCTTATCCGCTGGCCGGGCAAGCCATCTGGGGCTTCGATCATGCTGCGCTCGACGATCGAGTCGGACAGTTCGCGCTCAGACGGCTGGGTCACCTGTTTGATGCCGTCCGAGTAGCGCACCACCACCGGCAACCGAATTCCGGAAAAAAGCGGCGTGCGCCAGAGCACGCTGAAGCGGCTGTGCCCAATTTGGTCGATCTGCAGGTATGCCGGCCTCACCTCATGCGCTGAGGCCGCGCCGGCCATCGCAAGGACCGCCATGACCAGGGCGAGCAGCAATCCCGCGACCGCCGGGCATGATCGTGCGGCGCGGCTCATTGCGAGATCGGCTCCGGGGCGGCGCCTGCGGCGTCCGGAGTTCTCAGGTCGCTGAGATCGACCTGATCCAAAGGCACGACGACGACCTTGTAGCGGGAGCGCATCTCTTCGACTGCGTTGCGTTTCACCTCCTGGTAGCGGGCGTCGAGCCACGCCGCCTTCACATCGGGCTTCACCTCCTCGTAGAGTGGAACGCGGCCCGGCTCGATAGAGTCGACCCATACAAGGTGCCAGCCATAGCCCGATTGCACCGGACCCTGCCATTCGCCCGGCTTCAGGCCAAACAGAGCATCGGCGAAGGCCGGACCGAACTCTTTCGCCGTCTGCTCCGGGGTGGCGTCGCCGTAAAAACTGCGCAGCATGAACGGATCGGCCAGGGCCTGACCCTCGGGCGCGTCCGCACGCTTGCCGGTCAGCACGGCGAGCGCCGCGGCAGCGTCCTTTTGAGCCCCGTCGTTGCCGCGTTTATCGGGAGAGAAATAGAGATGCCGGAAGCTGGCATGCGGAGGCAGTGCGAAGCCGTCGGAATTCTTCGAATACCAATCGGCAAGCTGAGCGTCGGTAGGCTCCTCCATGCTGGCCAGATCGGCCGCCAGGAAGTCCATCTTCTGGGCAAGCCGTCGTTTGATGATCTGGTCGTCCTGATCGAGGCCGAACGCAACGGCTTCGCGCGACAGGATTTCCTCGGTCACTTTCTGGTCGACGAGGCTCTTCAGTTCATCCGGACTTGGTGGCGGCCGGCCTTGCGCGAGCCAGGAAATTGCCAGTTGCTGCACGTCATTCTCGGTCAATTCGATGAGTTGCGGGTCGGAGGCCACCTGTCCCGGTTCGCCCACCAAGAAGCGGTAGCCGCCGAATACGAGCGCCCCGACAACAAAAAAATGCAGCAGCGGTTCGCTCAGGATATTCCGCAATCCCTGCTTTGCCATGTGTCACCCGTGGTTGCCGTTGGAAGCGCTTGGCGCAGCGATTGTCTGTCTCATTGGGCGGCCGGCAAGGCAGCTTCTGCGGCGGTAAGGGGACTGCTCTTCAGGTAGCTGAGGATTGCAAATTGCCCGGCAGGGTCCTTCACGTCTTTCGACCTGATGATGTCGACATAGTCCCGCGTCGCCTCCCAGGCTTCCCAGTTCGCCAGTTCCGTCGCTACGAAACCCGCCATCGGCCTTCGCTCGTTGATGAAGGCGCGGTAGGCTTCGACGACCTCTTCGCGGGGAATCGCAGCGTCCGCTTCGCCGTGTACGCTCAGGGCGAGCAGGGCCGCGTCGATCTCTGGCAGCGTGCGCTGGCGATCCACGAAAAATGTCGTGTGCAACCAGTCGAGCCGCGACGGGCCGCGCAATTCCAGATCAGCGGCAAGCATCGCCGAAAGGTTTGTCGCGTCCCGTACCAGCAGCGCCTGGTCTATCCGTTTCTCCAGGTCGGTGGCGTCGTCCTGGTCGCCTGCCACACCGAGCAGCAAGGTGTAGACCGAACGCCGGGGTGACAAATTAGGATCTGCAATCCAGCTTCTGAGGACTTCCACCTCAATGCGAGGCTTCAGGGTGCGCATCGCCTTGTAGGGAGCCCGCAGGAGTTCGCGATAGGCGATCTCTGCCGCCAGCGTCTGGCCGTCGTCCGCATAAGGCCAGACCAACGCCAGACGTTCCTGCCATTCCGTATCCGTCAGCGGCGACCATGCCATGACCTTCGAGGGCCACAGCCGCACCGGCTGATCGCCGGACCCATGCTTGGTCGCCGCCAGTTGTCGCAGCCAATCGGCATATTGCTCGCCGATTGACCCAAGGCTCGTCCACATCTCGGACGTCCTGCTTCGCAAGAGTAGGAGGGGCTGATCGACGTTTGCAGCAGACGGCTTTTGGACCGCCGTCTGTCCATCCATCGACATAACGAGTTCCGCCGCTCCAAGCGACACATCCAATTGGGCGATGCTCGCGTCGAGGGCGACATCTCCCTTGACCACCGCGACCACCCGGAAGCTGCTTCCATCCGCCGACGCCACCGCAAGAACGGCCTGGTCGGCAGAGTCCAGCTTCTGTCCAGGAGTGACGACGGTGCCGGAGAAGCAGATCGCGCATGCCTGTCCTTCGACGACGGCAGCGGCCATCGCCATTACAAGGCAGAACAGCAATCTCAGCGTTCGCATGATGGCTACTCGAAATCGCGCCTTCGAGAGGTCCAGGCTTGGCCTGGCCCTCTCGTTCAGCCGCTCAGAACGGTGACTTCTGTTCGCCCAACGGGTCGAGCATCTGCGGGGTCGGCACCACCTCGTAGTTGGCGAAACCGAACTCGTTGCTCCGTGCGGCGAGATACTTGTCGCCCACTTTGTAGACCGTCACTTCGTAGGGCATGTTGCCGAGCGTCGTTACGATTGCGCCGTCCTTGATTGCGTAAGCCGTGCCTTGGCCGGTCAGGCCGCCATGCAGGACGTCGCCGATCTCGCTCGGGCTTGGCATTGTGCCGTTGATGTTGGACAGCAGGCGCTGCCCTGCCTCGGTCCAGGCGATGCTGAAGACTTCGCCGGTGACATTGTTGCGAACCCAGGTCGACTTGCCGACGATAAGGTCCTTCAGCGCCGCGTCGTCGAGCGCGGTTGCGCCTTGCGACTTCAGGTCGGCAACCGTGGTTCCCTTGGACGCGGCTCTCAGGTCCTGCGTGGCGCTATACCAGATCGGCGAACTCCAGGCGCGCTCTTGGATCGTGGCGGCAACATTGTCGGGCGGGGCGATACCAAGTTCCCGGGCCTGGATCGTCGTCCAGCGCGGGGTGGGGATTTCAAGCACGCGAGCGTAGTAGAATGCATCGAGGCTCGGATCGAATTCCGGATCCGTCCAGACGCTCTTCAACTCCACGCCGCCGATCGTGTTGGTGTAGGTGGCGTTCGAGATATCGACCGTGCTGCCGATCGGGGGCACGACGCCGGTGAACGGATCGGGCGCCCGGTTTCCGGCCCAGGCTACGTCGAAGATCTTCTCGAAGCTCTGTCCGTTCTTCGACCAGCCTTTTACGATCTGGATGCGGTCGAGGTTACCCGAGGTCGGGTCCTTCAGCGCCCAGACGACGAAGGACGGCGCCTTGGCATCACCCAGCGGCTGCAGGTCGCCGCCCATCGGCACGCCACCCGCATAGGCGGCCTTTACCCAGTCCGCCTGGTCCGCGGCGGCGGCGAGGTCGGCGCCGCCGAAGAAGCGAACCTTTATGTGCGGCCCACTGGTGGCGAAGGTTTCCTTTCGGGCCATGGCGTCGAACAGCGACGCGCGGGTGTTCTCCTCCGCCCAGATACCGGTCAGGCCGGCCGGGTTTTCCAGCCGGACGTCGAGACCGGCAAACACGTAGCCCGACATGCGCTGCTTGATCTCGCCGTCATTGAGCACATGGCCGCCGAAGAAGTTGCTCTGGCGATAGGGCACGCCGGTGTTGTGCGAATCCGATCCGCCGACGAAACCGGTCTTGTACGGATTGAAACCTTTGGCCTCGTTCATCGACAGCCCATCCTTCAGCGCTTGCCGGATGTAGCTGCCGGGCACCTGAGGAAACCGTCCGGCGGGGTCGCCGAGCAGATAGGTCAGTATCTCAAAATTGGCGAACTCGTCGTTGGGCGACAGCGTCGGATGGGTCTCCGAAGCGCCCTTGATCTGTTTGATCTCGCTCAGGCGTTCGTTGCGGTCGCGGGATGAGGCCCAGGCGGCGTCGATAGGCCGCCCTTTCTCATCCACGTCCGTCGGAAACATGTGTCCGTCGGACAGATTTGCGTTGTGAGATATGGCAAGGAGTTCGTTGCCGTCCTTGCGTTGCCCGTCCATCCAGTCCCAAAGGTCCGACGGATCGCTGGAATCAATCGAACTGAAGGGCAATTGCGGTACCTTGGCGCAATCCTTGAAGAACACGTTGCGGTGCATGTTGCGGTTGTTCGGCGTCGACGTCCATTCGTAGGAGCAGAACGCCGTGAACTTGCCCGGCTCATTGGCGGCATCGGCCATGTCGTTGTTCTGCTTCCAGACGGACCCGGCCACTTCGGGCGAGATCAGCTCCTTGATCGGTTTTCCATCGGTGATGGTGGTGCCGAGCCAGAGATAAATTCTCTGGATGTCCTCCCGGGAATGTACGATCAGCTTCTGGCCGATCGGCAGTTTGGAAATATCCGAACCCGGCGTATTGGCCAGCGCCATCACGCCGACATATTCGGAATGGTCGGTGACACCCATCCAGTCCAGCGGCGTCTCGATCTTGATGTCATAGCCAAGCGCATGCTTGATCGGCTGCCCCTTGGCGTATTTGTACGCGTCCGCCGGCGACGTCTTGGTGTTGCCGAAGATGTACGCGTCGAACGACCATCCGGTGTGAACATGGGTTTCGCCGAAATAGGCATTCCGCTCCTGAGCTTGGGATTGGCTTGCAAAAAGGGCAGGCACCGCCACGGCAAGCAGCGACCATCTGTTCAGCGGAACTGGCATCTTATCCTCCATCAGGCGCAACTGGAGGTTATATGACGCAAGGTCAGAAATGAAAGCCAGTTGGGCGCAGTATGGGGTAATTTACGGGTAATTTCCTGTCCGCTCTCAGCGAAGAATCCATCTCATCACCGCCGCGGACTAGGTCTCGTGGACAAAGGGTAACCAAAGCTTGGCTGCTGCGATGGCGACGAAGCCAAGGTAGGATTCCTTTGTCTTGTCGTATCTGGTGGCGACGCGGCGCCAGTTCTTGAGCTTGTTGAACAGCCGCTCGACCAGGTTTCGCCACTTGTATTTCTCAGCATCGTATGGCGCGGGGTCCTTGCGGTTGCGCTTGGCCGGGATGACCGCCTCGATCTCGGCCTTCGCCAACGTCTCCCTGATGGCGTCGGCATCGTAGCCCTTGTCGGCCAGCAGCGCTTCGATCTTGCCGGCGATCATTCGCAGCAGCGGCGCGAAGCCTTTGATGTCATGCGCTTCTCCGCCCGTCACGACGAAGCCGAGCGGGCGGCCTCTGGCGTCGCAGCGGGCATGCAGCTTGGTGGTGAAGCCGCCGCGCGACCGACCAAGCGCCTCCGTCTGCTGAGTCCCCTTTTTATGCCGGCTGCGCAGTGATGCGCCCGGACAATCGTGCTGTCGATCATGTCGGCGGTACTATCTCGCTCGACCATTTCCGCCAGACTTTCCAGCATGGCATCGAACACGCCGGTTTCGACCCATCGCCGGTAGCGGCGGAACACGCTGTTCCACTTGCCGTACTCGTCGGGAAGATGTCGCCACTGCGCACCCGTGCGCCCCATCCAAATCATGCCTTCGAAGTAGAGCCGGTTGTCTTGTGCCGGCCGACACCCGCGTCCGCGCTCAGGCGGCAGCAAAGGCCCGATCAGCGCCCATTCCTCGTCCGTCAGTCCAACGCGTTCGCCCAAGGCTCCCTCCAAAAAGAAGCCTTGAATCAAAACCGGATTCCTCAGTCAACGTTTGTCCACGAGCGCTAGTTGCTGGCGCTGGAGTCGGGCGTCTAATAGCAGTTCGAAGTGGGGAAATCGACGAACGGCCGCCAGTGGGCCTGTCTGCCACAAGCGCCAATGCCTTCTCACACGGGAAAGTCGACTAGCGATTAAAGTTTGGTCCAGTGCGTTGCGCGTTAAACTGCGATCTGGTTCAACGGCAGCTTTGGGGCAGTTCAGGGATTGCCCTTCAACGGCCGAAATGGGAGCGTCGCTGACTGGCAGCTTCGGAGCCGCGAACGGGCCGTCAGCTTTCCGACAAAGAAGCCCGACTAGCAGACAAGATTTATGAAGCCGTCGTGTGTTCGAATATCGTCGCGCGCGTCATTCATATCATGCTGAGTTCATAAAGAGCGTTTTTGATCAACGGAGCAAGCTGGGCAACTGACTATCACAGCTTTGGGCAAACATTATTTGAAAATTGGGTCAGTCTGCCATCTCTTCTTCCAGAATGTTCCCTTGCTTTCGGCTGCGGTCAAAGCGGCGAATTGCTCGGTAGCGGCCAGGCGACAGGCCGTGATGTCGATGGAATAGCTTCGAAAATGCGGCCGCGGTCTCGTAGCCGACACGGCTCGCAACCCGCGCGATTCCATCGTCGCTTGATTCAAGTATGAAAGCAGCCTCCGCCATCCGACGTGCAATCAGGTAACGGTACATCGACTGGCCAACGAGCTTGGTGAAGCGAGCCGAAAAAGCAGAACGACCAAGCCCAACGCGGTGTCCCAGGTTGCCGAGAGTCCAGGGCTGTTCCGGTCGTTCGTGGATCAATTGAAGCGCCGGTCCTATATGTGGGTCCGCCATCGCTCCGAGCCACCCGCCCTCTCCGTAGTCGAGAGACGCGATCCAGCTCCGCAACACCTCGACGAAGAGTACGTCTGTCAGTCGCGAGAGTGCGACATCCTGGCCGGGACGCGCAAACGCCGACTCGCTTACCATCCGTTCCAGAAGCGTATTGAGACCTCCGCCGCCGTCTGTTGACTTCAGGAGAAGCAGAGGCGGAAGCAATTCCAAGACGCTGCCGCGCGACGGCCGCTCCACAGTAAAATTGCCGCAGATCATCGTCGAGACCGGCTGCGCGCTGCCTCCATGACGAACGACGCCAAGGCGTCCGGACGGTCGATCGAGGTCCAGGATCTGTAAAGGCTTCGCCCGGCTGTCTGAATAAATCAGGTGCGGTTCGCCTCGCGTGACGACCACAAAGTCGCCCTCAGTCATGCGGAGTTCTCGTCCCTGTTCAAGCACGAGGGTAGCCGAGCCTCGACTGAGATAATGGAACAGGGCATACGGGCGCGCTGGCAATGCCAGATTCCATGGATAGCCAAGCTCGAAGTGGAAGAGCAGGGTCCCACCAAGGCGTACCCGATCGAGCACTTGGGCAAGGATGTCCATCGCTCCACGCTAATACGGCGGACGGTCAGACACAATATTCGGACGATTGAAGCCTAACGTCCGAGACCTCTACCTCCTACCTCACCTCAGGTTGAGCCAACACGTCGCGTGGCATTCCGTTTCGCAAAAATGGCGGAATGGAAGAACCGCGGCTTTGCCGACGCCTGCCCTTCTCTGGACCACGTCGTCCGCCATCCCAACAGGAGCAAACTATGCGAAATCATCTACTCTCGGTCGCCACCGTCCTCATGGCCGGAGCAACAATTGCCGCCCCCGCCCAATCGGCTCAACTGCCCAAGGGTGCTGCTCACAATATCGTGCTCGTCCATGGCGCTTTCGTCGACCAGACGAGTTGGCAGCACGTTGCCGACATCCTCACGAAGAAGGGGTATAAAGTCACGCTCGTCGAAAACCCGCTCACCTCACTCGCTGCCGACGTCGATGCAACCAAGCAGGCGCTTGCGAAACAGAACGGCAAGACCGTCCTTGTCGGTCACTCCTGGGGCGGTGTCGTGATCACGGAAGCAGGCAACGATCACAAGGTGTCGGCATTGGTCTATGTCTCCGCGTTCGCGCCGGATGTGGGACAATCTCTGGCGACCTTAGCCAAGAGCGGTCCGGCAACCGAAGGTGCCGCGGCTATCCGTCCTGACGACAAGGGCAACCTCTACATCGATCCCAAGGTGTTTCCTTCAGCGGTTGCCGCTGACCTGCCCTCGCAGATCGCCGAATCCCTGGCAAACCATCAGCTTCCCCTGAACCACACGGCGTTTGAGGCACCGGTCGATACGGCCGCCTGGCGCGACAAACCGACGTTCTATGTGATCAGCACCAAGGACAAGGTGATAGCACCCGAGGCCCAGAAGTTTTTCGCCGCCGAGATGAAGGCCCAAACGACGGAAGTCGCCGGCAGCCATGCTTCGCTCGTCGTGCATGCGAAGGAAGTTGCCGCGGTGATTGAAAAGGCCGCGCTCGTGAAGTGACAAAAGCTCCCGGCGCTTTCGTGCCGGGAGCCCAACGATGGCTGTCTGAGGAAGTCGGAGGCATCCGACGCCGATCGCTGCGGCCCCCAAGCCGGGAACCTAGGAGGCTGCAGCCACGTCCTCAAGAAAGGTCCCCGTGGCTGCACCACACTGATCCCTGCACTCGATCATTCAATTCCAATCATCCGGAGCATGACATGACTGAGCCCGACATCGCCAGCCAGGACACGGCACGCTTGAAACGGCACCTGACGAACACGAAGTCCTTGACGCGTACGCGCTTCAGGTTCGATGCCCATCTGCTGGGCGCTGTCGGGATTGTCGCTGACGATCTTCATCTGCGGTGTGTTGACCGGATAAACGCCCAATCATTTCGCCAGCGATCGCAAGAGGGTGTCGCGCGCTGATCGCAAGTGCTTTCGGCATGCGGATGCAATCAAGCGACGGTTTCTGGACTGGAGCGCTTCAATGTAAGCTAGGTGCTCCATGATGGCGGCGGTGTTCCGCTCCTTCTCGTCAGCTTTGTTCCACTGGTAGTGGTAGTGGAAGATGAGGGTGATGATATCGGAAAAGTCGTCGATGAACCGGTTTGGCGAGCTTTCGTTGACCAGCCGGTGGAAGCGGTTATCGAGGCTTGAAAAGTCATGGTAGCGCACCTCGATGTTCTCCAACAGGTCGATGTGCTGGTGCTTCAGCGCATTGAGGCGCCCCCACAGGGGCGATTCCCGAGGCAACTCGGCAAAGAGGCGAGCGGAGCGAAGCTCAAACATCACCCGGATCTCGAACAACTCCAGCGCGAAGTCCTCCGTAAATCCCTCGAAGAGCCAGCCTGAATTCCTTTTCTTCTCGACAAGGCCGAAACGGCTGAAGCGGATCAGAAATTCCCTGATACCATTGGTCGCCACGCCGAACTGTCGGGCAAGCTCCAGCTCGTTGATGAGTGTGCCTGGCTTGATGCCGCCTCGTAACATCCACTCCATGAACTGCTGCTCGACATGCTCGTTGCGTGAGGTCGTTTCCGGTCCGCTATAAAGATCGTCCTTACCGACCGGACGGCCAGGAATCTTTGTACCGTCCTCCTGAACGACAATGCCGCGCCTCGTGAGTTCTCGCAGCACCTTGCGCACTGTGGTGCGGCTGACGCCGATCTGGCCGCGCAGCTGATTTTCCGACGGTAGTCCGGCAGCGAATTCTCCGTTGCCGAGCAATTGCAAGGTCGTGTTGAGCGCACTCTTGTAGACGGTGTCCGGTTTCATAAGGGCGACTCGATCGTGTCTTTTTTCCAAAGTCCTTTATGCATAAAAAACAACTTGACGCAAATACTTCGAACGTTGTCTTTTATCGATACAAAGCAATGACAAGAAACTTGATGTGGTGCTGAAACCTATGGGTTTGGCCGCGGGGGAAGAATTTGTCCGACGCTGGAGAAAGCGCTGGAGTAGGCATGAAGGCGCCAGTGCCGTCACGGAGTGTCGCGTCTGGCTCCTATTCCGGTCTCGACCTCGGATTGAGGCTCCTTGGGATTGGCCCGGCGCTTATCCTGATTGCCCTGATGATCGTCCTGAGCTTCCTGTCTCCGGTCTTTCTCACGCCGCGCAATGTCAGCAACATCCTGGCGCAGACGGCGGTCATCACCGTCGTGGCGATGGGGCAGCATCTCGTCATCCTTACGCGCGGTGTTGACCTATCCGTCGGATCGAACCTTGCGCTCGCTTCTGTCGTGGGTGCGCTGTTGTTTCAGGCTGGCGGTTCCGCGATCGCGGTCATCGTGGCAATGATCGTATCTGGCGCTGTCGTCGGCGCGGTGAACGGGCTCTTCTACGTCTTTGGGCGACTGCCCCATCCATTCATCATCACGCTGGCGACGCTTAGCATCTGCAAAGGCATCGCATTGCAACTCGCCGACGGCCGCGCCATTCCGGGCATGCCGGAAGCGATCCGGGTGCTCGGCCGCAACGCCGTCTGGGGCCTGCCCGGCTCGGTTTTCGTGGTCATCGGTGTCGGCCTGCTGCTCCTCGTCCTCACAAGGACGATCGTATGGGGGCGCTGGATCTACGCGGTCGGCGGGCGGCCGGAAGCGGCCATGGCGATGGGTATCCCGGTCAACTGGGTCCTCGTGTCGACTTATGTGATCTCGGGCACCTGCGCCGGCATCGGTGCGGTCATCCTCGCCGGGCGCACCGATGCCGGATCGCCGCTGTTCGGCAACCTGCTCGAACTCGACACAATCGCGGCCGTCATCATCGGCGGCGCGAGCTTCCTTGGCGGGCGTGGCCATCTCGGCCACGCGGTCATCGGCGCCATCATGATCGGCGTCATCCGCAACGCGCTCAACCTGCTCAACGTCGACATCTTCTTCCAGCTCATCGTCATCGGCGTCGTCATCGTGATCGCGGTCGAATCCGACGTGCTGCGCAACTATCTGGAGGGCCGCGTCCGGGTCGCCCAGGCGGGGAGGGCGCGATGAGCGCCGCCACTCAGCCGCTTGCGGCCGCGGCCGAAAGGCCGGTCCTCTCGGTGCGCGGCGCCGTCAAGCGTTTTGGCTCGGTGCTCGCCCTCGACGGCGTCGATCTGCAGGTGCGGCGCGGCGAGATCCTGGCGCTGCTCGGCGACAACGGCGCCGGCAAGTCGACACTCATCAAGTGCATCAGCGGGCTGCACCATCTGGATTCCGGCTCGATCCAGCTCGACGGCCTCGAGACCGCGATACGCTCGCCCGCCGACGCCCGGTTTGCAGGAATCGAGACCGTCTATCAGGACCTCGCCCTCTTCGACAATCTGACGCCGGCCCAGAACTTCTTCGCCGGCCGCGAGATCGCTGGCCCGGCGTGGCTGCCGCGCGGGCTACGCTTCTTGAAGAAGCGAACCATGGATGCCGAGGCAAGGCAGGTCATCAGTCGGCTCAAAGTCACGCTACCCAAGCTGGATGTGGTGGTGGCCAAGATGTCGGGCGGCCAGCGCCAGGCAATCGCCGTCGCGCGGTCCACGGTATTCGCCCGCAAAGTGGTGATCCTCGACGAGCCGACGGCGGCGCTCGGCCTGCGGGAAGCGCGGCAGGTGCTCAATCTCGTGGCGACGCTGCGCGACCAAGGCAACGCGGTGATCATGATCACCCACAACATGGAACATGTCGTCGAACTCGCCGACCGCGCCATGGTGCTGCGGCAGGGACGGAAAGTCGGCGAACTCACACCAAACAGCAACAACAAGCAGGATCTGGTTGCGATGATCGTCGGAGCCTGAGCTTGAAGGGATTGCGGGCGCGTCCGCGCGCGCAACTGGCCGACACGGCTTCCATTGGAAGGCGGGCCATTATCCAGGGAGGTGAACATGAAACTGAGACATGCATTTTTGGGAGGCCTGGCGGCCGCGGCTGTGCTCGCGTCGCCTTCTTTCGCGGCAGACAAGCTCAAGGTCGGCCTGATAACGAAGTTCCCGGTTCCGTTCTTTTCGACCATCGAGGACGCCGCGAAGAAATACGCGGCCGACAACAATCTCGAGTTGGTCATCGGCCAGGGACAGTCGGCCACCGATATCGAGGGGCAGATCGCTCTGATCGAATCCATGGTCACCCAGGGCGTGCAGGGCATCGCCGTCACGCCCGTCGATCCGACCGTGGCGCCGGCACTCGATAAGGCTGTCGCGGCGGGCATCAAGGTGGTGCTGATCGACAACAGCATTCCCGGCTGGAAAGGCCAGACGGCGCTGGTGTCGACCAACAATCTCTATGGCGGTCGCATTGCCGGGGAATATCTGAAGACCGTCCTGAAGGATGGCGACAAGATCGGCATCCTCGAAGGCGTGCCGGGCGTTCCGGCGCTCGACGACCGCGTCAACGGCATGAAGGAAGGCCTGGGCGGCCTGAAGGTGGAGATCGTCGGCAAGGGCGCCACGAACTGCACGCAGGAACTCGGCACCTCGGTCGCCGAGGACATCCTGACCGCCAATCCCGACCTCAAGGCGATCTATTCCGCATGCGGTCCGCCTGCGGCGGGTGCCGCGCAGGCCATCGCCAATGCCGGCATCGCCAACGACAAGTTCATACTCGTCGGCTTCGACGCTTGCTGCGGAGAGCTGGAGGCGATCAAGTCCGGGGTCGAGGATGCGACCGTAGCACAGTTCCCCGCCAAGATGGGCGAACTCGGGATCGACACGGTAGTCAAGGCGATCAAGGGGGAAAAGGTGGAAGCAAATGTCGACACCGGCGCCGGCCTGGTGACGGCGGCCAACGTCAAGGACTTCGAATAGCTCGCCCACCGGCCCGAAGGCGCCGCCGCCGGGCCGGTTTGTTGGACAGCCAATGCATCGCAGGAGGGGACGCCGCCGACATGAACGCCAGCGTGAACATCGTCCGATGCGTCGCCCCAGGAGAGCTTGAGTTCACCGCCCACTCCGCGCTCGGCAGTCCGCCGGAAGGATGGGCACTGATCGATGTCGCCCATGTCGGCATCTGCGGCACCGACTATCACATCTTCGAGGGCAAGCATCCGTTTCTGGCCTATCCGCGCGTCATGGGCCATGAAGTTTCGGGCACCGTTGCCGAGATCAATGGACCCGCCGCCGTTTCAGTCGGACAGGAGGTCATCATAAATCCCTACCTGTCGTGCGGCACGTGCGTCGCGTGCCGCCAGGGAAAACCCAACTGCTGTGTTTCGATCCAGGTGTTCGGCGTACATTGTGACGGCGCCATGAGCGAGCAGTTGCTGGTTCCCGTAGCGAACCTGCTGCCCATTAGAGGTCTGTCGCTGATCGAAGCCGCGACGGTCGAATTCCTGGCTATCGGCGCTCACGCGGTGCGAAGGTCCATGGGCGTTCCGGGGAGTCGCGCGCTGGTGATCGGCGCGGGGCCAATAGGTCTTGGCACAGCGCTGTTCGCTCGAATTGCGAAACAACAGGTGACCATCATGGACGTCAGTGCGGAGCGGCTGGCCTTTGCCGCGCGGCAACTCTGTTTCCTGGTCATCGACGCGTCGAAAGGGCAGGTTCTCGAAAACGTAACCGAGCGAACCGTCGGAACGGGTTTCGACGTCGTCTACGACGCAACGGGGAACAGCCGTTCGATACAGGCTGCCTTCGCCTATGTCGCGCATGGCGGCGTCATGGTGATGGTCAGCGTCGTCCAGGACGACATCACCTTCTCGGACCCGGAATTCCACAAACGTGAAATGATGCTGATCGGCAGCCGCAATGCCACAAACGCCGATTTCGAGCACGTCGTCGCCTCGATCCGCGCGGGCAAGATACCGGTCGATCGGCTTGTCACGCATCGCACCACCCTGGGCGACAGCCCGCGCGATATCGCACTCTGGGCACATGAAAAGGACGGCCTGATCAAGGCCATGATCGATGTTAGCGGTTCAGGATGACGGACACCGGGCAACCACCAAATCTGCAACGGGAGGAAAACATGAAGGAATACTTGGAAGTCACCAGTAGCGGTTGCAGGGATTTTTGAAGAGGGTGATGCTTGGCACGACCGCGCTTGGTGCCGCTGACCTTTAATCCAGCCGCGATTAGAGCCTCGGCCGTTTGTATTACGCCGAAGGACGCGGTCGAGGTCCGCAGGACGGCGGAGACGCGAAGGCCTTATCGAGCGAAGCGTCGTCGCGGTTCCGGCGAAGGCCGCCGTGCTTTGGTATCCGAGCGAGGAGTGCGGTCTCGCGTTGTTGAAGCCCTGCGCCATTCGGCGATGGCGCTGGGAGCATGGTCGAGGCCGAAGACCAGACTCTCTTTCAGGAGTTCATCACGCATCCGGCCGTTGGAGCTTTCGACATCGCCATTATCCGGCATTGTTCTCGCTGCTATTGTTGGTTCGGTCGTCAGGTCGGTTAGGCTTGGCTTATCCGGGTCACGGACACCGCTAGCGCGCAAGTGCAGGCAGGCCGTCGTATGCAGATGAACTGAGAGTTCGAGCACGTTATCTGGCCGCTCCTACGACTCGCCCGGATGCGCTGCGAGCGCGGAGCCGTATTTGTTGTGTTGCCCACCGCGCGAGACTGATATCGTGTTTCGGTCTGAACACGCTCGCCCGGTTGCGAGATTAATTCGGTCTCTGCTCTATAAAGCTGCGAACCGTTCTGTAGACCCCTTCCAGCCGTTCGAAGCCGCCTTCGGCAAGTGTGATCGGCGCGGCGTTATCGGCGATGACTGAGAGAAGCAAAGCGGCGTCGTTGGGCTGAATGTTCACGGCGAGTTCGCCACGCCGGGCAGCGAGCGACAGCGCGCCGGCGAATGTTGCTGTTAACTGATTGCCGAAATTGTCGAGTGTTAGGCGCCCTTCCGGGCTGAGCAGGTCGGCATCCTGCCGCAGGCGGGAGATCAGGCTCCAGGCGCCGCTTTGTCCATCCGGATTGAAATGCCGAAATCGCGCGCGGCTGTAGCCGATCATGGCTTCCACCTTGTCGCCCAGGCGCGCGTCTTCAGCCGACCAGATTTCGCCAAGCGCGGCCAGTGTCGCGTCGGCATAGTCCCGCAGCACCTCGTCCACCAGCGCCTGCTTGTTGCCGAAATGATAGTGGATGTTGGCGCGCGTGGTGCCGAGCGTTGTCGCGATGTCGCCGAAACTGACGCCGCGATAGCCTCGGCGCACCAGCAACTCCAGCGCAGTATCCTTGATCGCCTGCCGTGTGTCGGTCTCGCCCATGGCCGTCAGTATAACCGTTTCCGACCAGTGCCCGGTCGTCGTCCGACGCTTCCCCAGGAATTTGACGCGCAACTGACTTGCAAGTAAGTAAGTATCAGTCGCGGGGAGGGTGACCTATGGAAACGCGGGTGGTCGGCGGCATCGATGGTGAGGCTCCGCAAGCCGTGCGGACGGGAGACCTGATCTTCGTCGGCGGGTTGATGGCGGTCGATGACGGCGGCAACATCGTCGGAGACGACGTGGCCACGCAGGCACATTCGATCTTCGATCGGCTGCGGGCGGTACTGGCAGAGGCTGGCGCCAGCCTTGCCGACGTGGTGAAGCACAATGTCTATTTCACCTGCGAGAACAATCAGGCCGCGGCTGCGCGTTTTCTCGACGAACTCGATGCCGTGCGCACAAACTACTTCGCCGCGCCCGGCCCGACGACGACCGAAATCCGTTGCGGGCTGGACAGGCAGGGCGCCCTGCTCATGGTCGATGCCTCGGCAGTCGTCGGCGGTCAACGCTCGCTCGACCGGGATGGCAACGTGCTGGGCGTCGGCGACATCGAAATCCAGACCGACGAGGCGTTCCGCAACCTCGACTCGATGCTGAGGGCCGGCGGCGGCGACCGCAACAGCCTGATGCGCCAAAACACCTATTTCCGCTTCTTCGGCGAAGGACGCGAGGTCACCGACTATTGGGAAAAGATGACAAACGTCCGGCGCCGCTACATGTCGGTGCCGTCGGCCGCCGGCGCGGGGCTGCGTATCGAGGGCATGGGCGACATCGAAGAACTCATCCAAGTCGAGGGTATCGGCATGCTCGGCCAAGACAAGCAGCGCCTGCAGCCGGAAAACCATTGGGACTGGAGCATTCCGAACACCCAGTTCACGCAGGGCTGGAAGATCGGCAGGCTCGGCTTCATCGGTGGCCAGATCTCGGCGGACAACAAGGCGCGCGCCGTGGGCGACGACATGGAGACGCAGACCCGCAACGTCTTCAATTTTGTCCGCAGCACGCTTGCGGAGGGCGGACTCGACGAAAGCCATGTGGCAAAACTATACATCTATTATCACGCCGAAGGTGGCTGGGCCGAGATCGAGGCGACGCGGGCGGTGATCGCGAAGGTGCAGCGCGAATTCTATCCCGAACCCGGGCCGGCGGTGACGGCGGTACGCGTCGCCGGGTTCGCGTTCGAGGAGCTGCTGATCGAGATCGAAGCCATGGCCGTGACGCCCGACTGATGTCAAGGAGCGACTTTACGGCCAAAGAGTTCGCCGGACGCCTGGCGCGTGTCCGGGCTGAAATGCGATTGCAAAACCTCGACTGGCTGGTGGCCGTGCATCCGGTTTCCATCCACTGGCTGACCGGCAGCGATGCGAAGAGTTATCAGGAGTTCCAGTGCCTGCTGGTCGGCGCACAGGATGAGCCCTTGGTCGTGCTGACGCGGCACGGCGAAAAGCACGAGTTCGAAACCGACTCGCTGGCCGACGAAGTGCATTGGTTCGGCGGCGGCGAGAACGAAGACCCGATCGAGGCCTTCGCTGCGCTGGCGCGGCGTCACGGCCTGCTTGGAAAGCGGATCGGGCTGGAGGTGCCGGCGTTCTATCTGCACCCCTACCACTATCTCGCACTTCGTGATCTGATGGGCGACGCGCTGATCACAGAATCCACCGATCTCATCCCCAGGCTGAAGCTGGTGAAATCGCCGGCCGAACTGGGCTATATCCGCCGGGCGGCCGCTATCGCCGATCTCGGCATGGACCGTTTTAAGCGCGATCTGGCGGCCGGCGCGACTGAACTGACGCTGGCCGGTGGCGTCTACGAGACGCTGCTGTCTAACGGCAGCGGCATCGCGGCCAGCCCCATAAATCTGGTCTCAGGCCCTCGGTCGGCCTACAGCCACGGCGCGCCTACGGAGCGCGTGCTGCAACGCGGCGACTACGTCAACATCGAATTCGGCGCCACCTACCGGCGCTACACGGCGACGATCGGCCGGCAGTTTGTCCTCGGCCGGCCGACGCCGCGCATGTTGGAACTCTACGACGTGGTGCGTGATGCCTCGGACGCCATGACCGCGGCGATCCGCCATGGCGTATCGGCGAGGCTGCCGCATGAGGCGGCGCGGGCGGTCATCGGCAAGGCCGGTCTCGAACCCTATCGTGTGCATCTTTCCGGCTACGGGCTGGCGCCCGGTTTCCCGCCGAGTTGGGCCGAGCCGCTGCACATGATCGGCGGCAGCCCCAACGTGCTCGAAGCCGGCATGGTGGTCACGGTCGAGCCGCCAGTGTTCATCGGCGCGGAAGGGCTGGGCGCGCGCATCATCGACACTTTGCTGGTGACGCAGACGGGAGCCGAGCGTCTTGGAAAGTCGTCGCGGGATCTGATTGTGGTGGAGTGAGGAAAGGCAGGAGCGCGCTAGGCATTGAGTGAAACAGCATTTGCCACGTCCCTGCTGTGTGGCATCATCGCCCTACTGCCCTAACTCAGAGGCGATCTCGGCGCAGGCGAGTTTCAGCCGCGCCAGCATCGCCTCGAAATTGGGCGGGGAACTGCGCCGGCTGACGGCGGCGACGGTGACGCATGCGACCGCGCGGCCGTCTCCGACTAGGATCGGGCAAACCACGTCGGTGACGCCGATGATGTCGCGGCTCTCATGAATGATGGCTCCGCGCGCCCGGACTTCCTCCAGCTCGACGGCAAGCGCGGTCGGGTCTGGAGGTTCGCGCATCAGCATCAGGCATTCCATGATCATGCGCTCGCGCACCGCCTTCGGCTGAAACGCCATCAGCACCAGTCCGGAATGCGCGTCGGCCAGCGGCCGGCGGTATCCGAGCTTCAGCGAAAAATTCATGTCGGCGCCGCCCGAGGCGGCGGCGATGATCACTGTCTCGCCGCGATGCGCTACGACGAGATGCGCCGCCTGATGCACCTCGTCGGCGAAACGCTCGACGATCGGCGCCGCCGTGCTGACCAGGTCGCGGGCGCGTGCGGTCTGCATGCCGAGCCCGAAGAGCTTGTTGGACAGCATCAGCCCTTCGCCGCTTTCGTCGCGCTGGATGTAGCCGCGCCCGAGCAGGACATGGACCATGCGGAATATCTCGTTCTTGGATCGTCCCAGTTCCTCCGCGATCTGCCGCGTGCCCATCGGCCTGCCGGCGCCCGCCAGCAACTCCAATATGTCGAGCCCCTTCTCCAGGGCGGGCGCGCTGTAGCTCAATCCGTCGTCGTTCATGCCAATCACTTCATGGATGACGCTTGACGCCACATATGAAGCAGCGATAGCGTATAGCCTATAAAATCGGGAACAAAACTAACGGCTTTTAGCGGATTGCAGAAGGGGGTTCTGCATTCATGAGCTACAACTTCAAATTTGGAGCTCTGCTGCGCTATCAGGACGAGATTGTCCAGGGCGTCCTGCTGACGCTTCAACTGTCGATCGTCACCATGATCTGCGGACTGGTCATCGGCCTGCTGGTCGCAGCCGCCGCAGGCAGTCCGCACAAGGCGCTGCGAGTTCCCGCGCGCATCTATGTGGAGGCGATCCGCAACACGCCGCTGCTGGTCCAGCTTTTCATCGTCTTCTTCGGATTCCCGTCGATCGGCATAAAACTGGATGCCAACACCGCCGCGTTGATTGCCCTGTCGATCAACATGGGCGCCTATGGCGCGGAGATCCTGCGCGCCGGCTTCGAATCGGTGCGCCGCAGCCAGATCGAGGCCGGCCGCTCGCTCGGCCTGACCGCCGGCCAGACGTTCCGCCATGTCGTGCTGTTCCAGGCGGTGAAGGCCATCTATCCGGCGCTGGCCAGCCAGTTCGTGCTGATCATGCTCGCCACCTGCGTGGTTTCGTCGATCGGCGTCACGGAACTCTTCCATCAGGCCGCCTTCATTGATTCGCGCACCTACCGCTCGTTCGAAGCCTACACGCTGATCACGCTCGCCTATCTGGTCCTCACGCTCGGTTTCCGCGCCTTCTTCTCGGCGGTCTATTGGGCGGTGTTTGTCAGGAGGCCGCGCCGATGATCCGCGAATTCGGCGGCGCCGACGTCTTTTACCTGCTGCTGGCGACGCGCTGGACGATCCTGCTCGCGCTGGTCGCGATGGCCGGCGGCGGCCTGCTCGGCATTGTCGTGGCGGTCCTGCGGGTGGTTCCGTTCAAGCCTGCGAACTGGCTCGCCATCGGCTACATCAATCTCATCCAGGGCACGCCGCTGCTCGGCCAGTTGTTCGTGTTCTTCTTCGGCCTGCCGCTGTTTGGCCTTTCGGTTGAGGCCTGGACCGCCGCGGCGCTGTCGCTGTCGATCTACGCTTCGGCCTTCTTCGGCGAGATTTGGCGCGGCAGTCTGCAATCGGTATCGCCGCGCCATTGGGAAGCGGGGGCTTCGCTCGGTCTCACCTATGCCCAGAGGCTTTTCTACGTGGTGCTGCCGCAGGCGATCCGCATCAGCGTAGCGCCCACGGTCGGGTTCCTGGTGCAACTGGTCAAGAACACGTCGCTCACCGCGCTGATCGGCTTCGTCGAACTGACGCGGGCCAGCCAGATCATAAGCGGGGCGACGTTTGCTCCACTGCCCGTCTATCTCACCGCTGCGGCCTACTACTTCGTCATCTGCTTTTCCCTCTCCCAGCTCAGTCACATGCTGGAAAGGAGACTTCATGCCGCACGTTGAGATCAGCGACATCCACAAGCGGTTCGGCGCGGTCGAAGTGCTGAAGGGCGTGTCGCTGACGCTTGAAAAGGGCGAGATCGTCGCGGTCATCGGCCGCTCGGGGTCGGGCAAGTCGACGCTGCTGCGGTGCGTGAACGGTCTGGAGACGGTGCAGTCCGGCCGTATCGTGGTCGACGGCATCGACGTCACCGCGCCGGGCGCCGACCTCAACCTGCTCAGGCAGCGCGCAGGCATGGTGTTCCAGAGCTACAATCTGTTCCCGCATCTCAACGTCGAGCGTAACGTGACGCTGGCGCTCAAGCTGGTGCGCAAGATGGAGCCGGCCGCCGCGCGCGAAGTGGCGCGACAGGTGGTCTCCCGGGTCGGGCTGGCCGACAAGCTGCTTGCATACCCTGACGAACTGTCGGGAGGCCAGCAGCAGCGGGTGGCGATTGCCCGCTCGCTCGCCATGCAGCCGACGCTGATGCTGTTCGACGAGATCACCTCGGCGCTCGATCCCGAACTGGTGGGCGAGGTGCTGCGTGTGCTCGAGGGCGTCGCCGCCGAGGGCATGACGATGATGCTCGTCACGCATGAGATGAACTTTGCCAAGAACGTCGCCGATCGGGTGATCTTCATGCACCAGGGCCGCATCCACGAGGACGGCCCGGCACGCGAGATCCTGCTCGAGCCTCGTACGGCCGAACTCAGGAGCTTCCTGAACGCCGTCCTCCACTGAAATTCGAGCCTTCAATCGATGTCCAAAAGGGGAACTACCATGTTGAAACATCTATCCAGGATCGTCTCAGCCGTGCTCCTGGCCGGCGCCGTCTCGATGCTGCCGGCCAAGGCGGCCGATCTGCAGGAGATCATCTCCGCCGGGAAAGTCCGCATCGGCGTGCCGGTAGACGTGCCGCCCTTCGGCTCGGTCGACGCCAACAACCAGCCGGTCGGGCTTGACGTCGACATGGCCAACAACATCGCCAAGGCGCTCGGCGTCACGCTCGAACTGCAGCAGATCACCGGCGCCAACCGCGTGCCCTATCTCGCCACAGACCGGCTCGACATCGTGATCGCCGCCATGGGCGCCACGCCGGAGCGGGCGCTGCAGATCGCCTTCACCTCGCCCTATGCGGCCCTGTCGATCGGCGTCTTCGGCCCTGACAGCATCGCGGTGACCTCGCCGGCCGAACTGACCGACCAGACCATCGCGGTGGCGCGCGGCACGACGCAGGACCTGGAACTGACCAAGGCCGCGCCCAATGCCAAGATCATGCGCTTCGACGACGACGCGACCGCCGCTGCCGCCTTCACCTCGGGCCAGGCGCAACTGCTCGCCACCGCCGACGTGGTCGCCAAGGACATGATGGACAAGGATCCCAAGATCCAGCTCAAGCCAAAATTCATCCTGCAGTTCTCGCCCTGCTACATCGGCATCCAGCAGGGCAGCCCAGAACTGCTGCGCTGGCTCGATACCTACATCCATCTCGGCCTGCTCGACGGGTCGCTGTCGGCTCTGTCGGTGAAATGGATCGGCACGCCGCTGCCGGCCAATTTCCCGAGCATCTGACCGAACGCGCCGTGGCGGGCTGTCCTGCCACGGCTCCCGCCCCTTCCCAGCAAAAGCACGGTCAGCATGTCCACCGCCCGTACCACCATCGATTTCGACCGCCCAGGCAAGCAGGTCGGCTTCGTCGACATCCCGCATTCGCCGCATGAGGACGCCTGGGGCGCGACGCGCATCCCGCTCGCCGTGATCAGGAACGGCGACGGGCCTACGGTCATTCTGCAGGCGGGCAACCATGGCGACGAATATGAAGGACCGATCACACTCGGCGAGTTGATCCGCGAGCTTGATGCCGGCATGGTCAGCGGCCGCATCATCTTCCTGCCGGCGATCAACGTGCCTGCTGTTTTGGCGGGAAGGCGGACATCGCCTGTCGACGGGCTCAACCTCAATCGGACTTTTCCCGGCGACGCCAACGGCACCATCACCCAGCAGATTTCAGCTTACGTCACTGACGTGATCATGCCGCTCGGCGATGCCTATATTGACCTGCACTCCGGCGGCTCATCGCTCAACATCCTGCCGAGCGCCATCATCGAACCGGCGCCAGACCCCGGACACCGCGCGCGTAACATCGCAGCCGTGCTGGCCTTCGATGCTCCATTGACCGTGGTGATCGACAATCTCGGCGAGCCACGCACCTCCACCGCCACCTCGGTGCGGGCGGGTCTGACCACTGTCGGCACCGAGATGGCCGGAGCCGGCACGGTCTCGCTCGATGCTCTGGGCATTTGCCGACGCGGCGTCCGAAACGTGCTCGCCCATTTCGGCGTCCTGCCGCCCACGGGCAAGCCGCCGCAGGCAAACCCGGAAAACATCTTGCGCATCCCTGGCCATGACGGCTACGTGCTTGCGACCAGCGCGGGCGTGTTCGAACCGTTCCACGCCCTGGGCACGCCGGTGCGCGCTGGCCAGCAGGCGGGGCGTATCCATAATCTCGGCGATCCCGCGCGCCAACCGGAGACGCTCTACTACGCGGCTGATGGAATCGTGTATGGCAACCGCCAGCCTGGCCGTGTCGTCCCCGGCAATTGCTGCGTGACTGTCGCGGCCCGATACGAGGGAGACTTGATGTGATCACGCTCGACGACATCCGGGCAGCCGCCGCCCGCATCGACGGGAAGGTGCGGCAGACGCCCATGATCGCGGCCAGCAGCCTGAAGGCGCCGATCGCCGATGCCGAGGTGAAGCTCAAGCTGGAATTGTTGCAGGTCACCGGATCGTTCAAGGCGCGCGGCGCCACCAACCGGCTGCTGACCGCCGACAAGGCCGAGTTACGGCGTGGCATCGTCACGGCATCTGGAGGAAACCACGGCATCGCCACGGCGCGGGCCGGCTACATGGCCGGCGTACCGACGACGATCTTCCTGCCCTCCAACGCATCGCCCGCGAAGATCGCTAAGCTGGAGGCATGGGGGGCAAAGACCCGCATCGTCGGATCGGCATGGCATGAATCGAACGAGGCGGCGCAGGCATTCGTCCGCGAAACCGGCGCCATCTATTTTCATCCCTTCGCCGACCCGGCTGTGGTTGCCGGACAGGGAACCGTCGGGCTCGAAATTCTGGCGCAGATGCCTGACGTGACGACCGTGCTGGTCGCGATGGGTGGCGGAGGGCTAGTTAGCGGCGTGGCGATAGCGCTCAAGGCGCTGGCGCCGCATGTGCGGGTGATCGGCATCGAGGCGGAAGGGTCGCCTGTGCTGTTACGCGCTCTGGAAGTCGGCAGGAATGTCGCGCTGGACAAGGTCACCACGTCGGTCGCCACCATGGCGTGCGCGAAAACCGACGATCGCATCTTCGAGACCGTCAGCCGTCATGTCGACGAGATCGTGCTGGTCGACGACGACGAGATGCTGCGGGCGGCGAAAAGCCTGTGGTTCGAGATGGGGCTCGCCGCCGACCTCAGCGGCGCGGCGGCGATTGCAGCGCTGAGGGAGGGCCGCGTGAGGCTCACGGACAATGACCGCGTCTGCGCGATCGTCTGCGGAGCGGGTCCTGAAGCGGTATTATAGTAGGTACCATTTTTGCTCGGGCCACTCGATATCGGAGATCAATCCGGGACAATTCGCCTCATAGCGGTGAGGACTCGCTGCGTGTGCTCGATTTCGTTCTCGAGAAATTGCCTGTAGGAAGGCTTCAACTCTAGTTTCAGTTCTTCCTGGAGCTCAGCTAGCTCGGCTTCCAAATCCGCCTTGCGACCGGTCCAGAGCTCGAGTTCGGCTTTCTCCGCCCTGGTCATTGGACCCTTGATCTGGATCTCCCCACGCCGAAGGTCGACGACGATATGGTCCGGGTGAGGGATTGGGCGCGACGATGCCGAGCGCCTCTCGCCGTTCGAGTTCCCGATCCACTCCGCCTTGTAGTTGATCGCAACCTGCTTCCATTCGTCATGCAGCGCCTTGTTAGCCTGCTCAGTGCTTCACAGCAGAGCCTGGAGATCCTCGGCCAGAAGCTCCTCGTCCCATCCAGCATTCAGCGCGAGATTGTTGTCGGCGAGGACACAGGTGCGCTTCTGCGCCGCCGTCGAACGCAGGGCACGTGCGCCATCTCTAGCGTCTTGGCCGCCTCGACCCGGCCGTGTCCCACCAGAATCCCTGATTTCGGAGGCATCCGAGCCATCAACTCGTCGATTTGCGACCGCTGGCGAGAACAATCACCGCGATTATGATGACGCCCGTCAGGACCAGACGAATTCCGGCACCGAAACCATATGTGTTGAGCATGGTCACCAGCAGAAACAGCAGCATCGCCGCGCCCCACAGCCCGGGCAGATTGGCAAAGCCGCCGGCAACCGAGGTTCCGCCGATCACCACGACCGCGATCGATGCCAGCAGATACTCCGATCCCATGTTGAGCGCCGCCCCGCCTGAGAAACCGGAAACGAGATAGCCGGTCAGGCCGGCAAACACGCCGCACATGACGTAGGTCAGGAAACGGACGCGGTCGACCGGAAGTCCAGCAAGCCTCGCAGCACGCGGGTTCTGCCCTATGGCGGTCACGGTGCGGCCAAACACGGTGCGGTGAAGCACCACGCTCATCAGCACGGTCAGCGTCACGGCGGCGACAGCAAGAACCGGAACGCCCCAGACGATCCATGTCGTGAAATCGGCCAACATCGCCGGTGGCTTTATGCGGATGCCGCGGCTGTAGGAGATCGCCGCCGACAGCACGACGAAGCTCGACGACAGCGTGGCGATGATCGGCGGGATGCGCAGCAACCGGATCAGCGCGTAGTTGAGGATGCCGACGCCCCCTCCGCAGCCGAGAGCTATCAGCAAGCCGGGCACGATCATAGGCTCGGCGCCATCCATGATTTTCATGGATACCGCGCCGGCCAGTGTCATCGTTGCCGGTATCGACAGGTCCACATTGCCTGGTCCGAGGGTGATGACATACATCTGCCCGATCGCCACTAGGACGGAGAAGGTGGCGAAGGACAGCGCTGCCGTCAGCACCTCGCCAGCGCCCTGGCCGTGCGTAAAGGCCATGGTCCCCAGCCAGATCGCGATGGCCCCGGCATAGGCGCCGATCCACGGCTTTGACAGCAGCTTGCTCATGCGGCGCGCTCCGCCCGGTTGATCAGCACACGCAACGCCAGCACGATGATCAGGATGACGCCCTGTGCGCCGATCTGCCAGTCCGGGTCGAGCCGCAGGAACGACAGGAACGACCCCGCCAGCGTCAGCGTCATAGCGCCCAGCACTGCGCCCGCGGGCGAAATCCGCCCGCCGGTGAACTCGCCGCCGCCAAGGATCACCCCGGCAATGGACAACAGCGTGTAGCGCAGGGCAATGTTGGCGTCGCCCGACGTGGTGAGACCCACAAGGGCGAGCCCGGAGAAGACGCCGAACAGGCCTGCAAGGGCAAACATCGTCATCTTGGTCTTGAGCAGCGACCAACCGGACCGTTCGACCGAGCGCGGATTGCCGCCGGCGCCGCGCAACACCACGCCATAGGCCGAACGCATCAGGCCTAGATGCACGATCACCGCGAGCGCCAGCAACGCATAGATTGTGAAAGGCACGAAAGGTGTCTTCCAACTCATCAGCGCACGCAGCCATTCCGGCGCCTTGCCGCCTGGCGTCGGCAGGACAAGGATGGCGAGACCGAGCCAGACGAACGACATGCCTAGCGTGACAACGATCGAAGGCAGGTTCCGCAAGTGGATCAGCGCGCCGACCAGAGCGTAGAGCACGATGCCTGCCGCTAGTGCAGCTATGCCGAGCAGCGGTGCATCGTTGAGCCAGGTGGCGCCAACGCAGGCAACGAAGCCGATGTAAGCGCCGAGCGAGAGGTCTAGGTCATTGACCGTGATGACGAACATCTGCGCGATCGTCGCCAGCGCGATGGGCAAAGCGAGATTCAGAAGCAGGTTCAGGCCGACATAGCTCATGGCGCGCGGCTGCAACCAAAAAACCGCGATCAAAAGCACCGCGAAGGACACTGTCGGCAGCAGCACGCGGGCATACCGGGCGAGCATGGCGGAAGCATTCATCCGGATCACGCCGCCGTTTCGAAGGAGGAATGGAGCACGCGCTCCTCGGTGACCTGATCGCCGACCAGCTCGGCGGCGATAACACCATTGCGGAACACATAGACGCGGTCGCAATGCTGCAGTTCGTCCATCTCCGTCGTATACCAGAGGAAGGTTCTGCCGCCGGCGGCTTCATTGCGGATGATTGCGTAAACCTCTTGCTTCGTCCCGACATCCACGCCACGCATCGGATCGTCCATCAGGATGATGTCGGCGTCTGAGCCCAGCGCTCGTGCGAACAAGACCTTTTGCTGGTTGCCGCCCGACAGCGACAGGATCGGGTTGTTCATGTCCGGCGTGCGGATACCGATGCGGGACTTCCAGTTTTCGGCCATCGCGACTTCTGCCTTCGGGTCGATCAGCAGTCCGCGCACCATGTTCTTGAGCGAAGCGATAGTGGCATTGTCGCCGATCGACCACAGAGGAAAGACCCCGTCGGTCTGGCGGTCGCCAGCGACCATTGCGGTCTGGCCCTTTACCTCGATCTGCCGCACGGCGCTGCGCGAACCCTGGAAAATCCGTACCAGCATCTCCGTCTGGCCATGGCCACCCAAGCCTGCAAGTCCAACAATCTCGCCGCGGCGGGCGACGAGGGTAGTGCCGTCGGTTTGGCGTTGCGGCACCGCGCTCACATTGACCTCCGCCGTCGACACCGCGCGGCGTTCACTGCGAGCATCATGCCTTTCGGCAACGCTGCCCATGCTCTCCACCAGTGTATCGCGGCTGAACTCCGAGGCGGGCCAGTTCGTCACCACCCTGCCATCACGCATGACGACAATATTGTCAGCGGTGGTCAGGATCTCATGCAGCAGGTGCGAGATGAGAACCACGGAGCCGCCGCCGGCGACAAAGCTCCGGACGAAGAGCAGAAGCTGGTTCGCCAGGATGCCGTCGAGCGAGGAGGTCGGCTCGTCGAGAATGACCAGCCGCACCGGCAGTTCCGTTTCGGTGAAGGCTCGGGCGATTTCGACCATCTGGCGCCGTGCAATCGACAGATCGCCGACGATCTGGTCGGGCTGGATGTCATGGCCGGGAAAGATCTTGTCGAGTGACTGCCTGATTAGATTGGAAGCCCGGCGACGCCAGCCGAACCCATGCAGGGACGGATGCATGATGCGGGCATTCTCGGCGACCGACAGGTTCGGGCAGAGCGACAGCTCTTGAAACACGCAGCGTATGCCCAGCCGGTTCGCCGATGCGACGCCAGAGCTTGCGGTGACGTCTGTCCCCGCGATCTCGACGCGACCCGCCGACGCGCGCAGCGTGCCGGCCAGAATGTTCATCAAGGTCGACTTGCCGGCGCCATTGTGCCCGACCAGCCCGAGGCAGGTGCCTGGCGTGATGTCGATACTGACGCCTGCAAGAGCGCGAACGGCGCCGAAACTCTTTTCGACGCCGTCAAGCCGGATAAAACTTCCCGTTGATTGGTTCATGCGCGAAGCGGTCCGAGGCTGCCGCGAACACGCGACAGCCTCGGTTTCCATCCCTACTTGCCTGCGATCACTTTCTGGGCGTCTTCGAGCGAGTATTCGGTGTTGGCGACACCGCCCTTTTCAGTCGTCTCAAGGCTCTTCTCCAGCGTGTCCTGATCGATACGCAGGAACGGAACCACCAGATCCTTCTGCACCTCTTTGCCATCAAGGATCTGCTGGGCAACCCAGAAAGCAAGCGTGGAGACGCCGGGCGCGATCGACACGGACATTGTCTCGTATTTCGTTGCGTCCTTCTGCTCCTTCCACCAGGCGAGCTCATCCTGGCGGTTGCCCATGATGATCACCGGTGTCGGGCGGTTTGCCGCCTTGAAGGCCTGGGCGGCGCCATAGCCGTCACCGCCCTGCGTGACGACGCCAACAATGTCGGCTGGCAGCGACGGCAGGATGCCGGCGACGGCTTTCTGTGCGACGTCCTGAGCCCAGTCGCCATGCACTGAACCGACGATCTTGAACTGCGGGTTTTCGGTGACGCCTTCATGGATGCCCTTGGAGATCTCGTCGTCGACGAACACGCCGGCGAGACCGCGGATTTCGAGCAGGTTGCCGCCGCTCGGCAGCTTGTCTTTGAGGTATAGGACCTCGTCCTTGCCCATCTGCTTGAAGTCGACCGCGATGCGCCATGCGCAGGGTTCAGTGACAATGCCGTCGAACGAAACGACTGTGATGCCGGCGTCGCAAGCCTGTTTGACGGCGCCGTTGAGTGCGTCAGGCGAGGCTGCGTTGATGACAATCGCGTCGTAGCCCTCCAGGATCATGTTCTGGATCTGGGCGGCTTGCTCGGTGACCTGGTTTTCAGCGGTGGTGAAGGGGTCGGCCGCGGCCACCACCTTATCGGCAACGGCCTGCTTGGTCACCGTGTCCCAGCTCTTGAGCATGGCCTGCCGCCAAGAATTGCCGGCATAGTTGTTGGATAGCGCAATGCGCTTGTCGGCGGTATCGGCCTGTGCCGCCGTGGCAGCGAGGATCAATCCCGTGGCCACAATTGCCCGATTCAAAGCTTTGTTCATTACTTCCTCCCTTTGGCGTCGTCATCGCCGGCGGCGTGATCGACTGCCGGTTTGCAGTTCAAATGCGGATTTACCTGATTTCACGGCCCCTTCCCCGTGGGCCCAGGGCCGCAAGGCCGCCATTGGCACACGACGATCAACCTACTAACATGTCAGTATGGGTGCAACCGGAGAAAATCACGTGACGGCCGGCCCCCCTTTGGCGCGCCCCCAGCCCTCCGGTGCCACAGCCCGGGTGGTGGACGGACTGCGCCGCGCGATCGTTAGCCTGGAACTCGAGCCCGGAACCAAGTTGGACAAGGCGGAACTGACGCAGCGGTTCGGTGTGTCACGCTTCCCCGTCGCCGAGGCGTTGAACCGCCTCAAGGCAGAGGGCCTGGTCGACATCCGCCCCCAGAGCGGATCGATCGTTTCGCGTATCCGCCTTACAGATGCACGCGAAAACATGTTCCTGCGCCGCGCGCTTGAAGGTGAGGCGGTCGCGTATCACGCGAAGCACCGCTCTAAAAAATTGCTTTCAGCGTTGCGGCTTAACATGCGCCAGCAGAAGGCAGCCATCGCCGAGGACGATCACACACGCTTCCACGGGCTCGACCTGGAACTGCACGACCTGTTTATCTCGCTGGTCGGCTATCCTCGCGTACGGGCCATGGTGGAGGGTGCCCGGCTGTCGCTCGATCGCGCTCGCCGGCTGCTGATTACACCGAGGCGGATTGCGCTGACGTATCAGGAGCATGCTGCAATTGTGGCGGCAATTGCTGCCGGCGATCCCCTTACTGCTCGAACGGAAATGTCTGCCCATCTCGATTCGGTGATCGGAGAACTGGAAGACTTCGCCAAAGAATATCCGGCTCTATTTGACGGCAGCTAGCAGGCTTCTCTGATTGGGGTCGTTGACGTCAAGCTTTTCCTGTCTTCTTTCCGGATCATGTCGCCTCGCGGGTCACTCGCTTCTCTTCGCGGTCGGCGCGGAGCCGCCGCATGATGGGGTCAGGAGAGCGAGGCGTCTCAATCTGTTGAACGACCTTGGGAGAGTTCGTCCCAGGATCGTGCCTGCTAACGGGATCACCTTGCCCATCGTCCCCACGGGAACGATCCGGATCACTCTCTCGGGCGAACCACTGTCTGTGTTCGTTTTTGTTCCTTGTCCTATTTCATGCCGATGCGGGGCCGGCGGCTTCCTTTCCAAAGCGGAATTCGGTTGCGTCGGCCCACATGCGATGCAGGATGACGGCCAGCTTGCGGGCTACCGCCACGCGGGCTCTCGCCATGCCGCGACGTTTGGCGATGTTCATGCCCCAGGCGCGCAAGCTCGACCATTTCTTCGAGCGCACGAGTAGCGAATGTGCTGCCTCGTAGAGGGCGGTGCGGGCGAGTTCGTCGCCGCAGCGGCTGACTTTGCCCGGTATGTCGGTTTCACCGGACTGGTATCGCGCTGGCGTCAGCCCCAGATGCGCTCCCACTGCCCGCGAGGAGCCGAACCGCTCCGGCCGGTCGATCGTGGCGCGGAAGGTGAGCGCGGTGATCGGCCCGACGCCGGGCGCGCTCATCAGTCGCCGACAGACTTCCTCCTTGCGCACGATGTCGAGAACCTGCTTGGTTAGGCGGGCGAACTCCTTGAGCATGGAGCCGAGGATCGTAAGCAGCGGCTCGACCATCACCATCGCCTCGGCGTCGGTGCCGGCCAGCTCGCGCACGCGATCAGCAAAGGCGGTGCGCGAGGGCGTGCCGAGCTTGACACCGGCCTCGCGCAGGATGGCGCGCACAACATTCTCTATGCTGCGCATCTCGTTCAGCACCGTGCGGCGGGCAACCAACAGCGCGCGCCACAACCGGCATTGCCGGCTCTTCACATGCACCTGCCGATACCAGCCCGTGCGCATGATCTGCGCAAGCGCGCGGGCATCGTTGCGATCGGTCTTGTTGGGCATCGTCTTCATGGCCGCATTGGCCTGGCGCGTCTCGATACAGATCGCAGGCAGGCCTTCGGCGCACAATCCATCGTGAAGCCAGGCCGTCAGCGAGCACGCTTCCAGGCCGATGCGCTCCAGCGGCAGATCGAGCTTCCGCAACGCATCGGACAAGGCCTGTGGTTCGCTCGCCGATCGTGTTTCCTTCACGATCCGACTGCTCTCATCGACGACGCAAATCGCGGTCTCTTCCAAAGATACGTCTAATCCAGCAAAATACTTCACGGCTGCTCCTTCCCGATGTTTGTGGCGCTCCAAGGCGACCACGTTCTAACATCCCGACAGGAGCAGCCGCCCGCATCTGGGCTCGGGCGAGACCCCAATCACCCCATCTGTTGAAAAACTGTTTTGTCCACGGAACGTATTGGAATCAGACCGAGCACAAATCAGATTCAAAACGGGTATCACCGATCCTTTTTCCATAGCCTGCTAGCAGCCCTACGTCTGTTCCCATCTGGCGTCCTTCGCGACCCTGACGAGACATGGCGCTGCCGTTGGGCGACATGGAGGACCCTCGCTCCACAGCGCGTCAGTTTCCGGTGGCGGCGGATACCTTTCGAAGCCTTCTGCAGACGTGTTGGAGGGCCGGCAGGGACGTTCTGCTTTCCTGTTTGACAAATAAGAAAGCAGACATCCATTGGGCCTGTGCCCAGCCCTCAACAGGTCGGCACTCACCACAAACGCCCACGTGCGCCGGCCTATAAAACCTTCCAGAACAGCGCGATCATCACGGCATAGGCCGCAGCCAGCAGACAGGCGCCCCGCAGGTTTGCAAGACTTCGCCCGGCCTCCGGCGGTGCCAGCCACCAGCCTAGCCGCTTGGCGGTCCACGGTGCCAGACGAGAGGTAAGAAGGACGCTGAAGGCGTTGCCGATGAACAGGGCGACGGGAAAACTGAGGTTCAGCGCCCCTGTCAGAATCGGCGTCCCCACCAGCATGCTCCAAAGGAAGACGACGGGGTAGAGCGTCAAAAGGACGATCATGTTCATCTTCCACGCCGCGGGCATCGGCCCGCCGCGGGGCGTGGCGTCGCGAAACCATTGCTCGAAGCCGCTTTCCACCATGCGCGTGTGGAACTCCGCCGTCAGCGGCGCGGCTTCGTCGAGCAATTGGCGCCGCTCGGGCGACTCGAGCCAGGCCTTCAGATTGGCCTCGCTGTCGAACCGCAGGATCGCGACACAGTCCTCCTGCACGCCGGGCACCGACGGCTCGAAGCGATAGCCCAGCAGCCCGATCGCCTTCGATTGCGCCGCGGCGATCTTCTGCTCCCATTTCCGGTACTCGACTTCCATGCCGGGTTTCACGCGGGTGCTGATCACCGCGGAGACAGGCGCCGTGCGCGCCGCGCTGGCATCGTCGCGCACGATGTGGACGTCGTCGCGCCCGACAAGCATCTGGCTGGCGCCCTCGATGCGGGACTGCCGCTCGGACGAGCCCAGCCATCGCTTGGCGTCGTCCAGGCTGGCGAAACGCTGCAGGATCACCCAATCGACCTGAAGCGGCGGGTGCGGCGGCATCAATTGCTGCTCGATGAACCCCGGAAAGCCGGAGATCACGCGGCTCGTTTCACCCTGCCATTTGGCGAACGCTTCGGCGTACTCGGGCCGGACGCAGGTTTGCGTGACGATGCTGACGCTCTTTGCCGCATCGCTCATGTTGCGGGGCTTAATCCGGCGAACAGTCGATCGGGCGTGAACGGCAGATGCGCGAACCGCACGCCCGTCGCATTGGCCAGGGCATTCGAGACGGCAGGCGCCACCGGGTTGATACCGCACTCGCCCTGCGACTTCGCGCCGAGCGGCCCTATGGCGTCGGTCGTCTGGGCAAAGAAGATGTCGGTATGCGGCGTGTCGGCAAAGGTCGGGATGCGGCAGTTGCGCAACTGAGGATTGACCATTTTGCCGTGGTCGTCATGGACCATGTTCTCGACCAGCGACCAGCCATAGCCCATGGCAATGGCGCCATCGAGCTGACCCCGGCACTGCATGGGGTTGATCGGGCGGCCGATATCGGCCGCATGGACGCTGTGCAGCACGCGAATCTCGCCGGTCACGCGATGCACGGCGAGGCGCACGCCTTGCACGTTGAAGGCGATGGTGCGCGGCGAAAGATAGGCCCGGCGGCTCACCCAGAAGCGATGGTCGACCCTCGCGCCTTCCGCGTGGAGGTCGCTCAGCGCGATCCGCTGGTTGCCGCAGATGACCCCGTCGTCGTCCAGGCGACATTGGTCGATCGGGATGCCGGCGTGGCGGCTGGCGAAGTCGAGGACATCGGCGGCCATGGCCTCGGCGGCCAGGTGAACCGCCTTGCCGGCGACCACGACGCCGGTGCTCGCAAAAGTGCCGGTGTCATAAGGTGTGCGATCGGTATCGGCGTTGATGATGTCGATGCCATCGGCTCGCGTACCCAGTATCGAGGCGGCGATCTGCTTGTGCGCCGTGGTGATGCCGTTGCCCATCTCGGTCGAGCCGCAGGCAAGATGGTAGGTGCCGTCCGGGTTCAACCGCATCTCGGCGCCCGAGCGATGCTCGGTCGGCGGGCCGCATTCCAGCATCGCCAATGCGACGCCCTTGCCCTCGGCCCAATCCGCGCCGTTCGGCTTCGGGACGCCATTACCCTTCTTGAGTTCACGCTCGACAATGTCGAGACATTCCTCGATGCCGTAGCTGCCGAAGCTGGCGTCGCTGGGCTCCTTCCAGATCGATTCGATGTTGTCGCCCGGCCGGACCACATTCTTGCGGCGCATCTCGAACGGGTCGATGCCGAGCTTTCCCGCCAATTCGTCGATCGCGCATTCCATTGCGAAGGTGGTCTGCGAGGCGCCGTAGCCGCGAAATCCACCGCCCGGCGTCATGTTGGTGTAGACGGCCCTGCCGATGCCGCGCTTGTTGGCGCAGCGATAGGCCGCGATCGGGCTTGCCATGGCGGCCGCCAGCGTCTCGCTGCCGTGACCGCCATAGGCGCCGGTGTTGGAGAACACCTCGACATCGAGCGCCGTCAGTGTCCCGTCCCGGCGCGCGCCGATCTTTACGCGCGTCGTCATCTGGTGGCGTGTCGTGGCGCCGATGAATTCCTCCTCGCGGTTCCACTCCCACTTCACCGGGCGCGCGAGTTTCATCGCGGCAAACAGCACGAGGTCTTCCGACACCAGTTCCTGTTTGCCGCCGAACCCCCCGCCGACGCGCTCGGTGAAAACGTGCAGGGCGCTGGGCGGAATCCCCATGATGTAGGCAAGCTTCTGCCGCGCGGCGAACGGCGCCTGGGAACTGGTGCGGACATGCCAGCGGTTGTCCTCGCCTTTCCAGGCAATCGACCCATGCGTCTCCAGATGCACATGCTGGACGCGGGTGGTCGAATAGGTCTGCTCGTGCACCGTGTCGGCCTGCTCGAAGCCCTTGGCGACGTCGCCGATTTCGCCCTGCAGCGTGCAGAATATGTTGTCGTTGGCGCTGACCTGGTCCCTGTCGTGAAGCAGCGGTGCATCCTGCTGCGCGGCGATGACCGGGTCGAAGACGGCGGGCAGGATCTCATAATCCACGTGCAAGGCCCGGCAGCCAGCCTCGGCCGCCGCCTCCGTCTCCGCCACAACGGCGGCGACCCGCTGGCCGACGAAACGCGCGACATCGTCCAGCAGGCGGATGTCGTCGGGGTCGACGAGATGGTCCTCGTGCAAGGCGGAACTGAACAGGCGCCCCGGCACGTCTTCCCAGGTATAGACTGCGACGACGCCGGGCACCACCAGCGCCGCCTTGCGATCGATGGAGACGATGCGTGCGTGGGCGTGCGGCGAGCGCAGAACCTTCAGGTGAAGCGCCCCTTCGACGGCGATATCCATCGTGTAGCGCGCCTGGCCTGTCACGATCGCCTGGGTGAACGGATTGGGCAGGCTGGCCCCAAGGGCCTTGCCCGCCACGTCCGCCTCGATGTTGCATTTGCCATGCAGCGCGTCGTTGATGGAGCGGTAGCCGGTGCAGCGGCAGAGGTTGCCCTTCAGCGCATGCGGCAGGTCGCTTTTCTGCGCGTCGGTCAGCGTCACGGCCGTCATGATCATGCCCGCGGTGCAGAATCCGCATTGAAAGCCCTGCGCATCGTGAAACGCCTTCTGCATCGGATGCAGTTCGCCGTTGACAGCCAGGCCCTCGATCGTCGTGATCGCGCGGCCTTCGCCCCGGAAGGCAGGCACCAGGCAGGAATGGAACGGCTTGCCGTCGATGTGCACCGTACAGGCGCCGCAATCGCCCGCGTCACAGCCCTTCTTGACACCGAACACGCCAAGATCGCGCAAAAAGGCGCGCAGGCACTGGCCGGCCGCCGGCTCGGCCACGTAGTGACGGCCGTTGACGTGGAAATCGGTCATGCGAGTTCCGCCCGGATCTGTTCGGCGAGGTAGTGTGTGACATGGCGCTTGTAGGGTGCCGATCCGTGCACGTCGTCGAAATAGCCGCCTAGCGGCAACCTGGCCTCCAGCGCCCGGCGCAGTTCATCCGCCGACGGGCAGGCGGCGAAGCGCAACTGCACCGGCCGCGGCGTGGACGCCGAGACCGTCAGCAGGAAATCGGCGCCGCCCTCGCACACCGTGGCGATGATGAGGGCTGCCGAGCGGCCGAACTTCGTCAGCGACACCTGCCGCATGGCCGCTCGTTTGGACAGGGCCGCCGCCGGCAGATGGATTTTGCGCAGCAACTCGCCTTGCTGCAGCACGTTGCGGTGGTTGCCGGTTACGAAGTCGACGACCGACACCTCGCGCGGCTCTCCGTCGCGCGGCCAGAGCGTGCAGACGCCTTCGAGCGCAGCGGTCAGCGAGATCATCGCCCCGGCGGGCAGCGACATGCAGACATTGCCGCCGACGGTTGCAGCATTCCAGATCTTGAACGACATCAGGAACGCATCGATCGTCTGCCGGAACAGCGGCACTGCGCGCCATTCCTGCGGTCCCTGGAAGTTGTGCAGTTCGACGACGCGGCAGGTCGCGGCAATGTCGAGACCTGCCTGCGTGACCGTAAGCGGCGCCCAGCCGAGGGCGTCGAGATCGATCAGCGTGTCGACCGCCACCTGCGGTTCGGAAAACAGCCAGGTGCCGCCGGCCAGCCACGAATAGCCGTCCCGCCAGCCGCCAATATCGGCAGGAGAGGCCGGCCGTTTGACTTCGACTACCGTGTTCAGGTTCATGATTTGCCGCTTAGGCCTCGTAGACTTCGACGGTCTGCATCATGCCCATCTCCTCATGGTTCATCATGTGGCAATGCACCATGTAAATGCCCGTGAAATCGAGGAAGCGGGAGCGGAACACGACCTCGCCGCCCTTGCGCTCGACGATCACCGTATCGCGCCATTGCGGCACGGCCAACGGTTTGCCGTTGACCGACACGACCTCGAACGGGTTGGTGTGGATATGGAAGACGTGATCGTCATGCTCATGCGTGTTGACGATCTTCCACTCCTCCACCGCCCCGAGCTTGACCCGCTGGTCGATGCGGTTGGGATCGAACTTCTTGCCGTCGATGAAGAAGCCGAATTCCTGCCAATGGCCGGCGGCGTCGGCCTCCGGCGCGGTCGCCGAAAAGACCACCGTGCGGCGGTTGGTGATTTCTGATTCCTTGATGCTTTCCAGCGGGGGTGGCGGCAGGGCCCCCGGCAGCTTCATGTCCATCGGCTCGCCGGACACCACCACCTGAGCGAGACGGCCAGTCGGCGAGGGATGACCCTGATCGTAGGGCGCGGCGTCCAGGGCATAGGTGCCAGCCGGACCTGCCTGCACCAGGAGGTCGACGCGCTGGCCGGGGGCGACCAGCACCTGCTCGAAGGATTGCATAGCGCCAAGCTGGATGCCGTCATAGGCAATGACATTCAGCTTGTGCTGCGCCAGATCGAGCAGCATGTCGTCCTGATAGGCGGCGTTGAGGATGCGCCAGCGCTGCACCTCGCCGGGCCGCATCGCGATCACCGGCTCGCGTTGTCCGTTGACCGCCAGGAAACGTGTCGAGGTCTCCGGAAACAGCGTCTCGAACGTCTCGACCATACCATAGGCGTCGAAAACCACCTGAGTCAGCACCAGCAGGCGCTCCTGGGCCTCGGCGACCTCCGGCACGTCGGCGAAGTCGCCCTCGATGACGACAGCCCCCATCATGCCGCTCGATATCTGGATGTCGGCACTGCCATGATGGTGCGGGTGGTACCAGTAGGTGCCCCGCGTATGGTCGTCCGGCAGCTCGATTTCGATGTCATAGGTGTTGCCGGGGGCCATGGAGCGCATGACGTTGTCGGCGATGCCGCTCGGACTGACATGGGCGCCGTGGAAGTGAAAATTGGTGTTGTTGAACTGATGCGGCCGGCTCATGTCGGCAGGAAGCGCGTCCCGGTTGGGCGGCAGACCGTTGACGAGCTTGATGCGCAGCTTGTCGCCGGGCTGCATGCGCAGGGTCGGCCCGGGGCTCGCAGCTTCATAGGACCGGACGTAGAGTTTTACGCCGCCGACCTCCCGATAGGTGTATCCGACCCGCAAGGTTGTGCTCAGCACACCGTCGACGGAGCGCCGGACCTCCGGCTCGACAAGCGGCTGACCCTTGGCGGGCACGATTTCTGCCGGCACCATGCCCATCGACGGAGACATATCCATTTTGCCGTGCATGCCGTGCGCAGAATTGCCGTGCATGCCGTGTACGGGGGCATCGGCCCTCACCGGCCCCGCGGCAAGCAGGAGCGCGCCGACACCCACGCCGCCCTCGAGCAGCCGGCGCCGCGACAGTTTGATCATGCCTGCAGCAAGGGCAGAGGCATCTTTGTCTTCAGGATACCGTTGCAATCTGATCCCCCACGATCAACACTCAATCAGTACGGAGCGACCGTAAATTCAGCATGAATGAATTTCGTCGAAATATCGGGTGCGAAAGGATTCAGTGCTTCAGCGGGCATTGTGTGCCCGCTCGCTACAATCGCTGGCGGCAACAGTCCTGCATCCGCTTTTGCCGTCGCGCTCATTCTACGGGAATGACCGAGGTGGTGAAGGGTTTCGGGTGCCGGCAGGCGTACGAAAGCCTCTCATGCAGGAACTCGCGGGCCACAGTTGATGGCTATGGGGATTTCGAGCTGCGGCCGATGTCGGCGATGGCTCGACCGACGGTGGGAAGCGCGGTGGTGGATGTGGACAGGCCGCGTCGTTTCTCCTCCGTGCGGACTAGCCTATCCCGCACGGGGCTCGTTGCGACGCTGTCGGCGTCAGTGATTGCCGTGCGCAAGTGCGGTTCCGTTGGCGGATGCGGAGCGTCTGCGGCTGTAAGCTCGACCAGGCCATGCCGGGTCATGGAGATGTCTCCCGGTTCGTCGCGGTTGCATCGGGCGGTCCGCGCGGCTGCTTCCAGCGCTCGGACGCCTCGACGACGATCATGCGTCCACCGCGGCAGGGACGTGGCGGGCTGTAGTCTTCCGGTTCGCCAGGTTTGTCTTCATCGGCCGGCGCGGCGACATCCAGAAGTTCCGCAGGCGAGCGCGAGACTGGCCTTGCCGGCGGAGCCGGCGAGCAGACCGTAGTGCCGGATGCGATGGAAGCCGCGCGGCAGGACATGCAGCAGGAAGCGGCGGATGAACTCCTCGGCGGCCAGCGTCATTACCTGCTGCCGGTCCGTGCCGTCGCGGCGGTAGTCCTTGTACCGGAAGGTGACGCCGGTCTCCTCGAAGGCGATCAGGCGGCTGTTCGAGATCGCGACCCTGTGGGTGTAGCGCGCCAGGTAGGCGAGCACCGCCTCCGGTCCGGCGAAGGGCGCCTTGGCATAGACGACCCAGCGCTTCTTCCGGACAGGAGCAAGGTAGCGCAGGAATGCCCGGCGCTCGGCCAGGTGCACCAGCGATCCGAAGAAGGCGAGCCGTCCGGCCTCGTGGAGCGCAAGCAGCCGGGCGAGGAACAGTTGGCGGAACACTAGTGTACACCCGCGCATGCCAAGCAATACGCTCCGAGCGCAATTCCAGCTTGGCCAGGCAATTTGGCACATCCGTGTACGGCGACGACTTATAGTGTGGTGGAGCTTGGCTCCATCAAATCAGCCGGATGTCAAAGTTTCAGACCGCGTGTGCGGTTCGCGAATGCCGACCTGCGCCAGGGCGGTAACGAAATCGTCCAGGTGTGCTGCCTGATCTTCAGGCGCGGAGATCATTTTTGGCGTTGCGCCGGTGACGGTGCGCGATATGGCCAACCGCGTGATGGAACTGCCACGTGAACTCGTCGCCAAGGCTGAGACTCTTGGCGACAATAGCTGGACGATGGTGCCGCCGCGGGTCATGCCGTGGCTCATGAAAGTCCGCGCCGAACGACTTTGAGCCGATCGGTTCCGGCAGCTATTCCGGAACCTCTTCGCTTGCCGCGTGCCGGCGTTGTCGTCGGCGACCGCGCAGGAACGGACGGCGGCCGCTCGATCAGACCGGCTCCCAGCCATCCTTTTCCGCGGCCCGGAAGATCGCGTCGATGACCTTCTGGTTCTTCACCGAATCCTCAAGGGTAAACACCGCGTCGCCACCACCCTGTGCGGCGCGGGCAAAAGTCTCGGCCTCCAGCCGGTACTGCCGCGTTGCGGGGAAGCGGAACACGGTCGCCTCGGTGTGGTTCTGGTTGTGCAGTTCGATGCGGTGATGGTCGTAGTCGCCCGCGTTGAACGGCGCATGCACCTCGATGAAACCCTTCTCGCCGTGGAAGACCATGAACTGGCGCAGCGCCATCTGCGTCGAGCAGTAGAAGGTGAGATGGAAATCGCCGAAATCTGCCTTGGTGCTGGAATAGATGTCGGTGCCGAATTTTTCGTCGCGGTCGACCGTCGACTGGATCCGAACGGGCTCCTTGCCGGTGACGAAGCGGGTCGAGACGGTCGGGTAAACACCGATGTCCGGCAGCGCGCCGCCGCCCAACTCCGGAATGTTGCGCATACTGGAAGCGTCGACATTGTAGTAGGAAAAGGCGCCCTGCACGTGGCGCAGCCGGCCGATCGCGCCGCCCTGCACCAGCTCGCGGACCTTCTTCCACTGCGGGTGGTAGACCACCATGAAGGCTTCGCAGACCAAAACCTTGTTGCGGTCGCGGGCCGCTATCACCTGCGCAATATCTCTTGCGTCGAGCGCCAGCGGTTTTTCGACCAGTACATGCTTGCCGGCGTCGGCGGCCTTGATGGCCCATTCGACATGCTGCGAGGTCGGCAGCGGGATGTAGACGCCGTCGATCGTGTCGGAGGCGAGCATTTCTTCATAGGAGCCAAAGGCGTGCGGCGCGCCGAAACGGTCGGCGAGCGCACGAGCCTTGGCCAGGTCGCGGCTCGCCACCGCCGTCAGCACGCCGTTCTCGGCATCCTGGATGGCCGGCAGAAGCTGCTCACGCCCGATTCTTGCCGTCGACAAAACACCCCAGCGAAACATTTTTCCATCCCTCGAACTAAATGCCGGCGGACCCTAGCGCATGGCGCCTTGCAAGGGAACCTCAAGAACGACGGCCGCTCAGATCATTTCCAGCCGCTGCTTGCGGCGCGGCGGCGGAAAGGCTGCGTCGAGCTCGGAAAGGTCGGCTGGCGTCAGCTTCAGGTCAAGCGCGGCACGGTTGTCACGCACATGCTCGGGTCGTGTCGCCTTGGGGATGGCGATGACATGCGGATGGCGCAGCGCCCAGGCGAGTGCCACGCGCGCGGCGCTGACGCCGCGGCGCGCCGCCACCCGGCCGAGGCGCGCATCGGTGGTCAGGTCGCCCTGCCCAACCGGCGAATAGGCCATGACCGGCAGACCCCGCGCGGCGGCCTGCGGCAGCAGGTCGTATTCGATGCCACGCGCCGTCAGATTGTAGAGCACCTGGTTCGTCTCGACGCCCGAGCCGTCTGCATCCGCAAGTTCCTCCATGTCGTCGGTGTCGAAATTGCTGACGCCCCAATGCAGGATCTTTCCGGCCGCCTTCAGATCCTCCAGAACCCCGACCGTCTCGGAAAGCGGCACGCCGCCGCGCCAATGCAGCAGATAGAGGTCGAGCCGGTCGGTGCCGAGCCGCTTCAAACTGGCCTCGCAGGCGCGCATCGTGCCGGCGCGCGAGGCGTTGGAGGGCAGCACCTTGCTGACCAGGAAAACCTCGTCTCGGCGGCCGGCGATCGCCTCGCGCACCACCTCTTCCGAGCCGCCTGAGGCGTACATCTCGGCGGTGTCGATCAGCGTCATGCCGAGGTCGAGCCCGAGTTTCAGGGCGTTCACTTCGTCGGTATGCCGGCGCCGATCCTCGCCCATCTTCCAGGTGCCGAGACCGAGGACAGGCACGTCGATGCCCGAGGGCAGGCGGGTGGTGCGGACGGGATCGGACATCGGGCGCTCCTCGGATTTTTCTGTCTGGGCAAGTTGTAGGCTACTCGGTCCAGGCTCGGAAGTGGGCTCGAAATCGGGCACGGGCACCGCTTTGCCTACGCGCTATCGTCGCCAGGCCCCGAAAAATCCGCACGGCGCTCCGGTGCGCCTTTGATCTTGCCCAATCAAACGGCCCTGGCGAGCCGCCTGTCTTGTCCTTTCACAAAGACCAGACGTACTCAACGCCCGTCCTCGTCCAATATTTCCCCCGCCTTCGGCGCCAGCATCAGCACCGCCGCTCCCAGCAGCGCTGCCACTAGCGAACCAGCCAATATGCCGAGTTTTACCGCCTTCTGCAGTTCAGGCTCTTCGGCGAAGGCGAGCAGGCCGATGAACAGGCTCATGGTGAAGCCGATGCCGCACAGAAACGCCACGCCGGTCAGGTGCGCCCAGTTCGCGTTGCGGGGCAGATCGGCGAGGCCGAGTTTTATTGCGAGTGCCGAGGTGCCCAGAACCCCGACGAGTTTGCCGAAAACGAGACCGGCGACCACGCCCACCGTCAGCGGTTCGGCGAGCGCGGAAAAACTCATGCCGGCGAAGGACACGCCGGCATTGGCGAAACCGAAGATCGGGATCACGACGAACGGCACGAACTTGTGCAGCGAATGCTCCATCCGGTGCAGCGGCGAATGTTCGAGGTCATGTGCGATGCCTTTCGATACGCGCAACGGCACGGTCAGCGCCAGCGCGACGCCGGCCAGCGTTGCATGCACGCCAGATTTCAGCACCAGCACCCACAGCACCAGCCCGAGCAGCGCATAGGGCAGGAGGTTGAGCACGCCCATCCGGTTCATCGCGACCAGAACGGCGAGAACGGCCGCTGCGCCCGCGAGATATGGAATGGACAGCCCGCTGGTGTAGAAGATGGCGATGATGATCACCGCGCCAAGGTCGTCGATGATGGCAAGCGCGGTGAGGAAGACTTTCAGCGAGGCCGGCACGCGGCTGCCGAGCAGCGACAGCACGCCGAGCGCAAACGCGATGTCGGTGGCGGTGGGGATGGCCCAGCCGCGCAGCGCCTCAGGATTCTGTAGGTTGAGCGCAACGTAGATCAGCGCCGGGACAGCCATGCCGCCGGCTGCCGCGACCCCCGGCAGCACGCGACGCGACCAGGTGGAAAGCTGCCCGTCGAGCATCTCGCGCTTGATCTCCAGCCCGACCAGCAGGAAGAAGACCGCCATAAGCCCGTCATTAACCCAATGCTCGACATTAAGCGGGCCGACATAGGTCTTCAGCGTGGCGAAATAGGCGCCCGACAGCGGCGAGTTGGCGACGATCAGCGCCAGCAGCGCGGCCCCCATCAAGACGATGCCGCCCGAGGCCTCGCTGTCGAGGAATTCGCGGAAGATCGAGACGGGGCGGGTCGATTTGGCTGTCATGCGGCTCTCCCAGTTAGTCGCATCAAGTCATCCGGACTGAATGCCGCGCGGGAGAGATCGCGGCAACCCTGAAAGATGATGACTGCGCCGATAGGTCCGTCAGCGCGGTGCGCGTTTGGCCAGGATGCGCTGCAGCGTGCGGCGATGCATGTTGAGCCGGCGCGCCGTCTCGGAGACGTTGCGGTCGCACATTTCGTAGACGCGCTGGATATGCTCCCAGCGCACGCGGTCGGCCGACATAGGGTTTTCGGGCGGCGCGGCGCGCTGGCCACCAGTGCGGGTCAGCGCGGCGTAGATGTCGTCTGCGTCGGCGGGCTTCGACAGATAGTCGATGGCGCCGAGTTTCACCGCCGTGACGGCGGTGGCGATGTTGCCGTAGCCGGTGAGGATGACGGTGCGTGTGTCGGCGCGGCTCTCGCGAATGGCGGCCACCACGTCGAGCCCGTTGCCATCGCCGAGCCGCATGTCGACCACCGCATAGGCCGGCGCACCGGCCTTGGCCTTGGCGACTGCCTCCTCCACGCTCTCGGCCGTGTCCACCGAGAAACCACGTGCCTCCATGGCGCGCGCCAGCCGCGTCAGGAACGGCTTGTCGTCATCAACCAGCAGCAGCGAGGCGTCAGGCCCAATAGCCTTGTCTTGCAGCGGTTCCTCGGCGATCATCGGCGTCCATCCGTTTCTTATTGGCTATGTAATATATAGCTTTCCGGTCGCCTAATACCACCTTACGCCTGTTCGTACATGTCGTTCGGGGCGCTTCGCCGGCTGAGGAACTGTTCGCGGGTCCACGCCACCTGCACCACCGCTCCCTGGCCGCGCTGGTTGGCGTTGAAGAAGGACAGGGTGGCGCCCGAGCGCTCCAGCAGCGTCTTGGCGATGAACAGGCCGAGCCCCAGCCCGCCGCCGGGTTCCGCGCCCTGTCTTGTCGACATATAGGGCTCCCCGATGCGGTCGAGGATTTCCGGCGGAAAGCCAGGCCCGTCGTCTATCACGTCTATGATCACCGCGCTTTCGTCCCAGCGCCAGCGCAGCGTTACCACGCCTGCCGCGAAGTCGACCGCGTTCTCGACCAGATTGCCGAGCCCGTAGATGACGCCGGGGTTGCGGCGGGTGACGGGCTCCTCGCCGATCCGTTCCCCCGGCTCGAGGCGTATGGCGATGCCAAAATCGCGGTGCGGCGCGATCACCTCCTCGATGAGAGAGGTCAGCGGCAGCCGCGCCAGATGTTCGTCGCTTTCGGTCGACAGGCTGGTCAGACGCTTCAGGATCTCGCGGCAGCGCTCGCTCTGCGAGCGCAGCAGGGTGACGTCCTCCCGGTATTTGGGGTCGTTTCCCAGAGCCCGTTCCATCTCCTTGGCGACGACCGTGATGGTGGCCAGCGGCGTGCCGAGTTCATGGGCAGCGGCCGCCGCCAGCCCGTCGAGCGCGGAAAGGTGCTGTTCGCGCTGCAGCACAAGCTCGGTCGCGGCCAGTGCATTGGCGAGCAGCCGCGCCTCCTCGGCGACACGCCACGCATAGACCGCTGTGAAGGTGATCGACGAGAACACAGCCATCCACATGCCCGCGACATAGACGAAGGGGATGGTCAGTTCCGCGCCTTCGATCCACGGCAGCGGGAAATGAAAGAAAACCAGCGCGCTGGCCATCGCCATCACCAGCCCGCCGAGCACGGCGGTCATCTTCAGAGACAGCGTCGTCGCCGAGATGACGACCGGCACGGTTAGCAGCAGCGAGAACGGGTTGGTCAGCCCGCCGGTCAGATAGAGCAGGCCGGCGAGTTGGAGAGAATCGAACAGCAGCGTTGCCAGCGCCGAACTGGGCGCCAGCCGGTGCGCCGAAGGGTAACGGAAGGTGAGAAAAAGGTTCAGCCAGGCAGAGCAAGCGATCAGCGCGAAGCACAGGCTGACCGGCAACGGAAAATCCAGCCAGTAGGCGACGACGACGACGGTGACGCTCTGGCCGACCACCGCGAGCCATCGCAGGCGGATCAGAGTGTTCAGCCTGAGCCTGTGGGCCTGTTCGAAATCGGGCGTGGCGAGTGACTTGATCATGCGGCTCCTGGCGGTCTGTTGCCGGCATACGAGC
Organism: Mesorhizobium yinganensis; assembly: GCF_040081985.1. NCBI lineage: Bacteria > Pseudomonadati > Pseudomonadota > Alphaproteobacteria > Hyphomicrobiales > Phyllobacteriaceae > Mesorhizobium > Mesorhizobium yinganensis. The sequence goes on along the minus strand of NZ_JBEBMH010000003.1, from coordinate 249,601 downwards.
CGTAGTCGCTTGGGGGCGGCGGTGCAATGCGGTTTAGGCGGTGCTCACGTCCCGCGCGGCTTCGCCCGGCTGGTGGCCGCGGCGTTCGCGGGATCCTCCGGCCACACATGTTTTGGATAGCGGCCGCGCATGTCGGCGCGCACGTCCGCCCAGGACCCGCGCCAGAAGGCGGGCAGGTCGCGTGTCGTCTGGATCGGCCGGTGCGCGGGCGACAGCAGTTCAAGCGTCAACGGCACCTTTCCGTCGCCGATCGCCGGATGGTTTTTCAGCCCGAACAGTTCCTGTACCCGGATCGAAAGCACTGGCGTCCCGCCGTCATAGCGGATCGGCACGTTGCTGCCCGAAGGTGCCGCAAAATGCGTCGGTGCCGCCTGATCGAGCCGGCGGCCAAGATCGTACGGCAGCAGCGAGCGCAGGCCCTGCGTCACCGCGCCGGGATCAATGCGGACGAATGAAGCCTCGCCGTTCAGGAAGGGTCGCAGCCAGTCCTCCAATGCTTCCGTCAGCGCCGCATCCGACACGTCGGGCCATGGAGCGCCGACATGAGCATGCAGCCAGGCGAGCCGGGCGCGCAGAACCTCGGCCTCCTTGCTCCACGGCAGCAGCGACAGCCCGTGCTCGCGCAAGGCGTCTAGGATCGCCCGGTCGGCATCGGCACCCTTCGGTGGTGGCAAAAGCTGTTCGGACAGCACCACCCCCCCCAGCTTGACGTGTTCGCGCGTACGCACGGCGCGACGCTCGACGTCGAATTCGGTGGTACGCCTGCGTTCGAGACGGTCGCCAAGAATCGCCCGGAGATCGGCTTCGCTCACAGCGGCGGCCGAGGAGATGCGGGCGTTCTGCGCCTTGCCCTGCAGGTCCGCGATGACAAGGTATTGTTCACCCGCCAGCGGATCGGCCGCGTCCAGCATTGCGCCTGTCCCATTCGCCAACACGAAGCGGCCGCGTTCGCCGCGCGCCTTGGCAATGCGGTCCGGCCAGGCGCGGAGAAGAAGGGAGCCGACGCTTTCCTCCCCACTTGCGGGGGAGGTGCCCGCGAAGCGGGCGGAGCGGGTTGGCTCAGGAAGCGCACTGCCTTCACCCTCCTCCTTGCGGGGAGGGTCGGCAAGCGGTCGGAGCGAAGCGGAGATTGTGCGACGTGGTGGGGTCGAATGAGGTTGGAGCACTTCAGCGGTTACCCCACCCCGCGCCGCAGACCCGCTCGTCCCGAGCGGGTCGCTCCGCGACCCTCCCCGCAAGGGGGAGGGTAAGGTCCGCGCCAGCCTTTCCGCCAACTGCCTCGCCGCCAACGCGCGCGGCGATTTTTCCCCGCGGAACCGCGAAACCCGCCTCTCCAGGTCGACGCTGTCGCCGCCCAGCCCGCGCTCGGTCAGCAGCACGGCGAGTTGTGCCGCGTCATGCGCGGCGCCAGTGAGTACCGCTGCCGCCACCATATGCGCCAGCCGCACCGGTAGCGCGAGCTTTCGCATCGCGGCACCCGCCTCCGTCAGCCGCCCGCCTTCGTCCAATGCGCCGAGCGCTCCAAGCAGCGCCTGCGCTTCGGCAAGCGCTGGCGCCGGCGGCGGGTCAAGGAAGGACAGTGTACGCGGATCGGCGACGCCGAACGCCGCGCAGTCGAGCAGCAGCGACGACAGGTCTGCCTCCAGAATCTCCGGTGTGTTGTAGGCGGCGAACGACGCGGTCTGCTCCGCCCGCCAGAGGCGGATCGCCACGCCCGGCTGCGTGCGGCCGGCGCGGCCGGCGCGCTGGTCGGCCGAGGCGCGGCTGACCCGCACCGTCTCCAGCCGGGTCAGACCCGAAGCCGGCTCGTAGCGCGGCACGCGCGACTGGCCGGAATCGATGATCACCCGCACCCCGTCGATGGTGATCGAGGTCTCGGCGATCGAAGTTGCCAGCACCACTTTCCGCCGCCCCGCCGGCGCAGGCCTTACAGCGGCGTCCTGCGTGCGGGCGTCGAGCTGGCCGTAGAGCGGTACGACGTCGACGGTCTCGGCAATGCGCCCCTCCAGCCGCTCGGCGGTGCGCAGAATTTCGCGCTGACCGGGCAGGAAGGCAAGCACGCTGCCGTCCTCCGTCGCCAGCGCCTCGCGGATCGAGCTGGCCATGGCGTCTTCGATCGGGACGCCGGGCGCGCGCTCGGAATATCGTATGTCGACCGGAAAACTCCTGCCGGCGCTCTCGATGACCGGTGCGGTTTCACTCAGCAACCGAGCCACCCGCGCACCGTCGACGGTGGCCGACATCACCAGCAGCCTGAGGTCCGGCCGCAGCGCGCTCTGCACGTCCAGCGCCAGCGCCAGGCCGAAATCGCCGTCCAGCGAGCGTTCGTGGAATTCGTCGAACAGGACGGCGGCGGTGCCCGGCAGTTCCGGATCGTCGAGGATCATGCGCGCCAAAATGCCTTCGGTGACGACGAGGATGCGCGTCCTCGCCGAAACCTTTCGCTCCATACGCATGGCGAAGCCGACGGTATCGCCCGGTTCCTCGCCGAGCAGCTCGGCCATGCGCCGCGCCGCCGCCCGCGCCGCCAGCCGCCGTGGTTCCAGGAGCAGAATCGTGCCCTCGCCGCGCCATCTTGCGTCGAGCAGCGCCAGTGGCACCAGCGTGGTCTTTCCGGCCCCCGGCGGCGCCACCAATACAACGTTGCTTCCGGCCTCCAACGCCGCCAGCAGCTTCGGCAGCGCTTCAGTGACGGGAAGGGCGGGGAGGTCGAGGCCGGTCATCAGGCAACCAGCTACACGATGTGCCGGCAGCGTCTACAGCAAAATCCGCAGCATATGGTTGTCCCAGACATGCTCCCGATCCTTCGCCGCCGCGCCATCGGGTAAGAGAATCTCGCCCGTGCCGGTGCTCGCTAGGAAACCGCCGCCATCCGGCGCGAGCCCGCAGACTTCGGTAAGGTCGCGGACGGCAACCAGCGCGCCGCTGGCCGCGTCGAGCACAGCCAGCGAATTGCCCTGCGGTGACGAAACGGCGACGGTGCCTGCAGAAGCGTTGGCCGCCACCGAGCCGACATAGTTGCGGAGGCCGAGCAGTGCCTTCTGGGGAATATCGATCAGTTCGAACTGCTCGCCCGTTCGGGCGCGGCCGACCAGCGCGGGATGCTCGCTCGCGGGTCCCTCATGCTGGCAGCCGAACCACAGCGTGCCGCCGCCGTCGAAATCCATGTGGCGGATGGAGAGCTTGTGCAGCGCCGGGTCGAGTTCGTGCTTTTCCAGAAGGTCGCCGGTGAGGCGGTCGACGAACACCAGCGACGGCTTCATGGTCGGGATGTTGAGTTTCGCCGCGCCGAAGTCCGGATGCGTTTCGATGCCGCCATTGGCAATGGCCAGCGTCTTGTCGTCCGGGCAAAGCAGCACCTCGTGCGGCCCAACGCCATGTGTCGAAAATTCGCCGATGCGGCGGAAAGCATCGGTCGCGTCATAGACGCCGACCATTCCGGCGGCGTTGTCGAAATCGTTCTCGGTGGTGTAGAGCAGGTTTCCGTCCGGCGAGAACACGCCGTGGCCAAAAAAATGCCGTCCGGCGACGCTCGGTATTGTGACCGGCTCGCGCTCACCGGCGTGGTCGAACACGACGGCGAAAGTGCCGGGCTGACGGGCGAACACCACCGAGTGCCGCGATACCGGGTCGAAGGTGATGTCGTGGCCGCGATCCGGCAGGTCGAGCGAATGCAGGATTTTTCCCTGTTCGGTGAGGATCGCGACGCCAAAGCCGCCGCCGCGATTCTGGTAGGCGGTGGCGAACAGCGCGTCGGCCTCGACCGAGCGTGCCACTGCCGGTGCGAGGGCGGCGATAAAGGACGCGCCGGCGGACTTCAAAAAATCGCGGCGGTCGAACAGCGGCGTGCGCACCGCCTCAATCCCCGTCCAGCGACGAGAAGCCGGCGGAGAGCCCGAGCGCTGCGGCCATGTTCACACCGAACAGTTCCGACAGGTGCGAGGTGATCAGCCGTAACGCGGGTAGCCCGCCGCGATTGTCGCTGGAAAGCATATCGGCGATCGGCGCCGGCTCGTGGCCGATCATGGTCTGCGACGTGTTAAACTCGAAATCGATCGACTGGGCGATCCACGCCGATTCCGCCGGCAGCAGGCTGGCCAGGCCAGAAGCCTCGAACAGTGCCTTCATGCCGGCGAGATTCTTGCCGAGCGAGATAACGGTCGCGCCGGAGCGCCAGAAAATCGCCTGCTTAGGCTTGTCGTCATCGGGCGTGTTGCCGAGAAAGCCGTTCAGCCGCACGTCGCGCGTCATTTCCAGCCCATGCACGAACACGTCGAACAATTCGGTCAACGCCTCGTCGTCGTTGCGATAGAGCGGATTGTCCGGCCCCGGATTGGCCCATGTGCTGGCTATACCGTCGGGCATCTGCCAGGCGTCGGAAATGGCTTTGGCCATGTCCTCGAGATTTTGCGCGATCGCCAGGCCGTAGGAGCAGCGATAGGGGTCGCCTGGAACGCCGAGCGTCTCGGAACCGGTGCCGAACAGCACAAATTCCAGCGCGCCCAGTCCCTGCATGGCGACGCTCTTGCCGGCGAGCTGCGCGGCATTGCCGGCCGTCGCGTCTTCGTCGGCCAGCGCCGCCTGAACCTGCTTCAGCCCGATACTTTTGCGGTCGGGCCAGAACAGGATGCGGTCCAGCCGGTTCTCCTCGGTCACCGGGCCGAAGCGGACGATTTCCACCCGCGACCAAGCCGAAACCAGGGCGACGAAATTTTTCCGGGCCGCTGCCAATTTCTCCTGCGAGGGTTTTGCGCACAGCGCCTGCACGTCGCCGGTCTCTTTCGCCGCCACCGTGTGGAACGCGGCATAGGCGGGACGGACGAAACCATCGATCGCCTTTTCGAGGGTGGCGTTGGCGGCGAGGGCGGGGAAGGCGAAGCAGGAAACAGTTAGACAAAGCAGCACGAGCAGAGATTTTGGAGTGTGACTTGGGTCGTCGCACTCCGTCCAACACCCCTCATCCGGCCTCGCTTCGCTCGGCCGCCTTCTCCCACAAGGGGAGAAGCGGGAGTTTCGCGCCAGCACTGTTGCAAATCTCGAACGTCTGCGATTTGCAGAGGCGAAAATGCGGCGCTTCACCTTCTCCCCTTGTGGGAGAGGGTGGCCGAGCGAAGCGAGGTCGGATGAGGGGTGTTGGACGGAGGGCGGCGTTGACACCACCTGCGACCACAATCTCGCGACCTTGCCAGGCAGACCAGCCATCACAGTGACTCCAGAAACGTGATCAGCGCCTCGCGGTCGGCGATGTCGAGTGCGGCGAATCTGTCGCGCGATTTCTGCGCCTCGCCGCTGTGCCAGAGGATCGCCTCGGTGAGGTTTCGCGCCCGCCCGTCATGCAGGAAAAATGTGTGGCCGGATACCCGCTTCGTCAGGCCGATGCCCCACAGCGGCGGGGTGCGCCACTCGTTGCCGGCGGCGTCGCCCACGGGCTGTCCGTCGGCCAGCCCGTCGCCCATGTCGTGAAGCAGGAAGTCAGAATAGGGCCAGATGAGCTGGAACGAGAACGCCTTGTCCGGCGTGTCGCGGCGCGTCACGAATTTCGGCGTGTGGCAGGAGGCGCAGCCGAGGTCGTAAAACACCTTCTTGCCGGCCAGAACTTGGCGCGCTCCGACGTCGCGGCGGGCCGGCACGGCGAGGTTCTGCGAATAGAAGGTGACGAGGTCCATTACCGGCGCCGGCGCTTCCACGTCGCCCAACCGCTCCTGCACGCCGGTCGGCATCGCCAAGCAATTCGCCTGCGCCTCGGTGCAATCGCCAAAGCTTTTCGGCACTTCGGGCGTCGAGATGCCGATGTCGCCGGCAAAGGCGTCGGCCGATTGCTGGCGGATCGACGGCGTCTGCGCCTTCCAGCCGAAGCGGCCGAGCGTCAGTTCGCGGCTCAGCTCGTCGCGCACGATGTTGGGCTTTCCGGAGATGCCATCGCCGTTCGCGTCGTCGGGATCGGCATTGGCTAGGATGTCGGCCGGATGGATCTGCTCGACCAGGCCGAGCCCGATCATCGCCGAAGTGACACGCGGCGACAACGTCGTGCCGGGATGCATCGGGCCGTAGGCGAGGTCCGCTACCCCATAGGCCGGCTTGCGCAGCGAAACTACAGTGCCGTCGCCCAGCGTCACCGGGATCTCTTCATAGGAGATCGTCATCTTGCCTTCGCCGGCCAATCCCGGCACGGCAAGGTCCTGCAACTGGCCGCCATAGACAGGGTCGGGGAAATTGAGCAGCTTGCGCTCGGTGAGCGCCTGCCTCTCCTCCTCGGTCTCGGCGGTACGCGCCAGCCGGAAGAACATGGAGGTGGTGTCGGCAGCACCTTCAGGCGGATGCCCGCGCCCGTCCTTCAGATGGCAGCTCTGGCAGGCCCGCGCGTTGAACAGGGGTCCGAGCCCGTCGCTGGCTTGCGTCGAGGACGGCGCCGATACCCATAGCTTTCGGAACAGCCCGTTGCCGAGCTTGAACGTGCCTTCCTGTTCGAAGGTGATGTTGGCCGAGGATTGCGAGAAGGCGTCCTGGTTCGGACGTTTCTTCGACGTTGCGGCGCCGCCGGGCAGGAGTTCGAACGGTTCAGGCTTGGAAAAATCTTGTGTCGGCGCGGTGACGGATTTTACGCGCGCGGCATCTTTGGCGGAGAGGTCTTCGCGGGTGGTGGTGAGCCCGGCAGGCATATCGCCTGCAACGGCTCGGGGCGAGATGGAGATTACGCAGAACAGGGCGGCGGCGATAAGAAACGCCGGGGACAGTTTACTTTCTTCCCGCAGAAGGGCGCAACCGCTGCAAAGCTGACGCAGGCGGAAAAAAGTAAACTGTCCCCTGGGGGCGTCCTTCCAGGCTCGCCCGCAAAAAATCGAGCTGAATTTTCGTACGTCGGTGGAGGTTCGCACCTCAGAATGAGGACCATCGGCGCTGCGAGCCGGCTTTGACCAGAGTTCAGAATTGTCGCTGGGCGCGACCGCAACAGGACGAGCGCTGTTGGCACCGCCCGTCCTAATCCTGAGGTGCGAGCCCCCAATGCCGTCTGAAAACTTGATATCGTCCTTCGCGGGCGAGCCTCGAAGGACGCACCGGACCCACTCAAATGCGCTGCGGCGCGTGGAAAACCCTATGCGCCGCATGAAGACATCTCAGTGCGCTTCGTTCGCCGGTTCGGCGTTGAGCTGGCCGTACTTCTCCTCGCCGATGGAGGCGAGCAGATCGAGCTGGGTCTCGAGGAAGTCGATATGGCCTTCCTCGTCCTTGAGAAGGTCCTCAAACAATTCCATGGTCACGTAGTCGCCGAGTTCCTGGCAGACCTCGCGCGACTTCTTGTAGGACGTGCGGGCGTCATATTCGCCGGCGAGGTCGGACTCCAGAACTTCCTTGACGTTCTGGCCTATGCGCAGCGGCGCCAGAGACTGCAGGTTCGGATGCCCCTCGAGGAAAATGATGCGGGCGATGATCTTGTCGGCGTGGTGCATTTCCTCGATCGATTCCGCGCGCTCCTTCTTGGCGAGCTTCTGGTAGCCCCAGTCGTCGAGAAGGCGGTAGTGAAGCCAGTATTGGTTGACGGCCCCCAGCTCCAGGAACAGAGCCTCGTTAAGCCGCTCGATGACTTGTTTTTCGCCCTTCATGGGTCCTGCTCCCGTATTCGGCCCGCAGTCCTCTGACGCGGTCCAGGTGTGAAACGACATCCATCCCGGCCGCCTCCGACCGGAGATGATAGGCTTCGGTTACCCGAATGATCGTTTCCACCACATTTGGGAAGCAGCCGCAACAGCGCCCGCGCTTGCGCAGGCTGTGATAGACCTTCGCCGGTACGATGAGCGTCCAGGGATCCTGCTCGAGCAGGTTAAGTATCGCTTCTTCGATCTCCCTTTCGGTGATGAGATTGCAGTGACAGATCAGCATTTTCGTCTCTGGACTGGCTGACGGCGCAGGGTCTCGCTCGCGCCGCTTGGCTATTTTGCGGCCGGGTTGGCCCTATTCGAACACCTTGTCCGGTGCGTCGAGGCTGTCGGAGCCTTCGAAGGCGATGGCGTCGAGCTTCAGCGCCGCGACCGCGCGTTCGATCGACTTGGTCTGGTCGACCAGCGCGTCGATCGCGGCCTGTACAGTCGCGTTGCCTTCCGTGTTGCCTTCGCCGATCTGCTGGTCATAGGCCTCGCCGCCCTCGGCGCGCTTCTTGATCGCTTCCATCTTTTCGACCGTGGCGTTCAGCTTGCCGACCAGTTCGGCGTCCACCGCCGGGTCGGCTTCCCTGACCAGCGCCGAGATCGACGGGCCTTCCACCTTGCTCCCGTCGACGCGTGTGTAGCTGCCCGTGTAGACGTTACGGATGCCTACCGCGTCGTAGAGATGCGAGATATAGGTATTGTCCGAGAAGCAATCATGCTCCTCCTCCGGATCGTGCAGCATGAGGCCGAGCTTCATGCGCTCGCCGGCCAGTTCGCCGTAGGAGAGCGAGCCCATGCCGGTGAGGATCGTGGCGATGCCGGTCTTGGCGTCGCCGTCGGTAAGAGCCTTGCGCGCCGCGCCTTGCGCCTTCCAGTTTTCGACCATTTCCTGCAGGTCGCTGACCAGCAGGTCGCTCGCGGCAGCCAGATACTGGGCGCGGCGGTCGCAATTGCCGCCGGTGCAATTGGCGGTGTCGTAGTCGGTGAAGGGGCGGTTGCCGGCTCCGGGCCCCGTGCCGTTCAGGTCCTGGCCCCACAGCAGGAATTCGATCGCATGGTAACCGGTGGCGACGTTGGCCTCGATGTCGCCGGCCTCTTGCAGCGTGCCCGACAGAAACTCGGGCGTAAGGTTTGTGGCGTCGACCTTCTGGCCGTTGATCTCGATTTCCTTGTTGGCGATGACGTTCGCCGTATAGAGCGTGTTCTCGTCTGATTCGGTGCCGTAGCTGTTGTCGACATAGTCGATCAGGCCTTCGTCAAGCGGCCAGGCGTTGACGCGGCCCTCCCAGTCGTCAACGATGGCGTTGCCGAAGCGATAGGCTTCCGTCTGCTGATAAGGAATGCGCGCCGCCTTCCAGGCCTCCTTGGCGGCGGCCAGCGTCTCGGCCGAGGGTTTTGCGATCAACGCGTCGACGGCCTTGTCCAGCGCCTGCGCGGTGGTCAGCGCGTCGCCATAGTTGGCCAGCGCGATGTCGGCATAGGTGTCGATCACCGCCTTCGGATCGGTCTCTGCCTTGGCCGGCAGCACGAAGACTGCGGCGGTCAGCGCCACTGTGGCCGCCAGCGCGGCGATGCGCGCCGCATGCCTGGTCGGATGAAATGCATGCGTCATACCAGTCTCCTCACGTCGAAAAATTGCTTGATGCCTGCCGCGCCGTTGTGCGTGATACGCCGACGTCGCCCGTGATGGCGGCGCGCCGATGGGCCGTGAAAGCGGCGGATTTTGGGGCCTTGCCTGCGAGCAAGACATGGAAAGAACTCACAAAAACCTCCAATCGCATGGGGTCAAGGCCCAGACATTAAAGGCGCGCGCCTACTGGCGCACGCTTGCCCTTTACGGCTGCGGGGCCCGGAAAGTCAATGCAAATTCTAAAAAAGCGCCTTCAAATCAATATGTTAGAACTGTTCTAAACTAGTCACCTTTTTGCAAGCGGGCCAGTGGCTTGGCTGTCTGCCTCGTTCGGAGACGAGGCCGCCTGCTTGACAGCGGGCTGGCCAAAGTGCGACGCCCCGCCGCACGACGGTGTCGGCGGGGGACGATCGAAACCGTGGGCTCGCGGGCAAGATCATGACTCTTCGTCGAAAAGGCGCACGGCTTGGGAAAGGTTATTGGGATTCTACGCCGCCGGTGCAGAACCGAATGAAACCGACCGAAGGCAATCAACGGAAGAAAGCATGACCAACGGCGTCGTCATCATCGGAGCGGGGCATGCCGGTGTGCAGGCCGCTGCCAGCCTGCGCGAGGAAGGTTTTTCCGGCCCTGTGACGCTGGTTGGCGATGAGAACGAACTGCCCTACCACAAGCCGCCCCTGTCGAAGGCTTTTCTCAAGGACACGCAGGCAAAACCCCAGATGCTGCGCGCCGAGGCCTTTTATACGGGCGCCGATATCGGCCTGCGTTTTGGCCATCGCGTCGCCGCCATCGACACAGCCGCGCGGCAACTCGTGTTCGACGACAGCGCAAAGCTCGGCTTCGATCGCCTGATCCTCGCCACCGGTTCCCGCCCCCGCGCCCTGCCGCTTGACGGCGCGATCCTGGCCGGCGTGTTTTCGCTGCGAACCGTCGCCGACGCGCGTGCCATTCGCGACCATGCCGCGGCCGCCGAAAACGTCGTGGTGCTAGGCGGCGGCTTCATCGGGCTGGAGATCGCCGCCACGCTTGCCGCCGGCGGGCGTAGGGTAACAGTGGTCGAAGCGCAGGACCGCCTGCTTGGTCGCGCCGTCGCGCCGGCGGTGTCCGCCCATGTCGCCGGGCGGCTTGCCGCTTCCGGCGTCCGCCTGCTGATGCGCACCACCGTCGAACGCCTTGACGGAGAAAACGGCCATGTCCTCGCCGTCACCACTTCGGCGGGCGAGCACATCCCGGCCGACATGGTGCTGGTCGGCATCGGCGCGGTCCCCAGCACCGAACTCGCCGAGGCTGCCGGCCTCGCGGTGACAAACGGCATCCGCGTCGACCCGCAGATGCGCACGTCGGTTCCCGAGATCCTGGCGATCGGCGACGCGGTCAATTACCTGCACTGGCAGACCGGCGCCGACGTGCGCTTGGAATCGGTACAGAATTCCACAGACCAGGCGAAACTCGCCGCCCGCACCCTCACCGGCCACGACGATCCCTACACGGCGGTGCCGTGGTTCTGGTCCGACATCGGCGACATGAAGCTGCAGATGGTCGGGCTGCCCGGCGCTAGCGACCGCACGGTTCTGGCCGGCGATCCGACGGAAAACCGCTTTTCGGCCTTCCACTACGCCGGCGACCGGCTGACGGCGATCGAGTCGGTCAACCGTCCCGCCGACCACATGATGGGCCGAAAGATGCTCGCCGCCGGCTTTTCGCCGACGCCCGAACAGGTGGCTGCCGGCGACTTAAAGGACACCTTCGCACGGTGGCAGAGCGCGGGTTCCCCTCCCCCTTGAGGGGAGGGTCCGGCCGGAGGCCGGGGGAGGGGTCACCGCGGCCATACTCGACTCAAAGCAACGCCCGGCGTTTGGCCGCATGGACCCCTCCCTGCCCTTCGGGCCAACCCTCCCCTCAAGGGGGAGGGAAGCCTCCGCCCTGTCGGGAGCCACCCGCTGGCCCAATGGCATTGGCCACAGCCGCGGCCTATAAACCCGCTCCCGAAAATGCCGCGAGGCCGACATGAATCCGATCACCGGCAGCCGCCGCAAAGCGGCGCTCGCCTTCATCTTCGTCACGGCGGTGCTCGACATCATCACCATGGGCATCATCATCCCGGTGCTGCCGCCGCTGATCGAGGAATTCGCCGGCTCGAACGCCGAGGCTGGCTGGATCAACGGCGTGTTCGTGGCGCTGTGGGCCGGCGCGCAGTTCATCTGCTCGCCGGTCGTCGGTTCGCTCTCCGACCGCTACGGACGCCGCCCGGTCATCCTGCTCTCCTGCGCCGGGCTCGCTGCCGACTACGTGCTGATGGCGCTGGCGCCGAACCTCTGGTGGCTGGCGCTTGGCCGCATCGTCGCCGGCGTCACCTCGTCGAGTTTCACCACTGTCTTCGCCTACATGGCCGACATCACACCGCCCGAAGGCCGGGCGCGCGCCTATGGTTTGATCGGCGCGGCATTTTCCGGCGGCTTCGTGTTCGGCCCGGTGCTGGGCGGGTTTCTTGGCGAAATCTCGCCGCGCGCGCCGTTCTGGTTCGCGGCCGGGCTTGCCGGCGTCGCCTTCCTCTACGGCCTGTTGGTGCTGCCGGAATCGCTCGCGCCGGAAAAACGCATGGCCTTTTCCTGGGCTCGCGCCAACCCGTTCGGTGCGCTGAAATTGCTGCGCTCGCATACCGAATTGTTCGGGCTCGCCTCCGTCAATTTCCTGCTCTATTTCGCCCACCACGTCTTCTCCGCCGTCTTCGTGCTCTACGCCGGCGACCGCTATGGCTGGGGGCCGTGGCAGGTCGGACTGGTGCTGGCGCTGGTCGGTGTGCTCGACATGAGCGTGCAGGGTCTGCTCGTCGGCCCTGCCGTCAAACGCTTCGGCGACCGCGCGGTGATGGTGTTCGGCCTGTTCGGCGGCGCGGTCGGCATCGCCTGTATGGGGCTGGCGCCTACCGGCTGGCTGTTCGCCGCCGCGATGATCCCCAACGCACTGTGGGGCCTGTCCATGCCGACCTTGCAGTCGCTGATGACGCGGCTGGTCTCGGAATCCGAGCAGGGCCAGTTGCAGGGCGCCAATATGAGCGTCGCCTCGATCGCCGGCGTCGCCTCGCCGCTGTTCTTCGGCGCGGTCTATGCCGCCACAGTACAGCCCGAAAATTTCGCGCCGTTCCCCGGGTTGTCTTTCTTTATCGCCGCCGCGACCCTGCTTTTGGGCGGCCTGCTCGGCTGGGTGGTTGCCCGCCGCGCGGCGGAAGCCGAGGCGCGAGCCGAGCCGGCTTTCCCTCCCCCTTGAGGGGAGGGTGCCGAGCGAAGCGGTCCGAAGGACGGTGGGGTCGTTGCGGCGATACTCGGTGCAAAGAGACGTCACAGCTTGGCCGCGGTGATCCCACCCGGCCGCTGCGCGGCCACCCTCCCCTCAAGGGGGAGGGAAGCGCCTCGCCTTACACTTTCGGGCAAGTTGGCCAGCAAAAGGTTCAAATGCCCGGCGAAAGGCGGTAAACAGCCAGGACCGCTGGAGACCCGCGATGGCATCGATCCCGCCTGTCTGCGATTTCGGCTGGCAGGCCGTCGACGCGGTGCTGCCGGGCACCGACGGCAAGCGCCATTCGGTGCTGGGGCAGGCCGGGCCGAACGGCCTCGTCGTCGCCTTCATCTGCAACCATTGCCCTTATGTGAAGGCCGTCATCGGCCGCATTGTGCGCGACGCCGCCGATCTGAAGCCGCACGGCATCGGCTTCGTCGCGATAAATTCCAACGACGCGTCAGCCTATCCCGCCGATTCCTTCGACAACATGTTGCGTTTCGCCGCCGAGAACGGTTTTGGCTTCGCCTACCTTCACGACGAGCACCAGGCGCTCGCGCTTGCCTATGGCGCCGCCTGCACGCCGGATTTCTTCGGTTTCAACAGCGACTGCAAGCTGCAATATCGCGGCCGTCTCGACGCTTCGCGCAAGGAAGTCGGCCCACAGGATCTGCGCCGCGACCTTTTCGAAGCGATGACCGAGGTGGCCCGCACCGGCCAGGGCCCGCGTGACCAGATCGCGTCTGTGGGTTGCTCGATTAAATGGAAGGATGCGGCATGACCGTTACACAGCCGCAACGCGGCGGATACCTGGCTGCAACTTTCTTGATACGGCTTCAAAATTTTGCGCGGGCGAATGGAAAGGGCGATCTGATACGTTCGTGATATTGACGGAGATCAAGGCCGCCCAGTGGCGGCCGATGATAGCTGCCGGGGCGTTTGCGGCATTTCGCCGCCGCGCCGGAGCGTATGGTTGAAATGAAAGGGCAAGGGCGCGATACGCTCTTGCCGAGGTACCGAGGGAAAAATCCCCCAGGGAGCTTTAAAGCCGATGGATTTCGAAAATTTCTTCGCCGAAAAGCTGGACGGCCTGCACAAGGAAGGCCGCTACCGGGTGTTCGCCGATCTGGAGCGCCGCGCCGGCCTGTTTCCGCGCGCCCTGCGTTATTCCGGTGAGGAGGCGCGCGAAGTCACCGTCTGGTGCTCCAACGACTATCTCGGTATGGGTCAGAACCCGACAGTCCTCGCCGCCATGCATGAGGCGCTGGAGAAGTGTGGCGCCGGCGCCGGCGGCACGCGCAACATTTCCGGCACCAACCATTACCATGTCCTGCTCGAGCGCGAACTCGCCGACCTGCATGGCAAGGAAGGCGCCCTGCTCTTCACTTCCGGCTACGTCTCCAACTGGACGACGCTGTCGACGCTGGGCGCCAACATCCCCGGCTGCGTGATCTTCTCGGACGAGGGCAATCACGCCTCGATGATCGAGGGCATCCGCCATTCCAAGGCCGAGAAGCGCATCTGGAAGCACAACGACCCCGCCGACCTCGACCGCGTGCTCTCCGAATACGGCGCCGGCGTGCCGAAGATCGTCGCCTTCGAAAGCGTCTACTCGATGGACGGCGACATAGCGCCGATCGCCGAGATCGTTGCCATCGCCGAAAAACACGGCGCAATGACCTATCTCGACGAAGTGCACGCGGTCGGCATGTATGGCGCGCGCGGCGGCGGCGTCGCCGAGCGCGACGGGTTGATGGACCGCATCACCATCATCGAGGGCACGCTCGGAAAAGCCTTCGGCGTGGTCGGCGGCTATATCACCGGTTCGGCCAAACTGATCGACTTCGTTCGCTCCTTCGCCAGCGGCTTCATCTTCACCACGGCGCTGCCGCCGCATGTGGCGGCCGGCGCGCTGGCCTCGATCCGCCATTTGAAGGCCAGCCCGTTCGAGCGCGCCCGCCACCAGGACCGGGTCAGGAAGGTTCGCGCTGGGCTCGACCGCATCGGCATCCCTTACATGGCCAACACCAGCCACATCGTGCCGGTGATGGTGCGCGACGCTGCCAAGTGCAAGTGGATCAGCGATATCCTGCTGGACCGCTACAGCGTCTATGTGCAGCCGATCAACTACCCGACCGTGCCGCGCAAGACCGAGCGCTTGCGTATCACGCCGTCGCCGCTGCACAGCGACGCCGACATCGACCATTTGATCCACTCGCTGTCGGATTTGTGGTCGCAATGCGCGCTGGCCCGGCAGGTGGCCTGAACAGAATCCGGGGACAGTTTACTTTTTTCGGCCAGTGCTGCCTTGAAGAGGCCGCGCGTTACTGCCGAAAAAGTAAACTGTCCCCTGCGCTTCCCCTTCGAGCATCGACCGCGCGCGAACGGTTTTCGGGCTTCCCGGTGGACAGAGTATCCTTGGTTCGCATCGCGGCAACTCCGAAACGGCAGCGTAGACTTGCGAATTCAATAGATTTTCCCCGAGGTTCCGGCCTCGTCCGAGCCGGCTAAATACCTTGCCTATTCCGGCTTCACACGCCTCCACAAATCGTTGAAGGCGATTGCGTCGAAGAAGGCCGTCGCCCTGGTGATCTTGCCGTCCTTGAGGTCAAGGAACCAATCATAGGTATTTTCGTAGGGTTTTCCGTCCTTCGCCGTTCCCGCCGCGTCGAACAGGATGATCACGGTGTCACCCCTGGCGTGGATTTCCCGGATATCGGGTTTCAGGCCGACACTCATGCGGCGACGAAGGGCTTGATCGCTCAAATGTATCGGTAGAATGGCAAGGGCAGTCAACAAGGTGCCCCGGCGAATATTCTAGCCGGATCGCGGTTTCAGTTCCGAACCTTTCCTGTTGACGCTCACGGTTGTCGCTGGACCTGTGCCATAAACCGGCCTTCTGACGAAAGCGATTCCATGCCGCAGACCCAAGGCCTCATCAATCCGCTGTTTGGCAGCGATGGCGCGGACAATCCGCTCGGCGTGCTCAAGCGGATCTACGGTTACTCCTCTTTCCGCGGCAAGCAGGCCTCCGTCGTGGAACGGGTCGTTTCGGGCGGCGATGCCGTCGTGCTGTTTCCGACCGGTGCCGGCAAGTCGCTCTGCTTTCAGATTCCCGCCCTTTGCCGCGACGGTGTCGGGATCGTCATTTCGCCGCTGATCGCGCTGATGCGCGACCAGGTGGAGGCATTGAGGCAATTGGGCGTGCGGGCCGCCGCGCTCAATTCCTCGCTGACGCGCGAGGAGTTTTTGGATGTCCGACGGGCAATCGCCGGTGGCGACCTCGATCTTCTCTATGTTACTCCCGAGCGCATCGTCACGTCCGCGTTCAAGGAGTTGATCGGCAACGCCCGGATCGCTTTGTTCGCGATCGACGAGGCGCATTGCGTCTCCCAGTGGGGCCATGATTTCAGGCCGGAATACCGCGAACTCGGCCAACTCGCGGTGCAATATCCAGGCGTTCCGCGCATGGCGCTGACGGCGACCGCCGATCCGCATACCCGCGAAGACATAATCGACAAGCTTGCGCTGCGTTCGGCGGAAGTCTTCACGACCTCATTCGACCGCCCCAACATCGCCTATGAGATCGTCGAGCGCGACCAGCCACGCCAGCAGCTTCTGCGTTTCCTGTCGCGACACAAGGGTTCGAGCGGCATCGTCTACTGCCTGTCGCGCGCCAAGGTGGAGGATACGGCCGAATGGCTGAACGGGCAGGGCATCCGCGCGCTCGCTTATCATGCCGGCATGGAGCGAGCCGTTCGCGACGCAAATCAGGACGCATTCCTCCAACAAGAGGAGCTTTGCCTGGTCGCCACCGTCGCTTTCGGCATGGGAATCGACAAACCGAACGTGCGTTATGTCGCCCATCTCGACCTGCCGGGCTCGGTCGAAGCCTATTATCAGGAAACCGGCCGCGCCGGCCGCGACGGGCTGCCGTCCGATGTCTGGATGGCTTACGGCATGGCCGATGTCATCCATCGCGGACGGATGATCGACGAAGGCACGTCCGGTGACCATATCAAGCGTGTCGAGCGCGCCAAGCTCAACGCGCTGCTTGCCATCTGCGAAACGCCGGGCTGCCGCAGGCAGGCGATTCTCGCCCATTTCGGCGAGGCGCATGCGGGTCGCTGCAACAACTGCGACACTTGCCTCAAGCCGGTCGAAACCTGGGACGGGACCGACGCCGCGATCAAGGCCTTGGCGGCGATCTACCGGACGGGCGAACGTTTCGGAACCGGCCATCTTATCGACGTGCTCGCGGGCAACAGGAACGAGAAGACCGTCAGATTCGGCCATGCCGACATGCCGGTTTTCGGCGCGGGCAGGGATATCCCGCCGAAGACATGGCATTCGGTCTACCGCCAGCTTCTCGCAGCCGGCCTCGTCAGCGTCGACCACGAAGCATTCGGGGCCTTGAAGCTGGAGTCGGGCGCGCGCGCGGTCTTCAAGCGCGAACGCGAAGTGCGCTTTCGAAAAGACCGTCCGACAACGAGAAAGGCATCGAGAAGCGCTACCTCACATTCGACCAACGCCAGGTCCGCGCTCGAGGGCTCCGATATGCAATTGTTCGAGGCCCTCCGCGCCGCCCGCTTGGCGATCGCCAAGGAACTTTCGGTGCCGCCCTATGTGGTCTTCCCCGACACGACGCTGGTTGCATTCGCAACCGACCGCCCCACGAGCCGCGATGCGCTGCTCGGCATTTCCGGCGTCGGACAGTCGAAATTGGAGCGCTATGGCGATGCGTTCCTGAAGGTGATCCGGGCGCATCGAGAATGACCAGGATGGGCGCCGGTGCACGTTTCTTTGGCGAGGAATGGGATCGACGGTCGCCGCGCTTCAGACACGAGGAATGACGAGCGCGTCAAGGATGCGCACGCCTTTGCCTGACGGCAGCACTGCGACCGGGTTCAGGTCGATCGCCTCGATCCGGTCCCGGTACGCGGATGCGAGATCGGACAGCGCCGCCATGATGCCGGCAAGCGCGTTGACATCGGCTTTCGGCGCCCCGCGATAGCCTGCGAGCAGCGGACCGAGCTTCGTCCGGGCAATCATGTCCAGCGCGAGTGTCCGGTCGACCGGGAGCAACTCGAAGGCGGCGTCCGCGACAAGCTCCACCAGCACGCCTCCGACCCCGACCACCATGCCGACGCCGAACGGCTCGTGACGGGCAAGCCCGAGCAGCACTTCAATGCCGCCGCTCACCATCTCCTGCACGAGCACGCCATGCAGCTTTGCTTCCGGCGCGAAGGCGCGTGCATTGCTCATTATCTCTTCGAAGGCCGCGCGGGTGCCCAGCTCCGAACCGATGCCGAGTCGAACACCGCCGGCCTCCGTCTTGTGTGGCAGGTCAGGGGATTCGATCTTCATCGCGATGGGGAAGCCGATGGATCGCGCTGCTTCGGCGGCCGCATCGACCGTTGTCGCCAGCACTTCGCGCGTCACCGCCATGCCGTTCGCCGCGCAGAAGGCCTTGGCGTCTCGTTCGGTCAGCCGCTTGCCGTCAGCCAGCAGCGCCGTCCAGCGTGGCTCCGCAACTGTCTGGCGGGTTGGAGGCGGGCTTCGCGGCGCTGGCGGATCGAGCAGCGCGCGGACTGCGTTCAGGCCGGCGCGGGTGCCGTTGAGCACGATGGCGCCCTCTGCCGCCGCCCGAACCGCTGGATGGTGGCCGGCGGAAAGATTGCTCATAAAGATGGTTGGCACGCCGCTGGTTCCGGCAAATCGCGCCACCGCGCCGGCAATCCCGACATATTCCGCGGATGTCGCCTCGTCGAGGCCGGGCGGAGCGTCCTGCGCCGCGACGATGACGCCAACCGACGGGTCGGCCGCCACCGTTTCGAGCACGCGGCTGTAGATCGAGGCATCGGCGAAGACCACGCCTGTCGTGTCCAGCGGGTTCTGCGGCGATGCGAAAGGCGGCAGCAGCGTTTTCAGCGTCGCGACTGTTTTTGGCGCAAAGGCCGGGAGGTCGAGACCTGCCTCATCAGCCATGTCGGCGACATGCGCCACCCCGCCGCCGCTGACGCCGATAACCGCCACGCCCTTGCACGGCGGGCCCGCCCTGATGCCACAGAACAGCGTCGCGGTCTCGACGAACCCATCCATGTCACTCACCTCGACCACGCCCGTGCGCCGGAAGAAGGAAGCGTAGGCATCGTTACTGCCGGCAAGCGCACCTGTATGCGCGGCGGTCGCGCGTTGGCCACCGGCAGAGCGCCCGGCGCGAAGCGCGATCACCGTCTTGCCCGCCGCGTGGACAGCGTCCATCGCCGTCGCGAACGCTTGCGGATCGCGGATCGCCTCGACGACGATGCCGATCACTCTCGTCGCATCGTCCTGGGCCAGCCAGCCGATATAGTCGGGCAAGTCGGTGGTCGCGCTGTTGCCGGAGGAGACGATGTGGGAAAGGCCGACGCGGCCGGTATTGCCGAGCGCGATGGCGCTGGCGCCCGAATGCGATACCAGCGCCAGGGGACCCCGTTTCATGTTCCTGGACAGGGTCGAGGAATAGAGCGCCGCGCCGCTATGAAGATTGAACAGGCCGAGGCAGTTCGGCCCGCAGACGGCCATTCCGTGTCGCGCGGCGATCGCGACGAGTTCGGCTTGCCGGCTGCGGCCTTCTTCGTCGAGTTCGGCAAAGCCGGAGGCGAGCACGACAGCCGCCTTGATACCCGCCTCGGCGGCTTCCCTTAGCGCCGCGTTGACGCGGTCGGCGGCGATGCCGATCACGACGACGTCGGGGAGTTCGTCCAGCGCGCCCAGCGAGGGCGCCGCCGGATGGCCGAAGATCGTGCCGCCCTTGGGATTGACCGGCAGGATGTGGCCGGCGAAGTTTTGCGCCATCAGATTGCGCATGACGAAGCTGGAGGCGGCGCCGGCGCGTTCGGTGGCGCCGACGATGGCCACCGAGCGCGGCGCCATCAGCGCCGTCATGGCGGCAAGCGAGGCGGCCATTGCCGCGGCCCTAGATGTCGAGCCCCTTGAACGGGCTGTCGCGGAAGTCGAGATATTCCTTGAGGCTCATCTTGGCGAGATTGGCCATCCATTCGCGTCCCTGCTTGGTGACGTGCAGGGCGGCGATCGCCTCGATGTTGTACTGGAAGGACGGCAGCAGGCCGGCGACCACCTGCTGGTTGTTGATCGACGCCTTCGTGTATTTGAGCGCCGGCACAGGCATGCGGGCGAGCTTGCGGGCGAGCTTGTCGGTCGCTTCCTTCAATTCGGCGGCGGGCACCACCTTGTTGATCAGATGCATGCGCAGCGCCTCCTGCGCGTCGACGAGATCGCCGGTGTACATCAGCCAGCGCACATCGCGCGTGGCCAGCAGCCACGGCATCATCAGCGCCGGCGGGCCGGAATTGTGCCGCACTTCCGGCTCGCCGAACTTCGCCGTGTCGGCGGAGATGGCGAGGTCGCAACACATCATCAGCTCCAGCGCGCCGGCCAGCGCGTAGCCGTTCACAGAGGCGATGACCGGGATCGGCGCCTTCCAGATGTTGAGCAACGCCGCGGCGTTCTCGCCCATATCCTCGCGCCAGAAATCGATATCGACGTCGAAATCCCCACCCTGCAAGTCGTAACCCGAGGAGAAGGCGCGGCCCGCGCCAGTGATCACCAGCGCGTTGACGTCGGGATCGGCGACCGCCGCCACCAGCGCCGCATCGATCTCGCGGATCACCGTCTTGTTCATCGCGTTGAGCTTGTCCGGACGGTTGATCGTGATCGTCGCGAATTTGTCCTTTCCGTCCTTTTCGTAGAGGATGGTTTCGTAGCTCATGCGTTGCTCCTGGGTCCGAGGGCGGATCTGCTAGGCGGATTTTTTCAGCCGCGCATGCGCGACGGCCATTTTTGCCGCCAGCGCGGCATTGTTCTTCACCAGCGCGATGTTGGCCGTCAGACTCTTTCCGCCGGAGAGCTCGTTGATGCGGGCGAGCAGGAACGGCGTCACGTCCTTGCGCTGGATGCCGAGGCGTTCGGCTTCGGCGACTGCATCGGCGATGGTGCCGTCGATGAAATCAGGGGAAAGCGCATCCGCCTCGGGAATCGGGTTGGCGATCAGGATGCCGGTGCCTGAGCCCAGCGCCTCATGCGCGATCATGGCCGCTGCGATCTCTTCCGGCGTGTCGAGGCGGTGATCCGCCTTCTCGTTGCTCCGCCGCGTGAAGAAGGCGGGAAAGTCGTCGCTGCCATAGGCGATGATCGGCACGCGCTGCGTCTCAAGGAATTCCAGCGTCTTGGGGATGTCGAGGATCGACTTCACGCCGGCGCATACGACGGTCGTTCCCGTCCGGCCGAGCTCGGTGAGATCGGCCGAGATGTCCAAGCTCTGTTCGGCGCCGCGGTGCACGCCGCCGACGCCGCCCGTGGCGAAGATGCTGATGCCGGCGAGTTCGGCGATGCGCATGGTGGCAGACACGGTCGTGCCGGCGGAGCCCTTGCGCACCATCACGGCGGCAAGGTCACGGCCCGATGCCTTGACGACGTCCTTCGCCTGCGCGAGCGCCTCGAGTTGTGCATCCGTCAGGCCGACATGGATCACGCCGTCGATCAGGGCGATCGTCGCGGGCGTCGCGTCATTGTCGCGCACGACCTGCTCGACGGCCCGTGCCGTTTCCAGATTGGCCGGATAGGGCATGCCGTGGGTGATGATGGTCGATTCCAGCGCGACGACGGCATCGCCGGCTGCAAGCGCGGCCGCGACGTCGTCGGCAAGTTTCAGATCGGATTTTGTCATCGGAACCTCAGGCGGGAATGCGGACCATGCCGGCGGACAGGAAGCGCGGCGACAGATCGGGGTGGACGCTGGCGTCGCTCTCGGTGGTGAGCGTTGCGAGCAGGGCCCCGGTCTGCGTCGCCTGAACGGTGTCGGCTCCCTCGAGCACGCGATACATCGTCCCGGCGATCATCGCGTCGCCGGCGCCGGTGATATCGACCGGGTGGGCGGGAACCGAACGCATGGTCGCGACGCCCTTGTCGTTGGCGACGGCGTAGCCGCTGGAGCCCATGGTGACCACGACCTCCGCTGCCCCGCGCGCCCGCAGTTCTTCCGCGGCCTCCTTCGGCCGCAGGCGTTTCTCGGCAATGATGATGCCGAGCATGGCGTTCGCTTCGTCATGATTGGTGAACAGCAGGTCGACGCCCGAGAGGTCCTTCGGCAGGCGCATCGCCTTGGGCGAGGAAACGGTGTCGATTGCCAGCTTGTAGCGCGCGCCCGCCTTGCGCGAGATCAGCGCGTCGATGACGGCCGCCGGCATGTTGCAATCGCAGAACACCCAGGTGGCGGAGGCGAGGTGTGGCCAGAACCGGTCGAGGTAGGACGGCTGGAAGAGGTCGAATATCTCCATGTCGGCTATGCCGAGCACGAGGTCGTTCTGCGGCCCGAGGATAGCCGCGTATTCGGCGGTCGGGCGCTCGGTGGTCGTGATCACCTGGCTGACATCCGCGCCGAGGTCGCGCAGGTGCCTGGTCAGCGAGCGGCCGACCTCGTCGTCGCCGACGATCGAAACGAAGCTCACATCCACACCCAGCCGGACCAGGTTCTCCGCGACGTTTCGGGCGACGCCGCCGAAACTGCGATGACCGTTGACCGGGTTGGAAGTCTCGAAGATCAGTTCCTTCTTGGCATGGTACTTGCGGTCGAGCACCGCGCCGCCGATGCAGATCATGCGCTGCTTGGCCGGCAGGACGTAGCCGCGGCCAAGGATATAACCCTTGTTGACCAGTTGCACGACATGCGCGGCGACGGTCGACCGGGCAAGCCCGAGAGCCGTCGCGATGTCTTGCTGCCCGGCGAACGGATTGGCGGTGATCAGGTCGAGTACCGCCTGTTCCTGCGCTCCGAGGTCTTCCATGGATCCCTCACGATGGTGCGAATATGCACACCTTCTTTAAATGATATGGTCAACAACAGATGCTCTTGTCAACATCTGTTTGTCGGCTTATCGTGAGTCATAGTGGCTCCCCCCAGGGACGCCGCTTCGGCAAAGACGGGCCGACCATGATGGGCAGGAAAGCAGTGCATCAGGCATGCGTACCCAGCAGTCCCCATTCTCCGCAGGCAGGCATCTGCCGGCCCTGGCTGTTCGCCCGTTCTCTCATCCTCCATTCCAGTCAGCGGAGTGAGTTTCCCCCATGCAGGCCGCCCCCCAGGAACGCGAAACCGAACAACTCATCCCCGTTATCGATGTCGGACCATTCATCAGGGGCGAAGCCGGTGCGCGGAATGTGGTGCGAGCCATCGAAGAGGCCGCCCGGGATACCGGCTTCTTCCTGGCGACCGGCCATGGCGTGTCGCCTGAGGTGACTGCCAGGCTGTACGGGACGGCGCGCGCCTATTTCGACCTTCCGGAAGACTATAAGCGCGCCCATGGCCGCGGCACCGGGTTGATGGGCGGCGTTGCCTTCTCGCCGATTGCGGACGAGGCGCTGGCCGCCACCAAGGGCATCCAGACGCCCGGCGACTACAAGGAGAGCCTGAATTTCGGCGTCCGGTTGCCGGGAGATGCCTGGCCGGACGCGCCGGAAGGGCTGGAGCAGGCGTTTCGCGATTATTTCGCGGAGATGGAAACGCTGGCCCGCCACCTGCGCCGCATCTTCGCTTCGGCGATCGGCCTCGAACCGGATTATTTCGAACCCTTCTTCGAGAAGCATCTGTCGGCGCTCAGGGTCATCAACTATCCGGAGCAGGAGGAATCCCCGCTGCCGGGCCAGATGCGTGCAGGCGTCCACACCGACTACGGTTTCATGACGATCCTGCGTTCGGAGGCTTCGTCCGGCGGGCTTCAGGTGCAGAGCCGCGACGGGCGCTGGATCGATGCGCCTTCGATTGACGGCGCCTATGTCATCAACATAGCGGACGCTTTCATGCGCTGGACCAATGACGAGTGGGTCTCGACGCCGCACCGCGTCGTCAACCCGCCGCGCGAGAAGAAGGGATCGTCCCGCCGCCAGTCGATCCCCTTCTTCGTCAATCCGGGCAAGGACACCGTGATCTCCTGCCTGGAGCCGTTCTGCTCGGGCGGCAAGCAGGCGAAGTATGAGCCGATCACCTACGGAGACTACATCAACCTCAAGACCAGCCAGGCCTTCGGCAGGAAGTAGCGGCAGCGGACCGGCTGTCGGAACGATGCAACAGACAACGCAAAGGGGAAAAGCAGTGCTCAATCTCAACAGACGACAGGCTCTGGCTGGCTTCGCCGGTCTCGGCGCGGCCTCCATCTTCGGGCTCCAGGGCGTGCGTGCGCAGGGCAAGACGCTGATCGTTCCGACGCTCGGCGGCGTGTGGGAGCAGTTCTGGCGCTCCACCATCGCTCCCGCCTTCGAGAAGGCCAGCGGCGCCACGGTGACGCTCGATGTCGGCAACGGCCGCGTCTTCGGCGCCAATCTGCGCGCCGCCGGCATCGACAATCCGCCCTACTCGGTGATCATGACCAACGAGGTCTTCGCGTCGAGCCTGCGCAAGGAGGGCTATTTCGAGAAGCTCGACATGTCGAAGGTCCCGAACTACGCCGATCTCTATCCGATCGCCCAGGTCGCCGATGGTTTTGCAGCCACCGGCGCCCTGTCGCCCATCGGCATCGGCTACCGCACCGATCTGGTGAAGACCCCGCCGAAATCCTGGAAGGATCTCTGGAACAATCCCGAGTTCCAGGGGAAGATCGGCCTCTACAACTACGCGAACAGCGCCGGCAAGATGGAGCTGCTGCTAGCGTCGAAACTGTTCGGCAAGGACCAGTACGACGCCGATGCCGGCTTCGCTGCGCTGGCCAAGCTCGGCCGCGTCATCCAGGTCGATTTCAACCTGTCGACGGCGCTGTCGTCCGGCGAGATCGTCGTGGCGCCGTTCGACTTCGGCGAGATCACCCGTCTGCGCAAGCAGGGCCTGCCGGTCGACTGCGTAATCCCGGAGGAAGGCATGATGATGTTCGACCAGAACCTCGTCATCCTCGCCCACGGACCGGAGAAGGAACTCGGCTACCAGTACCTGAACTTCATGATCTCGCCGGAGATCCAGGACCTGATGATGCGCCAGTTCTACACGTCGCCGACCAACTCCAAGGTCGTCGTGCCCGACGATCTCAAGGCGGACGTCCCGGTGTCTGGCGAGGCGATGAAGAATATCCTCACCTGGGACTGGAACTACGTGAACGAGAAGCAGGGCGAGTTCGCCGACCGCTGGGCAAAGACCATCCAGTAGTTCTCTTGACTGTGGGCGCGTCCCGGCGACGGGGCGCGCTTTGCTTTTCGACGTGGAAACGAGAGCCGGAACCGGCCGTCCGCCTGGCGCCAAGCAGGGAACAGAAGATCATGACCGAAGTGAGCATTGAACGGCTGACGAAAATGTTCGGCTCCTCGCGCGCGGTCGACGGAATCTCGCTGCGGATCGCCGATGGCGAGTTCATCTCGCTGCTCGGGCCTTCCGGCTGCGGCAAGACCACCACGCTCAAGATGATAGCCGGCTTCGAGGCCGTCAGCGACGGCGCCATTCGTTTCGACGGCTCGGATGTCGTCAATGTCCCGGCGGAGAAGCGCGACATCGGCATGGTGTTCCAGAACTATGCCCTGTTTCCGCACATGACCGTGGGGCAGAACCTGGCTTTCGGGCTCGAGATGCGCAAGGTCGCCAAGTTGGAGATGAAGACGCGCATCGCGGCGGTGCTCGACATGGTGCAACTCGGCAGCTACGCCGAGCGCTATCCCAGCCAGCTCTCCGGCGGCCAGCAGCAGCGCGTCGCGCTCGCCCGCGCCCTGGTGATCGAACCCAAGATCCTGCTGCTCGACGAGCCGCTCGCCAATCTCGACGCCAAGCTGCGCGAGGAGATGCGGGTTTTCATCCGCGACCTTCAGCGCCGCGTCGGCATCACCACCGTCTACGTCACGCACGACCAGGCCGAGGCGATGACCATGTCCGACCGCGTCGTGGTGATGTTCGGCGGACGCATCGCGCAGTTCGGCGCGCCGGCCGACATTTACCAGAAGCCCGAGACGCTGGAGGTCGCCCAGTTCGTCGGACAGGTCAATCTCATCCACGGGCAGGTGACCGGCGTCGAGGCCGATGTGGCGGCCATCTCCACCGTCTTTGGTTCCGTCGCGGTGCCCGATCGCGGTATCGCCCGGCCGGGCATGGATGCAAAACTTGCGCTGCGCCCCGAAGCGCTTGATTTCGCCGCCGCGGGCGAGCCTGGCGCCGCCGGCCGCATCACGGCGCGCTATTATTCCGGAAGCCTCGTCGACTATCGTGTCACGCTTGCCTCCGGCGAGGTGCTGCATGTGCAGACCTTCCCCAATGTGCGTCGCGCCGAGGGCGACGATGTTATCGTCCGGGCGCCCGCCGATGCGTTCTGGCTGATCGGGGCGACGCTATGAGCGCTGGCCGCCGCTCAAGCTTCGCGCGGCCCTGGCTGCTGCTGCTTCCCGCCGCGCTGCTGCTCGGCGTTTTCCTCGTCATCCCCTATCTCAATATCGTGCTGATGAGTTTTCGCACTCCGGGGGAAGGGACGCCCTATGGCGCGGGCTTCACGGTCGCCAACTATGTCCGTTTCTTTTCTGACGGTTTTTACCTGTTCCAGGTCTTCAACACGCTGTGGATCGGCCTGCTGACCACAGCGCTCTGCCTCGTCATCGGCTTCCCCGTTGCCTGGCAACTCACGCGGGTCGACATGCGCTTTCGTGGCCTCGCCTACGGCCTCGTCCTGTCGCCTCTGCTTGTCGGCATCGTCATCCGCTCCTACGGCTGGACCATCCTTCTCGGTAATGCCGGCCTGATCAACCGCACGCTGCAGGCGCTCGGCATCATCGACGCTCCGCTGCCGCTGATGTACAATGCGCTCGGCATCACCATCGCGCTGGTCCATGTCTTCCTGCCGTTTATGATCTTGCCGATCATGGCTGCGATCCAGGGCGTCGACCCGTCGCTGGAATCGGCCGCGCGGTCGCTCGGGGCGTCGCGTTTCACCGCCTTCCTGCGCATCATCCTGCCGCTGTCCATGCCCGGCATCCAGGCCGGCTGCATCCTCGTCTTCGTGCTGTCGCTGTCGGCTTACGTCACGCCCTCGCTGATCGGCGGTATGCGGGTCAAGACCATGGCAGTGACGGTGGTCGACGCTTTGATCGACACCTTCCAATGGCCGTGGGGTTCCGCGCTGGCGCTGATGCTCTCGGTGACCGGCGCGATCTGCGTCGTCATCTTCGCCCGGCTGACCCGCATGAAATGGAAGGTGGCACGGTCATGAAGCGCCCTGTCCTCACGCTCTACTGCCTGCTGGTCTACGCCTTCCTGCTGGCGCCGATCCTGGTCGTCGTCGGCGCTTCCTTCAACGCCGGCAACTTCCTGACCTTCCCGCCGCAGGGCCTGTCGCTGCGCTGGTACGTCACCTTCTTCAACAACGAAGTCTTCATGCGTGCCATCCGCACCTCGCTCGGGCTGGCCGCCGTGGCGACCGTCATTTCCTCCGTCATCGGAACCATGGCTGCGATCTACTATGTCCAGCATGCCGGCCGCTGGAAGGAAGCTTTGCGCATCGCCATGCTGTCGCCGCTGCTGCTGCCCGAAGTGCTGACGGCGATCTCGCTGCTGTTCTTCGTCTACACGATCGGCATCGGCACCCGGACCATGTTCGGCCTGATCGTCGGGCACGTGCTGATCACGCTGCCCTTCGTCTTCATCAACGTCTCGGCGTCGCTCGAGAGCTTCGATAACTCGTGGGACATGGCGGCGCGCAGCCTCGGCGCCGGCCGCTGGACCCGATTCCGCCGCATCATGCTGCCGCTCATAAAACCCGGCGTCATCGGCGGCGCGCTGTTTGCCTTCATCATCTCGTTCGACGTCTTCACCATCTCCTTCATGCTGAAGGGGATCGGCATGTCGACGTTGCCGATCCAGTTGTTCGACTATCTCCGCACTAACTTTACGCCTGAGGCGGCGGCCGTGTCGACGCTGTCGATCACCCTGACGCTCGGCGTCGTGATCGTCTCGGAGAAGGTGCTCGGCCTGCGCATCCACCGTTTCTGACCGGTCCGGCAGACAATAAGAAAGGGCCGCAGCCGAGCTGCGCCCTTTCCGTCAGAGTAATTTTCAGGCGTTGACGTCGATCACCACCCGGCCACGGATGCGGCCCGCCACGATGTCGTCGGCAAGACCGGGCAGCGCCGACATCGGTTCGACCCGGGCGATGGAACGGATGTGATCTTTGTCGAGATGCGCGGCCAGCGTCCGCCAGGCTCGTTCCCGCTTGGCCCGCGGCGCCATCACGGAATCGATGCCGATCAGCGTCACGCCGCGTAGGATGTGGGGGGCCACGCTTGCCGGCAGGTCCATGCCGCCCGCGAGCCCGCAGGCCGCCACCGCGCCGCCATAGAAGGTCTGCGCGAGCACGTTGGCCAGCGTCGTCGAGCCGACCGAATCCACGGCTCCGGCCCAGCGTTCCTTCTGCAGCGGCCCGCCCTTCTCCGCGAGGGAAGCGCGGTCGATGAAGCCGCTCGCGCCGAGGCCGGCGAGATAGTCGTGCGTATCCGGCCGGCCGGTCGAGGCTGTGACCGTATAGCCCTTGCTGGCGAGCAGGCTGATCGCGGTGGAGCCGACGCCGCCGGCCGCGCCCGTGACCAGCACTTCCTTGCCGCCGGGCGTGATCGAGCCCCAGTCCTCCAGCGCGTCCACACAAAGCGCCGCGGTGTAGCCGGCCGTGCCGATCGCCATGGCTTCCCGAAGCGAGAACGAATCGGGCAGCCGCACTAGCCATTCGGACTTTACCCGCTGGTATTTCGTGTATCCACCCCATTCGGTCTCGGACATGCCCCAGCCATTGGCGACGACCTTGTCGCCGGGTTTCCAGTCCGGCGAACGCGATTCCACCACCGTGCCGGCAAGGTCTATGCCGGCCACCATCGGCAGGCGGCGGGCGATGCGTCCCTTGCCCGCGACCGCCAGGCCGTCCTTGTAGTTCAGCGTGGAAAAGGCGATTTCCACCAGAACGTCATGGTCGGGCAGTTCGGCGAGCGTCAGCTCGCGGAATTCCGCCGTCGGCTTGCCGTCCCGGTCGACGATCATGATCGCGTTAAAAGCTTCGCTCACCACAAATCTCCTTGCCGTTCTGTCGATGGGTTCAGGCCGCGGGCTTGCCGGCGGCGCTCTTCTCGGCGCGCCGTTCCAGCGCCTGCGCAAGCACCACACGCATGCCGGTAAGATGGTCGCGCAGCCGCTCGGCCGCGCGGTCGGCGTCCTGCTCGCGGATGGCGGCGAGGATGGATTCGTGCGAGTCCGCGGCGCCCCGGCGTTCGTACAGGCCATAGGTCAGCATGTTGGTGATCGGGATGAAACTCTCGATCACCGTGTACATCATGAGCCGCAGCGGCCCGTTCTGCGTGGCGTCGACCAGTGCCCGGTGGAAGCGCACGTCCGAGGCGCAGAACTCCTCGCCGCTCATCGAGCGCTTGCGCTGCAGCTCGATCTCGGCCGCCATCGCGGCAATGTCTGCCTCGGTCCGGCTGCCGGCGGCCAGCCGGACGCAGATGCTTTCGGTTTCCAAGCGCGCCGTCACCAGTTCATCGACGTCGAAGGCACCGACACCCACCATGAGCGTGGCAGCGCCTGTGATTGCCTTGGAGAGGCCTTCCGGATCCGGCCTCGAGACAAAATTGCCGCCGCTCGGCCCACGCCGCGATCGGATCAGGTTCTGCGCAGCCAGTCGCTTCAGCGCCTCCCGCACCGTCGGGCGCGAGATGCCGAAGCGTTTGGCCAGTTCGTCCTCGCTGGGCAGCCGCTCCTCGATCTTGAGGCGGCCGTCGAGAATGGCGGCGCGGATCTCGTCCGCCACCTGCTTGGCGAGACCGGTCCGCACCACATCGTCATAATTAAGCGACATGTCTCTTTCCTCGCAGCGCCATGGAGGTTTGTCCAGGGTCGCAGGAAAAATATATAGGTTTGACAAATAGAACAATTCGGATAGCGTCGGTTTACCGGTCTGCGGCCAGGGAATCCGCCGAAATGAGTCTCGACATTGCTCCGCGTTTCGTTTCCGGCAACGCCGCGTCGGCTCCGGTCGCGCCGGCGCTGGAGTGTCTCATGCGGCAACTGCCGGCCGAGGCATTGCTGTCGGGAGACGGCATCGACGCCCGTTTCCGCGAGACGCTCAGCGCGGTTCCGGCCGTCATGCCGGCGTTCGTCATGCGACCGCGTAATGCAGCCGAGGTCTCGCTGTGCCTCGCCGCCTGCGATGCCGTCCGCCAGCCTGTCGCTGTCCAAGGCGGGCGCACCGGCTTTCACGGCGGCGAGCGCGCCTGTGCGGGCGAGGCCGTGCTGTCGCTTGAGCACATGACCGGCCTGTCAGCCGTGGACCCGGCGGGCGGCACCCTTTCTGCCGAAGCTGGCGTTCCCTTGCAGGCGGTGCAGGAAGCGGCGGATCACGCCGGCATGTTCTTCGGCGTAGACATCGGATCGCGCGGCAGCGCCACCATCGGCGGCAATGTCGCCACCAATGCCGGCGGCATCCGTGTCCTGCGCTACGGCATGTTCCGCGCCCAGGTGCTCGGCCTCGAGGCGGTGCTCGCCGACGGGACGATCCTCACCTCGCTGAAAGGCCTGGCAAAGGACAATTCGGGCCTCGATCTCAATCAGCTTTTCATCGGCAGCGAAGGCACGCTCGGCGTGGTCACGCGCGCCTGCCTGAAGCTGCATCCGAAGCCGGCCGCCGAATGTGCCGCCTTCTGCGCCGTCCCCTCGCTCTCTGCGGCGATTGCGCTGCTCGCTCGCCTGCGCGCCGCGCTTGGGCCGCTCCTGTCGGCCTGCGAACTCATTTTTCCCGATGCTCTCGAAGGCGCTCTCGCATTGACCGGCGCGCCGCGCCCGGTGGCGCCGGCCGCTTTCTATGTGCTCGCCGAATTGCACGCCATCCACCCGGCCCACGACACCGACGGTTTTTCAGCGGCGCTGATGGCTGCGCATGAGGATGGCATGATCAGCGATGTGACCGTGTCGCAGTCGCCGCGCGAGTTCCGCGCACTGTGGGATCTGCGCGAGGCCTGTTCCGGCTACATCCTCACGTTGCGAAACGTCATAGGATGCGATGTCGCCGTCCCGCCGGCGAAGATCGAAGCTTTCGTCCCGGATGCCGCGCGTATCGTTCAGGCGCTCGATCCGGCGGCACGTTTCCCCGTCTTCGGCCATCTAGGTGACGGCAATCTCCACTACGTCGTCGAGACGGATCGCCCGCAAGGCGTGGTCGAAGCGATCTACCGCTGCGTACAGGGTCTTGGCGGCTCGATCTCGGCCGAGCACGGCATAGGCATCGATAAGAAGCCATATCTGCATTTCTGCCGCAGCGGGGCGGAGATCGCTGCCATGCGCAGGCTGAAGCGCGCATTCGACCCCAACAACATCCTCAATCCCGGCCGCATCTTCGATCCGCTGCCGACGACCCCGGCGCAAGGAGCCGCCGCATGAACGCGACCGCGCTCGACGCCCGCTACACCCTCACCCGCGGCCGCATCCTCGTTTCCGGGACACAGGCGCTGGTGCGGCTGCCGATGATGCAGCGCCAGCGTGACCTTGCCGCGGGACTGAACACGGCAGGCTACGTCTCCGGCTATCGCGGCTCGCCGCTCGCCTCCTTCGACCGCGAGATGGGCGTGGCGCGCAAGCATCTGGAAGCCAACCACATCGTCTTCCATCCCGGGCTGAACGAGGACATGGCCGCGACCGCCGTCTGGGGCACGCAGCAGAACGGCATGTTTCCCGGCGCCCGCTACGACGGCATCTTCTCTATGTGGTACGGCAAAGGCCCCGGGGTCGACCGCAGCATGGATGTGATCAAGCATGCCAACGCCGTCGGCACGGGCAGGCATGGCGGTGTCCTCCTGCTGGCCGGTGACGATCACGGCGCAGTCTCCTCAACGCTGCCGCACCAGAGCGAGCACAACCTGATCTCGGCGATGGTGCCCGTGCTTTCGCCTGGCGGTCTTGCGGAATACATCGATTACGGCCTGCTCGGCTGGGCGATGAGCCGCTATTCCGGCGCCTGGGTCGGCTTCAAGGCGCAGACCGAGATCGTAGAGTGCTCGGCGACCGTCGATGTCGACCCCGATGCGCTGGCGATCGTGACACCGGAGTTCGACCTGCCCGGCGACGGGCTGTCGATGCGCTGGCCCGACGGACCGCACGCGATGGAACTGCGGCTGCAGCGCAAGATGGATGCAGTGCACGCCTTCGCCGCCGCCAACCGGATCGACCGTTCCTGGCACCGTGACGGACGCCCGCGCATCGGCATCGTCTCCACCGGAAAATCGTGGCTCGACCTGATGGGCGCGCTGCGCGCGCTCGGCATCGACAAGGCCCGGGCCGCCGAACTGGGCATCGCGCTCTACAAGGTCGGACTGACCTGGCCCCTCGAACCGTCTGGGCTGATCGCCTTCGCTCGCGATCTTGAAGAGGTCTTCGTGGTCGAGGAGATGCGGCCGGTCCTGGAGGAGCAGATCAAGTCGCAGCTGTTCAACCTGCCTGATGGGCGCCGTCCGCGCGTGGTCGGCAAGGCCGACGAGGCCGGCCGCCCGCTCTTGCCGTCGCATGGCGAGATCGACCCGGTTTCGGTCGCCCTCGCGCTGGCGAAGCGGCTGCCGGAAGATGCCGCCATCGCGGACCATCGGGAGCGGCTGGAGCAGATCGTCCGCGCAGCACCTTCCGAGGCCGCCGCCCTGCGGCGCGACGCCTATTTCTGTTCCGGCTGCCCGCATTCGGTGTCGACGCGCCTGCCGGAAGGCAGCCGCGCCACCACTGGTATCGGCTGCCACATGATGGTGATCGGCGTCGAGGACCGCAAGACCTCGACCTTCACCCAGATGGGGGG
This sequence comes from Mesorhizobium yinganensis, assembly GCF_040081985.1. Classification (NCBI taxonomy): domain Bacteria; kingdom Pseudomonadati; phylum Pseudomonadota; class Alphaproteobacteria; order Hyphomicrobiales; family Phyllobacteriaceae; genus Mesorhizobium; species Mesorhizobium yinganensis. Next base: position 217,217 of record NZ_JBEBMH010000003.1, on the reverse strand, counting down.
CGAGGGCGGCGCCTGGATCGGGTTGGCGCCCTTCACCGACGAGAAGCACATCTTCGTCAACATGGGCGACGGCACCTATTTCCACTCCGGCCTGCTCGCCATCCGCGCGGCGATTGCCGCCAAGGTCAACGCAACCTACAAGATCCTCTACAACGATGCGGTCGCCATGACCGGCGGGCAGCGTCATGACGGCGACAACACCGTACCGTCGATCGTCGCGCAGCTGCTCGCTGAGGGCGCCAGCCGCGTGGTTGTCGTGGCCGAGAAGCCGGATCGCCTGCAAGGCATGCTGCCGCGCGGTGTCGACATTTATCCGCGCGACGAGCTCGACGCCGTGCAGCGCGCGTTGCGTGAGGTCCCCGGCGTGACCGCGATCGTCTACGACCAGGTCTGCGCCGCCGAGAAGCGCCGCCGGCGCAAGCGCGGCGCCTACCCGGCCCCGACAAAACGCGCCTTCATCAATGAACTCGTCTGCGAGGGCTGCGGCGATTGTTCGGCCGTTTCCAACTGCATCTCTGTCGAGCCGGCGGAGACCGAGTTCGGCCGCAGGCGACGCATCAACCAGTCGAGCTGCAACACCGATCTGTCCTGCCTGAAGGGTTTCTGCCCGAGTTTCGTCACCATCGAGGGCGGCACGCTGCGCAAGCCAGGAGCGCAGGCCGGCGGCTTCGATCCGGCGACCTTGCCCCAGCCGGCGCCGCCGCCGGTCGACGGCGCCTACAACATGCTGCTCGCCGGCATCGGGGGCACCGGCGTCATCACCGTCAGCGCCATCCTCTCCATGGCCGCGCATCTCGACGGCCTGTCGATCATGACGCTCGACCAGACCGGCCTTGCCCAGAAAAACGGCGCGGTGGTCAGCCACGTCCGTATGGCCAGTTGGCCGCAGGCGCTCGACGCTGCGCGGATCGGTCCATGCGAAGCCGACCTCGTGCTCGGCTTCGACGTTGTCGTCTCCGCCTCGCCGAAATCGCTCAAGACCTTCGCCAGGGGGCGCACCCGCGCCGTCCTCGACGATCATTTCGCCCCGACCGCGTCCTTCGTGCGGAACACAGCGATCGACTTCCGCCAGGAGGCGACGCTGAAGTCATTGCGGGCCGCGGCCGGAGATGACGCTGTTCACATGGTGGCGGCCACCCGGCTTGGAACGGCGCTGATGGGCGACGCCATCGCCGCGAACATGTTCCTGCTCGGCGCGGCATGGCAGAGCGGCCTCGTCCCGATCTCGCTGGCCTCCATCGACCGCGCGATGGAGCTCAACGGCGCCGGCCTGTCGATGAACCGCGCCGCCTTTGCCTGGGGCCGCCGTTCGGTGGTCGAGCCGGACGCCGTGAATGCTGCGGGCGGACTGGCGCCCGTCGCCCCGGTCGCCGAAACGCTCGACGCGCTGGTGGAGCGGCGCGCCGAATTCCTGACCGCCTATCAGGATGCCGCCTATGCCGCCCGCTACCGCGATCTTGTCGCGAAGGCCCGCGCGGCCGAGGGCGCTTCCGGTGAGGCTTTCGCCATGGCCGTGGCAAAAAACGCCTTCAAGCTGATGGCCTACAAGGACGAGTACGAGGTGGCGCGGCTCCACACAGACCGCTCATTCGAGAAGAAACTGGCCGAGCAGTTCGAAGGCAGGTTCACGATTCGCCACCTGCTCGCCCCACCCGGAATCGCCCGCATGGATCCACGCACCGGCGAGCCTGCGAAGATCAGCTTCGGTCCCTGGATTCGGCCGGTCTTCCGACTGCTCAAGCACGGCAAGGTGCTCCGCGGCACGCGTTTCGATCCTTTCGGGCGGACCCATGAGCGGCGAACCGAACGGCAACTCGTTGCCGATTATTTCCGGGAGATCGAACGGCTTTGCGCCATGCTTTCGCAGGAGAGTCTGAAGCTTGCGACCGAACTCGCCGGCCTGCCCGACATGATCCGCGGCTTTGGCCACGTGAAAGCAGCCAGCATCGAGCGCTACCAAATCCGCTGGACGCAGCTTGCCGAGAAGCTCGACAAAGCCGGCCGCACTTTCAGGACGGCAGCCTGACCCGGAACGACCCGACGCCCAAGCCTTTCCCTCGAATGGATTCTGATTTGGCACGCCCTCAAATTCTGGCTAAGGCATGTAGCGAAATATCCGCACGGTGTCGCATTCTCCGCCTACGATGAGGCTGAATGATCGCGATTTGCCAGCTTGAATGTTATGCGGTTCGAGCCTATTTAGAATTATTCCAAACAATTACGCACGGAGAGGCGCGATGTTCATCCAGACTGAGGCGACTCCCAATCCCGCCACGCTGAAATTCCTGCCGGGCCGCGAAGTCCTGCCGGAGGGCACCGCCGATTTCCGCGACGCCGCCGCGGCGCGCGAGGCATCGCCGCTCGCCGGCCGCCTGTTCGACATCAATGGCGTCACCGGCGTGTTTTTCGGCTATGATTTTGTCACCGTCACCAAGGCCGACGGCCTGGATTGGCAACATCTCAAGCCGGCAATCCTCGGCGCCATCATGGAACAGTTCATGTCCGGACAGCCGGTGATGACCAGCGCCGCGCAGGCGCGCGGAGACGCGGCCGAGACGGGCGACGAGTTCTACGACGAGGCCGACAAGGAGATCGTCATCACCATCAAGGAACTGCTGGAGACGCGCGTGCGCCCGGCCGTGGCCCAGGATGGCGGCGACATCACCTTCCGCGGCTTCGAGAACGGCACCGTATTCCTCAACATGAAGGGCGCATGCTCCGGCTGTCCGTCCTCGACGGCTACGCTGAAGCATGGCATCCAGAATCTGCTCCGCCACTTCGTGCCGGAAGTCCAGCAGGTCGAGCAGGTCTCCTGACTGTCGGCCGGCCCAGCGCTTCTTCTCTCGATCTATCCTTTGTCCCCTTCGCGGAAACGTGGAGGGGATAATCGTTTCTGCCGGTTGAGCGCAGGCCCATGGCATAGACAGACGGCGATGCGCCTCAATATCCAACAGATCGGCTTCAGCACTCGCCAAAAGGCACGCCCAATCGAAGTACCGTGATGCCGGCGGTATGCCGCCCGCATTCGCATCGAACGGGAGTTGTTATATGGGTGCACCATGTCCAAACGAATCGCCGGTCCCGAGATAGAACGCCTGATCCAGCTCCTGGCAAAAGTGCCGGGGCTCGGGCCTCGTTCGGCCCGCCGCGCCGCGCTGCACATGATCAAGAAGAAGGAACAACTGCTCGCCCCGCTTGCCGGCGCCATGAGCGAGGCCGTCGAGAAGGTGTGCATCTGCTCGACCTGCGGCAATGTCGACACGATCGACCCCTGCATGATCTGCTCCGACCCGCGCCGCGACCCCTCGACGATCGTCGTCGTCGAGGATGTCTCCGACCTCTGGGCGCTGGAGCGGGCGGCGGCGCTCAACGCGCAGTACCACGTGCTTGGCGGCACGCTGTCGCCGCTCGACGGCATCGGCCCCGACCAGCTCAACATCAAGGGGCTGGTTTCGCGCGTGGCGGCAGGCGGGGTGACGGAGATCATCCTCGCTGTCAACGCCACGGTCGAAGGCCAGACCACAGCGCATTACCTCACCGACCAGCTTTCGGGATTCGGGGTCAAGGTCACACGGCTCGCGCATGGCGTGCCAGTGGGCGGCGAACTGGATTATCTCGACGAGGGCACGCTGGCCGCGGCACTGAAATCGCGGACCGCGTTTTGACATGAATGAGCTGTAGGCGGTCTAAGATGACACTGATCTTTCCGACAGCCTGCAAATTCTTGGTCGGCTTTCTTGCCATATTTCTGGCCGTTGCCCCCGCCTCCGCCGCGAAAATAGACGATCAGTTCCAAGCCTGGCTGGAAACCGACCTCTGGCCAGACGCCAAGGCGCAGGGCGTGTCGAAACTGACCTTCGACGCGGCCTTCAAAGGCATAAGACCCAATCTGAAGCTGCCCGACTTGGTCACGCCGGGCGAAAAGCCGACGACGCCGAAAAAGCAGCACCAGGCCGAGTTCGGCTCGCCCGGAAACTATTTTGCCGAAAAAACCATTGGCGCGGTCTCCTCCGGCGGCCGGGCGCGTGCCGGCAAATATGCGAAAACGCTCGCGGCTGTGGAGAGGAAATACGGCGTGCCGAGGGAGGTGGTGCTTGCCATCTGGGGCCGCGAGTCCGGCTTTGGCGCGGCAAAGATGCCTTACGACGCTTTCGAGGTGCTCGGCACCAAGGCTTTTATGGCGACGCGCAAGGACATGTTCCGCAAGGAGGTGCTGGCCGCTCTCGTCATCGTCGAGCGCGGGCTCGCTCCGCGCGACGCTATGAAATCCTCCTGGGCCGGCGCACTCGGCCTGCCGCAGTTCCTGCCGACCTCCTTCCTCGACCACGCCGTCGATTTCGACGGCGACGGCCGGGCCGATATCTGGAATTCGGTGCCGGACACGCTGGCGTCCATTGCCAACTACCTCGTCCACTATGGCTGGGTGAAAGGCCGCGACTGGGGTTTCGAGGTCGCTGTGCCGGAGACCGTGCCATGCGCGATGGAGGGACCGGACCAGGGCAAGAAAATTTCGGACTGGGTGAAGATGGGCATTTCACGCACCAGCGGAAAACCCTTCCCGGCCAACGAGATGCGCGCCGATGGCTTTCTGCTGATGCCGGCAGGCCGCAGCGGCCCGGCCTTCATCGTCACGCCGAATTTCTACGTGCTCAAGGAATACAACGAGAGCGATCTCTACGCGCTGTTCATCGGCCACGGCGCCGATCGCATCGCCGGCGGCGACAAGACCTTTGCCGGCGAATGGGGCAAGGTGGGCGGCCTATACCGCTCCGACATTGCCGGTCTGCAAAAGGCGCTGGAAGCCAAGGGTTATGACGTCGGCGGGGCGGATGGGCTACCCGGCTTCAAGACTCGGCGCTCGATCGGCGATTGGCAAGCGAAAAACGGTCGTGCGGCCACGTGTTTTCCCGACAAGGAAATCGTCGAGGCGATGCAGTGATCGACCGCCGCGCATGGCGCTTGCGCAAACTGCTTGACGGCGACCAGCCGGCGCCGCGCTGGCCCGCCAGTGTCTCCATCCGCACGCTCAACTCTCCCGACGCCAAGGCGGTGCATGCCCTGCTGATCCGCGCCTACGAAGGCGACGAAGACATCTTTCCGTCCGCGGAGGATTGGTGGGCGCGCTTCTCCGGCGATCCGGAATTCGATGGCAATCTTTGCTTCCTGGCCTTAGACGCGGACGGAAAACTGGCCGGAGTGGCGCTGTGCTGGACGAGCGCCTTCCTGAAAGACCTTGCAGTGCGACAGGACATGCGCAGGCAGGGGCTGGGCGAGGCGCTTTTGCGCCACGTCTTTGCGGCGTTCCGCGCCCGTGGCGCGACCCATGTCGATCTCAAGGTCGAACTCGACAATGACGCCGGGCTCAGGCTCTACCTGCGCTGCGGCATGGTGCGTGTTCCCTGGGAGGGATAGGCGAGCCTCGACGCATCACAACCCGACGCTCACGCCGCCTTTGCCATTTCCCCGTGCGCGCCGGCAAGAATCTCGAACGAGCGTTTTCGCGCCTGGTGATCGAAAATCTGCGCCGTCACCATCAACTCGTCGGCACCGGTTCGGCGGATGAAGGCCTCAAGCCCTCGGCGCACGGTTTCAGGGCCGCCGACGATGGCGCAGGACAGCGCCTGCGCGAGCATCGTCTTCGCCATCGGGTCGAGATCGTCGGCGTAGCCTTCCACCGGCGGCGGCAATTTTCCCGGCCGGCCTGAGCGCAGGTTCACAAAAGCCTGCTGCAGCGAGGAGAACAGGAGCTTGGCCTCGGCGTCCGTGTCGGCCGCGACGACATTGAGGCCGAGCATCAGGCGCGGAGCCGGACAGTCTTCCGATGGCTGAAAACGCGAGCGATAAATGTCGATCGCGTGTTCCATCTCGGCCGGCGCGAAATGCGATGCAAATGCATAGGGCAGGCCGAGGATGGCCGCGAGCTGCGCACCGTAGGTACTCGATCCCAGTATCCAGACCTTCACGTCCTCGCCCTCGCCGGGCACGGCGCGCACATGCTGGTTGGGCTGCGCCGGCCGGAAATAGGCTATCAGCTCGACGACGTCGTTCGGGAACCCATCGACGCCGGCTTCCAGATTGCGGCGCAGCGCGCGTGCCGTCGCCATGTCGGTGCCCGGCGCGCGGCCAAGCCCGAGGTCGATGCGACCGGGAAACAGCGCCGACAGCGTGCCGAACTGTTCGGCGATGATCAGCGGCGCGTGGTTTGGCAGCATAATGCCGCCAGCGCCGACGCGGATTTTTCTGGTGCCCGCCGCGACATGGCCGATCACCACCGCGGTCGCAGCACTTGCGATGCCGGGCATGTTGTGATGCTCGGCCAGCCAGTAGCGCTTGTAGCCAAGCGCCTCGGCGTGGCGGGCAAGGTCCAGCGTGTTGGCGAGCGACTGGGAGACGCCGCTGCCTTCAGGGACAGGCGACAGGTCAAGGACGGAGAGCTCGGTCATTGGGGAAATCCGGTCTTGGGGACTCCGGATATAGGAACGCACGCGGCATGCGCAAAGGCCATCGGCCCTATCTATCGGCTACGGCCGGTGCCGCCGCTTCCTCCTCCGGCACCTCGATCGCCTGCTGCGCGGCCAGAAAATTGCCGACGTGGCGCAGGCTGTCGAAATGGTCGCAGAAGACCTTGATCACCACCAGGATCGGAACCGCGATCAGGGCGCCGACGAAACCCCAGAGCCACGACCAGAAGGCGACTGCGATGAAGATCGCGACAGCGTTGATCTCCAGCCGCCGCCCGACGATCAGCGGCGTAATCACTTGGCCTTCGATGACATTGCACAGCACGACGAAGCCGGGGGCGAGCAGCGCATAGGACAGGCTGTCGAATGTTATGATCGATATGGTCGCCACCAGCAGGATGGTGGTGGCTGCGCCGATATAGGGCAGGAAGTTGAGCAGCATCGCCGCCACGCCCCAGACCAGCGGCGTCGGCATTCCGATCACCCACATGCCGAGGCCGATCGCCAGGCCGAGACCGGCATTGATCAGCGTGACCGTAAGCAGATAGCGGGAGATTTCGCGCTCGACGTCGTAGACGACGCGCAGCGCCCGCTTCTTCTCGCTCATGCGCGTGAAGGACTGGACGATCTTTTCGTAGAACAGCGTGCCGGAGGCCAGCAGGAACAAAGAAAGCACGAAAGTGATAGCGATGGTCGTGCCGCCCGACAGCAGATTGCCCGCCGCCTGAGAGACGATGCCAGGCTGCGCCACGACCACCTTCTGCAATCCCGGCTCCTGGGTCGTATCCGCCGCGCGGTCGACCTGGTTGAGGATTTCAAGCAGCCGCTCGAAAGGGTGCTTGAGCTCGGTCAGCCTTTCGCTGAGCTTGCGCCCGATCACCGGCCAGTCATTGGACAGCGCAATCACCGGCCCGCTCATGAAATAACCGACGGCGCCGATTGCCGCGACCGTCAGGAAGACCAGCATTGTCGCCGACACGAATTCCGGCACGCCATGCCGGCGCAGCAGGCGGACGATCGGCGTCAGCATCAGCGCCAGCATGAACGCAAGGATCACCGGCATGAAGAAATCGCGCGCGAAATACAGCGCGTAGACCAGCGCGAACAGGAAGATGCCGATCATCAGCGAGCGCATCAGCCGCGCATCCGAAGCCGCACGCACTATATCCGGCGCATCGCCGGAAGAGACTTGATCTGACATTCAGGCCCCCAAAAGTACACGCTCAGAATAAATCGCGCACCATGCGGGCCTTCAACGCGGTGAACCGGCTCCGGTTCCAGAGCTTAGCCGGCGGCGGCGAGCGCCGGCCTCGCCGCCGTCTCCTTGCGCACCAGCGGGGCAACCCTGGTGCCGTAGAGTTCGATCGCCTTCATGAGCTTGTCGTGCGGCATCAGGCCGATCGCCATCTGCAGCAGGAAACGGTCGTTGCCGAAAATCTTGTGCATCGCGACGATCTTCTCCGCCACGACTTCTGGATTGCCGACGAACAAAGCGCCGTCAGGGCCGCGCGAGGCGTCGAATTGAGCGCGGTTGGTCGGTCCCCAGCCGCGCTCGCGGCCGATACGGTTCATCACCTCGGCCTGCGGACCGTAGAAATCGTTGGCCGCCTGCTCGGTCGTCTCGCCGACGAAGCCGTGCACGTTGATGCTGGTGGCAAGCGTCTTCGGGTCGTGCCTCGCCTGCGTAGCTGCCCGCCGGTAGAGATCGAACAGCGGCGCGAAACGGGCCGGCTCGCCGCCGATGATGGCCAACGCCAGCGGCAGGCCGAGCACACCGGCGCGGGTTACGGAGTTCGGCGTGCCGCCGACCGCGATCCAGATCGGCAGCTTTTCCTGATAGGGGCGCGGATAGACGCCTCGCTCGTTGATAGGCGCGCGCAGCCGGCCCGACCAGGTGACCTGCTCGCTGTCGCGCAGCTTCAGCAGCAGCTCGAGCTTTTCGGAAAACAGTTCGTCATAGTCGCCGAGATCGTAGCCGAACAGCGGGAAGGATTCGATGAAGGAGCCGCGCCCCGCCATGATCTCGGCACGCCCGCCGGAAATCAGGTCGAGCGTGGCGAATTGCTGGAAGACGCGAACCGGATCGTCGGACGACAGCACGCTGACGGCGCTGGTCAGCCTTATGCTCTTGGTGCGCTCGGCAGCGGTAGCCAGCGCGACCGCGGGCGCGGAGGCGATGTAGTCCGGCCTGTGGTGTTCGCCGAGCCCGAACACGTCCAGCCCGACCTGGTCGGCCAGTTCGATCTCCTCGATAAGGTTGCGCATGCGCTGATGCGGTGAGATCTTTCGCGTGGCGGGATTGGGATCGAGGTCGGCGAAAGTATAAAGGCCGAGTTCCATGGGGGAATCTTTCAGAGGCTGGAGAATTCCTCTTTCACTTAGGGATAGGCGCACTTTCCTGCCAGTCCCAGGTTGTTGAACAGTCCTTTCGCTGCCGCAGCGGAACGCCCCGCCGTTTCATGGTTGCAACACTGCGTATTTTCATGGCTGGCATACGCGATTAGCGCTTGATCTCGCCACAATCGTGCGTATGTAAGCGGCGCGTATCGACTGACATATCGAAGGCGACACTTGGCACTCTACAGGGAAAAAGACATCTTCGAACGCCGCGGCGCGGCGAACGAGGCGAAAAGAGCATTGCTCGAACGATTCAAGACGCGGCCGTCCGACGACGACCCGCGTGTGCTCGCCCGCAAGGCGGAGCGGGAAGCTATCCTTGAGGCTCGCGAGAAGCGGGCGATCGAAAAGGAAAAGCTGCGCAAGGAGCGTGAGGCTCTGGAAGCAGCGGAACGCGCCCGCCGCGATGCCGAAGAGGCGGAACGGCGCAAGCTCGAGGAAGAGCGGCTCGCCATTGAGGCGAAAGCGCGCGAACAGCAGGAAGTCGAGCGGATCGCCATGGAGCTTTCGCTCGAAGCCGAGCGCAAGGCCAAACGAGACGCCCGCTACGCGGCGCGCAAGCAGCGCAAGCGCGGCGGCCGAAGCTAAGCCCCTTTCACATCACAATCTTGCCTGGCCGGGATGCATTCGCACCCCGGCTTTTGGCGTTTGCGGAAACGTGCATCGGAATCTGCGAAGGCGGGATCGTGTATCGTTTCAAGGATCACGGTTTCCCGCGCCTCGCCGCGCCTACGCCACCAGCTTCAGCCCGACGATGCCGGCGACGATGAGCCCGATGCAGGCAAGCCGCATCGCTGTTGCCGGTTCACCCAGCAGCCAGATGCCGAGCATCGCCGTGCCGACCGTGCCGATGCCGGTCCACACCGCATAGGCCGTACCGACAGGCAGCGTCTTCAGCGCCAGCCCGAGCAGGCCGAGGCTGACGATCATGCTCGCCACCGTCAGCAATGACGGGGTGAGGCGGGTGAAGCCGTCGGTGTATTTGAGGCCGATCGCCCAGCCGATCTCGAACAGGCCGGCGAAAAACAGCAGGACCCATGCCATTGGAAACTCCTTATGGCGGGCCGTCCCGACCGATTCATGGGAAACGCAGGGCCGTCCCTGCATGTTGGTTAGATAGCGCATCGCGATAGGACGAACAATGCCTGCAACGCATGGCTGATGGGCACAAGCGGCAAGGCCGCGACTTCCACGGGCTTGACCTCAAGCGCGTAAACCCGTTTGAAGCGCTGGCCTGACGGATCGTTGCCGCGATCGGGGCGCAGGAAAGCATCCGACGGCCGACCTTGACACGGCGCCGGCAAAGCGGGAACCGCATGACGCTCCGCATCATCTTCATGGGAACGCCGGATTTTTCGGTGCCGACGCTGAAGGCCCTGGCCGAAGCCGGCCATGAAATCCTGGCCGTCTATACCCAGCCGCCGCGGCCGGCCGGCCGGCGCGGGCTCGACCTGACGCCGTCGCCCGTGCAGCGCGAGGCTGAGCGGCTGGGCGTTACCGTGCGCCATCCCATTTCGTTGAAATCGCAGGCAGAGCTGGAGGCCTTCGCCTCGCTCGGAGCGGATGTCGCGGTCGTCGTCGCCTATGGACTGCTCCTGCCGCGGGCGATCCTCGAGGCGCCGCGGCTGGGTTGCTTCAACGGCCACGCCTCGCTGCTGCCGCGTTGGCGCGGTGCAGCGCCGATCCATCGCGCCATCATGGCGGGCGACGAGGCGACCGGCGTGATGGTCATGAAGATGGAGGAAGGTCTGGACACCGGGCCGGTCGCGGCCTCGACCCGCATTCCGATCGGCCCCGACATGACCACGGGCGAGTTGCACGACCGGCTGAGCGAGCGCGGCGCCGTGATGATGGTCGAAGCGATGGCCGAGTTGGAGCGCGGCTGGCTGGTGCTGACGCCCCAGGCGGATATCGGCGTCACCTACGCGAAAAAGATCGACAAGGCGGAGACGCGCATCGACTGGTCGCGGCCGGCGCAGGAAGTGCATGATCACATACGCGGGCTCTCGCCCTTCCCCGGCGCATGGTGCGAATTCCCCGCCGGTGCGAAGAAAGAACGGCTGAAGCTGCTGCGCTCGAAAGTCTCCTATGGCGAAGGCGCGCCGGGAACGGTTCTCGACGACCGCCTGACGGTCGCTTGCGGCAGCGGCGCGGTGCGCCTTGTCGAAGTCCAGCGCGCCGGCGGACGTAGCGTCGAGGCCCAGGAATTCCTGCGCGGTGCGAAACTTGCCCACGGAGACAGGCTGTCATGAGCGGCGCGATCGTCAGGACGGCGCAAACCGGCGACCGAAGCGCCATTCATGCCCTGGTCGAGCGCGCTTTCGGCCAGGCGCTCGAAGCCGATCTCGTCGACCGTCTCGCCGCCGACGGCGATGTCGTCCTGGAACTGGTTGCGGAGAAGGATGGCGGCCTCGCCGGCCATGTCCTGTTCTCGCGACTGATCATCGAGGGCGACGGCGTGTCCTGCGCCGCGGTGGCGCTGGCGCCGCTCGGCGTTGATCCTGATTCGCAGCGCACCGGCATCGGCGCGGCGCTTGTCGAGGAGGCCCACCGCCGCCTTGAAGCCGCCGGCGAAAAGCTCTCGGTCGTGCTCGGCGACCCAGCCTACTACAGCCGATTCGGGTACCGGCGCGGTCCCGCGGAAGGATTTTCGAGCGACTATCAGTGCGATGCGCTGCAGGCGCTCGCTTGGGGCGTGGCGCCGACGGCGGGTCGGCTGGTCTATGCACACGCCTTCGCGGTTCTGTGACCGATGCCGCGCTACCGCCTCGACATCGAGTATGACGGGACGCCCTATGCCGGCTGGCAGCGGCAGGACGGGCCGCGTTCCGTGCAGGGCGCGATCGAACAGGCGATCCGGAATTTTTGCGGCGATGCGGTCAGCCTGCGGGCGGCGGGCCGAACCGACGCCGGCGTGCACGCGACCGCACAGGTCGCCCATGCCGATCTAACAAAGGACTGGCCGGCCGACACCGTGCGCGACGCGATCAACGCCCACCTGAACAGCGCGGGCGAGACGGTCGTCATCCTCGCCGCCTCGGTCGCGAGCCCCGATTTCGATGCGCGGTTTTCCGCGACTGGCCGGCGCTATCTCTACCGCATTCTCAATCGCCGCGCCCCTGCGGCGCTCGAAAAAGGCCGTGCCTGGTGGGTGCCCAAACGGCTCGACGAGCAAGCAATGCACGACGCCGCCCAAATGCTGGTCGGCCGCCACGACTTCACCACCTTCCGTTCCGCGCAATGCCAGGCGGACAGCCCCGTGCGCACGCTGGACCGGCTCGATGTAAGCCGCGACGGCGACGTCATCGAGGTGCGCGCCGCTGCCCGTTCCTTCCTGCACAACCAGGTGCGCTCGATGGTGGGTTCGCTGAAACGTGTGGGCGAGGGCGGCTGGAGCGCCGACGACATCGCCGCCGCGCTTGCCGCCCGCGACCGCGCCGCCTGCGGGCAGGTGGCGCCGCCGGATGGGCTTTACCTCGTCGGCGTCGAATACGGCACGGTCAGGCCGAGCACTCCCTGAAGGGTGAAAAGCACGACCAGCGAAGCGACGAACATGGCGGCAAAGACGGCTGTGCCGATTGCCGCTCCCTTGCCAACGGCGGCATTTGTCAGCCGCCAGCCGAGAACCAGCGAGGCAATGTAGAGCAGCAAGGAGAGTAGCATCGTCGCGTCATTCGCCGAAGGCGCAATCAGCTTGAGGACCGCGATCGGCAGCATAAGCCAGACGAGCAGCACCGTGCCCCAGTTGGAGGCGACGACGTAGGCGACGAAACGATCGCCAAGACCGGCCGGTTTTGCGGAAAGGGCGAAGACGGCCAGCGGCAAGAGCCAGGTTCCGAGATCCACCACCGCCAGCCGGACGACCACGCCGAAGCGCGAGATCGTGCCGATGTCGCCTGCCAGTTGGTCGGCGACGGAAACCCAGCCGAGGATCATCGCCGGCAGGGCGACCACGATGGAAAAGAACGAATTCCAGAAGCCGTCGACGCTGAGATCGAGCAGGCGCAAGCCGTCCGCCTTGCCCAGCAGCAGCCGCCAGGCTCCGGTCAGGCTGCGTTGTATTTCCTCGGCCGGCAGCATTTCTTCATCCGAACCAGTCTTGCAGGAAGCGCTGGTAGATTTGCGTCAGCGTTTCCAGGTCCGACAGCGCCACCCGCTCGTCGACCATATGCATGGTCTTGCCGACGAGACCGAACTCGACCACCGGGCAAAAATCCTTGATGAAGCGTGCGTCGGAGGTGCCGCCGGAAGTCGACAGCGTCGGCGTCCGGCCCGTCACCGCGCCGATCGACGCCGACAGCGTGTCGACAAGCTTGTCGTCGCGGGTCAGGAAGACGTGGCTCGGGCGGTCGCGCCAGACGAGTTCGAAATCGACGCGCTGCTTGCGGCCGGCGCGGTACTTCTTACGCCCGGCGGCGCGGTCAAGCCGGTTATGAATCTCGGCCTGCAGGGTCTCGTCGGTCCATGTGTCGTTGAAGCGGATGTTGAACACCGCCGATGCTCTTGCCGGAATGACGTTCGAGGCCGGATTGCCAACGTCGACAGTGGTGATCTCCAGATTGGTCGGCTGGAAATCCTTGGTCCCCTTGTCGAAGACCGGAACCAGCAGCGCGTCGAGCAGCGACATCAGCCCGCGTACCGGATTGTCGGCCAGGTGCGGATAGGCGACGTGGCCCTGCCTGCCGTTGACGGTGATGATGCCGGACAGCGAGCCGCGCCGGCCGATCTTGATCATGTCGCCCAGCGCGTCCGGATTGGTCGGCTCGCCGACGATCGCGGCGTCCCAGGTCTCGCCGCGCCCAGCCGCCCAGTCGAGCAATTTTGTCGTGCCGTTGATCGACGGTCCTTCCTCGTCGCCGGTGATCAGCAGCGACACCGAGCCGCGCGGCACGCGGCCCCCGGCGATCTCTCGCGCCACCGCCGCGACGAAACAGGCGATGCCGCCCTTCATGTCGACCGCGCCGCGCCCATACATCTCGCCGCCGCGCACCTCCGCGCCGAAGGGCGGCAGCGTCCACGCCGCCTGGTCGCCCACCGGCACCACGTCGGTATGGCCGGCGAACATCAGATGCGGGCCGTTGCCCGACCGCCGTGCGTAGAGGTTTTCAACGTCCGGCGTGCCGTCTTCGGAAAAGGTCGGTCGGTCGATCGAAAAGCCCATCGGCTGGAGCATCGCCTCCAGCGCCGACAACGCACCGCCTTCGGCCGGCGTCACCGAAGGGCAACGGATCAGTTTCGCCAGGTTTTCGGCGGGATCGACGGGCAGCGTCATGCGGAACAAATCATCATGGTGTCGGACGGAAGAGTCAGTGCGGCTTCGCCAAACGCAAGTCAACGAAAAGCAAGGGTATTTTGCGGCGAGGCCCGATCGATGGCGGGCTCTGGACCTGCCGCGGTTCCATCCTCTCGCGCTCTTGCCTGCATGGAAACAGCCGGCGCGCCACCATTCCATGGCGCATGGCTTCGATCACGGCCCCGGCCCTTGCCGTTAAACCAACCGGAAACCATAATTGCGCAAGGCGCGGCCGGCGTCCCGCCATCAATCATTCGGCAAGCGACAAGCGCTAGCGTTCGGTACACCTTCGGAGAAAAGTGGACGCCATGCTGGACAAGGTTGAAAGACCATCTGTCGGCACGCCTTTGCTGACCATGGACGAAGCGCGTCTCCGCGACCCGGACAATGGCGCGTTGGCGACGCTGCGCGGCTGGGTCGAATCCTACCTGATGCGTGGTCACGACGAACTCGGACGCACCGGCGCCGTCTGCCCCTTCACCAAGCAGGCGGCAAAACTCGATCTGGTTCGCCTCGCCATTTGCGAAGCGGGGCCGGACGGCGAGGAAGATGCGTTTAAGGTCATCCGCAAGGGTTTCGCCGACCTCGAAGCCATCCCCTGCAAACCCTCCATGCGCCATTTCCGCACCGTGATCGTCGGGTTCCCCAATTGCGGATCGCCACAAGGCATCGACATGCTGCAGCGCGTGCAGCGCCGGCACAAATTCTATTCGCTCGCTCGCTTCCGCATGATCGGCTTCATGCACGCGACCAACGACGCGCCGGGCCTGTGGAACCCCAAATTCCGGCCGTTGCGCGCGCCGCTGCCGGTGCTCGCCATCCGCCATCTGGTCGAGCAGGACGCACCCTTCGCGGCTCGCCACCCGCTGCTGCTCGCACCCTATCTGCTGCGCTTCCCGATCGCCGGGCCGAAGCGGCTTCTTGCATACATGCGCGGCGGCGGGTGAGCGGACTTGGCCTGCGGGGGGTGGGAGTGTCGATTGCGGACGGCGTGCGACCGCACAGCCTCGTCATGAACTCAGCGCATGATATCGGTATCGTTTCAACGCTCGACGCCTTCGAGGCGTTGCGAGCGGAATGGGACGCGCTGTTCGACAGCGCCGCGCTGCCGCGGCAACTGTTCCAGAGCCATTCTTTCCTTTCGCATTGGGCAAGGCACTATCTCGACCCGTCGATGACGCTGCACATCATCACAGGCCGGCAGCATGGCCGGCTGGTCATGATCTGGCCGCTGGTTAGGCGGCGGCGGTTCGGCCTTACGCTGCTGCAATTCATGGGCAGCCCGGTAGCGCAGTTCGGCGATATCCTGCTTGACCCAACATCCGATGTCCAGGCTCTGGCTCAGGCCGGATGGGCCGCCGTCGAGCGCTCCGGAGCCGATCTCTTCTTCGCACAGAAGGTTCGCGAGGATTCCACGTTCTTTCGCCTTTGCGGCGGCCATCGGCCGGCCGTCATCGAAAGCCAGCAGGCGCCGTTCGCCGACCTAGCCGTCCGCGTTTGCTCCAGCGGGCCGGGCAGCGCCTACTCGCCGCGCGACCGCTCGGCCTATCGCCGCCGGCTGAAGCGTCTCGCCGAGGGCGGGGACCTCGCCTTCGGCGCCTTCATGCCGGGACCAGAGGCAGCGGTATTGGCGCGTCAGGCCATCGCCTTCAAGCTGGATCAGCTCAAGCGCCATGCGATCCTGTCGCCGACGCTCTCCGATCCGCGTTTTTCCCTCTTCTTCGCGGATTGCGCCGCCGATCCGGCGTCGTCGCTGCGTGTCTCAACCCTTGAGCGCGCCGGCCGCCCGATCGGCATAGACCTGTCCTTCGACTGCCAGGGCAAAAGTTTCGGCCATGTCATCGCCGCCGACCCGGATTGCGAGCGCGAGGGCGTCGGCGGGCTCTTGATCCACCATGTGTTTGCCGCCGCCGCGCAGCGCGGCGCCACCGCCTTCGACATGATGGCGCCCGCCGATCCCTACAAGCTGCGTCATGCCGACGGCCAGACTGCCATCCAGGACCAGGCCTTCGCCTTCACGCTGCGCGGCCGGCTCTATTGCGAAGCCGTGCTGAGATATGCACGGCCATTGGCGAAAGCACTTGCAAGAAAATTGCCGACGGGGCTCGTGCAGAGATTTGTCGAAACCGCCCGTTAGCCATTCGTTTTCGCGCTGGGCAGATTTCTTCCATCCACGCAAGGTTGTCCGGCCTGATCGGGCTTGGCTTGTGTGCTCCGGTCGCGCTAGATGGAAGCGCAAGGCCCAAAACGGGCGCTGCGCCCGTAGCTCAACTGGATAGAGCACCGGACTTCGAATCCGGGGGTTGGGAGTTCAAATCTCTCCGGGCGCGCCAACGCTTTTCGCAATAAAAACAATGTGTTGGCGCGTATCTGCCTCTTCGATAGAGGCCAGAACCATGTTGCATCATGCTGCAAGCTAACCCCTTGTTCTGCAAGGGAACGCAATGGGGGGCAAGCGCTTCCATGCAACATGAAATGCAGCACAGCAGCACGGCAGCAAAAAGCTCATGGATGACAAAAATACGTTGCATTACAGTGCCTTGCGGAACGTTGCGTTGTGTGCTGTACTAGCGCTGTAGACAGGATTCACAGGCATATCGGTCCGTCAGCGTTTGCTGGCTAGGCCTGTCCCGTAGCCAAACGGGGCCTCAAGCGTTAGCCGCGCCGTCCTGTCGCATCCCTGATTCGCCGTATCCTGCCGCTCGATGGCGCTTAGCCATTGGAGCGATCGGATGGACGATACGAAAACTGAAAATGACCTCGAACTAATTTGGGGTGGCGAAGCCATTGCGCGCGAACTCGGGCGCAAGCTGCGCATCACCCAGCACATGCTTGAGAAGGGGCACATCAAGGGCGCCAAGAAAGTCTGTGGCCGGTGGTGCGTCTCCCGTCATGCCCTCCGCAAATTCTTCGAGGTGGAGGCGGCATGATCACTCAAGAAAATGGCCACCAGTCCTGTATCAGAGGATTGGCGGCCAAAGCACTGATGCACCTCAAAGGTCTTACGGCGTCGCAGAAATCAGCCGTACGAGCCTTCCACAACAATACCTGCAACAACCTTAAATTGCAAGGGGTTGCAGCGAATGTCACCCAAGATTGAACTCTGTGATATTGATGAGGCGCGGCGATTTCTAGAAGTTCTCGACCCAGAGGCATCGAAGTTTACTTTTCAAACCTTCGATGACGACAAGGATCGCAAGGAACCCGCACTCGCCCGCACGCTGCATGGGTCTCTCGATGAACACGCGACCGCCTTGCAACGTCTGAACGACCGAGGGGCTGGCGTATTCGTTACGGTCAACGAGACGAACGGCAAGGCACGGACAGCCGACGACATTGTTCGCGTCAGAGCAGTTTTCGTGGACCTTGATGGCGCGCCGATTGAACCGGTCGAACGATACATCTGCCCGCCACACATGGTTGTCGAAACGTCCGAGGGCAAATGGCACGCCTATTGGTCGGTGGACGGCCTGCAACTGAATGAGTTTGAGGCCGCTCAGAAAGCGCTGATCGAACGCTTCCACGCGGACAAAATGGTCAAGGACCTGCCGCGTGTCATGCGACTGCCGGGCTTCTTCCATCGCAAAGGGCAACCACAGAAGGTCAGGATCAAAAGAATCCGGCAGATGGCTGCATACGCCGCCGACCAGTTCCGCCAGCAGCCCGCCGCCGCCAGCACAAGCGCACCCAGAGGCGAGAAGAGCGAGGACGGGGACAGCACGGAGGCGCTGCGGGTGCTTGATGCACAGTGCGCCCGTGTCGCCAGCACACCAGACGGTAGCAAGGCGCGAAACAACAATCTGAACATTGCGGCATATACGGTCGGCGGTCTGGTCGGTGCCGGCTTGCTCGATGAGTCCGATGTGCGCGAGCGCTTACTTACTGCCGCTGATGATTGCGGCCTGAAGCGGAAGGAAGCGAACCTCACCGTCACCTCTGGGTTGACGGCTGGTAAAAAGGCACCGTGGAAGCCAAGCTTGGTTCTTGATCCGCAGGACCCAATGCGCAGCGCCCGCAAGCTCGTCAACGCCCGATACATGCACGAATCCGGGTCGCGTCTGATCCATCGACACAAGGATGCGTCTTGGTGTTGGAACGGCTCATGTTTCGAGCTGCTGAGCAAGGAGGACATCCGCGCCGTTGTCTACAGCTTCGCCGAACGAGCACGGATGATGACCAAGGAAGGGCCAACCTCTTTCAAGCCCAATCAGGACAAGGTCAGCAACATCGTAGACGCCCTGAACGCCTGCACCCATCTGAACGATAACTTCGACACGCCAACATGGCTCAGGGGCGGCGACGATCTGCCACCGCCAAGCGAGTTCATGGCCGTTGCAAACGGGCTGCTGCACCTGCCGAGTTGCGAGCTTTGGAAGCCAACGCCGAACTTCTTTAACACGGCGGCGTCAACTGTTGCCTTCGATCCCGACGCCCCGTCGCCAAGGAACTGGTTGGCGTTCCTCAAGCAGATATTTGTCGAGGACATTGAAGCCCAGCAAGCGTTGCAGGAGTTCTTCGGCTATTGCCTGTCCACCGATACGTCGCAGCAGAAGATCCTGCTCATCAAGGGTCCTCCGCGTTCGGGAAAGGGTACCAGTGCTCGCGTGCTGCGCGAACTAGTCGGGCCGAACTTCGTGGCAGGTCCGACGATGGGCAGCTTGTCGGGCGAGTTCGGCCTTGAGCCACTAATCCCTCGACCGGTCGCCATCATATCAGATGCTCGCATTGGTGGGAAAACCGACAAGGCGGCAGTGACGGAGCGCCTGCTTGCAATCTCAGGCGAAGACACGATGAGCGCCAACCGCAAGAACAACTCGTTCTGGCATGGGAAGCTGCAAACGCGCTTCATCATCATCACGAACGAGTTGCCGGCCCTTGCCGATGGATCGGGCGCGCTGGCGAACCGCTTCATCATCATCGTGTTGGAACCTTCGTTCCTCGGCAATGAAAACCCTGGGCTGTTCGATGGCCTCAAACCTGAGATGCCGGGAATTCTGAATTGGGCGATTGAGGGTTATCACCGCCTCCGCAATCGAAGGCATTTCGTTCAGCCTACCAGTTCGCAGGACGCGTTGAATGAGATCATACAACTCGGATCGCCCGCCCATGCGTTTGTCGCGGAATGCTGCAATGTGGGAGCAGGCATCCAATCCCAGACCGAAAGCATCTGGGAAGCGTGGAAAGCGTGGTGCGTCCGCAACGGCAACAATCAGGGAAGCAAGAGTTGGTTCAGCCGCAATCTGAAGTCGGCCGTTCCCGGGCTTCGGATCACTGAGCACTACGACGGCGGCGAGCGTCAATCGTACTACGTCGGCATCGACGTGGCCAAGGAGAAGAAGGAACCGCTCCCGGCCGACGTCCCGTTCTGAGTGCGACGAGTGACGTGTCACCCAGCACACCGGGCATAACACAGCATTTGCGCATAGCATTATACCCTTTGGCGCTTCGCAGCACCCAGCTTTACTCCCCAGAAGATAGGGAAATGCTGGGTTATGCTGGGTTGCTAGGTGGAAAATGCGTCGAATGCCCCATGCTGGGCGCTGCAAAAAGCTGATGAGATGAATCGGTGAAAATGCGGCGCTTTTCCTGCGCCGCCCGTCGCCAACGCCTCAAGTACAGCGCGAAAACTATACTAACGGATTTTATATCCGTTAGTTAGGCGATAAGCGATTGTAATTGCGCCTTTATTTTTTATCTGTTGCGTTCATGTTGCCTGCCGCCCTATGCTGCGCACAAGTATTTCATCAACATAACTCGTGCTTAGGTCGTCAATGGACACCTTCTCGCCACTATCAGGTAGGTCTACCGCCAAGTCTAAGATCGCGAACGGCAGCGCAATGCTTCTGGGTGCCAAGGACGAGCGATCCGTTTACGTGCGTCGGATGAAAGAGATCATCGCGGAGTACGTTGAAGACTTGGGCAAGGAGCTAACTGCCGCCGAGAAATCGATTATCCGCCGCGTTGCGGTGCTGACCATCCAGTTGGAGAAGCTGGAAACGCGCTTCGCGGAGGACCCGACGGTAGGTGAGCGTACACTCGACCTCTACAACCGCACAGCCGGGAATCTAGGGCGCTTGCTTGAGCGGCTAGGCATCAAACGTAAGGAGAAGCCTGCCCTCACGTTGGAAGCCTACCTCAAAGCGAAGGCCGACGCGCGATGAGGAAGCTTGTGTCCATGCGCGAGGCACTGGCCGATAGGAACCTATTCGGCACCATCTTAAACGGCGATAGCTGGCAGGTGTGGCGCATTCTGCTCATAGCCTTGATGGGCGAGCCGCTGACCGCTGATGAACGGACGATCTTCACTGCTCTGACGAAGCGCGAGCGTGAGCCTCTGCATCAGGTGGAAGAGTTCTGGGGCATCGTCGGCCGTCGCGGTGGCAAGACGCGCGCCATGTCCGTCCTGTCAGCATACCTCGCAGCGCTATGCGACTGGAGCGACGTGCTAGTGCGTGGCGAGCGTGGCAAGCTGCCGTACATCGCGTCAACGCAGAAGCAGGCATCCAACGCCTTCGAGTACGCCAAGGCGATCTTCGACCTACCCGTATTCCGCCTGCGTTTGGCGGGAGAGCCGACGGCTGACTGCATCAGTCTCGACAATCGCATCGACATTGAGATTCGGGCTGGCAACTGGCGGTCGATTCGGGGCGTGACATCGATTGCCGCCCTGTTTGACGAGCTTGCGTTTTTCCAAAGTTCCGAGGAAAGCGCGAACACCGACAAGGACATTCTCACCGCTATCAGGCCGTCCCTCGCAACGACCGGCGGACCCCTGATCGCAATCACATCGCCATTCGCGAAAGCGGGCGAGGTTTATCAGGCCGCTCAGCAGTACTTCAAGCCGGACGCCGATCCGCTGATACTGGTGGCGCGCGGAGCAAGCCGTGATTTCAACCCGTCGCTGCCTCAGAAGGTGGTTGATCGTGCGATGCAGCGCGATCCCGCTGCTGCGAGTGCGGAGTACTTAGGCCTCTTTCGAGACGACATCTCAAACTTTGTCGATCCTGAAATTGTTGCAGCATCAATCATGTGCGGAATTGGTTTGGTGCTGCCGAACAAGCATCGGACGCCATATACTGCGTTTGTCGATCCGTCAGGCGGATCAAACGATTCTTTTACTCTGGCAATCGCGCATGACGGCCTGAATGACAGGAATTGTGGCGATGATCTTATCCGACTCGACCGGATAGAGGAAGCGCGACCGCCTTTCCGTCCGGGTGAAGTCGTCGCGAAGTTCGTCAAGGTACTCCGTGAATACGGAATTTCCGTCGTGCATGGCGATTCCTATGGCGCTGAATGGGTCCGGGACGCCTTCGCCCGTCACGGTATCACCTACGTGCGCTCCCCGTTGACACGCTCAGACCTGTATCTGAATTTTTTGCCGATCCTCAACAGCCGCGCCGTCCAGCTTCTGGATAACCCCCGCATGGTCAGCCAGTTCTCTGGGCTACAGCGGCGCGTGACGAACAATCGCGAAGTCGTCGACCACCCCAGTAATTCCCACGATGACGTGGCTAACGCGGCAGCCGGAGCGGTTTGCCTCGTAGCGCGGCGGCGCGCTGGCCCGCGGACCACTGTTTCCACGGTGAGGACATGACCATGATCGCGAGCGGCGATTACATCAGAAGCAGCAGCGGTAACATCTGGATCGTCCAGTTCGCCGTCGATGAGCCCATTCTCAAAGGCCAGCATCTGATGCTGGCTCGCCGCGTCATCACAAAGGACGGCGTCGACGAAATTCTCCACTGCTTCCGTGACGAGAACGAGCTCTACACCGGCTGGCTCGGATCAACCGAATTCAACCTGGGCGACCGCTTCGACTTTGAAGGCGAGGATGCAACCCTGCATTCCATGAAAGGGATCGCGGCCAGCCTGCGCCTGCCGGACAGCACCTTCGAACCTGTCTGGCTGTGGCAACTGGCGATGATGGACCACGCGCTCCAACAGGGTTCGCCAGTCAGCTTCCTTTGCGCGAGTCAGAGGTGGGCGAAGGAGGCCGAGATATGAGCGTCGCAATCGGTGACATCGTTGAAACGAACGGCGAGCTTTATGTCGTCGCCGGATTCTTCAAGCAGCCAAACGGGCCGCGAATGAACAAAGTGGCGCGGCTCGTTCGCAAAAACTCGAACGGCACGACGACCAGTTTCACGATAGCGCCCGAGGGCGTTGACTTGATCGAGTCACCGGTTTTCGAACCCGGCGCTCGTGTGACGGTCGATGGCCTACCGGGTGCTGTCGTCGAGACGATCCCGGACGAGGGCATCGTCAACGTCCTGCTCGACGCCAGAACGAAACCGCTCAAGGGCGGCGACAACCTTCAAATCGACCCCAGCATATCCCGCCAATTTCTGTGGCGTCTTGTGTTGGAGAACAAACTGTGAACGGAGGCTGATATGAAGATCGAAACCATGACGCCCGAAGAAGCCAAGCGGAGGACCCGCCTAACGCTTCCGCCCAGCTTGGACGAAGAGACCGTTGCGCATGTTGCAGTCCGCGACAAGCAGACGGGAGAGATTTCCGACCCTGCTGTCGCTGGACTAGCTGCGGCGGTGAAGATCGCGAGGGAAGAAGCTGCGGCGCCGATCAACGTCGAAAAATTCACGCTGTCGGATACCACGTTGACCGCCGACGCTGCCCTGCTCAGCGTTGCGCAGGCGGCATTGGCGAGCGGCACCCGTGTAGCTACGCGCCTTGACGCTGCTCGCGGGCGGGCAAAGGCGGAAATCGAAAGCATCAACAAGCGGACAAGCTGCCCTCCGGCCCCGACAGGACCGGTCTTCGGCCTTCAGCACGAAATCGAAATCCGCACGGCGCTTGCAGGTATGCCTGAGAGAGTGCGCGAGAGCACGATTAATGACGCATTCAAGACCAAGGACTTGTCCATCATCGGCGCGGTATTGCGTGCCCCTGCATTCCTCAGTGGTGTTGGCAAGGCCAGGCTGGAGTTGATCCGGGCGCAATATCAGCGCGAATTCCATCCGGGCGATGCCGAGCGGGTGGACGTGCTCAACAAGGCGCTGGAGGCGACGGAACGGGCCGGCGTCTTGTTCATGAAGATGGTCCGCGAGGCCAGCGAAAGCCCGGTGATCCAGCTAGCGCAGGCAGGCGTCCGCAATCGTCGCGAGGCCGAGCAGGCGCTGAAAGCAAGGGGAGTATGAACCATGGACAGGAACGCGACCCATTTCCCTGATGGCTCATTTGCGGCCCCTCGCCATGTCGCCAACATTGACGACATCCCTGAAAGCCATCGCGATTGGTACGAGCCGCATAACGGCGGCCCGAAAGCGTTCCGCCTCAAGCAGCACATTTGGGCTCAGTTCAAGGAGTACATCGAGCAGATTGAGACCGTTGAGCGCGAGACGACTGAGGGTATCGCCAAGCTCGATGCACGACTTGCAGCCTCCAAACTCGCCCGCCACACGGAGCGCGTGATGGCGGCGCTGTCTGCTTCATTAGCAGCCGCGAATACTCCGACTACGCTGATACGGGGCGCTGCCAGCATCTTGCTTGAGCAGCATCATTGGGAGATCGAGACCGGCTACGACGACGAGGCCGTGATTTCGGCTGATACTCCGTTCGGACTGCAATCGGTGGACGGGCTGGTGGAGAACTTTCTGGAATCGGAGGACGGTGCTGGCTTCCGCCCGAAGAAGACCGCACCGAGCGACGGCTTCTTCACGTCCATGATCGCCCAGATGAAAATGCGCAGGTAACTGCTTAGTTTATCGAACGCGCAGCCGCCATGATCTCCTCAAAAGCCTCCGTCTTATAGTAATATTGGCCGCCGAATGCACCCGGATTGCTCCCAATATACAACAATCCACGCGACACCATATCTGCTAGCTGGCTATTAATCTCCTGCTCTGGAGAGACATAGTCGCGTTGACGGTACTTTACGATATCTCTATCATCGACAAATAAGTGAAACCCATCGAAATCTTTTGCTTGTGATTTAGCTACGAAAATTGCGTTGATGTCGTATAGAAGATTCAGATCCTCGGACGACATTGCTTCCAAACGACGGGCCGCGCGTCGTACCTTCCCCGGATCGGCGCTGGGGCGTGGGAGTTCTCCGGCAAACAAGTTTGCAAGAATCCTAAGATTATGAATGTACTCGCCACGCCTGACAGCCTCCAGGTACCCAAAAATATTCGGAATCAGGTGCTCGTAGTCAGGATTCGTGAGGAGGTGAATGTTGCCTTCCTTCACTGCTGCGAACAGTATTTCACGCGCTTGCGTCTCCCTGCGCTCGAGATAAGATTGTGCGGCCCGAGTTACCGTCGCCCCAAACGGGATAGCAGCAAGCGAGAGTCCGTCTTCTATAAGAGACGAAACATATTTCGCTGCGTCGCGCGCGCCCTCCGTGGGGCGCGGAACCGGCAAGTAGTCGGAAGTCTCCGTTGACATAGTCACGCCTCTCAAAAAATGAAAAGGGCACCCCGTTTCCGGGATGCCCTCGTTTCAGAACAGCCTTGCTATAAGCAGGACGACCGAAGCCATTTTGGGGTGAATACCCCATCCAAACTCAAGTCGATAGCTCCTGCTATCGCCCGACTGGCTGGCTTCGAGGCAGAAAAATGCAACCACGTTGCATATCCTTTCTCGCATGTACGAGGGTCCCTTACGGTAGCCGCCTTCGTACATTAGGCCAGCGGGTGACGGTTTTTTCCTCATAGCCTTAGGGTGACCCGTCAACACTCGCCGCGGCTATATCGAGTTGACAATCCAAGTGGTGATTGGTTCACGTTGCGTCAAGATCGAAGCTAAAATTCCTTCTGCCGACCATCTGAGAGTAGAAAATGGCTGACGTAAACATGCTTCACGTTGAGACGGACCATATCCGAGCTATGTTGGAGAATGGCTGGGAGGTGCAGGGTTATTCAACTGTGCTGTTTCACGCCGGCAATATGACCCACTCAATTCTCCTACGAAAGGGGAATGAGCTCGTCTCGGCGAATACGACTACATCGATTTCGGCCGGTGGATGGGGATCAGTGAAGGCCACGACAAGTTTCATTTCGTATTCGCCGAAGCGATGATACCGGCGCTACAGCGCTGAAAAAGCTGCGCCCATAGCTGCACAGCGAAAGCAGCGCAACGCTACTGTAGGCGGCGGCTAGCGAGGACGCCCAGTATATTCAGCGTGCATGCAGCATGCTGTTTTGCGCTTGCGCCCATCCATCCATCCATGCCATCATCTTACCGTGCTTTATCCGTGAAGCACGTTCTCCAGAAATCGGTGTTCGGACACTCTGGGGCGGAAGAGCAGGTGCCAAAAGGCCTGCGAACCCGCGGCCCAACGTGCGCTGCCGTTCGGTTCAATACCGCACCGAAAAGGAGAAAGTCCAAATGGACACGTTCGCAGAAGCAATTTCGAAAATTGGTGATCTCTCCGACGCAATGCTCCACGAGCGATTGGTGGTGAGCGACAAGGGGCAGATTAATGGACGGACGGTGCGAGATTGCCCGCCCGGCCACATTATGCTGCGCCAGCCGCCATCAAGCGAGAAGGATATCCGCGTCACCATCCCGGCGCAGTTCATGTCGGAATGGAAGCCTGACATCTGGAAGGATTCCGGCTTAAAACTGAAGAAGGTGATGGTGATGCAGAACACCGACTTTTCCGGCATCTTCGCCTTATTGCCGGTCGCTCACAACATTATCGGCAAGGGTGTTTATCGCCTTGAGCAGAATGCCGAAGACGGGCAGGCGCGTTTCATGACGACGCGGAATCACCTGGGTCGTTGCCTGAACGAGGCCATAGAGTTCGTAGCGTTCAAGCTTCACGGATCAGCCGGGATGGTAGATCTGCGTGGGCTGAAAATGGTTGGCGAGTAGGCCAGTGAGAGGCGCTGCGGAGTACTGACAGGTGCTCCGCAGCGTTCACGCCAATCCGCAAAACTAGATGAGATGCCGAAAGCTCGGCTTTTGGTCATTTCGTAAGCCAACGATGAGATGGCGTTTGCCGTCCCGTCCTTGAAAGTACCAGCCATACCATGTGTTCTCTGGCCCGTTGGTGACTGCTCGGCTGAGTTGATTGAATGTGGGATACAGCTCGCCAGTCGAAAGCAGTTTCCACTGACCGTTGGTTGCCTGTGCACGGTACTCGGTGCCCTTGTAGTTCCGAAATATCTCGAAACCTTCGGGCAACGTGATGTCGAAACGCACATCTCGAAAACCGATGGGATCGTTCGCCAGTTGCTGTTGGGTTGGTGGCGGTTGTGTCTGCGCGGGAGCAGGCACTTGCAAGACCCTCGCGAGGATTTCGCTTTCAGTATTCTCGCCAGCTTTCCGCGCTGCCCAGATGGCAGCATACACGTCGGTGGTAACGTCAATGGCTCTCATTTCTATCTCTCCTTTCTGAGATGACGTAGCCATAATAGCGAGAAAAGAGAGAAAAGAAAGAGAAATTTCCTTCTTTTGTTGCTGACCAACGGATATTGTGCAACATAATGCCTCTTGAGACAGGAGACAGCTATGTCAGTTCGTAAAC
Organism: Mesorhizobium yinganensis; assembly: GCF_040081985.1. Taxonomy (NCBI): domain Bacteria; kingdom Pseudomonadati; phylum Pseudomonadota; class Alphaproteobacteria; order Hyphomicrobiales; family Phyllobacteriaceae; genus Mesorhizobium; species Mesorhizobium yinganensis. Next base: position 190,573 of record NZ_JBEBMH010000003.1, on the reverse strand, counting down.
GGAAGTGGAAAAACGCGAAGGGCGTCGAGCTTGAAGCGTGGGTCGTGGACTACTCCGACCAGCACGGAAAGCGCCGCCATAAGACGTTCGCGAAGAAGAAGGACGCGGACGCCTACGCGGCGAAGACGCACACTCAGGTTCTTGATGGGACGCATGTTGCTGAGGCCGCGTCGAAGACGGTCAAGGAGGCAGGCGAGCTGTGGATCAAAAGCTGCACCGCAGCCAAGCTTGAGCGCTCGACGCTCGATCAATACAGCCAGCATCTCAACCTGCATATCGTCCCCTATATCGGGCGGGAGAAGCTATCGCGGGTGACGGTGCCGTTTGTGCGCGCGTTTCTGGACCGGCTGCGCGAAGGCGACGAAAGCCTGCCAATGGACGATGGAACACGGAAGCCGCGATCTGATGCGATGGTGCGCAACGTCAAAGTCAGCCTTGGTGCCATCCTGTCGGATGCCCAGCAACGGGGCTTGATAGTGCGCAACGCTGTGAAGGAGTTGGGGCGCTCGCGCGCTACGCAGGCAAACGCCGAAGCGCGCCACGAAAAGCGAGTTGGGGTAGGTGTAGACATCCCGACGACTGCCGAAGTTAAGGCGATGCTCAAGGCCGCTGTTGGACGGAACCGTGTGTTTCTGATGACGGCCGTGTTCACCGGCATGCGGAGCAGCGAGTTGCGCGGCCTGCGGTGGGAGGATGTCGATCTGCAGAAGGCGGAAATCACGGTTCGCCAGCGAGCAGACGCGTACTACCAGATAGGGAGTCCAAAATCGAAAGCTGGTCGGCGCACAATTCCCCTCGTGTCGGATCTAGTGAAGACGCTGCGCGAGTGGAAGCTTGCCTGTCCAAACGGGAAGCTCGGACTCGTCTTCCCAACAGGGCCGGGCAAGGTTGAGGGCCATTCCAACATCATCAAGCGCTGGTACACGCCGGTCCAGATAGCTGCGAGCGTCACGGTGCAAACTGGCGAAGTGGACGACAAGGGCAAGCCTACCGTCGCCGCCAAATATCCTGGGCTGCACGCGCTTCGCCACTTCTACGCGTCGTGGTGCATCAACTCCAAGGAGGACGGCGGGCTTGGTCTGTCGCCGAAAGTCGTGCAGCACAGGCTTGGACATTCGACGATCCAAATGACGCTGGATGTCTACGGCCATCTGTTCCCGAGCGGCGATAACAACGACGTCATGGACAAGGCAGCGAGCGCGCTGCTCGTTTAGACATGCTACACGTATGCAACATGGGCCGCTAAGCAGTTGTATTTGCTTCGCGTCAAACGGACTTCGAATCCGTAGGTTGCAGGTTCAAATCCTGCCGGGCGCGCCACAGTTCACACACAACACAGTGCAGAAGACGTCCGAATCCACGCAATCAATGCCAGGACAGCATATCCTTGGGCAGGCGTCCCGAAGGATCGTGAACGGCGACGCGCCAGGGCAGGTCGCGTCCCCACTTCCAGAGGACCAGGTTGCGCATGTCTGGCCTTGTGCCCCGGGCAAAGGAGGGTGCGACTATTCCTGCGGCGCCGGTCCCGATCAGCTCCCGTGCCAGGTTCCATGAAGCCGGCTTCCTCCTCTCCACGGCGTCGAACGCCCAGGCGCAAGCCATGTCTTCAAGCGAAACTCCGGCGGCATTCCGCCCGTCGTCGCTCGTCAGGTCGACGATGTCGTCGCAGTCGACTTCATAGAGACAAATCGTCAACGGCTCGAGCTTCGCAGCAAAACCTTGCGATGCTTCGATGACCGCCCCCTCGATGGTGAGCCCCAGATAGAGCGCCGGAACACCTTTCGGATTGAAGCGTCCGCCATGGATCGCCGCGCCGTCCCCGGATAGCGGCGTGAACGACCATCTCGGGTTGTGCGCGCGATAGCAGTCGCCGACAAACCTCAAGCAAAGCCGCCCATGGCGAGGTGGTCGAGATAATCGCGCACCGCCGTCGCCTTGCCGTCCTTGACGAGGCTTTCCGCCGTGCGCCCGCCGAAAGCCGGGATCGGTTCGGCGCGATACCAGGCCATGGCCTGCTTTTCGCCGCCCGCCCAGCCGGTAACCCGCGCGATGATTTCCAGCATCTCCGTAATCCTCGCCTGTGTCTTTGCAGCGGTCATGCGGCTGGTTCGGCGCAGCGTTTCGGGGGCAAGCCCGGCCGTCTCGGCGAATTGCCCCTTCGACATCCCAAAGCGCTCCGTCACCTGGTCGATATCGACCACCCCGTCCTCGGCGAACATGCCTGCGCTGTAGCTGAAACCCATCTCGGCAGGCGTCGGCGCGAGATAGGGTGTGACACCCTCTTCAAGCCCAAGCAAACGAGTATCCTTCTTACGCAGCGCAGCCATATGCGCACCATTTGCCATAAAAGTATGCAAAAATATGTGGCAAACCCCGTTCCTGTCAAGCATCTTGAACTCATTTTGGTTGCGCCGCCGCGTGCCCAAAAGATTCGATGAATGCCGATCCCACGCCTAAGCCTTCGGCGCCACTGACCAGAACCCGGCCTTTCGGGCGGCGACATCAGCCTCTCCAGGATTAAGTTAAGTCTTGCCGATCGTGCCCTTCAGCCGGTACAGCGCCTCCAGCGCTTCCTTCGGGGTCATGTCGTCAGGATTGAGCGCCACGACCGCGTCGCGCAGCCGATCCGGCTGGGTCGGTTTTGGCGCTGCCTCGCGCCGCGCCGCCACGGAAAACAGCGGCAAGTCGTCGACCAGCCGGTTGGCCTTGCCCGACGTCTCGCCGCTCTCCAATTGGTGCAGCACGTCGCGGGCGCGATCGACTACCGCCGCCGGCAGGCCGGCCAGCCGCGCCACCTGGATGCCATAGGAACGGTCGGCCGCGCCCTTGCCGACCTCGTGCAGGAAGATCACCTCGCCTTCCCACTCCTTCACCCGCATGGTGACGTTGTGGAGGCGCGAGAGCTTGTCGGCCAGCGCTGTCATCTCGTGGAAATGCGTGGCGAACAGCGCCCGGCAGCGGTTCTTCTCGTGCAGATATTCCACCGCCGCCCAGGCGATGGAGAGGCCGTCGAAGGTCGCCGTGCCGCGGCCGATCTCGTCCAGGATGACCAGCGCGCGTTCGCCCGCCTGGTTGAGGATCGCCGCGGTCTCGACCATCTCGACCATGAAGGTCGAGCGGCCGCGCGCCAGATCGTCGGACGCGCCGACGCGCGAGAACAACCGGTCGACCACGCCGACATGCGCGCGCCCCGCCGGCACGAAGGAGCCGGTCTGCCCCAAAATGGCGATCAGCGCGTTCTGGCGCAGGAAGGTCGACTTGCCGCCCATGTTCGGGCCGGTCAGCAGCCAGATGGCGCCGAATTTGCCACCATTAGCCGGCGAAAGATCGCAGTCATTGGCGACGAACGGCTGGCCGGACGTTTTTCGCAGCGACTGCTCGACCACCGGATGGCGGCCGCCATCGATGTCGAATGTCAGGCTGCCGTCGACGAGCGGCCGCGTCCAGTTTTCGTCAATCGCCAGCGCGGCCAGAGCCGCCGATACGTCGAGCACCGCCAGCGCCTGCGCGCCTGCGCGGATTTTCTCCGCATGGCCGACCGCCTCACTGACTAGATCGTCGAACACCGCGAGTTCGATCTGCAGCGCCCGGTCGGCGGCGTTGACGATCTTGGTCTCCAGGTCGGCGAGTTCCGTCGTGGTGAAGCGCATGGCGCTCGCCATGGTCTGGCGATGGATGAAGCGGGCGCGCAGCGCGTCGCTGCCGGTCATCGCCGCCTGATGGTTGGCGGTTACCTCGATGTAATAACCCAGCACATTGTTGTGCCGTATCTTCAACGACCGCACGCCCGTCTCGTCGATCAGCCCGCGTTCCAGCCCGGCGATCACCTTTCGCGACTCGTCGCGCAGCGCCCGCATCTCGTCAAGTTCGCCATCCCAACCGGCCCGCACGAAGCCGCCGTCGCGCTTCAAGAGCGGCATCTCGTCGGCCATCGCGCGGGAAAGCCGCTCCGCGCAGTCGGCCGGCAGCGCGCGGATCGCCCCCAGCGCCGAAAGAATCTCGGACGGTGGCTCGGACCGCGCCAACAGCTCGCCGATTTCGGCAGCCGCCTGAAGCCCGGCACAGAGCGCCCCGAGATCGCGCGGGCCGCCACGGTTCAGCGCCAGCCGCGTCAGCGCGCGCGGCATGTCGGCAAGGCCTTTCAGCGAGGCACGCAAGCCGTCACGCAGGTCCGGCTCGCCGATCAGCCAGGCCACCGAATCCAGCCGCGCATTGACGGCGTCCGGCGCCGTCAGCGGCGAGGTCAGCCGGTCGGCAAGCAGGCGGGCGCCAGCGCCGGTGACGGTGCGGTCTATCGCCTGAAGCAGCGAGCCGTCGCGGTTGCCCGACAGCGTTCTGGTCAGTTCCAGATTGGCGCGCGTCGCGGCATCGATGAAAAGCGTCGAGCCCGCCGTCTCGCGCTCCGGCACCCCGAGCGGCGGGCGCTCGGCCTTCTGCGTCTTTTCGACAAAGGCGATGATGCCGGAAATCGCCGACAGTTCCGCGCGGGAGAAACTGGCAAATCCGTCGGGCGTGGCGACCTGGTAGAACCGGGCGATGCGCGCGGGCGCCGAAGCCGAATCGAACAGGCTGGGCGGCTGCGGGCTGGCCAGCCGGCCGAGCACGTCGAATGCCGGTTTGAGGTCGGCATCGTAGAACACCGGCTCGGCGACGATCAGTTCGCGGGGGTCGATGCGAAAGATGTCGGCGAGCAGGCGGTCGGCGGCTGTCTCGGCGACCCGGAACAGGCCGGTTGAAAGCTCCAGCCAGGCCAGCGCGTAGCCGCCACCCTTGACCCGGCCGAGCGCCATCAGGAAGCTGGACTCGGCGGGAGCAAGCAGCCTGTCCTCGGTGATGGTGCCGGGCGTCACCAGGCGCACCACGTCGCGACGCACCACCGATTTGGAGCCGCGTTTCTTTGCCTCGGCCGGGTCCTCGATCTGCTCGCAGACGGCAACGCGGTGGCCGAGCCCGATCAGTTTCTGCAGATAGTCGTCGGCCGCGTGGATCGGCACGCCGCACATCGGTATGTCGAAACCCTGGTGCTTTCCGCGCTTGGTCAGAACGATGCCCAGCGCGCGCGACGCCACCTCGGCATCGTCGAAGAACAGCTCGTAGAAATCGCCCATGCGGTAGAACAGCAGCGAATCCGGGTTCGCCGCCTTGATCTCGATATACTGCTCCATCATCGGCGTGGCCGGGCCGTTGCGCGGCTGCTCCGCCCCGGCGTCGGCTGGTATCGCTTTGTCGAAGTGCGCGGTCATCGTCGTTCCGTCATAGACTGATAAGGCCCGTGCCCGCCACTGCGAGCGCCGCGCCCGCCCAGGCAGCCGGCGAGGGGGCGACACCGGTGCGCAGCCACACCATCGGCAGGATCACCACCGGCGTCATCGACGACAGCGTCGAGACGATGCCGACGCTGCCTGCGGCAAGCGCCGCCATCAGCAGCGACATGCCGAGCCCCGTGCCGAAAAAGGCCGAACCGACGGCGATGCCGAGGTCGGTGGTGCTGAAACGGTAGGGTTTGTTCAGTGCCGCCAAGGGCACCAGCAGCAGCGCGGCGAAGAAGATCGCCGCTATGCCCGAGCGCACCGCCATGGCGGTGAACGGCTCGACGCCCGCCGCCATGGCCGGCCGCGCCAGCAGCGTCCCCACCGCCTGGCCGACCGCCGTGATCACGCCCAGCACGACGCCGACGGTGAAGGTGCGGGAAGGCGCCACCGGCGTGCCGTGCGGCAACGGCGCATCGATGCTCACCGAGGGCATACCCTTGCCGGCGCCGCCATAGCGCCGCGGCCGCCCGATCGCCATCGCCACGCCCGCCAGCACGCAGGCGATGCCGAGCCCCTGCCGCGCCGTGATCGTCTCGCCGAGAAACAGATACCCCAGCGCCAGCGCAATGGGCGATGTCAGCGAGAACAGCAGCGCGGTGACGCGCGGCCCGGCCGCATAGATCGCGGCGAAATAGGTGGTGCTGGCGATGATGATACCCGCCACGCCGGACAGCAGCAGCAGCGACACCTGCCAGCCCTCCAGCGCGCGCCAGCCGCCCACCGCGAGCGACGCCGCCGCCGTCATGGCGAAGGCGGCCAGCATCTGCCAGCGCGCCAGCCGCACCACGTCGACGCGGCCGTTCAGTTCGGCGATCAGCATGCCTGACAGGGCGATGCAGCATGCCGAGGCTATGGCAAGGCTCTCGGAGAGGAACATTTTATGTCCAGGATTGGCGCATCATGATCCTGCTTGGCGCTTTACTCGCCCGGTGTGTAGCCTTAATCCGAAACACTCCACAAAAAGAAGCATCGGGCCGTGCAACGCGGCCTTCGGGAAGGAAACACCACCGCCATGGCCTCCAAGAAAGCCGACAACGGACCCTCCGTCAGCGCGCAGGAGGCGCTGGACTTCCACGCCATGGGCCGGCCGGGCAAGCTGGAGATCGTGCCGACCAAGCCGATGGCCACGCAGCGCGACCTGTCGCTTGCCTATTCGCCCGGCGTCGCCGTCCCCGTGAAGGCCATCGCCGAAGACCCCTCCCGCGCTTTCGACTACACGTCGCGCGGCAACATGGTCGCCGTCATCTCCAACGGCACCGCCATCCTCGGCCTCGGCAATCTCGGCGCGCTGGCTTCCAAGCCGGTGATGGAAGGCAAATCCGTCCTGTTCAAGCGCTTTGCCGACGTCGATTCCATCGACCTCGAGGTCGACACCGAGGACGCCGAGACCTTCATCAACGCCGTGCGCTATCTCGGCCCGTCCTTCGGCGGCATCAATCTGGAGGACATCAAGGCGCCCGACTGCTTCATCATCGAGCAGAAGCTGCGCGAGGTGATGGACATCCCGGTCTTCCATGACGACCAGCACGGCACGGCCATCATCGCCGCCGCCGGCCTCATCAACGCGCTTGAAATCACCGGCCGCGACATGAAGACGACAAAACTGGTCTGCAACGGCGCCGGCTCGGCCGGCATCGCCTGCGTCGAGCTGATCAAGTCGATGGGCTTCGCCCCGGAAAACGTCATCCTCTGCGACACCAAGGGCGTGGTCTACCAGGGCCGCACCGAAGGCATGAACCAGTGGAAATCGGCGCATGCGGCAAAAACCGACGCGCGCAGCCTGGCCGACGCCATGGACGGCGCCGATGTCGTGTTCGGCCTGTCGGCGCGCGGCGCATTCAGCACCGCCATGATCCAGTCCATGGCCAAGAACCCGATCATCTTCGCCATGGCCAATCCCGACCCGGAGATCACCCCGGAGGAAGTGGCCGACATCCGCACCGACGCGATCATGGCGACCGGCCGCTCGGATTATCCGAACCAGGTCAACAACGTGCTCGGCTTCCCCTACATCTTTCGCGGGGCGCTTGACGTGCGCGCCACCACGATCAATGACGAGATGAAGGTGGCGGCGGCAAAGGCGCTGGCCGACCTCGCCCGCGAGGATGTGCCGGACGACGTCGCCGCCGCCTACCAGGGCATGCGGCCGAAATTCGGCCCCAACTACATCATCCCCGTTCCCTTCGATCCGCGCCTGATCTCGGCGATCCCGATCGCGGTGGCCAAGGCCGCCATGGAAACCGGCGTGGCGCGAAAACCGATCCTCGACCTCGACCGCTACGCGCAGGAGCTTTCCGCCCGCCGCGACCCGATCGCGTCGACCCTGCAGCGCATCTACGACCGCGTCCGCCGCCAGCCCAAGCGCATCGTCTTCGCCGAGGGCGAGGAGGAGCAGGTGATGCGCGCCGCCGTCGCCTATGTGAACCAGAAACTCGGCACGGCGATCCTGGTCGGCCGCGACGAGATCATCAAGGAGAACGCGCGCGCCGCCGGCATCGATTTGAACAAGTCCGGCATCGAGATCATCAATGCCCGCCTGTCGCGCCGCAACACCGTCTATGCCGACCACCTCTACGAGCGTATGCAGCGCAAAGGGTTCCTGTTCCGCGACTGCCAGCGGCTGATCAACAACGACCGCAACCACTTTGCCGCCTGCATGCTGGCGCTGGGCGACGCCGACGGCGTGGTCACCGGCGTCACCCGCAACTATTCGACCGTGCTCGACGACATCAGGCGCGTCATCGACGCAAAGCCCGGCCACTGCGTCATCGGCGCCTCGATCGTGCTGTCCAGGGGCCGCACGGTGATCGTCGCCGACACCGCCGTCCACGACATGCCCAACGCGGAAGAACTTGCCGACATCGCCGAGGAAACCGCCGGCTTCGCTCGAAGGATGGGATATGAACCCCGCGTGGCCATGCTCGCCTACTCCACCTTCGGCCACCCGCCGGGCGAACGCTCCGAGCGCGTGCAGGAGGCGGTGAAAATCCTCGACAAGCGCCGCGTCGACTTCGAATATGACGGCGAAATGGCCGCCGATGTGGCGCTTAACCCGCGCCTCATGCAGCAATACCCCTTCTGCCGCCTGTCGGGCCCTGCCAACGTGCTGATCATGCCGGCCTTCCACTCCGCCTCGATCTCGACCCGCATGCTCCAGGAACTCGGCGGCTCCACCGTCATCGGCCCGCTGCTGGTGGGGTTGAACAAGCCGGTGCAGATCGTCAGCTTGAACGCCAAGGATTCGGACATCGTCAACATGGCGGCGATCGCGGCGTATTCGGCGGGGAGTTGAGGACGTTTCTCGCCTGCCTACCCAGCCAACGCAACATGGAGCGCCGGATTTGTCACATATATGGCATTGTCACCGAGATTTCGTGCTTCAGCACCTAATCGTTTCATGTTGTATTCGTAGTCGTATATAAAACGCTCCTCCCCTGATTTAGAAATGATCCCGACAACCCCATACCAAAGCATAAGATGAAACGCCTTTTCGGCCTCTTCGCTTGTTAGGCCCGAGTCACCAAACCGCCGAACAAAATCACTCTTACTCATTTGTTTTTCAACGCCTACAAGTGAGTAAAGTATTTCTGCGGAAAGGCCAGACACATCGCGAATCTCGTATCCAAAATCGTCCACAAGGTATAGGGAGTGTTGCCGCACTGCATCAATACAATCCCCGTCATCTACAATAGAATGCCCTCGATTGATCGCATTTGAAATCGCATTCTCGATGATGTTGATAAGAAATCGCGGCCGCATAAGGCAGTGGTCTACAAAATACTCAAATGTATCCCGTCCAAGAACTATCTTGCGAAAAAACCGAGCCCAGATGGTTTCAAAGCTACTCTTTTGATCTTTCAGCGACGCTCTAAGTCTAAGAAAAATAACCTGCTTCAATTTAGCGCGATCAGTCCAATCGATACGAACCTGTCCCGCTTTTCCTCTATCCGGGGTAGTGTCCACCAACATCTCATAGATGTCGTTTCTCAAAAATACTACAGACATAAATTCCCTGTGTGCAGCGGAGAAGTCTCTCTTTATTTTTTCAAGAGCTTCCAAAAGCAAACGAACAAGTCGGATGTCAATGCTTTGAACGCCAGCGGATGGCCACCCCTTGTCGATGTTATCAAAGAGAACAATCATTTGTTCACCAGGTCGCGCATATTTCTCGATGGATCTGCGCAATTCATGAACGCCGCCGCGAAACACAATGTTGGTCAAAGTCTCGGGTGAAAGCGCCTTCCCACTCTTATGTAGAGCTTGGACTTCCTGAAGAATATGCCGCGCAAGTCTATTTATGCGAGCCGTGAAGTCTCCGCTTTCCACAACGCCATACAGAGTTAAAAGTCTTTGCACTTCGTTAAGTTTCTCCAGTTCGGTGCTATTAAAACGTGCTCGTCGCTCAAGGTCATCAGAAATTGTCAATAATATCTCAGACAGTATTAAAAAGTACCAAAATCCAGCTATCGTATGGTCAAATGCTCCTACGTCTATTATCTTAAGTAACTCCTCGCGAAAATAGGTCAACTGATGCGATTCTGGCTTAAGATCAGTAACGATAAATGATTTCGCTTCTCGAAAGCTATCCCTGGCTTGGAAAAATATCGCTGTCTTCCCGGACCCTTTGCGCCCTGCAACAACCGAGACCTCACCGCGCAAGGTCCGGACGAACTCAGCCGTCTCAACAAAATAGCTTGACAACGTGCGGAACTCGTTCTCTGCGGCCGACGATCCGAGCGTCAGTCTTTGAAGTGCGGACTTTGTGGTGTCTGCCTGCCGTCTCTTTATCGATTGACTCGCCAGCAGTGCTGTCTTCGCGAAACTCTCGACCGCTACCGCAATCGATTTTTCGTCGGTGACCGGCGTAATGATCTCGCGAATATCCGCAGGGGCGATTTCATCAAAACGCCTTGCTTGGATAATGAGTGTATCTCGATCCAGACCGTGCCCCATGCCGGCGATAAAGGCGGCGCGCAGGTTGTGCCGCCAAGAATCTTCGACGTGGGCGGGAAGAAGTGGGACCACCAAACCTGCGGACGCAGTGATCTGGGCGATAATCGGTACTACCGAAAACCTTGGAATTTCTACAGGATCAAAGCTCCGAAAATGTACCTTAGAGCCCTTGATAGCTGAGACAATGGAATTTCGAAAATCAGTCTTCCGAAGTGTATCAAGAAAAAATAACGGTTGCTGAGAATCAAGATCGCGACCATATAAAGACAGTAAATTTTCGGATGGAAGGTTCAGCAATATACCTGCAAGGTGCTCATTGTTATCATATTTCTTGTACCCGACATTGTCAAAAAGTCCGTCTCTTTGCACATTTTCGACAGCGCCGATGAAAGACGAATTGACGACCGGGGCAATTGGTAAACCAAGTCCAATTGCAAATCCGGCTTCATAATAAACATTAAGATTTGGCTGCGTTATGTCAAATACAAATGCACCAGCATTGTTAATTGAGGCTCTGACCTCGTCAGGGATTGATTGGCCAAATATCCCGAGATCAGGCCATCCAACTGTTGCGGAGTATGCGGCTCGATTTGCACGAACGATTGCAGCCTCTATCGTGGAACGCAAATCCTCTGGACTTGCCGGAAACGCAAAGAATGCACCGGCATTTTTTCTTGCCATTATTGTCTACCTCAGCCCATACACGAATCCTACCTCCTGAGAATAGGCGCAAACAAAGTGAATGCAACGTGGACGATCTCGTCAGCGGGCGCTTAGAGGTACTTAAATCAGTTCGGTGTGGAAAACCCTTATAAGGCAGACTGAAGTCGAGATGGTGTACTCGTTGGATCGACGCTGTCGGGAGCATGTGCGCCATGTTACAAGCTCCTGTGTTCACCGCCTATGAACACATTATCACCCAAGAGCCCGGCAAGCGCGGCGGGTGGCCTTGCATTCGTGGCATGCGCATCGCCGTGGCCGACATTCTGGGCTCGCTGGCTGCTGGAATGTCGCATAACGACATCATCGCCGACTTTCCCGAACTCACCGAGGACGACATCCGCGCCGCCCTTGCCTATGCTGCCAACCGCGAGCGCCGCATCGTGACTGCCGCGTGAAGCTGTTGTTCGACTAGAGCCCCAGTTATCGCCGGTGTCGATGATTTAGCCACAGGCGGCGATTAGCTTCGCCGAGCCTTGTCAGCATCCGTCAGGATTATTTTCGCCGGACCTGTCCCCGCCCCTCCCAACCTCCGCGACAATCCCCCCGCCCGTGCTGGAAAGGAGGCGGTGGCGATGGACTGGAATGCGGCGATCGACAAGAACCGGGAGGCTTTGAAGCGCATCCTTGCCATGCTTGTCGGCATGGCCGGGCTGGCTGCCGGGGGAAGCGTTGGCGCTGGGGGACAGTTTACTTTGTTTCCGCGGAAAGGCGCGGCCGCTTCAAGGCAGGTGCTGGCGGAAAAAAGTAAACGGTCCCCGGCACTTACCCTCCCCCGCCATCTCCACCGGGCCATCCTCAAACTGCTGCGTCCGGCCGAGGCGGCGGCGCGCAGGCTGATCGTCGTGGCGGCGCGCGGGCTGGTCTTGCCGCCGCCGCGTCCGCGAGAACCGAAGCCGAAAAAGCTCGGCCGGCGCAAATTCCGCCGTATCGGGCCGTTGGAAGTCCGCCGCGTCCCGGCGCTGCCGCTGTTCGATCCGCTGCCGCCCTGGAACCGCCGGCCCTCGCGGCCGGCACCCTGCGGCGTGCCGCGCATCTCCATCGCCGGCTTCGGCGAGCCGGTTCCCGTACCCCCGCCTGCCTCGCGAAACGACCCGATCGATGCGTCGCGGCTGGCCTTGCGCCTTCAGACGCTGGCCGCGACCCTCGACGACCTGCCGCGCCAGGCCAAACGTTTTGCCCGCTGGCAGGCGCGGCGCGACGCGGTAAGCGCGCAGGATAAGAAAACTCGCGACGCGATGACCGCTGGGGACGGAGACCCCGACGCGATGAGCGAGCATGACAAAATGCTCGCCGCGATCGGCGCGCGGCGCAGAATGCGCAAAGCGGCGACAGCGCGGAGCGGAGACCCTCCCAGGCCGGGCCGGGCTCGCCGAACCTGGCCTCTGAAACCCGGCCGCCCGCCGGGCTGGCGCCCAAAACCCACCCATGACGTCCATGAGGTTCTGGACGTCGTCCACGGGCTCGCCTGCTGGGTGCTCCAGTCGCCCGACACGTCGTGACAACGCCACCTGTGCGACTCGACACCGAGGAAACGATGGCCGGCGCGGATTTTCCGCCGCGCGGTGGCGATATCCGTTGTCAGCGCTCCGCCTGTTCTTCCTCGGTGCTTTGCTCGGCTTCCGTCTCCGACTGTTTCCGCGCAGCCTTGGCGGCCAGTTTTTCCGCCTTCTTCTCGGCCTTGATGCGTTCGCGTTCCTTGCGTTCGTGATTGTAGTTCGGCGGCCTCGGCATCGGCTTCTCCTTTTTCTTGTCCAGCCCCTTGCCTAAAAGCATCGGCCCGCGAACACAACCTCAAGCGCGCGGGCAGGGAGAATCCGGGCGAAACGGCATCGGCGAAGCCGGGTTGACGGAGGCGATCGGGAAAGTCCATTCTGCGCCGGGGAACAAAGCCAAGGTTGCGTAAAAAGTGCACCGGCGTTTCATGGTTGCAGATGGGAGCGGTCGCCGATGACCGCCACAGGGATCGATACCTCAGCGGGGTCCGGCGGCGACGGGCCTGCCGAAGCAATCCATATCGAGAACCTTCACAAGAAATTCGGCCCCTTGCATGTGCTGAAGGGCGTGTCGGTGTCGGCCCGCGACGGCGAGGTGGTGGCCATCATCGGCGGCAGCGGCTCGGGCAAGTCGACGCTGCTGCGCTGCATCAACTGTCTGGAGAACCCGACCAGCGGCATCATCCGGGTCAATGGCGAGGAGATCAAGCTGAAGCCCGACGGGCATGGCGGCTCGGTTCCGGCCGACCGCCGGCAGATCGAGCGCATCCGCTCGAAACTCGGCATGGTGTTCCAAAACTTCAACTTGTGGAGCCACATGACGCTGCTCGAAAACGTCATCGAGGTGCCGATCCACGTTCTCGGCGTCAAGCGCGACGAGGCGGTTGCGACGGCGGAAAGACTGCTCGACCGCGTCGGTCTGGCGGAGAAGCGCGACGTCTATCCGGCCTTCATGTCCGGCGGCCAGCAGCAGCGCGGCGCGATTGCCCGGGCGCTCGCCATCCAGCCGCGTGTCATGCTGTTCGACGAGCCCACCTCGGCGCTCGATCCGGAACTGGTCGGCGAGGTGCTGAAGGTGATCGCCGACCTGGCGAAGGAGGGCCGCACCATGGTGCTGGTCACCCATGAGATGAAGTTCGCCCGCAAGGTCGCGACCCACGTCGTCTACCTCTACAACGGGCTGGTCGAGGAGGAAGGCCCCCCGGACCAGCTTTTCGGCGCGCCGAAATCCGAGCGCCTCAAACAGTTTCTCCGCAACATTCACTGAGCGGCGGAGAAGGGAACCAAAAACAAAAAGGGAGATGTTTTGATATGAAGAAGATTCTGGCAGTGCTGGCCACGGCCGTCGGGCTGGCCATCGGCGCGGGCGCGGCGCAGGGCGAAGAGATCAAGGTCGGGTTCTCGCCCGAGGCCTATCCGCCGTTCTGGTCGCAGGACGCCTCCGGCAATTGGGGCGGCTGGGAAGTCGAGATCATCCAGGCCATCTGCGCCGAGGAGAAGCTGACCTGCACGCTGACCCCCATCCCGTGGGACGGCATCATCCCGGCGCTGACATCGAAGAAGATCGACGCGATCATGAATTCGATGTCGATCACCGACGAACGCAAGAAGACGATCGACTTCTCCGACAAATATTACAACACCCCCACCGCCGTGATCGGCTCGAAGGACGCCAAGTTCGACGCCACGCCGGAGGGCCTGAAGGGCAAGATCATCGGCGTGCAGGTGTCGACCGTGCATGCCGCCTACGCCAAGAAGCATTTCACCGAGGCGGCCGAGATCAAGGAATACCAGACGCAGGACGAGGCCAACCAGGATCTGGTAGCGGGCCGCATCGACGCCACGCAGGCGGATTCGATCGCCCTCGACTCGTTCCTGAAATCGGACACCGGCAAGGGCTGCTGTGATCTCAAGGGTTACGTCGCACCTGACGACGAAGTACTCGGCCCCGGCGTCGGCGCCGGCCTGCGCAAGGACGACGCGGCGTTGAAGGACAAGATCAACGCCGGCATCAAGGCGATCCGCGACAACGGCAAATATGCCGAGATCACCAAGAAATATTTCGACTTCGACGTCTACGGCACGGCGCCCCAGGCGAATTGATCCTCGTTTCGATCGGCCACCGCGTCAGGGAACCGGCGCGGAGGCCACCTGGGCCGCGTCATTGTGATCCCGAGGAGGGAGAGCGAGCTGAGCGAAATTGTTGTTACGTGGTTTGGCGCCAGTTCGCTGGAGCTTCTGGCGCTCGAACCGCCGGGGCGGGGCGCCAGCCTTCTCTACGGCTTCCTGAACTCCGTCACCGTCGCGTTCGGCGCCTTCGGCCTCGGTCTTCTGATCGGCATCTGCGGCGCCTACGGAAAACTCTACGGAGGCCCGGTCGCGCGCGACCTTTGGGCGATCTACACGACACTGGTTCGGGCGATACCGGATCTTGTGCTCGTGCTGATCATCTTCTACGCCGGCACCGACCTGATTAACCAGTCACTCGAAGCGATCGGCCTGGGGCCGATCGACATTGGCGGTATTCCCGCCGGAATCGGGGTTCTGGGCGTGGTCCAAGGTGCTTATGCGACCGAGGTGCTGCGCGGTGCAATTCTCGGCATTCCACAAGGACAGATCGAGGCGGCGCGCGCCTATGGCATGCCGCCGGCGCTGTTGCTGCGGCGCATAACCATCCCGGCCATGCTGCCCTTTGCCATTCCGGGGCTCGCCAATCTCTGGCTGATCGCCACAAAGGATACGGCGCTGCTCGCGCTGATCGGTGTCAACGAACTGACCCAGATGGCGCGCAACGCTGGCAGCGCGGAAAAATCCTATTTCACCTTTTTCATCGCGGCCGGTGCGCTCTATCTCGTGCTGACCCTTGTCTCCAACGTCATCATCGCGCGCATCGAGCGCCGGGTCCGGCGTGGCATGCCCTCCATGGCGGGAGCGCATTGATGGAGAGCGCGCTGACCGAAAGGACCAGGTTCCAGCGCGCGCTCGGCTGGCTGCAGCCGCACCGCATCGTGCTGATCCTGATCGCGCTGGCGATCGTGATCTACTGCATCGTGGCGCTGCGCTGGGACTGGCTGCCGAATTATCTCGGCCTCGCCGCGCAAGGCATCTGGCGCACGATCTGGCTGCTGGTGCTGTCCTGTGCATTCGGCCTCGCGCTGGCGATCCCGCTGGGTTTCGTGCAGGTTACTGGGCCGAAGATACTGAGCATACCGGCACTGGCCTTTTGCACGATCATCCGCGGCACGCCGCTGCTGTTGCAGCTCTGGCTGCTCTATTTCGGACTGGGATCGCTGTTTCCGCAATTCCCCTGGATAAGGGATTCATTCCTCTGGCCGATCCTTCGCCAGGCATGGCCCTACGGCCTGCTGGCGCTGACCCTCTCCTTTGCCGGATATGAGGGAGAAGTGATGCGCGGCGCCTTTGCCGGCGTGCCGCGCGGGCAGCTCGAGGCGGGGCGGGCATTCGGCATGTCGCGCTTCACCATCTTCCGCCGCATCTGGCTGCCGCAGGCCTTGCACCGGGCGCTGCCGACCCTGGCCGGCGAAACCGTCCTGCAGCTCAAGGCGACGCCGCTGGTGGCGACGATCACGATGATGGATATCTACGGCGTGGCCTCGCGCGTCCGCCAGGAGACCTATATCATCTACGAACCCCTGCTATTGCTGGCGCTGGTCTACATCACCATCACCGGCATCCTGATTCTTCTCCTGCGCAAACTCGAGGCGCGTATCCCGGTGAGACTCGGATGAATTCAGTCGACACGGTCACACTTCAGATCGACGAGGGGCTGCGGCTCTGCGAGGCGGCGGCGGTGCGGGCAGGCGCCAATCCGGAGTTGGCGGCGTCGATCGCCCGGGCGGCGGTGCGTGCCGAGGCGGAGGGTCAGGCATCCGTCGGGCTCGGGCATTTTATCGACTATCTGGATTCGCTGCGTGAAGGACGCATCGACGGGCGGGCGACGCCGCTGATCACCCGCCCGGCGCCGGCGATCATCCTGTCCGACGCCAGGGGCGGGGCGGCGCATCCCGGCTTCGACCGTGCTTTCGACGATCTGGTGTCGACGGCGAAAACCTTCGGCCTTGGGCTGTTCGTCCAGAAGAACGCCTATACCTGCGGCGCGCTCGGCCCGTTCGCGGCGCGGCTGGCCGAGGTGGGGCTGGTCGGGTTCGCCGCCACCAACGGGCCGGCCCTGCTTGTCGGCTCCGGCGGGACGCGCCCCGTCTATTGCACCAATCCGATGGCCTTTGCGGCGCCCGTGGCAGGCGGCCCGCCGCTGCTCATCGATCAATCGTCGAGCGCCACGGCTTTCGTCAATGTCCGGCAGGCGGCGCGGGAAGGCCGACCTATCCCGCCCGGTTGGGCCCTGGACGCGGAGGGAAATCCGACGATCGATCCGGAGAAGGCGATGACCGGTGCATTGCTAGCATTCGGCGGTGCGCGCGGCGCCAACATCGCGCTGATGGTTGAGGTCCTGTCGGCCGGCGTGTCGGGAGCTAAATGGTCGCTCGACGCCGCCTCGATCTCCCAGGGCAACGAGAACCCCGGCACGGGCCTGTTCGTGCTGGCCATCGCGCCGGCACTGATCGACCCGGACTTCTCGGCGCGCATGGCGGCGCAACTCGAACGCCTGTCCGGCGAGTACGGGGTCCATATACCCGGCCCGGGCAAGGCCAAGGCATCAGTCGCAGCCCGACTGTCCGGCATGACCGTGCCGAAAGCGGTTTACGAGCGTATTACCGGATAGGCTGACCTTTCCCAAGGCCGGCCGATCATTGCCCTGCAGGGAACCTCACTTCAGATATTCAACTTATCGTCAAATGGTGTGAATTGACGAACGTTGTCGGGATTCGTTTGTTGCGGCAAAGCAACCGGAGCGATCCAACTGATGACCGACGCCGCCCATTCGTCCACCCGCCTGATGATCCCGCCGTTGGGCAGACTCTATGCGTCCCTGCATGAGGGCGTCGAGACCTTGCTGCGTGTCGTCGCCGGCCTTGCTCTGGTCACCCATGGCGCTCCGAAAATCATGAATCCGTTCGGTGCTGTGGAAATGGTGGAGAAACTGGGTTTCTATCCCGGCGTGTTCTGGTCGCCGCTGCTGTCGGCGACGGAATTTTTCGGCGGCATCTTCATCGCGCTGGGTTTCCTGACGCGGCCGGCCGCTGTCGCGGCGGCGATCGTTCTGCTGGTCACGGTCTGGTTCCACTGGATCACGCTGGGCCAGGGCTATTCCGGCGCGGAGAAGTCGATCCTGTGGGCGGCGATCTTCATCTTTTTCGCCGTGCGCGGCGCCAATCGCCAATCCGTTGACGCAAAACTCGGCCGTCAATTCTGACGACCCGTCTGCCGTGCCATGGAGGCGAGACCGTTCAGGTCGAGGCGGTTGAGATAAGCCGCCTCGCCGCTGTTTCCGCGATTGCGTCCGGTAGCGACAGGTTCCACTGCGCGGCGCAATAGGCGCGGAAGTCGAAGCAGGGCAGGCCCGGGCAAACCTCGAATTCGATGAGATGCACCGTGTCGTCCTGCTCGACGCGGAAGTCCATCGAAAAGACATCCCGGAGGCCAAGGCCCTGCATGAGAGCAGCGGCAATTCTGCGGATGCGGCGGTCAGCTTCGGGCTGGCCCTCTGCGACAGCGACCAGTTCCGGCTCCACATAGGCGCCCTCCACCTTTGCTGTGGCTCCTGTGTCGCCATAGAGCGCCATGGATTCGGCCATAGTCTGGAAATCGCCGCCGGAATCGACAAAGAACGCGCCGAGCGCTTCGATCCCCGCGCTGGGATCGACGGCGAGGAAGCTGGCGCGCACATTGCGCCCGGCCACATAGGGCTGGACGACGATGTCGTCGCGATAGGCTGAAAAGACGCGACGGCTGATCGCCAGTGCGTCATCGGCTTGCCCGCAGCGGGAGTCTGGCCAGATGCCGATCTTGGCGCCAAGCCGGTTGGGTTTTGTGAAATAGCCGGAGGTCGAAGCCGGCGGCGCGGCCAGCCATTCTCCGTCGCGCGCCAGACCGGCCGGCGGGACTGGTAGGCCTAGGGCGCAGAGCACCGCGCCGGAGCGAAACTTGTCCTGGCAAAGCGCGAACAGCGAATCGTCGGCGCCGATTGTGGAAAGACCTGCAAGCCGCGCCAAGGCCGGCGCTGCGCCGCCGCGAAAATAGGCGACGCCGTCGGTCAGCGTCCAGACCAGCGTCGTCCCCGGATCGGCACTGGCAAGCACCGGACCGGCGTCACCGAGGGCCGTCGCAACGAAGCGGATGCCGCGTTTGCCGCAGGCTTCCTTGATCGCCTCGAACTCGAGGGCAAGGTCCGTGCTCTGCGCGAGATAGGATGATATCTCCAGCGCGTGACGTTCCGAAAAACCTTGCGCGGCCAGCAGAGCGCGACAGGCGTCTTCCGGTTCGTAGACCAGCACGAGCTGCGGCAGCGGCATCGATAAAAATCCCTCAGGCGTCGGCTTGCCGGCGATACCGCGCGATCCGGTCGAGGAAGGCGGCGCGCGGCAGAATGGCACCATGGCCGGGGCAGGCTCGCGTGAAATCGACCTCGGCCAGCCGTTCATGCGACATCAGCAGCGCGGCTCGGTCGGCTCCGGGGATATCGTCCCAGATATGGCCGTCATGGACGGTGTCGGCGCAGAACAGCAATCCGGAATCTGCCTCGAGCAGCGACAGCGAACCGGGAGAATGGCCGGGCGTATGCAGGACGGTCAGGCGCCGATCGCAGAGATCGACCGTGTCTCCATTCTCGACGAAAACGTCGATCGGACAGGCTGTCTGACGAATGGAAGCTGGTTCGACGGTTCCGCTGCCGGTCAGCACCGGCCGGTCGGCAAGATACGGCAGCGCCTGCGTCGTCACCGGATCGGGGTCGGCGAAGACCGCGGCTTCGGCGCGGTGCCCGTAACGACGTTCGGCCAGATGAAGCAGGCCGATATGGTCGAAATGGCTGTGGGTTGCGACGGCCAGCAGCGGCTTTTCCGGATTGGCCCGAAACCCGTCAAGGCCGGTACCAAATCCCCACCCACCGTCGATCAGGCAATCGGCCTCGCTGCCCTGGATCAGGTAGAAGAAGGATCGTTCCGATCCCGACACGATTTCCTCGGTGAGCCGAAGGATGCCGGGCGCAATTTCGGTCGCGGTCATACTAGCCGCGCCAATCAAATCGGCCCATTCGCGGGAGCCGGATTTTCCCGCAGGCATCTCGGCTCAGGCGGGGTTTTGACCGAACACCGCGTCCCACGCCTTGACGGCGGCGACGGCCCGCTCGCCGACCGCGGCAGGACTCATGCCGGGTTTGTAGAGGCTGGAACCCAGGCCGAAGGTGCGCACGCCGACCTTGGCATAGGCGGCGAAATCCGCATCCGACACGCCGCCAACCACGCCGACCGTCGCGTCCGCCGGCAGGACGGCCTTGATCGCGGCGATGCCTACTGCCCCGAGCACACTCGCCGGGAAGAATTTCAGAGCCGACGCGCCGAGCTTGAGTGCCAGAAATGCTTCCGTTGGCGTGAACACGCCGGGCATCGTGACGAGACCGTGTTTGCCTGCCTGGCGCATCACGTCGGCGTCGATATTGGGGCTGACCAGCAGGCGCCCGCCCACGCCGTGCAGGCGGTCGACCTCCTCGGCTTTCAGCACGGTGCCGGCGCCGATCAGCGCGGCAGCGGGCAGGCCGCGGACCAGCGTCTCGATGGATCGGAACGGATCGGGCGAATTGAGTGGAACCTCGATTGCCTCGATGCCGGCCTCGAAAACGGCGGCGCCAACCTCGGCGGCCTCGTCAGGGCGCAACCCCCGCAGGATCGCGACCAGATTGCGGTGCAAGGCTGGGAATGGCTGGCTCATGCGGCGCCCTCGCCGGTCATCATTCCGAAATATCTCGCTGTCTCGGCCAAACCCGCACGCACCGCGTCGTCGGCGTCAACAGTCTTTATTTCGAAGCCTGCCAAACCCAGCGCCGCCGCATAAAGCGCATGCATGGCGCCGGAGGCGATGAGCACGAGAGGCCCGCCGTCCAGCGCGAACCGCGCCTTTGCCGCGGCGATCTCCGAGCCGATCAGCAGGCCCGACAAGGCCGCCCCGGCATCGGCCGGCTGTAGCCCGTGCAACAGCGTTGCCGCCCGGATGCGGAACAGGGACGTCTCCACCGGCGCCGGAGCGGAAACCGCATTCCTGCACCAGTCGATGAAAGCCGGCCTGTCGGCGGCGACTTTCGTCTCCGTGCCGATCGAGTGGCTGAGAATGGACTGCGCCGACAGCACGGAAAACAGCTCGCCGGTCATGAAGGTCTGGAAACGTGTCACCGTGCCATCGACGAGCTCGACCCATTTCGAATGCGTTCCGGGCATGCAGACGAAATGCCGCCCGAAGCCGAGGCTGGCTGCCGCGCCGGCAAGCTGCGTCTCCTCGCCGCGCATGACGTCCGGCGCGGCCGTGTCGCGCTGCGCCAGGCCGGGCACGATGCGGATGTCGCGCTTCGTCCGCGGCACGCTGACGGCCGCGCCGAATATCTCGGCGAGCGAGACCGGGACCGTGGCGTAGGGCGCCTCGGCCCAGCCCTGGCGCGAGCCGGCCATGCCGCAGATGATGACCGGCAGCGTGGCGGGCGCACCCATGTCGCCGAGTTGCCGCTCGAGAATGTCGCCAAAGCGATCGGGTTGGGCGGATAGCAGGCCCTCGTCGCTCCGCCGCTCGGCGAAGACGTTGCCGGCAGCGTCGAGCAGCCAGACGCGCAGCCGCGTCGTGCCCCAGTCGGCGACGGCGACCGCTGGCTCGCCGGCCTTGCTCACAGGAAACCGCCGTCGACGATCATGGTCTGGGCCGTCAGCATGCGCGACGCTTCGGAGGCGAGGAACAGGCAAGGGCCGACCATGTCCTCCGGTTTCATCACCTCGCGGATGCACTGGCGCGCGACATGCGCGGCCAGTGCCTCGTCGGTCACCCACAGGCTGCGCTGGCGCTCGGTGATGACCCAGCCCGGCGCCACCGCGTTGACGCGGATGTTCCAGGGGCCGAGTTTTCCCGCGAGCCCCTTGGTGAGGCCGATGATGCCGGCCTTCGCGGCCGTATAGGACGGCATGTCGGGGTGGTTGATGAGGAAGGAGGTGGAGGTGAAGTTGATGATCGAGCCGCGTCCCGCCGCCCGCATCCCCGGCGTCACCGCCTGGGCGGTGAAGAAGTGGGGGCGCAGATTGATCGACTGGTTGGTGTCCCAATAGTCGACGGTCACGTCGGCGACGTCATGCCGCTCATCGAAAGCGGCATTGTTGATCAGCACGGTCGCCGCGCCATGCGCTGTCTCGGCTTGCCTCACTGCGTCGTGCAACGCCCCGATGTCGCGCAGATCGCAGCGGATGAACAGCGGCGTCGAGCCGTAGGTCTTGCCGATGCGGTCGCGCAAAGCCTCGCTTGGACCGTCCGCAATGTCGATAAAGGCGACCTTCGCTCCCTGCGCCACGAAACTTTCGGTAAGCGCTGCGCCGATGCCGGAACCGCCGCCGGTGATCAGCACGGCCGCTCCCTCGAGATCGGCGTATCGGGCCGGATGCGACATGGAAATACTCTTGAGGCTGGAAAAAAATGCGGGGGCCAACCAATAGACCGCGCAGGCGCCCGGCGCGACAGAAATTTTCCGGAATTTTCGCCGTCTTGCGTCACCCGCCGGCGAATCTGCTCATGACGGCTGTTCACGTGGAGGTGGACGCGGCGCCCCGGACTGAATCGCGCAGGACGCCGAGCGTCGTCTCGGCGCTGGCGGGGCGGCCGAAAAGGTACCCCTGGCCGCCCTGGCAGCCGAATTCGGTGAGCCGCGCCGCTTGCCCCTCCTTCTCGATGCCTTCCGCCACCGCTTCCATGCCGAGCCCCTCGCACATTGAAAGGATGGCGCGGATGATGTGCTCCGACGGCCGGTCGTCGAGGATGGAGGCGACGAAGCTGCGGTCGATTTTCAGCTTGTCGAAATGGAATTCACGCAACCGCCCGAGCGACGACAGGCCGGTGCCGAAATCGTCAAGCGATATGCGCATGCCGCAGCGCCGCAGATCCGTGATGATCTTGGCGGCCGACACCGGGTCGTTCATCAGCCCGGTCTCCGTAATCTCGATCTCCAGCCGGCGCGGGTTGAAGCCCGTGCGATCGAGGATGGCAAGAATATGCAGCCCGGTGTTCTGGTCGACCAGTTGTGAGGGCGAGAGGTTGAAGGAGAGGAAGAGATCGGTCGGCCAGTTGCGCGCCGCTTCCGCCGCCTTGCGCAGGACGAGTTGCGAGAGAGGACCGATGATGCCGCGCTCCTCGGCGATCGGGATGAAGACGCCCGGCGACACCACGCCGAGATCGCGGTCGGTCCAGCGCGCCAGGGTCTCGAAGCCTCGGATCCGCCGGGTCGCGAGATCGATGATCGGCTGGAAATGTGGTTCCACCTCGCCCGCCGAAACGGCGCGGCGTAATGCCTGTTCGATATGGGTGACGCGCTTGGCGGCAGCCTCCATCTCGCTGGTGTAGACGATCACCTTGCCGCGGCCCGAACGCTTGGCGAGGTAGAGCGCGGTCTCGGCCTTGTCGACGAGGATTTCCGTCGTCTCTTCGCCGGAAAAGAACAGCGAACATCCCACCGAAGCGGAAAGCCGTGCGGTGCGGTCGCCGACGTCGTAGGGGGCTGAAAGGATCTCGATCAGCATGCGCGCACGCTCGGCCGCGGCTTCCTCGGAGAAGACCATCGGATAAAGGAAGGCGAATTCGTCCGAGCCGACGCGCGCCACCGTCGAGCCGGCATCGGTCGCCGCGCGCAGCCGCATCGCCACCTGGGCAAGTATCTCGTCGCCGGCCTTGCGGCCGAACAGGTCGTTGATCGGCCTGAAACCGTCGAGATCGAGAATGCAGACGGCGAACGGCGCCGGGTCGTCGGCCCTGTCGCCGATCAGCCGGTCGATCTTTCCGAAGAAGCGCCGGTGGTTGCCAAGCCCGGTCAAGGGATCGGTGAAGGCCAGATCGGCGCCTTCGCTGCGGTCCGGGGCCTGGGCGAAGGACGGCTGCATCAAAATTCCTGTCGCACGCACTTGTTGCGGCGCGACAGTGCCAGCAAAAGCTTGATGAAAGGTATTTTCGTTCCTGCCCTATTGCCCAGTCGCGCTCCGGGCGCTGGGGATTCCGTGTTAGTGGACACGATAGAGGACGAGCGGCTGGCCCAGCGTCTCGGGGATCGGCTCCAGCCAGGACGGCGGATTTCCGTTGACGATCTCCGCCATCAGGCCATTTGGCGCCCAGTCAACAAGCGAGCCGGTCTCGTCATTGCCCGGACAGAAGGCGAGCAGGCCGATCTTTTCCCGCCGCATGACAGTGCGTGCCTCCTCGGGCGTCGCCATGAAGGCGTCGAGCACTGCGACATTGCCCGCATTGTTGCGATGATAGGGACCGGCAAGCACACGATGCGGTGTCGTGGCGATCATTGGCGCGCCGAGGTTGGAGATCACCAGCACCGTGGTCGGCGGCTGCTTGGCCAACAAGGCATAGGTGGCATCGGCCGTGCAGCTCGATTTGCCGCCTTCCCCGGCTTGAGCGATGGCGTTGCGTTTCGGTGCGATCACATTGGCGATCGCATTCGATCCGGTGCCCCACACCAGCGTCAACGAGACCAGCCAGGCACCGACCATCTTGAGGGTCGCCTTCGCCGTGCGCTGCTGCGCCTCGCGTCGCGCGGCAGCGACCAGCGCAGCCAACGGGATAATGGCGAAAGGCAGGGAAAAGCTGGTGCCGCGTATCTGCCAGACGCTGACCGCCGTCGCCGCGGCCAGGAAAGCCAGCAGCATGAATTCGGCCCGCCGCCCGCCGCCACGCCGGATCATCGTGAAAAGCACGCCCATGGCGATCAGAGGCGTAACGTAGTTCTGGGCGATGTTCGCCGGCTGCAGTTCGACGATGCGCCACAAGGGCTGCGCCTCGCTGACCGAGTTCAGCCAGAAATCGCGCATCCTCTGGTCGAGATCGGCATAGGGATCGCCAAAACATTGCGGCGCAAGCAGGATCGCGGTGACGCCTACCGCCAGTCCCAACACCGCAAGGCCGGCAAGCCGCGCCGGAATCCCTTTCGAAACAGTGACTGCCGTTGTCGCCGCGAGACCAAGGCCGCCGAGAACGGCAATCACGCCAAGCCGCGCCGAATAGGCGTCGCATTGCGCGATCCACCACGACGATGGCGGCACGGTGACGACAAGCAGGACGACCGCGGCGCCGGCGAAACCCAGGCCGAAGCCCGTCGCAGTGCTCGCATATCTCTCCTGCGTGAACAGGAGCGTGGCCGCCGTGCAGGCTCCCGCCACGGCGACATAGGGCGCGGTCTCCATACCGACCGCCAGCATGACGGCCGCGCAGACTCCGCTGCCGGCCGCCCTGCGCCACCCCGGCGCGATGAGCAGCGTCACCATGCCAAGCGCGAGCACGAGCTGCAGATTGTGGTGGTCGAGCGCCCGGGCGGTGAACAGCCCCATGGCGTTGAGCGTGATGGCGCCGATCACCAGCGCCGGCAGCATCGTGTCGGGACCGGCGAGCAGCCGCGACGCCCGCACCAGCAGGAAGAGCGCTGCAACGCTGAGCAGCGCCGGCCAGACGATTTCAGCCGCCATCTCGCCGGTAGCCATGCTGCCGGTCAGCCCCGCCACCGCCAGCATGATCGCGCCGACCGGCGCATCGACGATTCGCGACCAGTGCATGACGAAGCCGCCTTCCGGCCCCATGCGGTATTGATGCAGGTCGAACCACGGTTGCCCGTCCAGCCAGTCGCGGATCTGCGCCAGCCGCATCATGCCGTCATTGTCGCCGGCGGAATCGAACAGCGTAGGGAAGCCGTTCGCCGCCTGCACCAGGACCAGCAGCAACGCGACGAGCAGGCTCGCCCCCAGGTCGGCCTTCCAGCCTTCGAGGCGTGATGGTCGCGCGGCGGCGAGCGTCGTGGCGTTCACCATGCAATGTTCCTGACTGGTGCTCCGGGCTCGAGTGCTAACGTTTTCGCTTCAAGATTCCGTAAAGCGCGACAGCCTGCCCCTCTGAATAATCAACGACGATCTGCCCGGCTGGGAAATACCCAGACTGTCGACAGGACGTAACTTGCCGCGCTGGCGACCACGGTGACCGCTATCGACATGGCAAGCGGCGATGCGCCGAACCGCTCGACGGCGACATGCGCGACGAGGCCGGAGATCAGCGCGCAGCCGAGCTGGACGGCGAGATAGCGCGGCAAAGCGTGCGAATGATCGTGCTTGCCGCCAAAAGTCCAGCCATGCTGGCAGGTATAGGCGACGGCAAACGCGATCGCGTAGGCGGCGATGCTGCCCGTGAATGGCGACATGCCGAGGCGCACGAACAGATAGGACAGAGCGAACAGCAGCGCCGCCGCGCCCACCCCGACGGTGACGAAACGCACCAGCCTGAAGCGGAGCGCGGAGCGCAGCATGTCCATCAGACCCCCTGCGCGGTCTGACGCTTCAGTACCGGCGCAAGCTTGTCGCGGACCACCGGGATCTCCAGAACGCCAAGCAGGAAGGCCGAGAAGAACCCCTGCAGCCCTATGACGATAAGGGTAAGACCCAGCACGACGATGCGTGGTATTTCCGAATCGAACAGCGGCCCGAAGCTAAGCTTGCCCCAGGAGATCAGCGCGTAGACGAAGAAGCCGGCGCCGGCGAAGAAACAGATGGCGGCGTCGAGCGCCAGCCGGTCCGTGCTGATCGATCGCATCAGCCAGTCGGACCACGGCGTCCTCGGCAGGATGCCGGTGAGGTCGGCATAGTAACGCGACAGCACGCCGAAGCTGACGAGCTGGACGCCGGTGACGATCATGAAGCAGGCCGCCAGGAAGGTGTTGAGGTCGAGCTCCATCGTGCTGTTGAGCTGCAGCGGCCCGAAGAAGAGCACCGCCGCCAGCACCACGCCGAGGCCGCACAGGCTGAGCCCCGGAATGACGAACAGCCAGCGCGGATTGTACATCAGCAGGAATTTGAGATGCCGCCAGCCGTCGCGCCAGGTGCGCAGGTGCGGCGGGCGGCTGCGCCCGTCCGGCTTCAGCGTGGTGGGCACTTCCTCGATGCGCAGGCCGGCCAGCGCGCTGCGCACCACCATTTCGCTGGCGAACTCCATGCCGGTCGTGCGCAGGTCGAGTTCGCGGATGCGCGCGGCATTGAAGCCGCGCAGCCCGCAATGGAAGTCGCCGGCGCCGATCCGGAAGAACAGGCGGCCGATGAAGGAGAGAACCGGGTTGCCGAGATAGCGATGCAGCGGCGGCATGGCGCCGGGCTCGATGCCGCCCTGGAAACGGTTGCCCATCACCAGTTCGGCGCCGTTGCGCAGCCGCGTCACGAAGGCGTCGAGCGCGCTGAAATCGTAGGAATCGTCGGCATCGCCCATGATGATGAAACGGCCCCGCGCCGCGGCGATCCCGCCGAGCAATGCGGCGCCGTAACCCTTCTGCGGAACTGGGACGACACGCGCGCCGAGGCCCCTGGCGATGTCCTGCGAACCATCGATGCTGCCATTGTCGGCGATCAGCACCTCGCCTGATATGCCTGCGCCGATCAGATAGGCGCGCGCCTTGCCGATGCACATGGCGAGGGTCTCGGCCTCGTTCAGGCACGGCATGAGGATGGTCAGCTCCAGTTCCGCCGGGTCATCGAACTCGGCGTGATCTTCGCGCCGCTTTGCCGCGACTGCATTCATGGCGTGTTCCACTCTTTCCGATCAACATGCGGCCGTGGCGGGCTTCACCGCCTCTGCCGTTGGATCGGACCTAAACACAGAGTGATTGGCGTCCTGTTAATTCTTTGCCTCAACTTCGCATTTCGTTTCGGTCGAGAGTGGCGGCAGGTTTTTGTCAGCACCGCCATGGTTTTCTGCTGCCGAAGTCGAATTGACAAGATTTCGCCGGCTGACATCATCGTTGCGGGGGCAATAACCAAAGACTTAACCCAAGCATCGGCGCAGCTCCGCGCCTGGAGGAAACCATGAGGAAGATGATGACGACCGCCCTGGCGGGCGCCGCACTCGCGGTATCGCTTGTCGGTTTGGCGACCGCGCAGGAAAACGACGACTGGATCGGCACCTGGACCGCCAGCGCCCAACCGGCCTGGGAGGCCGATTTCGCCGTGCCGCTCGGCATGCAGGCCAATCTCTGGAACCATACGATAAGGCAGGTCGCACGGGTCAGCATCGGCGGCGACAAGGTCCGCATCATCGTATCGAACGAATACGGCAAGCTGCCGCTGAAGATCGGCGCCGCGCAGATAGGCGTGACCAAGGATGGCGCCGCGATCCAGCCGGGGACCGGCAAGGCCGTGACCTTCAGCGGCAGCCCGTCGATCACCATTCCGCCCGGCGCACCGGTGATCAGCGATCCCATCGACCTGAAGGTGGAACCGCTCTCCGAGGTCTCCGTCAGCCTGTTCTTCCCGGAAAGCGCGCCGACGACGACGATGCATTGGGACGGCCACCAGACCGCCTTCATCGCCGCCGGCAACAAGGTCGCGGACGAGGACCTGAAGGCCGATTCCAAGCAGACGCAGCGCGCCTTCCTGACGGGCATCATGGTCGAGGCTCCGGATGACGCCCGCGCCATCGTGCTGTTCGGCGATTCCATCACCGATGGCGACGGCTCGACCGTCGACGGCAACGACCGCTGGCCGGACACGCTGGCCGAACGGCTGGCGCAAGCGGGCGGCCCGCCGGTCGCCGTGCTCAATCAAGGCATTTCGGGAGCCAAGGTGCTTAGCGACCGCATGGGTGTCAACGCGCTCGCGCGCTTTGACCGCGACGTGCTCAACCAGCCGAACGCCGACACCGTCGTCCTGATGATGGGCATCAACGACATCGGCTGGCCGGGTTCGGGGCTGGCGCTGCACGATCCGGAGCCCACGGCCGACGACATCATCGCCGGATACCGGCAATTGATCGCGCGTGCTCATGCGGACGGCATGCGCATCATCGGCGCGACGCTGACGCCGTTCGGCGATTCCTTCGCCGGGACACCGTTCGAAGGCTATTACACGCCTGAGAAGGAGAAGATCCGGCTCGCCGTCAACGAATTCATCCGCAGCAGCAACGAGTTCGACGGTGTCATCGATTTCGACAAGGTGGTCGTCGATCCCACCAAGCCCGGCTACATCAAAAAGGAATTCGACAAAGGCGACCACCTCCATCCGAATGCGGCGGGGTATGACGCCATGGCCAATTCGATCGACCTCAAGCTTCTGACTGCCGAGTGATTTCTCGGCGGCGTCTCGCATCGGCGGGCCGCCGCCGGCCTGGACCGCGTTGGCCGTAGGCTGGCCGATTGGCAGGATGGTCCGGACGCGATACATGCGGTGCGGAAACGGGCAACGCAACGCGGAAGGGCCTCATGCCGCTCAAGATCGCCGTCCAGATGGATCATGTGTCGACGGTGAACATCGCCGGCGACACAACTTTCGCGCTCTCGCTGGAGGCGCAGCGGCGCGGCCACGCGCTTTTCCACTATACGCCCGACCGGCTCACGCTGGCCGGCGGGAAGGTTTTTGCGCGTGTCGAGGAAATGACCGTGCGCGACGAGAAGGGCAGCCATTTTTCGCTCGGTGAGCCGGTCAGGACCGACCTGTCGGAGATGGACGTCGTCCTGCTGCGGCAGGACCCGCCCTTCGACATGAACTACATCACCACGACGCATATCCTCGAGCGCATCCATCCGAATACGCTGGTGGTCAACGACCCGGCCTGGGTGCGCAACAGTCCCGAAAAGATCTTCGTCACCGAATTCCCGGACCTGATGCCGGAAACGCTGATCACCAAGGATCCGCAGGAGGTGGCGGCCTTCCGCAGGGAGCATGGCGACATCATCGTAAAGCCGCTTTACGGCAATGGCGGCGCAGGCATCTTTCACCTGCACGAGGCCGACCGCAACCTGGCGTCGCTGCTCGAAATGTTCGCGCAGATGTTCCGCGAACCGTTCATCGTGCAGCGCTACCTCAAGGACGTGCGCAAGGGCGACAAGCGCATCATCCTGATCGACGGTGAAGTGGCCGGAGCCATCAACCGCGTGCCGGCCGAACATGACTCGCGCTCCAACATGCATGTCGGCGGCCGGGCCGAGAAGACCGAGCTGACGGAGCGCGAGCGCGAGATCTGCGCGCGTATCGGCCCTTCGCTCAGGGAACGCGGTTTCATCCTCGTCGGCATCGACGTGATCGGCGATTACATGACGGAGATCAACGTGACCTCGCCGACCGGCGTGCGCGAGGTGAAGCGTTTTGGCGGCGCCGATATCGCCGCGCTGTTCTGGGATGCGGTGGAGAACAAGCGGGCGAAGCAAGCGCGGGTTTTGTCCTGACCCGCGCCTGACGTGGGCAGCGGGGCGACGCCCGCGCTACCGTCTGGCCATGCTAGCCCCGCCCTCGCGATGGGAGGCCGGCGGCGACTTCGGCTCCCGCTCCTTCACCTTTGCATGAGCGTTGGCAGCCTCTGTGTCCGTCGCGGGCGTCTTGGTTTCCTCGCCTGCAAACGGGCTGCCTTGCCCCGGCGCGAGGTCGCCGCTGCGGCCGGCCTTGTTCTCCTGGAACGGCTGGCTGTCCAGGGTGAGGCCATGCTCCAATGCCTGGACCAGGTGGTCGTCCGCCTTGGCGATGCCGGCAAGCGCGACCAGCAGCGCACCGCTTATGAGCAGTTGCGTTCTCATGACAGCTTCCTTTCGGTGATGCCGGCAGCATACGCGCCACCGGCACGTTGCAACGGTGGCCCAACGTTCGGCGCCGCAAATGGTTCGCAAATTCGGCTTCGTGATCGCGCGACATTCGACCGCATCGATCGGTCCAGCGAGCTGCTCCGCGCCCGGTCGTTGCGTCCGCGCGACTCGCTGCAATCTGCATGACGTATTTGTTCCTGTCTTGTTCTTGATTTATCCGGCAAGCCGTGCTTTGTTGGCGGCAGGGAAATCCGACCCGAGGCGCGGCGACCGAGGGATTGGGAGGGCGGTATGGTGGCGCGCGTAAGCACGGTGGCGTTCCAGGGGATCGAGGCGGTTCCCGTTGACGTGCAGGTGATGATCGCGCCGGGCAAGCCGAACATCCATATCGTCGGGCTTCCCGACAAGGCGGTTGCCGAAAGCCGCGAGCGGGTGCAGGCGGCGCTGCATGCCTCCGGCTTGTCGATGCCGGCGAAGAAGGTGACGGTCAACCTGGCACCTGCGGATCTTCCGAAGGAGGGGAGCCATTACGATCTGCCGATTGCGCTGGGGTTGATGGCCGCGCTCGGCGCCGTGCCGGGCGATGCGTTGGCGGGCTACGTCGTTCTAGGCGAACTGTCGCTCGACGGCACCATCGCCTCCGTTGCCGGCACGCTGCCGGCTGCCATCGGCGCCAATGCCGACGGCAAGGGCCTAATCTGCCCCTCGGCTTGCGGCTCCGAAGCCGCCTGGGCCGGCGAGGAGATTGAAATCCTGGCGCCGCGCAGCCTCGTCGCCATCGCCAATCATTTTCGCGGCACGCAGGTGCTGTCGCGGCCGGAAGCCAAGGTGCAAGTACCGGCCGACGACCTTCCGGATCTTGCCGACATCAAGGGCCAGGAGACGGCGCGGCGGGCGTTGGAGGTGGCGGCCGCCGGCGGACACAACCTGCTGATGGTCGGTCCGCCCGGATCGGGAAAATCGATGCTCGCGCAGCGGCTGCCGTCGATCCTGCCGCCGCTGTCGCCGAAGGAACTGCTCGAAGTGTCGATGGTGGCGTCGATCGCCGGCGAACTGGCGGGCGGCAAATTGACCAACCGCCGGCCGTTCCGCGCGCCGCATCACTCCGCGTCCATGGCGGCAATGGTCGGCGGCGGCCAGCGCGTACGCCCCGGCGAAGTGTCGCTGGCGCATCACGGCGTTCTTTTCCTAGACGAGTTCCCCGAATTTTCACCGGTTGTGCTGGATTCGCTGCGCCAGCCGATCGAGACCGGCGAATGCGTGATCGCGCGCGCCAACACCCGTGTCACCTATCCGGCGCGGATGCAACTGATCGCCGCGATGAACCCGTGCCGGTGCGGCATGTCCGGCGAACCCGGCTTCCGCTGCGCGCGCGGCGACCGCTGCCGGACCGACTATCAGGCGCGCATCTCCGGGCCGCTGCTCGACCGTATCGATCTCAGGATCGAGGTGCCCGCCGTCAGTGCCAGCGACCTGATCCGGCCTGCGAAATCCGAGGCAAGCGCCGATGTCGCCAGGCGCGTCGCCGCCGCGAGAACCATCCAGCGCCGGCGTTTCGAGGAGATCGGCGCGTCCGTCACCACCAACGCGCATTGCCCAACCGCATTGGTCGAGGAGATTGCCCGCCCCGACGGGGCGGGTGAGACCTTGCTGCGTGACGCCAGCGAGAAACTTGGTTTCTCCGCGCGGGCCTATCATCGGGTACTGAAAGTGGCGCGCACTTTGGCCGACCTTGACGACAGCGAAACCGTTCGTCGCATCCACCTTGCCGAGGCTATTTCTTACCGCATTGCCGCAGAGAGGCTGGCACAGGCGGCCTAGGAACTATTCGCGGCCCATTCTTGCTCTTGAGCAAGCTGGCGCGGACAGAAGCGTGCGTAAATCCGGATGCACGGAGAGCCCGGCGACCGGAAGTGCGAGGATAATCATGATATGGCCGATCAGCGTGGAGCCGACCAGGCTTGCTTACTGCACCGAGCCGACCAGCGGCGCCGAGCCTTCGCGGATGGTCACCCAGCGGCCGGTATGGTTCGAGGCCTGCCTCTTTAGGAAGCGGTAGCCGGTCTGGCTCCAGTCGCGAACCGAGTTGGTGAGATTGTCGAGGATGAAGTCGCCTTTGTCGGTGCGCACGGTGAGCACCGCGTGGCCCTCTCCATCGGGCTTGCGCACGACGGTGACCAGCAGGTTGGAAAGCGACAGGCCACGTTGCTGCAATTCGCGGCGCTTCTCCAGAACATAGTCCTCGCAGTCGCCGACACCCTGGTCCGGATAGGCCCACACTTCGTCCTTGCCATAGATGTCGAGGTCGTTCATCGGCTTGACGGCCGCGTTTACGCTCGCATTGACGCTGACAAGCTGGCTCCACAGCGCGCCCGAGATACGCTCCGGCCCGCGGTCGCGCGGCCGGATCGAGCACTCCGCGGGATTGGCCTTGCAGAATTCGTAGTGACCGATCGGCTGGGAGGTCAGGCCGCCCGTGATCATGGGTTCGGAGGCAAAAGCATTGCCGGCGGTCAGCGTGCCGATCGCCGAAGCCACCAGAAACCCGATGCGCATCGCCGTGCGCCTTGTCCGCGGAGAGGATTGCATAGCCCACTCGCCCTTTGTCCTTAACAAAACGTTAAGGTCCATTTGCCGGGCAAGTCAATTCATCCAAGAGAACAGTTTCATAGGATGGTTACCGCCGCGACGTGGCCGCGACGAATCTGCAACAGGCTACCGCCCGACTCGCCCACAAAGCAGGCAGGAGCCGCCGTTCGGACCTGTCAATCGGTCGAGAAGCAGATGGGGGTCAGGCTTTCGCGGTACGGACAAGGCGCGGACGCAGGGGCGCACGGTTCTCCTTGCCGTAGCTCGATATGAAGTCGACGATGCGCGGCACGATCTCGGCGCGAAAGCGCGAGCCATTGAACACGCCATAATGGCCGACGGCTGGCTGCATGTAGTGAGCCCGCATGTCGTCCGGAATGTTGACGCAGAGATCGTGGGCAGCCCTCGTCTGGCCGATGCCGGAAATGTCGTCATTTTCGCCCTCGACCGTGAGCAGGGCGATGTTGCGGATCGCGGCGGTGTCGACAGGCGTGCCGCGATGCATCATCTCGCCTTTGGGCAGGGCATGGCGGACAAATACGGTGTCCACCGTCTGGAGGTAGAATTCGGCCGTCAAATCCATGACAGCCAGATATTCGTCGTAGAAGTCCCGGTGCTTTTCGGCACTGTCGCCGTCATTCTTCACCAGATGCATAAAGAACTGCTTGTGTGCCGTGATGTGGCGGTCGAGATTCATGCCCATGAAGCCGGAAAGCTGCAGGAAGCCTGGATAGACGTCGCGCATGACGCCAGGCGCTGGCCACGGCACCGGCATGATCACATTCTCGCGGAACCAGTCGATGCCCTTTTCCTGGGCGAGCAGGTTCACGGCGGTCGGATTGCGGCGGGTGTCGATCGGGCCGCCCATCAGCGTCATGGTCGAAGGCGCGAAGTGGTCGCCACGCGCTTCCATAAGCGCCGCCGCGGCGAGCACGGGAACCGAGGGCTGGCATACCGCCATGACATGGGTGTTCGGCCCGAGCGCGTGCAGCATGTCGACTATATAGTCGACATAGTCGTCGAGGTCGAAGCCGCCCGCCGTGGCCGGAACCATGCGTGCGTCGGTCCAGTCGGTGATGTAGACGTCGGCATGCGGCAGCATGGCGTCCACCGTGCCGCGCAGCAGCGTCGCATAGTGGCCGGACATCGGTGCCACGATCAGCAACTTGGGGTCGGTCTTGCGCCGCGCAGGCAGGTCGCGCACGAAATGGATCAGGTTGCAGAAGGGACGCGACCACGCGGTCTTCTCGGCCACCGCGACCGTCTTCCAGTCGACGATGGTCTTTTCGATGTTGAAGGCGGGCTTGCCGTAGCGGCGGGTGCTACGCTCGAAGAGCTCGGCCATGCCAGCCACGGAGCGGCCGAACGTGGTGTGCGACAGCGGGTTGACCGGGTTCGAGTAGAACAGCCGGACAGCATCCGCATAGGCCCGATAGGGCTGCATCGCGGCGTGGCTCATCTCATACATCTGGTAGAACATGCCAAAACCCCAATGCCGCGCGGATTGCGCGGCAACCCCCCTATCGTTAGACAACGAAGTTAACGATCTATTGTTGCGATGCAATAGATGCGGCCGCGAGAAGTGGCCTCATCCTTTGGTCCAACATCGCGGCCGTCGAACGTGACCGTCGACAGGGCTCAGATACCCTCCACCAGCACAACTTCACCCTCGGCGTATTTCTGCCGGATTGCTTTTGCGGCCTGATATTCCGGCGAGTGGTAGCAGTCATGGGCGGTCTGCAGCGATGCGAACTCGATCACCACGTTGCGCGCCCGGCCTGTACCTTCCGCCAGTTCGTGGGCGCCGCCCCGCGCCAGCATTTTCGCCCCGTATTTGTCGAAGGCGAGCTTCGAGGCCGCGACATAGTCCTTGTATCCCTCGGCGTCGCGCACATCGACGCGGGCGATCCAGTATCCCTTGGGCATCTTTCCTCCATTGCCTTTCGAAGGCGATTACGATCGAGGCCGCCGCTCAAACGGGTCGTCCAGCCTCCGCCATCTCGGCGATGATCGCCTGCGCGGCCGCCCGGCGGTCGGGCGCGGCGATGATCGGGCGGGCGACGACGAGATGGCTGGCGCCGGCGCGTATCGCATCTCCAGGCGAAACAACGCGCTTCTGGTCGCCATGGTCGGCGCCGGCGGGACGGATGCCGGGTGTCACCACCGCTACATCGTGCCCGACGATTTTGCGCACGGCGGCGGCTTCGCTCGCGGAGCACACGATGCCGCCCATGCCGGCCAAACGCGCCTGCTCGGCACGGCGCAGCACCAGCGTATGCGGGTCGTATTCGTAGCCGGCATCGATCAGATCCTGCTCGTCCATCGAGGTCAGCACGGTAACCGCCAGCAGGCAGAGCGGCGTGCCGCGCGCCGCCTCGACGGCAGCCTTCATCGCCTTGGGGTAGGCGTGCAGCGTCAGCATCGTGACGCCCATCCTGGCAATGTTCTCGACGCCCTTCGCCACCGTGTTGTCGATGTCGAGCAGTTTCATGTCGAGGAAAACGCTCTTGCCCGCCTCGACGAGTTCGCGTGCAAAGGCGAGGCCCCCGGCGAAGGCGAGTTGATAGCCGATCTTGTAGAAGGAAACGGTGCCGTCGAGATCATGCACCACCGCCTGCGCCGTCCTCAGATCCGGCACGTCGAGTCCGACGATCAGGCGCCTGGCGACATCATCATGCGGCATCCGAAACTCCGTCC
Source organism: Mesorhizobium yinganensis (assembly GCF_040081985.1). Lineage (NCBI taxonomy): Bacteria > Pseudomonadati > Pseudomonadota > Alphaproteobacteria > Hyphomicrobiales > Phyllobacteriaceae > Mesorhizobium > Mesorhizobium yinganensis. The sequence goes on along the minus strand of NZ_JBEBMH010000003.1, from coordinate 155,111 downwards.
AGGGATTCCATCCGCGTCCAGTCGCAGAGAAGGGCGCGATCGGCAAGACGAAATGCCAATTGGTCTGCAGGCTGGTCCTTACCCGCGAGATCGCCTGTCGGCAAAAGATCCATCAAGACTCGTAACGCGCTGACAGCATGGTAGCGCGTTCGATCAGTGCGCGGCAGAGCCGCTGCATACCGTTTCGCAACCGCTCGTCTCGAAAGTCGCCATTGTCGTCGAAGGCTTCGCCGCCCTGGGGGACCGAGACCTGTTGCGGGATCACTTCCATCTGGATATGCGACAGCACGGCGCGCAGATGATTGGCGCTGCGGATACCGGCAAAATAGCCTTCCGAGGATGAGCACAGCGCCACGACCTTGCCGGGCAGCGGCCGCAACACAATGCCGCGGTCCTTGCGGACCCGGCTGATCCAGTCGATCGTGTTCTTGAGCAGCGGCGGCATCGAGCCGTTGTATTCCGGGGTGGCGATCAGAATTCCGTCGTGATCGACAAACATCCGGGCGAGTTTCACCGCATTGTCCGGCACGCCTTTTTCCGCCTCCAGATCCTGGTCCATGATCGGCAGTGGATAGTCGGCAAGCGAGATGCGGGTGACCTCGGCGCCTTGCAGGGCAAGCTCTTTCATGGCCGCATCGGCTGTCTTGCCGCTATAGGCCCCGGTTCGGATTGAGCCGGCGAAGACGAGGATTTTGGGATTCAACGGCGTTTGCGTCCTTGCCGCGCGTCAAGGCCGCGCATCAGTTGCCGCGGCCGCGCCGGTAAACCCACAACTGCGTGGGCGGGATGTTGCGGATGACGAAGTCGAAATGTTTCACGCTGTAATTGCCGAGGCCCGGCGGCACCGGCGATTTCGGGCCGTAGGTCAGTTGTATGATCGGCCTGCCTTCAGGAATGCGATCGAGCAGGTCCTCTATATAGGCAACGCGCTGCTGAACCGGGAAATTGAGCAGCGGCACGCCTGAAACCACGCTGTCGAAACGCTTCGGCGCATCTTCGCCCAGTGTCGACTCAAGATCGAAGGCATCACCCTCGACGACTTTGACGCCAGGAAAATTGCGCCTGAGATGTCGAACGAAGTCCGGAGAATATTCGACGGCGTAGAGCTTAGCGGCAGGCACGCCGCGCGCCAGTATGGCGCGGGTGATCACGCCGGTTCCGGGCCCGATCTCCAGCACCGGCAGGCCGGAGGAAATGTCGATGACCGAAGCCATGCGTTTTGCGGTGATCGAACTGGTGGGAATTATCGATCCAACGGCCTTGGGTTTGTCGATCCAGCCTTTGAAGAAACGAAGCTCGTCGTCGAACTTCTCGGCCAGCGCCTTGCGCAACTCCGATCCGCGTCGCATGGCCAAACTCCCTGTCGCTTTCGGGGGATCAATAGCAGCCTGACCCCCCATTGCAAGGCTTACGCAGCGTCTTGAAGGGGTTGTCCCCGATTGCTCCTTGTCAACTGTCGCCGAACGATTCGAAAAAATCCTTCATGCGGGCGAAGAAGCCGCTCGACTGCGGCGAATTCTCCTTCGAGGAGAGCTTTTCGAATTCCTCCAGCAATTCGCGCTGGCGCTTCGTCAGGTTCTGCGGCGTTTCGACCGCCGTCTGGATGTAGAGATCGCCGATGGTCGGCTGGCGCAGCACCGGCATGCCCTTGCTCTTCATCCGGAACTGTCGCCCGTTCTGGGTGCCTTCGGGCACCTTTACGCGCGTCTGCGAGCCGTCGAGCGTGGTCACCTCGAAGGAGCCCCCGAGCGCGGCGGTCGTCATCGAGATCGGCACCTTACAGTAGAGATCGGCGCCGTCGCGCTGGAAGAATTCGTGGGGCTTGACCGACAGGAAGATATAGAGGTCGCCGGGCGGGCCGCCGCGCAGTCCGGCTTCGCCTTCATTGGCCAGGCGGATGCGGGTGCCGTCCTCGATGCCGGCCGGAATATTGACCGACAGCGACCGCTCCTCGGTGACGCGGCCCTGACCTGCGCATTTCTGGCAAGGGTCCTTTATGGTCTGGCCACGGCCATGGCACTGCGGGCAGGTTCGTTCGATCGAGAAGAAGCCTTGCGCGGCGCGCACTCGGCCCGAGCCCGAACAGAGCGAGCAGGTTACCGGCTGCGTGCCGGGCTTCGCGCCCGAACCCGAACAATCGGAACATGAAATGGACGTCGGCACACGGATCTGAGCGGTCTTGCCGGCATAGGCTTCCTCCAGCAGGATCTCCATGTTGAAACGCAGGTCGGCGCCGCGTTCGCGGCCGCTGCCGGAGCGGCGGCGCCCGCCGCCCATCATCTCGCCGAAGATGTCCTCGAAGATATCGGAGAAACCGCCGCCACCGGCGAAGCCCGCGCCGCCGCCCATGCCGCCATTTTCGAAAGCGGCGTGGCCGAAACGGTCATAGGCCGCGCGCTTCTGCGGATCCTTCAGCGTCTCGTAGGCCTCGTTGATTTCCTTGAACTTGTGCTCGCAAGCGGCGTCGCCTGGATTGCGGTCGGGATGGAACTGCATGGCGAGTTTTCGGAACGCGCCCTTCAGTTCCTTGTCGTCCGCGCCCTTCTGGACGCCCAGCGTTTCGTAGAAATCAGCTTTCATCAGAGTCTTTCAACCCGCGTTGAGTTCGGGCATGGCACGAATCATGAATTCGTCGAACAGGGGAACGGTGAATGCCGTATCGCCATGAGCGGGCGAATAAATCATGCCTTTCCGGATGAGTGAATTCCGCACGGGCCCCAGCGAAGTCACCTTGACGCCAAGGCTTTCGGCAACATCGCCCGAACGCTGTGTACCAGGCCCGAGCGAAGCCAGGGCGCGCATATAACGTTTCTCCGCGGGAGTACAGCGATCGAATCTCACCTTGAAAAAACTCTGATCCAGTTCGCCGATGGCATGCTCGGTCGCGTGGTCCACATCTTCAGCCGAGATAGGTGTTCTGGGGGCGACATTCCAAGAATCATAGCCCCATTGCTGCAAAAAATAGGGATAGCGCTTCGTCACCTCAAGAATGCGGTCGATTGCCTGCTCCGTGAAATCCGCGCCCTCCGAGCGGGCCGGCTCCCGCAGCGCGCGTCGGGCAGCGTCGTCGTCCAGCGCGCCGACTTCGGGATAACGGAAAAGGCGTTCCGCGTAAGACTTAGAATTGCCCGCGAGCGCCAGCGTCTGCGGCAGACCTGCGGCTACGAGCGCAATCGGCAACTGGCGCTGGTTTACCCGATGGATCGCCATGATCAGCGCGCTGAATTCCACCGGCTCGAGATATTGAATTTCGTCCAAGAGGATGAGGACAGGCCGATCCGCGGCCTTTGCCGCCTCGCCGACGATTTCGAAAACCCTTGGCAGGTCGGCTTCTAGGTCGCCGCTGTCGGCGGTGCCGGTTTCCGGATCCACGCCGAGACCGAACGTCACGCCCTCGATGGTAATGCTGAGCGAGGAGACGAAACTTTTCAGGACCCGCAAGCCGCGAGCAGCAAGCGTACGCGCCTTCTCGGCGGCGTTCATGGAAAACAGCAGTTCACGAAGCGGAGGCACGAGCATCTCCGCGAGTTTCTTACCCTCGTGCGCCTCGATGAGAAGGACCGCAAATCCTTCCTGCTCGCCGATCTTGCGTATCTCTGACAGGAGAACGGTTTTGCCGACGCCGCGCAGCCCGGTCAGGATCATGCCTTGTGTCGGCCGTCCTGCCTTGATCCGGCCGATAATGACCTTAGCGTCTTCGACCAGATTTTCCCGTCCCGCCAACTCGGGCGGAGGACTGCCGGCGCCAGGGGCGTAGGGGTTGCGAACACGATCCATATGGGGAGTTTATGCGATTATAAGAAATTGTCGATATAAACGGATAAAGTCCCTAAAGATACAAAAAGGGCGGACCGGCTGAACCGGTCCGCCCTTTGCATTTCCTCGATCAAGCCGACTTCTTCTTGTCGTCCTCGTCGATCTCCTCGAAGTCGGCGTCGACGACGTCGGACTCCTTGCCCATGTCGGCCTTGGCGTCGGCTTCCGCCGCTTCCTTCTGGGAAGCCTCGTACATGGCCTGGCCGAGCTTCATCGACACTTCGGCCAGCGTCTGCGACTTCGCCTGGATGGCGTCGGCGTCGTCGCCCTCGGCGGCCATCTTCAGAGCGGCGATGGCATCGGCGATCGCGGTGCGGTCGGCCTCCGAAACCTTCTCGCCATAGTCCTTCAGCGACTTCTCGGACGAATGCACCAGAGCCTCGGCCTGGTTGCGGGCTTCGACCAGCCCACGCCGCTTCTTGTCGGCCTCGGCATTGGCCTCGGCGTCCTTCACCATCTTCTCGATGTCGGCGTCCGAAAGGCCGCCGGAAGCCTGGATGCGGATCTGGTGCTCCTTGCCGGTGCCCTTGTCCTTGGCGGTGACGTTGACGATGCCGTTGGCGTCGATGTCGAACGACACCTCGATCTGCGGCACGCCGCGCGGCGCCGGCGGGATGCCGACCAGGTCGAACTGGCCGAGCGCCTTGTTGTCGGCAGCCATCTCGCGCTCGCCCTGGAAGACGCGGATGGTGACCGCGCCCTGGTTGTCCTCGGCGGTGGAGAAGGTCTGGCTCTTCTTGGTCGGGATCGTCGTGTTGCGCTCGATCAGGCGGGTGAACACGCCGCCCAGCGTCTCGATGCCCAGCGACAGCGGGGTCACGTCGAGCAGCAGCACGTCCTTGACGTCGCCCTGCAGAACGCCGGCCTGGATCGCCGCGCCCAGCGCCACCACCTCATCGGGGTTGACGCCCTTGTGCGGCTCCTTACCGAAGAACTGCTTCACGATCTCCTGGATCTTCGGCATGCGGGTCATGCCGCCGACGAGAACCACCTCATCGATCTCGCCCGCCTTGAGGCCGGCATCCTTGAGCGCGGCCTTCACCGGCTCAACCGTGCGCTGAACCAGATCGTCGACGAGCTGCTCGAACTTGGCGCGCGTCAGCTTCATCGTCAGGTGCTTCGGACCAGTCTGGTCGGCCGTGATGAAGGGCAGGTTGATCTCGGTCTGGGCGGACGACGACAGCTCGATCTTCGCCTTCTCCGCGGCCTCCTTCAGGCGCTGCAAGGCGAGCTTGTCGTTCTTCAGGTCGATGCCCTGTTCTTTCTTGAACTCGGCCGCCAGGTATTCGACCAGGCGCATGTCGAAATCCTCGCCGCCGAGGAAGGTGTCGCCGTTGGTCGACTTCACCTCGAACACGCCGTCGCCGATCTCGAGCACCGAGATGTCGAAGGTGCCGCCGCCAAGGTCATAGACGGCGATGGTCTTGCCATCCTTCTTGTCGAGGCCGTAGGCGAGAGCCGCGGCAGTCGGCTCGTTGATGATGCGCAGCACTTCGAGGCCGGCGATCTTGCCGGCGTCCTTGGTGGCCTGGCGCTGGGCGTCGTTGAAATACGCGGGAACGGTGATGACCGCCTTCTCGACCTTCTCGCCGAGATAGGCCTCCGCCGTCTCCTTCATCTTCTGTAGAATCATCGCGGATATCTGCGACGGCGACTGCTTCTTGCCGCCAGCCTCGACCCAGGCGTCCCCATTGTCGCCCTTGACGATCTTGTAGGGGACGAGCTTCTTGTCCTTCTCGGTCACCGGATCGTCGTAGCGCCGGCCGATAAGGCGCTTCACAGCGAATACGGTATTTTCCGGATTGGTCACCGCCTGGCGCTTCGCCGGCTGGCCGACCAGACGTTCGCCGTCGCCGGTGAAGGCGACGATGGAGGGCGTGGTGCGCGCGCCTTCCGCATTCTCAATGACTTTAGCGTCCTTGCCGTCCATGACGGCTACGCAGGAATTGGTTGTTCCCAGGTCGATGCCGATTACTTTTGCCATGTTCTAGTCTCTCCGCTTAGCAGGTTTTCAGGACCCAATGAGGCGTTCCGGCGAAAACCCCTGTCTTCAGGAAATTCGCCAGGCAAACCGTTGCAACGGCCGCCTGGCGGCTGTGGCGCGTATATAAGAAGAGCAATTTCGCCGCGCAAGCGTCGTCGGGATGGCATACGCCGGGAAAATAGAGGCAAAACACCTGTATGTTTCCCATATTGAGCGGATGACCGACACCACCACGATCGACCCCGTAGCTCTGCGCCGGCATCGCCTCATGAACACGCTGCACACCGGCCTGCTGGCGGGCGGGAGCCTGCTGCTGCTTGCCGTCACCGCATGGGTTTTCGGCGGGTTTTTCGGTGTCGTGCTGGCGGTGGGGTTCGGGGCGGCTTCGCTTCTGGCGGTCCGGCGGGTCAGCCCGCTAATGGTGCTTTCCATGTACAAGGCCAAACCGGTCACCGAGGCCGAATTTCCCGCCGGCGTGCGCCTCTTGAGGGCGCTCGCGGCGCGCGCGAGACTGCCGGCTGTACCGCGCCTGCATATTATTCCTTCGCAGATGCTGAACGCCTTCGCGGTCGGCCGGCGCGACGATTCGGTGATCGCCATCACCGACGCGCTGGCGAGAAGGCTGACGACGCGTGAGCTTGCCGGCGTGCTTGCCCATGAGATCAGCCATATCGCCCATGAGGACATCAAGGTGATGGCGCTGGCCGACATCGTCTCGCGCTTCACCTCGGTGATGTCGACCGTCGGCCTGTTCACGTTGTTCATCAATCTTGGCGGACTGTTCGGCGGCGTGGGCAATCGGGTGCCCTGGCTGGCCGTGCTCGTGCTTCTGACCGCCCCGACCGTCGGCGGGCTGCTGCAGATGGCGCTGTCGCGCACCCGCGAGTTCGACGCCGACTTCGGCGCGGCCGTGCTGACCGGCGATCCGGACGGGCTGGCTTCGGCGCTGCGAAAGCTGGAACGGGCGCGGGGCCGGCTGTGGGAGGGCATCCTGCTGCCCGGCGGCCGCATCCCCGACCCGTCGGTGCTGCGCACGCATCCGGCCACCAAGGACAGGTTGGAACGGCTGGCGGCGTTGAAGGCAGAGATGGGCGCGCTGGCCGGCGAGGCGGCGATCGTCCTGCCCTCGTCGTCCGAGCCGGCCAGGCCGATCCCGGTTCCGCGCCGGTCCATGGTGCCGCGCATCCATCGGCGTGGCGGCCGTCATGGGCCGCTTTACAATGCCCTTATGGCGCCGCTGGCGGACATCGGCGACGGTCTGGGCAGCGAACATGCCTTGCATGCACCGGACGGCGCACCGCGTATCCGCCCTTTGCGCGGTCTCGTCTGGTGGTGAGTTCGCGCCATCCGTCTGATCAGCGCACAGGCTTCGAATGAGCTAAGCGACGCCTGGCAAGGTAATGACAAAACGCGCGCCTGACGCGCTGTCGGCCAACGCGACGGCCCCGTCATGCGACTTCACCAGCGCCGCGACGATGCCCAGCCCAAGCCCGGTACCGCCGCTGTCGCGCCGCGTGGTGAAAAAAGGCTCGAATATTTTTGCCCTGTTCTCCGGCGGTACGCCGTTGCCGTCGTCGTCGGCCAGGATCGTCACCGTTCCAGTCCCGGAAGCGGCCAGGCGGAAATGTTTCGCGCCATGGCGGGCCGAATTGTCGGCAAGGTTCCTCAAAAGGATCGCCGCGTTCTCGGCCGACATGCGAAAGCGGATGTCGCCGCCAGCCTCGATCTCGATGGCAAGCCGCGGCTCCGTGCCGAGTGTCGAAACCGTCTCGGCCAGCGAGGCGGTTTCGCCCCCGCTCACCGTGTTTTCGGCCCGTGCGAGTTCGATCAGGCGACGTACCAGGCCGTTCAGCCGTTCCGTGTCGGCGACGATGTTGGCGTGAAACCGCGCCCGCGTGGCCGCGTCCATGCCATCATCGCTGTCGCGCAGCAGTTCGGCGGCGCCCTGGATCGCGGTCAGCGGCGATTTCAGCTCGTGCGAAACATGGGTGGCAAACGTACGGATCGTGTCGGAACGCGCCTGCAGCTTTCGCGCCATGTCGAGGAAAGCGCCGGCAAGCTCCGCCATCTCGCGGGTGCCGTGGTGGCTGAGCGGGCGGATCGCATCGCGGTCGCCCGCGGCAATGCGAGCCGTGCGGTCCATCAGTTCGTACATCGGACGGCTGACTGTGCGGATGAAGACGAAGGCGATCATCAGCGTGGCGGCGAGGATGGCAATGGCCGCCAGCGCCAGCTTGCCGCGCTCGCCATAAAGATGTTTCACCACATTGCTCGGCGTGCGCGACATGTAGACGACGCCGGCGACGCGGTCGTCGACCACGACCGGCATGGCCACGAAGATGCGCAGCATGGTGCCGCGGCTCACCGAATAGAGCGGCGGTGTCGGCCGGTCGCGGATGCGCGAGCGCAACCGGCTGGCGTATTGGCCGGCGAGCGCGTCGCGAACCTCCTCGACGCCAGCCAGGGAGCGGCCGACCTCGCTTCCGCCGGCAATGACCACGCCCGACGGATCGAGCAGCCGGAAGCCAGCCAAGGTCGATTGCTGCGCGATATCGAGTACTCCTGAGAATTTCGGACCGAGCGCGGCGAGGGCAGGATCGGGGACTCCGGACGTTGAAGCCGGACGAGGCGGCAGGATCGGGTCGAGGGCCAGGTCCAGCCCGGGCTCGATCGGATGCAGGCGCTCGGAGCGTTCGGACGCCGGTCTTTCCGGCACGGTCGCCCCCAGCGAAGAGGCGGGCACGGCCGCCCGGACCTCTGCCGCGAAGGCGGCGGCGATCACCGCGCCCTGGCCGATCAGTTCGCCCTCGGTCTGGCGGATCAACTGGTTTTCATAGACCCGAAAGAAGAACAGCCCGGCCAGCGGCAGCGCCAGAACCGTCAGCAGGATGACAAGCACGACGAACCCAAGGCGCGGACGCCATTTGTCCCTCACGCGCCGCATCTGCCGAGCCGGAAGCCGACGCCATGCACGGTCTCGACGGCATCGCTGCAGCCGGCGGCGGCGAATTTGGCGCGGATGTTGCGGATATGGCTGTCGACGGTGCGGTCGGAGATGTGGATGTTGGCCGCGTGGCTGGCGTCGACGATCTGCGCGCGCGTCAGCACGTAGCTCGGGCGCGCGAGCAGGCGCTTGACGATCGAAAACTCGATTGCCGTGAAATCCAGGTCGACTTCGCCGAAACGCACGCAGCGTTGCGCCGGCCGGAGTTCGACCCGTCCATGCGCCATCGGTTCGTCCTCGTCGGCTTCCGGCTCCGGGCGGGCGCGCCGCAGGATGACATTGACCCGCGCCACCAATTCGCGGGGGCTGAACGGTTTCGCGACATAGTCGTCGCCGCCCATTTCCAGCCCGAGGATGCGGTCGATCTCCTCGTCGCGGGCAGATAGGAAGAGGATCGGCAGGCGCGATGTCTTGCGAAGTTCGCGGCAGACCTCCAGCCCGTCCATCAGCGGCATGCCGACGTCGAGCACCATCAGGTCGGGTGCCTTGCATTCTGCTTCACGGAGCGCGGACGGCCCATCGCCGACCGCGTCGACGACCATGCCGGCCTTCTCCAGCGCGAAGCAGATGACCTCGCGGATATGGGGATCGTCATCGGCGACCAGTATGCGATGCGCCATGGAGGCAATCTTTCAATGTTCGAAATGACCAACTCTCGGAAGAGCGGCGCTGGACTGTGTTTCAGATGGATTGACGCAACAGCATGTATAGAGCGTCAATGAAAGCGTCGGAAGATTGGCGCTCCTCGGCCGCGAATTGAGTTTTTAGCGCAGAGCGCATGACGATTGGCTGCGCCTGTTGGAAAGATCCGTCGTGCGGCGCGCCGATCCTGAATGCGTGCGAAACGGAACGATTTCCCAATTCGGGTCTCGGCGAGGCGAGGGTTCCAGCCACCAGCCGTCGGAAAGCAGGGTTGCCGGCAGACGATTTCGGGGCGGGATGCGGTGGATGCTGCTTTGCATTCTGTGGTTGTGGCCACGCTTCATGGACAATGCACGCCGCAAGCGCGCAGAGTTTCAGGGCTTGTGTGCAGGATTTGCGCAGTGCCTGCCATACGCCCCGTCCGGCGGACAATGAGACGACGATAGCGGTCGCGATGAGGCACAGCGGCTCGGTCCCGGGACCTCGGATGCCAAAATCTTATGGGGTAGGAGAATCAGCCGGGACGATGCGGAGAGGCCGGCCGGCGATTGATTTTCCCGGTGGCCGGGAGCGGCCTCCCGCCCGCTCGCGATGGACGCAGCCCTCGCAGGATATCGCCGGATTCAATGTAGGCCATGGCCAGCAGATGTGTCAGCAAATCGCAACGTTCCGCTTCTGCCAGATCCTTCAATTCACGCAGGGCTGCGTGAATGCGGGTCACTTGGATTCGTGTGTGGTCCTTCACATGTAAATTCATTCGACACCCCCGCTTCTCCTAATCAGTTCCACGGTCGCGCTAACTCCATGAGTACGCACTAGCGAAGGCATCGGTTTCAGTCGAACGGGGCCTCGCACGGACCAGTTTGTTTCGATGGTGAACATTGGCTTAACGCTGGCAAGGGCTGGCGCTACTCTCGAGCGAATCCACCGCGCCGCAGCCTTGCGGCCACCGGCCCTCCAATGCCGCAGGCCATCTATCTCAGGGTGATCGCCGCATAGAGCATTGCAATATAGGTGAGTTGGTGCAGCAATTGGTCGCCACCATGCATGGCCCAGTAGAGCTGTGTCGTCGGGCCGCAATGGACACGCCCCGACAGCGCGGATTTTCCGTAGTCGATCGCGTAGTGGACGACGAACTCGGCCGCCGCCAGCAGCAGCATGGGAACCGCGACGAGACCGGCGATCGCCAGCACCGGAAGCGAGCAGATCGCATGGAGGCCGGCATGAGCGTAGCCTCCCGGGGATCGCACACTGCCCTTGCCGCGCAGCATCCAGGCCGGCTGGAACAGGTAATCGGCGACGTAGTGCTTTAGCTGGAAGCAGACCAGCACCAAGATCAGTGTTTCAGTCTGCATGCCATCCCTCCGTGGCCGCACGGCGTCGGCGAGGGCGCGTGGATCGCAACCGGCATCGCCTTGCCGCAGGTCATCGTAATGCGAACTGCGCTTCTGTCCATCCTTCCTTGGCAGGGCAGCCGGAGGCCGGCAAGGTCAACGATATCGGTCGTCAGATTCCGCAAAGCGGGAAGCCTTGCGAGAATACCGAGCAGCGTACGCCCCTGCCGCCGCCGCAGCCGGCGAGGACCATGGCGAGCAAGATGACAATCAGCGGCGAAACTTTCTTCACGGCACGGCTTTCGTGAAGCGAAAGCAGCACGAGCATCCATTTCGGAGGGCCGTCGTTTGCCATGCGTGACTATATCGTCGCGCAGCCGGGTCTTGTCACGAGCCAGATAGGGAAAGGCGACGTTGTCATCACAGGCACTTCGCGGGCGCTCACGACGAGATCCGATCTATCCTCCACCGCACAGGTGATACCGCACCTTTGCAATAACATCGGCGAAACGTCAGGGTATCGCGCTGCTACGTTCTATTTACCGCCCGTGGAAATTTTTTCACGGATCGGCTGTCGGCACAGCACCGAATCGCCTACAACTTTTCCGGGCAGTGCCGGTTTGAAACCGGCGAGACGGGGTGGGGCTCGGTCGGGCCGATCGGGCGAACAATCCGGCGGCGGCCGGATTCTCAGATGACATAGCCGAAAGACCTCGCCGGATGTCCGGGCGCCGCGATGCATGTTTGCCGTGGCGTCCTAAAGCTGTTTTCGCGGGAGGGATCGATGGGCAAGCCATACGCATTCGAGCTACGGACGGACGCTTCGGTGACGGCCTATCTGTTCGTCGATCCGCGCGTCGCCGACTGGGACACGCTCGTGCGGGACGTGGCGTCCACGATCCGCGTCGTTCTTCTCGACACAGCCATCGATGGCGTGGCGCAGCTTGCCTCGGCGCTGCGAGGCGTCCGCGACCTTGCCACCATCCACATTCTCTCGCACGGCGCGCCCGGCGACATCCGCATCGGCGCGAACGGGCTCACTGCCGCGAACCTCGCTGTTTATGCGGACGAACTCTCTTCGATCGGTGCGGCGCTGCGCGATGGCGGCGACATCCTCGTTTATGGCTGCGAAGTCGGCCGGGGCGCGGCTGGCCGGGCATTTGTCGAGCGCCTTGCTGATGTGACCGGCGCTTGCGTCGCAGCCGCCGAAGGCCCTGTCGGCGCGGCTGCGCTCGGCGGCGGCTGGAATCTCTCGACGGTGGGTGGCGAGGTTGCCGCGCCGCTCTTTGTCTCGGCGCAGGCCCGCAGCCAGTATCCCCACGTCCTGGACGGGCTCCCGCCCATCGCTTCAGCGACCGACGGCACGGGCCTGGAAGACGATTTCTGGATCACCGTCATTCTGAATGCGTACGACCCCGAGGACGGCACGGATCTCGTCTTCCGCCTGAGCAGCCTGCCGCAGCACGGTAAGCTCTACGATATGTTCGACAATGAGATCGCTGCGGGAGTCGACTATCCTTCCAGCAGCGGCGAGTTGCTGCTTTTCTTCGTCCCCGACACAAACTGGAGCGGCTCGACCGCATTTGACTTCGTCGCATTCGACCTGAGCGGCACCCCATCCACGCCGGTCGTCGCCACCATCGACGTTGCGCCTGCCGCCGACATGCCCGCCGTTCGTCCAGGAGTCGCCGACAGCCCGGTGCCGCTCGACATCGCGCATCATGTGGTGACCGGCACCAATGCCTATGAAGACAGTCCGGCCTCAGCCGGCCTGTCGGGCGGCGGTTTCGTCCAGGTCTGGACGCAGGCATCTGTCAACGCCAACATCCAGGCGCAGCTCTTCAATGCCGACGGAACGGCCAATGGCGGCGTCTTCGATGTCACGCCGGGTACGGGCGGAGCGGAATCGCAACCATCCGTCGCGGCGCTCCCCGGCGACGCATTCGTCGTGGCGTGGACCGACGATCTGTTCGGCCAGCCTAATGTCAAGGCCGCCGTCTACGCAGCTGGAAGCACGGTCCCGGTCGCGACGATCGATCTGGCGGTGACGGCAGGTGCCGAATTCCAGCCCACGGTCACGGCGCTGGATGGCGGCGGTTTCGTCGCGACATGGCAAGAGCAGACCGCCACCGAAACCATCATCCATGCACAACGCTTCACAGACAGCGGCGTCGCCATCGATGCCAGCCCGGTCCAACTCACCGGCAACGGCGACTACGGCGTTTCACTGCAGCCGCCGCCGAACGCGGTGGCCGCGCTGGACGGCGGCGGCTATGTGGTTTCATGGGAGGAGGGCGGAGCCATCGTGGCGCGCGTGGTCGACGCGGCCGGCGTCGCGGCAGCGCCCGTCACGATTTCCATCTTGGGTGAGGATGTGAGCCTGGCGCCGGCCGCGACCGGCGGCTTCGTCGCGACCTGGACTGCCGGAGACGACATACATGGTGCGGTGTATGACGGCACCGGCGTCTTGCAGACGAGTTTTGACGTCGCAACGGGCGTTCCGATCGATTTCACCTCCAGCGTGGCGACATTGCCGGACGGCCGCTTTGTCGTCACATGGGTCGGCAATGGCGGTACTTCGGCCCGCGATGTTTTCGCTCAGGTTTTCAGCGTTGACGGCACTCCGAATGGCGGCCCGATCGCGGTCACGGAAACAGCCGATCCCAACAATGAAGGACAGGCCACGGTGACCGTGCTCGCCGACGGCAATTTTGTCGTCAGTTGGGTCGACTTCGCCAACACCGGTACCCGCAACGACATCGCCTACCGCGTCTATGATGCCGGCGAAGCATCGGTCGTGGCACTGGAGGACCAGGCGATCACCTTGCCCACGAGCGTCGCGCTGGCCGACGCCGACGGCTCGGAGATCCTTTCGCAGGTGACAGTTGATGGCCTTCCGGCCGACTTCACCCTTACGGTCGGGGAACGCGCCGACAGCGGTGATCCGACGAGCGCCTGGGTAATCGACCGATCCACGGCCGCCGAGATCGCCTTTCTCGACGCCCTGGCGGAAGGAAAGGAACAGATCGTCCTATCGCCGGCCGCCAACTACAACGGCGATTTCACCCTTTCCGTGACGGCCACCAGCGAGGAGATCGCCGGCGCTGGCTCACCTGACACCGCCACGTCGACTGCGGTGCTTGTTCCGGTGTCGGTTGCGGCGGTCAACGACGCGCCTTCGCTCAGCGCCGCCGCCGAAACGCCGACCTTCACCGAAAACGGACCGGCGGTCGACCTGTTCTCGGCTGTCTCGATCGACACCGGCGAGGCCGGGCAGGAGATCAATCAGGTCACGCTGACGGTCGCGAACCTTGCCGACGGCGTCGGCGAGATTCTTGGCGTCGACGGCACCAATGTGGTGCTGACCGATGGGACGACAGGAACGACCTCAGCCAATGGCACAGGTTACAGCGTTGCCGTCGTCGCCGGCGTGGCGACCGTCACGCTTTCCATGCCGGGCGGTGTCTCAGTTGCCGACGCCCAGACATTGATCGACGGGCTCACCTATACGAATTCCAGCGAAAATCCCGACACCAGCGATCGCGTCGTTACGCTCACCGGCATCCGCGACAATGGCGGCACGGACGGTGGCGGCGTCGATACGGCCTCAGTCTCCCTCGGTGCAACCGTTTCGATCTCGGCGCTGAACGACGCACCAACGCTGTCGGGCGGGCCGGTCGAACTGCCGTCGACGGACGAGGACAATCCGAACACCGAAGTGACGGTCGCCGATCTGCTTGCGGGCACCACCCTCGGCGATCTCGACGGTGACGATGTCGGCATCGCGGTAACTGGCCTGACCGGCAACGGCGAATGGGAATATTCGACCGACGGCGGCTTCACCTGGCTCAGCTTCGGTTCGGTGTCCGACGGACATGCGCTGCTGCTCTCGCCCGACACTCTCGTCAGCTATATGCCCGACGGCCTAGACGGCGAGACGGCGACCGTCAACTTCCGCGCCTGGGATCAGACCACCGGCACAGCCTCGAACGACACGACGCAACAATACGCCGATACGTCGGTCAATGGCGGCACCTCCGCCTATTCGAACGGCACCGCGCAGGCTTCAGTCGAAGTAGAGGCGGTCAACGACGCCCCGATCATCCGGCTGTCCCCCGGACTTGACTATGTCGTGACGATTCCGGCGGATGGCACGGTCGACGTGATCAGCGGCGACGGCGAGGGCGACACGGCGGGCGGCTCCTCGGAGGACGGCGGCGTTTCTCCGACCAAGGTTTTGCTGGCCGACTTCGACAATGACGGCGATCTCGACGTGGCGGTGATGAGCCCGACGCTCTCCGCCGTGACCATTCTGGAGAACGACGGCTGCGGCTGCCTCACCCCGACGACGCCGGTCGCGGTCATGCCGGTGCCGGTGTCGATGGTCAGCGGCGATTTCAACGGCGATGGCAATATCGACCTGTTCGTAGGCGGCACCAACGGCATTGTGGCCGAATTGCTCGTCGGCGCTGGCGACGGCTCGTTCACGACCACGTTGGTGCCGACGACTTTCGGCTTCGGCCTGACTGAACTCGCGACCGGCGACTTCAATGCAGACGGCAAGCTCGACATCGCCGCGACCGTTGCCGGAGGAGTGTTGATCGGAACCGGCAATGGCATGGGCGGGTTCGCTTTCATGCCTCCCACTCCTGCCGGCGTCCCGGTACCAGGACAGATCGCCGTGGGCGACATGGACGGGATCAACGGCGCCGACATCGTGGTTGCTGACTTGGGCCCGGGTTTTATCGGCTTGATGACCAACAACGGGGCCGGCGGGTTCACCACCACAATGGTGTCTGCTGGCGTCGGCATGTCCGTGAAGGATGTGCAGTTGGGTGACGTCAACGGGGACGGCAAGCTTGACATCGTCACCGTCGATTCCGTGCTCAACACGGCAAATGTGGTCTTGAATGCCGGCGGTGGTTTGTTTGCCCCTGCAGTCAGCTATGCGGTGGGGGCGGGACCGTCGAGCCTAAAACTCGCCGACATGAACGACGATGGCAATCTCGATATCGTCGCGCTGAGCACCGGCAGCGAGGAAATCCATGTGCTGCTCGGCAAGGGCGACGGCACGTTCGCTCCTGATCTCACGCCGATCCCAACCTTTGGTGTCCCCTCTGACATCGCCATCGGCCAGATGGATACGGAGTTTGAGTCGCTTTATCCGCGGTTCCTCGAGTTTACCGAAGGCGACACGCTGGTGCTCGCACCGAAGCTGGAGCTCGAGGATGTCGATCCCGACGGCGGAACGGCGGTCGGCGCGACCATCTATCTCGATGATTCGACCGGTCCAGGCGGCCTGCCCGGCGACGTCCTTGCCGCCGACACGACCGGCACCGCGATCACCGCTGTCTACGATCCGAACACCTTCACGCTCACGCTGACGGGCAACGACACGCTGGCCAACTACCAAAAGGTTCTGCGCACCGTCACCTTCACCTCCGGTGACGATCCGGACGGATCGGTGGCCGATCCCGCCAGCTATCTGCCGCTGCGCATCGTCGGCATGACGGTCGATGACGGCAAGGACAATGGCGAAGGCTCCTCCGCTCCGATCCTGATCGGCATCACCGCCACCGGCGCGCAGGACGATGCCTTCACCATTTGGGAAAATCGCACGCTCGGGCTCGGCAAGAACCTCTTCGACGACAATGGCGACGGCCTCGACAGCGGTCCGGACTTCGTCATCGCCGAGGTGAACGGCAGCGCCGGCAATGTCGGCACGCAGATAACGCTGCCATCCGGCGCGTTGCTCACCGTCAATACGGATGGCACCTTCGACTACGATCCGAACGGCGCCTTCAACAATCTGCCGGGCGCCCTTTCCGGCGCCACCAATCTGACTGCGACCGACAGCTTCACCTACACCCTGCTTGGCGGTTACACCGCCACGGTCACCGTGACCATCGCCGGGGTGGACAGCGACGGTGACGTGCTGATCGGCAACGCCTCGGACAATGCGCTCAATGGCGGCTTCGGCGCCGACACCATGGAAGGCAAGGCCGGCAACGACACCTACTACGTCAACAACGCCGGTGACGTGGTCATTGAGGTTGCAGGGGAGGGCACGGCCGACCGCGTTGCCGTCAACACCAGCTATGCGCTTGCCGCCGGCGCCGACATCGAGTTCCTGAACACGACCAACTCGAAAGGAACGACCGCCATCAATCTTCAGGGCAACGCCCTGTCGCAGACGATCATCGGCAATGACGGCGACAATTTCATCAATGACGGCGGCACGGCCGGGCCGGGCCTCGGCTCGTCGCCGGACATAATGATCGGGCGCGGCGGGAACGACACCTATGCCGTCTACAATGCCGCCGACGTCATCGTCGAAGGCAAGAACGAAGGGGATGCCGACAGGGTTACCGCCGGCGTCAGCTATACGCTGGGAGCGGGCGTTCATGTCGAATATCTGAACACCACATCCGCGACGGCTATGACCGCGATAAACCTGACCGGAAATGAGCTTGCCCAGGTCATCACCGGAAACGCCGGCAACAATTTTCTCGACGGCGGCAAGGGCGAGGCCGATATCCTCAAGGGTCTGGCTGGCGACGACATCTATTACGCCCGCAGCGCCGGCGACTACATCATGGAGAATGCCGGCGAGGGGTTCGACCGCGTGACGGCCTCGCTCAGCTACGTGCTGACGCCGGACGCCGAGATCGAGGTGCTGAACACCACCTCGCGCACCGCCACCTATGCGATCGACCTGACCGGTAACCGGCTCGCCCAGACGATCACCGGCAATTATGGCGACAACATCTTGAACGACGGGGGCAAAGGCTTGGCGGACAGGCTGGAGGGCCTGCTCGGCAACGACACCTACTATGTCTACAATGCCGGCGATGTGGTCGTCGAGAATGTCGGCGAGGGCATTGACCGGGTCGCCGCCGGCGTCAGCTACAAGCTCACGGCAGGTTCAGAAGTCGAACATCTGCAGACGACATCCGTCAGCGGCACGACGGCCATCGACCTGACCGGCAACACGTTCTCCCAGGTCATTACCTGCAATGCCGGAGACAACGTGCTGCATGGCGGCGGTGTCGGCGGGGCCGACATATTGCGCGGCTTCGGCGGCAACGACACCTACCGCGTGTTCAACGCTGGCGACGTTATCGTCGACGGCGCGCTTCAGGGAACCGACCGGGTCATGGCGGCGGTCGACTACACGCTCAGCAAGGGCGTAGAGATCGAGCTGTTCACCACCAACGGTTCGGCCGGTACCTCCGGCATCGACCTGACCGGCAACGAATTCGGTCAGGAGATCGTCGGCAACGCCGGCGCCAACCGGCTCGACGGCAAGGGCGGCGCCGACACGCTGCGCGGCCTCGGCGGCAACGACATGTTCGTATTCTCCACCGCGCTCGGCGCCGGCAATGTCGACACCATCGCCGACTTCAACCCGGCCGGCGACCGCATGGAGCTGCATAAATCGGTGTTCGCGGCTTTGGCGGTTACCGGGCCGCTTTTGTCCGGCTATTTCCGGGCGAATGCCACCGGCACGGCGCAGGACACCAACGACCACATCATCTACGACACCGTTACCGGCAATCTCTATTATGACGCCGATGCCAATGGTGCGGGCGCGGGTGTCCACTTCGCGACGCTGACCGGATTGCCTTCGCTGTCGGCGAACGATTTCGTCGTGGTCTGAAGCCGGTCAACGCCGGGCGTTCCCGCGAGGTTCGCCCGGCCAACCGCTTCCCGGCAGTTCGAATCGACCATCCCGTCAGCCCGGCATGACCCACCGTCAGCTTCCTCCCAAAAGTCGGTAGAGGCCGTTGATACGGCCCGTTCTGCGTCAAACCGACGCTCGCAAGCTTGACACCGCTTTGCCTTTCTCACCATAACGCTCGGGGATTGGGGCGCGATAACGGTATCATGCGCAAGTTCGTGGGGGCACTGGCGGCAGGGTTGATGCTTGGCTGCGCCAGCATCGCGACCGCCGACCCCGTTCCGCGCAACGCGCCTGCCGCGGGCTCGGTGATCGCCCGCAAGACCGGCGAGGAAGTGCGTTTCATCGACGTCAGCAACTGGCGCGGCGTCGACATACACCAGGATCTCTTGGCCGGCGACGAGCTGCGCACCAACGCACTGGGCAGCCTCGCCGTGCTGTTTTCCGACAACACCCAGGTCCGGCTCGGACGCAACACCACGCTCGTGGTGAAGGAGATCAACCCCGGCGCCGATTCGCTGTTCAGTCTGGAGAGCGGCAGCATATGGGCGCGCGCCGAGCGTGGCGGCGAGGGTCTCGTCATCGAGACGCCGGCGGCGGCGGCCGCTATTCGCGGCACCGACTGGACGATGACGGTCGTCGGCGACCGCACGTCGCTCACCGTGCTGGAAGGCAAGGTCGAACTGTCGAACGCGCTTGGCTCGGTCACGGTCGTGCCGGGCGAGGCGGCTTCTGCCCGCATCGGCCAGGCGCCGACCAAGACGGTGATCGTCGCGCCGGACGACCGCGAGCAGATGCTCTTTTATCTCTCGCTTCGCGACAGTTTTTTGATCCTCCCTGCATCGCCGCTCTCCAGCCGCGAGATGCGGGAGGAGCGGGCGAAGATCGCCGAAATCCCCGAGGCGGCCCGCACGGGCGAGCAATGGCTGACGCTGGCCGAGGTGGCGCTGTCCTATGACGGCCGCGCCGCCGCGAAGAAGGCCGCCGACCAGGCACGCGCCTTCCGCCTCGCTCCCGCCCAGCGCGCCCGCCTCGACCTTGTCGACGCCATGATCGCGGCTTCCGAAAAACGCTACGCCGACGCGATCCCGCTGTTCTCCCGCGCCGCGCCAAAACTGTCCGGCAGCCGGCGGGCAATGGCGGAATATGGCGGTTATTTCTCGCGCGCGCTGGTCAATCCGAACCGCATTGAGCAGCCGCCGAGCGGCGAGGCCAGCGGCCCGGCCGGCGCCATCGCCGCCGCCTGGACGGCGGGTTTTCTGCAGGACATTCCGGCGGCTATAGAAATCGTGCGCCGCGCCGAACAGCGCTATCCCAACGACCCGACCTTGCCGGCGGTCCGCGCCCAACTCGCCATTCTGGTCGACGACCGCCCGCAGACCGAGGAAGCGATCCAGCGTGCGCTGGCGCTCGATCCGGACGATCCGACCGCGCTGGAAGCCCGCGCCCGCTACCGCGTCGTAGTCCAAAGCGACCTCGAAGGCGCGCTCGCCGACGCCACCCGCGCCTCCGAACTCATGCCCGGCTCGACCTCGGCCTGGAACCTGCTCGGGCTGGTGCTGAGCGCCCGCGACGCCAACCGCGAGGCCGAGGCGGCTTTCCTGAAAGGTGTGGAACTCGACCCGCAGGACCCGCTTGCCCGCGCCAATCTGGCGCTGCTTTATCTCGACCAGGGCCGCGTTGCCGAGGCGAAGGCCGAGATCGACACCGCGATGGCGGAAGACCCGTCCTTCGACATCGGGCTGGTGGCGCGCGGGCGCTACTATATCGAGACGAACGAGATGGATAAGGCCGTACAGGACCTGCTTGCCGCCTCGACCGCCAATCCGACCTACGCCCAGGTGCTCCTGCTGCTTGCCGCCGCCTATTACGAAAAGGGCGACAAGGAACCTGCCGAACAGGCGCTGGAAAACGCCAATCGGCTCGATCCAAACGACCCGGTCACGGCATCCGCCGAGGTTGCGATCGCGGCGAACGAATATGATTCCGACCGCGCCATTCGCGCTGCGCAGGAAGCGCTGAAGCGAGCGCGGGCGCGCGGCGGCGACTATGCTGCCCTCAGCGCCAGCCGCGATCAGGGCTCGACACTGAATGATGCCTATCGTCTTCAGGGCCTCAATGCCTGGGGCAGGTATTATGGCGATGTGGTTTTCGATCCGTTTTCGGCCAGTGCGCTGGTTGACCAGGCGGTTGCTGGCAGCCCAAATCCTTTCGCGGTTCAAGGTGATTACGGAAAGGATCCAGTCCCGGAGCCGACACCGAACGATTCCGTGCTTGGTTCATTCACACAGGCTCTCCTGCTTGACCCACGCATGCTCGCCAGCAGGACTCGTGGCGCCAATCTAATCCACCGCCCGTTCTTCGAGGCAACGCTCGGCGGCGGAGGTGTAGCGGGCGACGGGAGCGGCTGGAATGCTGAGGGCGAGATCAGGGGATACGCGACCTACCCGTTTCCGATCAGCGTCTATGGGCAATTATCCAAGACGGATACGAATGAGAGCCGAAGTGGCGCGAGCCCGGGCGTATCATTCGACAATACCTCCTTCGATCTTGCCGACGATGGGCTTACCGGCTTCGGTTATCTTGCGGCCAGCCCGACTCCGAATGACAACATCGTCGCGTTCGGCGCGTTTGATGATTCTACAAACAATTTAAGCAACGGGTTTAGCCAGATCAGTGATTTTGTCGGCGACTTGTATTCCAATTCTGTCGAGGATCGAAACGGGAACTTTGGAGTCGCGTGGAGTCATTCATTTGGATACCGAAATGTAGTCAGCACCGGAGTGTTAGCGTCAGGCTTCAATCGTAACAGCTTTCAAGAAAATCTTGCAATTGAAGTGGATCAATCTGGAAATCCAGTGGACTTTGCTGCTGTTGACCAAACGATAGAATCAAAATCAATATCCATTATCGGTTCCATAAATCATAGCTTGGGCATCGACGAATTTACTCTGCGGTATGGCCTCGAAGCTGGCACGTTTGATCAGGATCGATCAGTTCGCACCAGGATTTTGACGCCCACCTTGCCGTTGGAAGACATAACGCAGGAAACTAACTTCGACTTGGCGGCAGGCCGAGTCTACGCCGACGTGATCTACGAGATCACACCCGTATTGCAGGCGGAAGCCGGTATGTTCGCAACCTATCTCGATGGGGGTTCGCTCGACGAATTTACTCCCGAGCCTAGGGTCGGCTTGGCCTGGTCACCATTTGAAGGGCACTGGCTGCGTGCCATGTATATGAAGGAGAGCAGCGCGATCAACGGCGCGACGCTCGCCCCGATCGGCGTGCTCGGATTGCAACCCAACCAGGCGCCGCTCGACGTTGGCGGCACCTCCCAAACGTTTGGGGCTCGTTGGGATGCGGAATGGAGCCCGTATATCTTTACATCGGTCGACTACCAGCACCAGGACTTGGACACGCTGGCAATTCCCGTGCCCTTGTCTCTCAACCAGATATCTCTTAGCGAAGGCCGTATCGATCGTCTGAGCGCCACCGTAAATTTGTGGCTCACGCATGGCTTCGGTGCTTTCGCCAGTCTTGCATATCTCGATTCGGAGAATCTGGATTCCTCATCAGCCAGTTTTGGCGGCCCGCTGCCGTATGTACCATACAGGACTGCACGAATTGGTCTTACCTGGGTAAGTACATCGAACCTGAAGGTGACCGTTGCGGGAACATATGTGGGAGAACGGTGGGGTGAAAGTGCAACAGTACCCTTTAACAGGATGATGGACGGTTACTGGACCGCCGATGCATTCCTGACCTGGGAGCCATTCGACAAGCGCTTCGAACTGGAGCTCGCGGCATACAATCTTTTCGACGAAGACTTCGAGGTCGCTCCGTATACGCCGGGCTGGGGCCGCGTCTTCACCGGCTCCCTGAAAATGCGGTTCTGAGATGACGCGTCGCGCCGGCGGCGCCAGTCGCCGCTTCTGGCAACTGGCCGTCATCGTCCCGCTGGTCGCGGCGGTCGCCGGCGCCGCTTCGTTGACCTCGCCCTGGCGGCTGATCGAGCTGAAAATCTTCGATTATTTCTCCACAATCGCCCCGCCGGCACCGACCGAAGATTCACCGATCATCGTCGCCATCGACGAACCGTCCATGGCCGAGATCGGCCGCCGCTGGCCCTGGCCGCGCGACCTGCATGCCACACTGGTCCGGTCGCTGCGCGCGGCCGGCGCGAAGGCGGTGGGCCTCGACATCATCTTTGCCGAACCTTCCGCCGCAGCCGGCGACGCGGCGCTGGCGGCGACGCTGGGGCCGGATGTGGTGCTGGCCGCCGACGAAACCATCATCCGGACGCCGCAGGCCGACCAGCGCATAAGGGTGGAACCCCTGCCTGCCTTTACCGAGGCCGGCGCGAAACCCGGCATCGCCTCCGTCTTGCTAGACGGCGACGGCATCGTCCGGCGCATGCCGCCCTATGCCGACGGCTTTGCCACGCGCCTGCTGGAAGCCACCGGTGTGGCGCCCGGCAGCCCGCCGCCGGATGCGTTGATCCAGGCTTTTGGCCCGGCCCGCACATTCCAGACAGTCTCCTATTACCAGGCGCTCGACCCGAAGGGCTTTTTGCCTCCCGGCATCTTCCGCGACCGTATCGTCATTGTCGGCCTGTCCATGCAGTCCGCCTCCGGCGTCGATTCCGGCGGCGCGGACGTGTTCGCCACCCCCTACACGGTGCGCAGCCGCAATCTGATCCCTGGCGCCGAGCTGCAGGCGACTGTTCTGGAAAACCTGGCGCGCGGCCTGTTCGTCACGCCGGCCCAGGCATCGCTGGCTGCCCTGTCGACGATCGCGGGGGCTTTGCTTGCAGGCGTGGTCATATGGCGCGGCACTGGATACGTTACAGGTCTGGTATCCGTCGTGACCATCGTGCTGTTTTTCGGCGCCAGCTTTCTTCTGCTGCACTATGGCCGCTTCTATCTCGCGCCGCTCGCCCCCTCGCTTTCCTTCGCCGGCGTCGCCGCCATCCAGAGCGCGCGCGACTATGCGGCCGAGCGGCGGCGGCGTATGCGCATCACCCGCGCCTTCTCGCAATATCTGTCGCCGGTGCTGGTCGGCCGGCTGGCCGACGATACCGGCCAGCTGAAACTCGGCGGCGAGCGGCGCGAACTCACCATCCTTTTCTGCGACGTGCGTGGCTTCACCACAATTTCCGAAGAGATGAAGGACGATCCGGAAGGCCTGACGCGGCTGATGAACCGGCTGCTCAACCCGCTGTCCGACGTGATCCTGAAGGCTGGAGGCACCATCGACAAATATATCGGCGACGCCATCATGGCCTTCTGGAACGCGCCGCTCGACGATCCCGACCACGCCCGTCACGCCATCGAGGCCGCGCTCGGCATGCTGAAGGCGGTGGACGCGCTGAATGTCGAGCGCGAGGCCGAAGCCGACATTTTTGCCAGGAAGCCGCATCCGCTGAAGATTGGCATCGGCATCAACACCGGTGACTGCGTCGTCGGCAATATGGGCTCCGACTTCCGCTTCAACTATTCGGCACTGGGCGATGCCGTGAACCTCGCCTCGCGGCTGGAAAGCGAGACCAAGGCGTTCGGCGTGTCGATCCTGGTTGGCGAGCAGACGGCGCGTCGCGCCGGCGGCAAGATCGCGCTGGCCGAACTCGACAGTGTCCGCGTCAAGGGCAAGTCCGAGGCCGTCGCCGTCTCGACTCCGGTGCCCGAAGCCTCGGCCGAGGCGCTGGCCGAGCACGCGGCTTTTCTGGCCGATGTGCGCATGGGGAGGACCACCAGCCACGACCCGCGCTTCGAAAAACTGTCCAAAACCCTTCCGCGCGTCGATGGGTTTTACCGGCTGTTGAAGCAACGGTTTTCGGATCGAGGGGAGGTCGGATGAGGCGCGGATGGTGTCGCCGGCATGAATCCCGCCGCCCGACATCATCGCCGTTGCGAACCACCGCCGCCCCGCGCTACGGTGCGATGAGGGAGAGACATTATGAACATCAAATCGCAGACCGCCGGCGAAATTGCCATTCCGTTCGACCACGAAAAGCTCGACCGCCTGATGGACGCGGCCGGGCTCGACATCCTGGTTGCCACCTCGAAGCACAACGTCCAGTACCTGCTTGGCGGCTACAAGTTCATCTTCTTCGCCGCCATGGACGCCATCGGCCACAGCCGCTACCTGCCGGTGCTGGTCTACGAGAAGGGCAGGCCTGAAAACGCCGCCTACATCGCCAACAAGATGGAGGGCGCGGAGCATGTCAACCGTCCGTTCTGGACGCCGACCTTCCAGCCTGCGACTTGGGCCAGCGTCGACGCCGCCAACCTCGCCGCCGAGCATATCCGCAAATTGGCGAAGCCAGGCGCGCGCATCGGCATCGAGCCGCCCTTCCTGCCCTCCGACGCGCACGCCGTTCTTGAAAATCTCGGCAACAGCATCGCGCTGGTCGATGCCACCGCGACCTTCGAGCGCCTGAGGGCGGTCAAGACCCCCGAGGAACTGTCAAAACTGCGGGCCGCCTCTGAATTCATCACCGATTCCATGCTCGCTACGATCGAATGGGCAAACGAAGGCTCGGCCAAGACCGACATCATTGAGCGCTTGCGCAAGGAGGAGACCAAACGCGGCCTGCACTTCGAATATTGCCTGCTGACGCTGGGTTCCAGCCACAACCGCGCAGCCTCGCCGCAGGCCTGGAAAAAGGGCGAAGTGCTGTCGATCGATTCCGGTGGCAACTACCACGGCTATATCGGCGATCTCTGCCGCATGGGTGTGCTTGGCGAACCGGATGCCGAACTGGAGGATCTGCTGTCGGAAGTCGACGCCGTGCAGCAGGCCGCCTTCGCTAAGATCCGCGCTGGCGCGCTGGGCGGCGACCTAGTCGCGGCCGGCGAGATGGCGCTAAAGGCATCGCCAAGTGCTGCCTTCACCGATTTCTTCGCTCACGGCATGGGTGTCATCACCCATGAGGCGCCTTTCCTGATGACCAACCATCCGGTCGCCTATGAAGGCGTGGATGCCGGCAACCCGCTGGAGGCAGGCATGGTGCTCTCGGTCGAGACCACGATGCTCCATCCTTCGCGCGGCTTCATCAAGCTCGAGGACACGGTGGCCGTTACCGAGACCGGCTATGAGATGTTCGGCGAGCGCGCCCGCGGCTGGAACAGGGGCGGCATCTGACCTAAACGCGGTTCCGGTTCAGGGGATTCCACCGCACCTTGCCGAGGCGGATGCGTTCGCGCGCGACCGTAAGCAGACCCGATCCGGCAATCACAGCGAGCCCCGCGACCGTCCATGCGTCGGGCTCCTCGTTGAACAGCAGCGCGCCGATCACGACGGCCCAGACGATCTGGGAGTATTGCGTGGAAGCTAGCTGGTTGGCCGGCGCGAACCGCGTGGCGCGCAACAGGATGATGTGCCCGCTCGCCGAGAACACGCCGGCCACCAGCAGGACCACTGCCTGCTCCGGCGTCGGCAGCGTGATCGAGGTAAAGACCATCGCGGCGGCGTTGAACGCAAGCACGTAGACGATGAGATAGCCCAGCATCGTCGTCTGTTTCTCATGAGGGGCCAGCGAGCGCATCAGCACGACCGTGACCGCCCCCATGAGCGCAAGCACAATCGAGGCGAAATGTCCGAATTCCAGGGCGCGGAAGCCGGGCCTCACCACCAGCAGCACCCCCGCGAAACCGGCGACCACCGCGAACCAGCGCCACGGACCGACCTGCTCCTTGAGGAAGACAATCGACAGCACCGTCACGAACAGCGGGGCCAGGAAGATGATCGCGTAGACCTCGGCTAGCGGGATCGAAGTGAACGCGACGACGCTGAGCACACTGGAAGCCACGCCAAGGACAGCGCGTCCCTGAACCGCCCACGGACGCTTCATTCGCCAGAACTCGGCCCATCGCTCGTGCCTCGGCTTTGCGAGAAATATGCAGGTTCCGGAAACGAGGGTCAGGAAAAAGCCGATCTCGAAAACCGACAGTTGGCCGCCAAGCGCTTTGATCGCCGCATCGCTCCACGAGTAGGTGGCATAGGCAACAAGCGCCAGAAGGATACCATTGTTCACGGAGGTTCTTTCAAGGAGTCCAAGCCGTTCCGGCAATGGACGGCCGAATCGAACCTTACAGCCTTGGTGAACGCGATGCTTGATCCAGTTCTGCGCGGAACCCTGAATTTTTGTTGCGTGATGTCATCCCGCTTCAGGCTGGATCAGCCGGAAATCCGGCAGGTCGCGCAATGCCAGTTCCGGTCCCGTGGGCGAATAGACGACAAAAAGCTGCATCGGCCCGTCGCCGGTGTTGAGTGTGGAATGAAACCGGCTTTCCGGCACAAAGATTGTGCAGCCCGGCCCGACCTTTTGAACAACCGGGTTGCCTTGTTCGTCCTCGACCATCTGCTCGCCATTGCCGGAGATGACAAAGATGATCTCCTCCGCGCCCGGATGGTTATGGCGTGAATGTCCTTGGCCGGACGGCAGGTCTACCACGCCTCCGGAAAACCGCTTCGCGCCATTGACCTCAGGCGCGACGGTGAGCGCCAGCCTGCCCCAGTCGAAGCCGAATGCCGTCACGTCCTTCGGATAAACGAACACCTTCGATTTGTCGCTCATCGCCTCATCCCTTCTTTTTCTTTGCCGGCTTCGCGGCTTTGCCGACCGCCAGCGCCTTGAAGTCCGCGGTCTGCCTTGTGATCGCCGCCTCGGCCGGCAGGCGCTCCATGGAAGAGGCGCCGTAGAAACCATGCAGCCCTTCGACCCGCTCCAGCACGTAGCGGGCATCGTCCGGCATGGAGATCGGACCGCCATGGCAGAGCAGGATCACGTCCTTGCGAACCGAACGTGCCGCATCGGCGATATCCGCGATCTCTTTCACGCAGTCATCCAGCGATTTCGCCGACGTTGCGCCGATCGTGCCGCCCGTGGTGACGCCCATATGCGCCACCACGATGTCGGCGCCGACCCTGGTCATCGCCTTGGCCTCGTCGGTATTGAAGACGTAAGGCGTGGTCAAAAGGTCGAGCTCGTGCGCGGCGGCGATCATGTCAACCTCGAGCCCAAAACCCATGCCGGTTTCCTCGAAACTCTGGCGCATGGTGCCGTCGAACAGGCCAATGGTCGGGAAATTCTGGACGCCGGAAAAGCCGATGTCCTTCAGTTCCGCCAGGAAGTGCGGCATGATCACGAATGGGTCGGTGCCGTTGACGCCGGCCAGCACGGGCGTCCTTTTCACCACCGGCAGCACCTCGACCGCCATCTCCTTGACGATCTCGTTGGCGTTGCCATAGGCGAGCAGGCCGGCGGCGGAGCCGCGGCCCGCCATGCGGTAGCGGCCCGAATTGTAGATGATGATGAGGTCGATGCCGCCGGCCTCCTCGGACTTGGCCGACAGGCCGGTGCCCGCGCCGCCGCCGACGATCGGCACGCCGTCGGCGATCATCTTGCGGAATTTTTCGAGGATCCTCTTGCGCGGGATGGCCGCCATTTCTCCCTCATACGGCTGTTGAAATTTTTTGAGACGCGCGTATCGTATTGATATGGATGTCTCACGTCAATCGAACACCGACGAGGTCGAGCGCGGCCCGCGCGCCCGCACCCGCCGGCTGATGCTGGAAACGGCCAGTCGGCTGATGCAGTCGGGCGTTACGCCGTCGGTAACGGAGGCCGCGGAAGCGGCGGGGGTGTCGCGCGCCACCGCCTATCGCTATTTCCCGAGCCAGGCCGCACTTGTGCAGGCCGTGGTCGACGAGGGCCTTGGACCGATCCTTATCTGGACTTCGGATGCGAAGGACGCTGCCGCCCGCGTTGACGATCTCATCGGTACGTCACTACCGCGCATAGAGGCATACGAGGCGACCTTCAAGGCCGCGCTGAAACTCTCGCTTGATCAGTGGGCGCGGCGCCAGGCGGGCACGCTCGGCGACGAGCCGCGCTTCACGCGCGGCCATCGCGTCGACTTGCTCCGTGACGCGATGGCGCCGTTGCGCGACAAGCTTCCACTGGAGCAATTTGAGCGGCTTGCGCAGGCGCTCTCACTGGTGTTCGGTGTGGAGGTCCTGATCGTGCTCAAGGACATATGGGGGCTGGATGGGGAGGAAACGCAATCCGTCGCCCGCTGGGCGGCGGCGGCGCTGGTGAAGGCCGCGATAGTCGCGGAAATGTGAGGGACGGACGACTTGGTCGTCCAATCTGGTTCTACCAGATGGTCAGACTTATTGATAAGTCGACAGTGTCCCTGTTTGCGCATTTCTGCGTATGAGTGCCGAATATGAAGAAAAGTGAATGTAAATGAAGAATTTTCGCGCCAAGCAGCCTGTTTTAACGGTTTCAAATCGCCAAGAAAGCCCTTGACGCCGAACTCTTGTTGGTACTACCAGATTGCAAGGAGGAGCAGCATCGGTCGGCAGGCCATGCAGTTCGAAAACCGGCTGGGGAGGGTCGGGCCCGCGATGCGGCGGCAAAAAGGCAAACGGACTGGAGGGATCATCCAAAGGTCTGCGAACGTATATGCACAAGGGAGGAACTTGTAATGCGAAAGACACTGACCGGCATTCTTGCCGGTATCGGATTCTCGCTTGCCTGCGGAACGTCGGCGTTCGCGCAGGAACTGACGATCTTCTGGGCGGAATGGGATCCAGCGAACTATCTGCAGGAACTGGCCAACGAGTACGAGAAGGAGACGGGGGTCAAGGTCACCGTCGAAACCACTCCATGGTCGGACTTCCAGACCAAGGCCTTCACCGAATTCAACGCCAAGGGTTCGGCCTACGACATGGTCGTCGGCGACTCGCAGTGGATCGGCGCGGCTTCCGAAGCCGGCCACTATGTCGACCTGACCGACTTCTTCGCCAAGCACAAGCTTGCCGAGACCATGGCGCCGGCGACGGTCAAATATTACGCCGAATATCCGGCGGCCTCCGGCAAATACTGGTCGGTTCCGGCGGAAGGCGACGCGGTCGGCTGGTCCTACCGCAAGGATTGGTTCGAGGATCCCAAGGAGATGGAGGCGTTCAAGGCCAAATATGGCTACGACCTCGCACCGCCGAAGGACTTCAAGCAGTTGCGCGACATTGCCGAGTTCTTCCACCGGCCTGACCAGAAGCGTTACGGCATCGCCATCTACACTGACAACTCCTATGACGCGCTGGTGATGGGCGTCGAGAACGCCATCTTCTCCTGGGGCGGCGAACTTGGCGATTACGCCACCTACAAGGTCGACGGCATCATCAACTCGGAAAAGAACGTCCAGGCGCTGGAAGCCTACAAGGAACTCTACAAGTTCACGCCTCCCGGCTGGGCCAAGAGCTTCTTCATCGAAGACAACCAGGCGATCACTGAGAACCTGGCCGCGATGAGCATGAACTACTTCGCCTTCTTCCCGGCGCTGGTGAATGAATCGTCGAACCCAAATGCCAAGGGCACAGGCTTCTTCGCTAACCCGGCCGGCCCCAGCGGCGACCAGTATGCTGCGCTCGGCGGCCAGGGCATCTCGATCGTCAACTACTCCGAGAACAAGGAAGAGGCGTTCAAGTTCCTCGAATGGTTCGTCAAGGACGAGACCCAGAAGAAGTGGGCCGCGCTCGGCGGCTACACCTGCAACAAGGCCGTGCTCGAATCGGCCGAGTTCCAGAATGCCACGCCCTACAACAAGGCTTTCTACGACACGATGTTCAAGGTGAAGGATTTCTGGGCGACGCCGGAATATGCGGAACTGCTGATCCAGATGAACCAGCGCGTCTATCCCTATATCACGGGCGATCAGGGTACGGCCAAGGAGGCGCTCGACAATCTCGCCGCCGACTGGAATGCGACCTTCAAGAAATACAACCGCATTAAATAAGTCGGCCAATAAAAAACTGGAGAGGGCGCAGCCCGCCCTCTCCATTTCTTTTGAAATCGAAGGAATCCGGATTTGGCTACCGCCGTCATGACCCGGCTCGATCCGAGCACGCGCGCCGCCGCTCATGGCTGGAGCGACCTGACCATCCGCAATCTTTTCATCATTCCGACGATCCTCTTCCTGATCGTCTTCAACATCTTTCCGCTGATCTATTCGCTGGGCTACTCCTTCACCGATTTCCGCGCCTCGACCAATGCGCCGGCTAACTTTGTCGGCCTGCAGAATTACCGCGAGTTGCTCAACGACGACTTCATCTGGAAGAACTTCGCGATCACCGCGCAGTACGTTATCGTGTCGGTCACCGGCCAGGTGCTGGTCGGTTTCGGCATGGCGATGCTGCTCAACCGCGACATCCCGCTGAAGGGCTTGCTCACGACGCTGCTGCTGCTGCCGATGATGCTGTCCATGGCGGTGGTCGGCCTGTTCTGGAAGCTGCTCTACGATCCCTCCTTCGGCATCATCAACTATGCGCTCGGGCTCGGCACCTTCGAATGGCTGTCCAATCCCAACATGGCGCTTTACGCGGTGGCGCTCACCGATATCTGGATGTGGTCGCCCTTTGTCATGCTGCTGTCGCTCGCGGGCTTGTCGGCGGTGCCGAAGCATCTCTATGAGGCGGCGGCGATCGACCGGGCCGGACCGTTCTACACCTTCTTCCGCATCACGCTGCCGCTGGTCGCGCCGATCCTGATGATAGCCATCATTTTCCGCACCATGGAGGCGTTCAAGACGTTCGACCTTGCCTACATCCTGACCAGTCAGCCGACGACAGAGGTGATCTCGATCCGCCTCTACAAGATGGCGTTCCAGGAATGGCAGACCGGTCGATCCTGCGCGCTCGCATACATCGTGCTGATTATGGTGCTCGCCATCACCAACATCTACGTGAAGTACCTCAACAAGGTGAAGGAGCGCTGAGATGGCGGCTGTACGCACATCTTCCGAAGTCGCGCTCAACCGCGTCGCGATCGTCGCCGTCCTCATCATCACGCTCATCTTCCTAGCGCCGATCTACTGGATCGCCTCGACGGCCTTCAAGCCGCGCAACCTGGCGACGACCATCCCGCCGACGGTGCTGTTCCAGCCGGAAGTCTCACCCTGGGTGAAGCTCTTCACCAAGCGCTCGCAACTGCGCACCCAGCCGACGCCGGAGGAATATGCCGCCGCTCCGTGGTGGGAGCGCATCGTCTTCGACGGGGGCGAGAAGGTCGTGCGCGACGGCAAGGGCAACGTGCAGTGGTCGGCATATCCCAACCGCTTCATGAACTCCCTCATCGTGGCGATCACCTCGACCGTCCTGGCGGTCGGCATGGGCACTTTCACCGCCTATGGCTTCTCCCGCTTCAGGATAAAGGGCGAGGCAGACCTGCTCTTCTTCATCCTGTCGACGCGCATGCTACCACCCGTGGTGGTGGCGATCCCGATGTTCCTCATGTACCGGGTGGTCGGTCTTAACGACACCCACTGGGGCCTGATTATCCTCTATACGGCGTTCAACCTCTCCTTCTCCGTCTGGCTGATGAAGGGTTTCATCGACGAGATCCCGAAGGAGTATGAGGAGGCCGCACTTGTTGACGGCTACACACGCATGCAGGCCTTCTTCAAGGTCGTGTTGCCGGAGGCGGCCACCGGCATCGCGGCGACCGCGGTGTTCTGCTTCATCACCGCCTGGAACGAATACGCCTTCGCGCTGATCATGACCAACCGCCGCGCCCAGACCGCGCCGCCCTTCATCCCCAGCCAGGTCGGCTCCGGCCTGCCCGACTGGACTGTGATCGCCGCTGGCACGTTCCTGTTCCTGCTGCCGGTCGCGATCTTCACCTTCCTGCTTCGCAACCATCTGCTGCGTGGCATGTCCTTCGGAGCGATCCGCAAATGATCCGGCACGCTACCCTTCAGCGCACGGCCGAAGTGGTGATGATCTTCGGCATCATTGCGCTCTGCCAGCCCTGGAACCTGTTCCTGCATCGCTACGGGCTGACCATCGTGCTCGTCGGCCTGATCACTTTCATGCTGACCGGCTGGTTCGGCCCTAAGGGCGACGCAGCACCGCCCGCGCAGCCCGGCAAGGACGGTCACTGATGACCCAGATCGAGCTTCGCGGACTGCAAAAATTCTTCGGCGCGGTCCAGGTCATCAAGGACCTCAATCTCAAGATCGAAGACAACGAGTTCATCGTGCTGCTCGGCCAGTCGGGCTGCGGCAAGACCACGACGCTGCGCGCCATCGCCGGCCTGGAGACGATCGACGAGGGCGACATCCTCATTGACGGCCAGCCGGTGCAGCATCTCAAATGCTCGGACCGCGACATCGCCATGGTGTTCCAGTCCTTCTCGCTCTATCCGCATATGACGGTCTACGAGAACATCGCCTTCCCGCTGAAGGCGACGCGCATGAGCAAGGGCGAGGTGGACAAGGAAGTGCGCGAGATCGCCAAGATCCTGCGCATTACCGACCTCCTTAACCGCAAGCCGTCGGCACTTTCGGGCGGCGACATGCAGCGGGTGGCGATCGGCCGGGCGCTGGTGCGACGGCCGAAGGCGATGCTGATGGACGAGCCGATCGGCGCGCTCGACGCCAAGCTGCGCGAGGAGATGCGCGCCGAGATCAAGCGCCTGCACGTCAAGCAGGGCTCCACCACCATCTATGTCACCCACGACCAGATCGAGGCGATGGCGCTGGCCGACCGCATCGTCATCATGCATGAAGGCGTGCTGCAGCAGGTGGGCAGCCCGGACGAGGTCTACAAATATCCGTCCAACCTGTTCGTCGCGCAGTTCGTCGGCAGCCCGGTGATGAACGTCGCCGGCGCCGCGGTCTCGGAGGACAAAGCGGGCGCGTCAGTGACCGTTACCGGCGCGCCGCAAGGCTTTGCATTTCCGCGCGAGCTTCTGTCGAAGCTCAACGGCAAGGCGGCGTCAGGTGGCATCTCGCTCGGCATCCGACCGGAGGGCGTACTCGTCCAGCATGATGCCGGTGACGGTTTCCTGCCGGTCGAGGCACATATCATCGAGCCGCTTGGTTCATACGACATCGTCGACCTTAAGGTGGGCGACCAGATGCTGCGCGCCCGCACCAAGGCGGGTTACGTCGCCAGGGCCGGCGACCGGGTGTTTGCCCGCATCGATCCCAGCCACGCGCATTTCTTCGACGCCGCCGGCCAGTCGCTGGGGGTGAGGTTGTGAGGATATCCACGCGCAAGCACCCCCTCACCGGCCCTTCGGGCCACCTCTCCCCCTGCCCGGGGGAGAGGAACCACTGCCGCGATACCGGCGCTTTTCCAGTTTGGGTTCCTCTCCCCCGGGCAGGGGGAGAGGTGGCCCGAAGGGCCGGTGAGGGGGTGCTTTTTTCCGGCTCATTCGACGGAAGGCCCTTCTGATGTCCCACATCCAGCTCAAGAACATCACCAAGAAATTCGGCCACCACACCGCGCTGAGCGGCCTCGACCTGGAGATCGAGGACGGCGAATTCTTCGTCCTGCTCGGCGAGACGGGTGCCGGCAAGACCACGACATTGCGCCTCATCGCCGGCCTGGAAAAGCCGACGGAGGGAAAGATCTTCATCGACGGCGCGGATGTCGGCGACTGGGGCGCGGCCGAGCGCGACGTTGCCCTGGTGCTCCAGCAATATTCGCTCTATCCGCGCTACACCGTGCGTGAGAACCTCGAATTCCCGCTCAAATCGAAAATCCGCCGCGTTCCGGATGTCGAGATCAAGGAGCGTGTCGCCCGCGTTGCCAAGACGCTGCGCATCGAGCATCTGCTTGAGCGCAAGACCGATAGGCTGTCCGGCGGCGAGATGCAGCGCGTCTCGATCGGCCGCGCGATTGTTAGAAAACCACGCGTTTTCCTCATGGACGAGCCGCTGTCTGCGCTGGATGCAAAACTGCGCGAAGCGTTGCGCACCGAGTTGAAGAACCTGCAGATGAACCTCGGTGCGACCTTCCTGTTCGTCACCCACGACCAGATCGAGGCGATGTCGATGGGCGACAAGATCGGCGTGCTCAACCACGGCCATCTCGTCCAGACCGGCACGCCCAACGAGATCTACAATAACCCGCTCAACACCTTCGTGGCGCGCGCCGTCGGCTCTCCTCCGATGAATCTGGTCGATGGCAAGCTGATCTCCGGCCGCGCGGTGGTCGCGCCAACAACCTTCGAGCTTCCCTATGACGGTCTCGCAGGCGCCGGCGCCGACGGCCGCCCGCTTACCTTCGGCATTCGTCCAGAGGATATCGTGCTCGAAAACGATGCTCCGGTTTCCGCAACCGTCCACGATGTCGAGAATCACGGCGTGGAAAAGATCGTCACATTGCGTGTCGGCGACACGATCCTGCGCGCCACCGCGCCGGCGCGCGCCGATCTGGTCATGGAACAGACGGTGCGCTTCGGCTGGAATCCGAAACGGGTTGCCGTATTCGACCGCGGCACCGGCATGAGCTTGCGCCACGGCGCCTGATATCTTGCTCCATGCGGAAAACCGCTAGGCAAGGACGCGAATGCGTGGACTGACAGCGCCCTCCATTGCATAGTCCGGTCTGCCGCGCGAGGCCGTCCCGGCTACTCGCATTGGGAGGGGTTATGACAAAACGCATCGTGTTCACCGGCGGGTCGGGCAAGGCCGGCAAACATGTCGTGCCGTGGCTAAAGGAACGCGGCGACTACGAGATCCTAAATGTCGACCTGAAGCCGCTCGACTGTCCCGGTGTCAACACGCTGATCACCGACGTCACCGACAGCGGCCAGGTGTTCAATGCGCTGTCGATGCATTTCGGCTTCGACGGCTACGAGAAGCCCGGCGGGCCCAGGAAGGTCGATGCCGTGGTGCATTTCGCCGCCGTTCCGCGCGTGCTGATCAATCCCGACAACAAAACCTTTTCAGACAACGTCATCAGCACCTACAACGTCATCGAGGCGGCGGTGAAACTCGGCATCCGCAAGGTGATCATCGCCTCCAGCGAGACCACCTATGGCGTTTGCTTTGCCGAGGGCGACAAGGATTTCAAGCACTTCCCGCTGGAAGAAGACTATCCGATCGACCCGATGGACAGCTATGGCCTGTCGAAGCAGCTCAACGAGCACACCGCCCGCGCCTTCGCCGACCGGACCGGCGCCGACATCTACGCGCTGCGCATCGGCAATGTCATCGAGCCGCATGAATACGGGCCGTTCAAGACCTACGCCGAAAACCCGCCCATGCGCAAACGCAACGCCTGGAGCTATATCGACGCGCGCGACCTCGGCCAGATCGTGCATCTTTGCCTCGAAAGGGACGGCCTCGGCTTCCAGGTCTTCAACGCCACCAATGACACGATCACAGCCAACGAGCCGACGGAAGAGTTTTTGAAGCGCTGGGCGCCGAACACCCCGATAAGGCGCCCTTTGAACGGCTTTGAAGCCCCTCTTTCCAACCGGAAAATCCGCGAGGTGCTGGGTTTCAAGGAAGAGCACGACTGGCGCAACTATGTCTGAGCGCTGCGGCTTGGAAGCGCACCGCGGCGGTGCGCGGCCGCATGTTCACCGGCGGAAGGTTGAGCGGTGACTGCCCTGTTCGACCGGGACGGCGTCGTCACCCGCTGGCCGCGCAAGGCCAGGGAGCGTGACGAGGTGCTCGACCACCTCGCGTCGAAATTCGAGCCTGGCCGCATCTACAAGGAAACCGATGTCACCGGCATCCTTAGCGGCTGGCATGGTTTCGGCGACCACGCCCTGTTGCGGCGCGAACTGTTCGAGTCCGGCCGGCTCGGCCACGATCCGCGCAGTGGTACATACTGGCTGATCGAAAAAGGCTGATTGGCGCCACCGACCAGCCGCTTGCCTGAACTGTCCGTTGAGGATCGGTCTACGCCGCCTGTTCCCACTTGCGCGGCAGATGCGCGGCGCGGGCAAGTTGCGGAGCGACCCGGAGTTCGTGGCCGAGAATTGCCGCCGCCCGCCACGGCCAGCGCGGGTCGGCAAGGATGGCACGCGCCAGCGCCACCATGTCCGCGCGCCCGCTGGCCACGATCTGGTTCGCCTGAAGCGGCTCGTCGATCATGCCGACGGCACGAACCGGTATGCCGGCGCCCTTTCGCACGGCCTCGGCCAGATGCACCTGGTAGCCTGGCCCCGACGGTATCTTCTGAAGGGGCGAGTTACCGCCGCTGGAGCAGCAGATATAGGCAAGCCCGGCCGCATTGTAGGCTTTTGCAACCTCAACGCCCTCCTCCACAGTCAGCCCGCCGTCGACCCAGTCGGTAACGGAGATGCGCGCTCCGATCATCAGGCCGGGCGCGGCCTCCATCACGGCCTTCGCCACGGCCAGCGGGAAACGCAAACGGTTTTCCAGCGATCCGCCATAGGCATCCTCGCGATGGTTGGAGAGCGGCGAGATGAACTGATGCAGCAAATAGCCGTGGGCGGAATGCAGCTCGATAAAGTCGAAGCCGGCGCGCACGGTGCGTCTGGCGGCGGCTGCGAAGTGCTCGACCAGCGCCTCGATCTCGGCCTCCGTAAGTGCATGCGGCGTATGCCAGCCGGTGTCGAAAGGAACCGCCGAGGCCGAAACCGTCGGCCACGGATCCTGATCGGGTCTCAGCGGGCCTCCGCCTTCCCAGGGCCGCTGGCACGAGGCCTTGCGGCCCGCATGGGCCAGTTGCACACCGAATTTGGTGCCGTGGGCGGCTACCCGTGTGGCTGCGTCGAGCGCCTTCTTTGCGGCAGCTTCGTTGTGGTCGGAATAAAGCCCCATGCAGCCATGGCTGATGCGGCCGCGCCGCTCGACATCGGTCATCTCGATGGTGATCATGCCCGCGCCCGACATGGCGTAGGTCATCCACTGTTGCAAATGCCAGTCGCTTGCCGACCCGTCATCGGCCGAATATTGGCACATCGGCGCGATGGCCATACGGTTCGGGATATCAAGCCCGCCAAGCGTGATGGGGGAGAACAAATCTGTCATGTGAGGACTCCGGGAGGGTTCCGGCTTTATGTAACCAGAAGTGACCATGGCGCAATGGGTAACTGACAACTGCCGACAACGCGCCAGGCGTATCTGCGATCAGATGAGTTTGGGAGCGCCAAGTCTTGGCTTGGCGCCGGGTCGCGTCATGGACGCGTTCGCAACGTCTTATCCAGGCCTTGGCGGAACCGCGCCCGCGCCGCCGGGGAAGCGACGAGGCTTGCCGCAGGGATACCGGGCGTGCGTGATCCGGTGATGCGCTCCAGCGTCGTGCGCAACGTCGTCTCGTCATTGTCGAAATCGCCGTGGTGCACGGCACGCGACAGGTCGCCAGGGCTGCGGATCCAGCGTCTCGTCTTGCCGGTAAAGATTGGCTTGAGGAGGTTCTCTACGTCGCGCGCCAGGCCGAGAAGCGGTGTCCCGTCCGGCCGGAATATCGGAATGCGTGCCTGCGCCTCGAAGGCGCCGCTCACCAGATAGAGCAACGACTTGTGATAGATGTTCGCGCAATCGTCATTGCGTTCGGTCGCATCGTCGAGCGTGTAGAGATCGAAGGCGTCGATGCCCTTGTCCAGCTTGAGCAGGGGCAAGAAGCTTTTTTCGAAGAGATCCACCGTGCAGGCGGGCGCCCACAGCGAAAGGCTGGTTATGCGCACTCCGCTTTCCACCAGGAACTTCGCCAAGGGTGCCATCAGGATCGAGCCGGCGCTGTGTCCGGCCAGATGCAGTTCGTCGACCTCGCCGGCCTTCACCGCCTCGATCAGATGCTCCGCCGTCATGCGGGCGCCACCCTTGGCCGAGGACGCGGCCAGCGTGGCATTCTCCTTCATCTCGTCCCACAGCGTCTTGCCGCCCAGCGTGCGCGCGATCGGTTCGATCGTGTCGTCGAGCCGGTCGAGCATGAAATCCTTGGCGGCGTCGAGGATACCCTCCGGCTTGCGTCGCAGCAGCGCTTCGGTCAGCACGTTCTTCAAGGTGGTCCATGCGTCGGAACGCCAGATGAATGCGATGGGGTAGACCTCGGAAGCCAGGCAGAACTGCCGGTTGTTGGCGACGAACTGCAGCGCGGAATCCTCGCTCACCAGTCCACCGTGAGCGTAAAGCAGAACCCGCTTCTTGGCCCAAGGTGCCACCGTGCGCCGCACCAGCGCGGTCGCGAACAGGATACCGGCCTCGGTGATGGCCGAATGCATGCCGACGAGGTCACGATGGTTGACGCGGAAATAGGCGCCGAGTGGCCGGCCCAGCGCATCGGCGGCACGCAAATCGTCGAGTTCGATGTTGCGTCCCTCGCTTCGGCTCCAAAGCTTTTCACCGCAGACGCCGTGCTTGTGCCATCCTTTCATCGCGCCGCGCGCGCTTGATCCCTCATAGTCCTCGCCGGGCCATTCGTCGTAACGCTTGGCCATTGCGTAAAGCATTTGCGCGCTGACCTTGTCCGAAGACAGACCGGTGCGTCCGGTGCGCAGCAGAAAATTGACCACCGTGGCCAGGCCGTAGCCCGTGCAGGCGCCCTCGCGGCCCTGGTCGAGTACGGGAATCTTGCGGGCCCGGTAACGGTTTACGTCGGTTTCCGCGGCGACTTCCACCAGCGTTGGCACATACATCTGGTCGCGAAAATCGACAGTATCTGGAAGCGCGTCGAATACCCGATTGTCCGCGGACCGTGCCATTGTCGCCTCTCTCGCTTAAGTATACTCCATCATCCCAAATCGAATTGTATCATAAAATATTGGAAATTCCAGAGAAGGTCCGAACTTGCTTTACTGGTCGCCAAATCGTCTTAAGTATAAATCCAAGGCACCTGGATTGCGCAAGTTCACCGGCAGCTCGCCCTTGAGCACTCGCAGCGCCTCCTCGGCCGCGCCGATGCCCATGCGCATCATGCTGTCTTCGGTTATCCCCGCCAGATGCGGCGTGGCGATCACGTTGTCCAAGGAAAGATAAGGGTGGTCCGGCGACAGCGGTTGCTTCGAAAAAACGTCGAGTGCCGCGCCGCCGATGCGGTTTTCGCGCAGCGCGTCGATCAGTGCAGTATCGTCGATCACCGGCCCGCGCGAAACGTTGACCAGGATGGCGTCCGGCCGCATCGAGAAAATCCTTTGCCGGCTCATAAGTCCTATAGTGTCCGGCGTCAGCGGGCAGGCGAGCACGATAACATCGCTTTCCGCAACGAGGACATCGAGCGGTATCGCGCGCGCATAGGGGGGGAAGCCGGCGCCGCTGCGGCTGGCGCCCAGCACCCTCAGGCCGAAACCGTGATGGCCGATCGCCGCCACCTCGCGGCCGATGGCGCCCATGCCTACGATACCGATGGTGCGGCCCGCAAGTTCGCGCGCGGTGTTTGCATGCTCGCGTCCGGTGAACCAACCGTCTTTCCTTAGGTCGCGGTCAATAGCGCGGAATTGCCTCAGCAGCGCCAGCGCCGCGAGGATTGCATGTTCGGCGACGGAGCGCGCGTTGGCGCCCGGCAAATTGGCGACCAATACGCCGGCCCTCGTCGCCTCCTCCACCGGAATCATGTCCAGTCCGGCCCCATGTCGGATCGCGGCACGAATCGAATGTTTGCCGGCAAATATGTCCGCAGGCAGCACGGCGCGCACGATGACCACGTCGACGTCGCGCGATTCCCGCATCAGCGTTGGACCGTCTAGCGCCGAGGCGATGCGGAGATCGCCGGCTTCAGCGAGCATGTCCGTCGCGTGAGGATGGAGTGGATGCGTGGAGTAAATGATCGGCATCGCGCTATGCCAAGTTTAGAGTACGATGCACTCGAATGCGAATGGGCATCACGCCTTTTCCAGCACCCGAGCCATCTCCTCGCCTGAAAGCAGCCCTTTCCAATAGCTCTCCGCACCTTGCAGGTGCGCGCTCATCAGGGCCTGCGCCAGGTTGCCGTCGCGGCGCACCAGCGCGTCGAATATCTGCAGATGTTCGGCATGCGAGCGTTGGCCGCGCGCCGGGTCGTTGAAATAGATCGGCAGGCGGCGCTCGCCCATCACGTAATAGATGCTGCAGATCTTGTGGAACACGCTGTTTTGCGTCGCCCGGACGATCTCGAGATGAAAGTCGCGGTCCTCGCGCGCCAGTCCCTGGCCGGCTGCCAGCCGTGCCTCGGAAGCTGCCAAGATCTCGCGCAGCCTTTCGAAATTTTCCTCGGTGGCGCGCGAACAGGCGAGTTCTGCCGCCTTGATTTCATGGATTTTCCTGAGTTCCACCGTCTCGTAGATCTGGATGGGATCGAGCGGAACGCCAGCCTTGGCGAACAACGCCATGGCTTCGACGCTCGCCTGGTGCGTTGTCAGATAGATGCCAGATTTCGCGCGGCGCTCGACGATCCGCATGGCTTCGAGGATCGCCAGCGTCTCGCGAATCTGGCCGCGGCTCACGGAAAAATGCTCGGCAAGCTCACGCTCCGAGGGGGTGCGGCCCGTCTCGCTGTTGGAGCAGGCGTAGAGATACGCCGCAAGCTCGGCGAGGAGATCCTTTTCCTTCATGTCAGCCGCCTATGGCGTGAGCCTCCAGGTACTTTTCCGACACGGTGAAACCGAGGCCGGGTTTTTCAGGGATGATGATCATCCCGTCCTTCGCCTCGACGGTCTCCTCGACGAGGTCGTGGATCATCGGGTTGGCGCCCAGCGAATATTCGATGGTGAAGCTCGCCGGCGACGCCGCGCATAGGTGCAGGCCGGAGAAAAAGCAAGGCGCGCCGGCCCACAGATGTGGCGCGAAGCGCAGGTTGAAGGCGCTGGCGATGGTGCCGATCTTCATCGCTTCCGATATGCCGCCGCAGAAGGCCGGGTCAGGCTGAAAGATATCGGCGGCCTTCATCACCGCGAGGTCGCGGAAATCGTAGCGCGTCGCCTCGCTCTCGCCGGCGGCGACCGGCACCGGACCGGAGGCGCGCACCTCGGCCATGCCGGCTTTGTCGTCGCCGATCACCGGTTCCTCGAACCAGGCGAGATCGCAGTCGGCGACCAGGGCGGCAAACCGCTTCGCCTCGGCGACCGTATAGGTGCCGTGGGCGTCCACGCTGATGTTCACGCCGTCGCCCAGCGTCTTTCGGGCGGCGCGGACGCGCGCCGCCGAGATGTGCGGCGCGCCGTCCATCGCCCCCACCCTCATCTTGACCGCCCTGAACCCCCCGGTGTCGATGTAGGATTTCAATTGGTCGCCGATCGTCTCCACCGGCGCCCAGCCACCCGACGCGTAGGCCGGCAAACGGTCCGCTTTGCGGCCGCCCAGCAACTGCCACACAGGCTGGCCGAGATGTTTTCCGAGAATGTCCCACAGCGCGATGTCTATCGCGCTGATCGCGGCGATCGACATGCCGCGCCGCGCGATCTGCGGCATGGCGTGCCCGTGCCTCACGGCGGATTCGGAGCGTACGCCGTTGTAGAGCATCTCCCAGATCGGCCCGATGTCGCCGGCGTTGCGCCCGGCGATCGTCGGCCCGATCTCGTGGTTGATCATGTGGACGAGCGCGCCGTAGGAGCCGGCACTGCCTGCGGCATTTTTGCCTTCGCCCCAGCCAACCAGTCCGTCATCGGTCTCGATGCGCACGATCGCCGCGTCAAAAGTGCGAATCTGCCCGAAATCGCTCCGGTGCTGGCGCGCGGTCTCGATGGGAATGCGGACCCACCAGGCCTGAGTTGTCTTGATACGCATCAACTGCCTGTCATTCCTAGAAAAAGAGACCGCGCCAGCCACCGCCCCCCGGTGGCGGCCGGCGCGGCAAGACGCCGAGTTACTTGATCAGCGGCAGGATCGTCTCCGCGGTGATCCGCATCTGGTCGGCGTAGAATTTTTCCGTCAGCAGGCTCGATCCATGGTCCTGGATGAACTTGAGCTGCTCGGGTGAAATATCGACTGGGTTTTTCTCGACCATGTCGGCGTAGCGGTTGGCAGGCGTGCGGTCGACCGGCGCGACGAACTCGTTTGTTACCGCGCCGTCGTAGCCGATCTCCTTCAGCGTGCCGATGATCTTCTTCCAGTCGAGATGGCCGAGGCCGGCGGCGAAGCGGTCGTTGTCGGCGACATGGAAGTCGAACAGGCGCTTTCCGGCCAGCCGGATCGCCTCGTACATGTCGGATTCCTCGATGTTCAGATGAAAGGCGTCGAGGCAGACGCCGCATTCGGGGCTCACCGCGTCGGCCAGAGCCAGCGCCTGCGAGGCGCGGTTGAACAGGTATGTCTCGAAACGGTTCAGCGGCTCGATTGCCACCCGGACGCCCGCCTTTTGGGCGTGCGCGAAACATTCCTTGGTGGCATCGACCACCCACTTCCATTCTTCCTCCGGCGAGGCGTCGGGCACGACCTTGCCGACGGTGACCGGAACCAACGTGATGATCTCGCCTTCCAATTCGCTGACCATGGTCAGCACGTCCTTGACGTACTGCACCGAGCGGGCCCGCTGGCCTTCGTTCTTGGCGGCAAGATTGCGCTCGCCGAGCGTCAGGGTGACGGCGCCCCAGCAACGTATGCCGTGTTCCTTGAGCAGGCGGCGGGTGTCCTTGATATCGTATTGCGTGGGTTCGCCGGAAATCTCGATCGACTCGTAGCCATATTGCTTGATCCGCCGCAGCGTCGTCTCAAGCGGCTCGGCGCGCATCCAGTTGTGCGTCGAAAGGTGCATCGTTTCCGTCTCCCAATTTCGCCTTGCAAATGCTCCGCCTCGTGCGGAACCGGTTTCCTCCCGCAAGGCAATCCAGCGTTTTCGGAAAACTGGTTCTACCAATTGGGCATGAAAGGTTTTCTAGCCCATTTGCACCCCTGCCGCAAGAAGTTGCGTGGGTCTTTGCCGTGCAGCTCATAAATGACTGATAATACGTCTAAAACTTCCAGAAGTCCGGGATTGCTGGGTTTATCGAGGCCGTTCGTCACGTCTTGACCTGCCGGCGGGATTTGGTATGACCAGTGGAAACAGAGGTTCCAGTCGCGGGTTTTCGGCATTGCCTTGCGGCTCGGCCGGAATTGCCTAGGATGCGGCCGAAATTCGGGAGGAGATGTATGGCAAAGACAATGAAGGGGCCGGCGATATTCCTGGCCCAGTTCGCGGGCGAGGCGGCCCCGTTCAACTCGTTGCCCTCGATCGCCAAATGGGCGGCCGGGCTGGGCTACAAGGGCGTGCAGATCCCGACCTGGGACGCGCGGCTGTTCGACCTGAAGAAGGCGGCTTCCTCGAAGACCTATTGCGACGAGGTCAAGGGCATCTGCGCCGACGCCGGCGTTGAGATCACCGAACTTTCCACCCATCTGCAGGGCCAACTCGTCGCCGTGCATCCGGCCTATGACACGCAGTTCGACGGCTTCGCGCCGCCCGCGGTCCACAACAATCCGAAGGCGCGGCAGGCCTGGGCGGTCGAGCAGATGGAGTTCGGTGCGAAAGCCTCGCAGAACCTCGGCCTGAAGGCCTCGGTCTCCTTCTCCGGCGCACTCGCTTTCCCCTACCTCTATCCGTGGCCGCAGCGCCCGTCAGGCCTGATCGAGGAGGCCTTCGCCGAACTCGGCAGGCGGTGGAAGCCGATCCTCGACAAATACGAAGACGCCGGCGTCGATGTCGGCTACGAGATCCATCCCGGCGAGGACGTGTTCGACGGCGCCACCTTCGAGATGTTCCTCGATGCCGTAGGTGGCCATAAGCGCTGCAACATCAACTACGACCCGTCGCACTTCCTGCTGCAGCAGCTCGACTATTTGGCCTTCATCGACATCTACCACGAACGCATCAAAGCGTTTCACGTCAAGGACGCCGAGTTCAATCCGGACGGCCGCCAGGGCGTCTATTCCGGCTACCAGGGCTGGGTGAACCGGGCCGGCCGCTTCCGCTCGCTCGGCGACGGCCAGGTCGATTTCTCCGGAATCTTCTCAAAACTAACCGCCTATGACTACGATTCCTGGGCCGTGCTGGAGTGGGAATGCTGCCTGAAGCATCCGGAGGACGGCGCCGCCGAGGGCGCGCCCTTCATCCAGAACCACCTCATCCGCGTCACCGAGCGCGCCTTCGACGATTTCGCCGAGGGCAATTCCGACAAGGCCGCGCTGAGGAAGATGATGGGTATAGAAAGCGAGTAGCGAATAGGGAGTAGCGAATAGCGGACGCCAACGTCGTCCGACAGGTCGCGCATCAAACCCCTACTCGCTATTCGCTATTTCGCTATTCGCTCATCCGGGGAGGAAAAAAATGGTATCCGGCAGGAAGGTCGAATCGGGCAGCGGCCCCATCCG
Organism: Mesorhizobium yinganensis; assembly: GCF_040081985.1. Classification (NCBI taxonomy): domain Bacteria; kingdom Pseudomonadati; phylum Pseudomonadota; class Alphaproteobacteria; order Hyphomicrobiales; family Phyllobacteriaceae; genus Mesorhizobium; species Mesorhizobium yinganensis. The sequence goes on along the minus strand of NZ_JBEBMH010000003.1, from coordinate 110,617 downwards.
CTACGGCATGGTCGGCGGCGGGCAGGGCGCCTTCATCGGCGCGGTGCACCGCATCGCGGCGCGCATCGACGGCGAGTTCGAACTGGTCGCCGGCGCGCTCTCCTCCGACCCGGCGCGTGCCAAGGCGTCGGCCGCCGATCTCGGCCTCGACCCGGGACGCAGCTACGGCAGCTTCGCCGAGATGGCCAAGGCCGAGGCGAAACGCCCCGACGGCATCGAGGCGGTCGCCATCGTCACGCCCAACCATATGCATTGGCCGGCGGCGAAAGCCTTTCTCGATGCCGGGATCCACGTCATCTGCGACAAGCCGCTGACCTCCAACCTCGCCGACGCGAAAAAACTGGCGGCGCTGGTGGAAAAGAGCGGCAAACTGTTCGTGCTCACCCACAACTATACCGGCTATCCGATGGTTCGGCAGGCGCGCGAGATGGTGGCGTCCGGCAAGTTGGGCGACATCCGCCTGGTGCAGGCCGAGTACCCGCAGGACTGGCTGACCGAAAAAGCCGAGGACAGCGGCTCAAAACAGGCCGCCTGGCGCGTCGACCCGAAACAGTCCGGCGTCGGCGGCTCGACCGGCGACATCGGCACCCACGCCTACAACCTCGCCCGTTTCGTTTCAGGGCTGGAACTCGACAGCCTCGCCGCCGACCTCGATTCCTTCGTGCCCGGCCGGCTGCTCGATGACAACGCGCATATCATGCTGCGCTTCAAGGCCAAGGGCAGCGAACATCCGGCCAAGGGCATGATCTGGGCAAGCCAGGTCGCGCCCGGCCATGAGAACGGCCTGAAGCTGCGCGTCTACGGCACCAAGGGCGGGCTGGAATGGGTGCAGGCCGACCCGAACTACCTCTGGTACTCGCCCTTCGGTCAGCCGAAACAACTGATCACGCGCGGCGGCGCCGGTTCCGGTCCTGCGTCGGCGCGCGTCACCCGCGTGCCGCCCGGCCATCCGGAAGGCTATCTCGAAGGCTTCGCCAATATTTATGCCGAGGCGGCGCGCGCCATCCGCGCGGCCCGGGAGGGCGGCGGCAAGCTGGCCAAGGACGTCATCTTCCCGACGGCGCAGGACGGCGTCGAGGGCGTCGCCTTCGTCGAGGCCTGCGTGAAATCATCCAAGAAGAACGGCGCCTGGACGAAACTCTAGACGCCGTTAGCCGCGTTCGGTGTCGTCAGAGCGCGTCGTATAGCGCCGCAGCGTTGTCGAAACCGTAGCGCAGCGGCACTGCGCCTTCGGTTGTCCAGACATCCACCGCCTCGCCGGCAAGCAGCCGGCAGGCACCTTCGGTGTCGGTCACCGCGCCGCCATAGAGCCGGTTCGCCAGATTGAGGATCGCGGTCTGGTGCATCGCCTGCGTGCCGCTGCCGCAGGCATCCTTGACCAGCAGCACCCGGAAGCCGAGATCGACCGCCTGCCGTACCGTGGCGTCGACGCAAGCCTCCGTCCACACACCTGCCACCACCAGCCATTCGACTCCCTTCGCCTTTAGTTGGCTGGCCAGCGCTCCGCCGAAGGCGCTGGCCTCGGCCTTGATCGCCAGCGCCTCGCCGTCCTCAGGCGCCACCTCCGGGCAGATCGCGGTCAGCGGGTCGTCCTTGTCGCTGAAGGCCGACCGGCCGTCCTCCAGCACCGGATGGAACGGCCGTTTGACCGACGTGTCGACGATATAGGCGCAGTGCTGCAGCATGACGCCGTTCCGGCGCGCCGCCTGTTGCAAGCGCTGGACATTGGCCAGCACGCGGTCAAAACCGTCGACGAGATAGCGTGGGTCGCGCCGGTGCTCCTCCTGCATGTCGATCGACAGCAGCGCGGTCCTGTCACGCGCGATCCGCAACGGACTTTTCATGCATCGCCCCCTGGCTTCGCGCCGAAAGCGCGCGGAAGCTGTCGTAGAATCCCCCCAAGCGCCGACGCATCGCGCATCCGACCTCGCCTGTGACGGCAGCGACGCCTCTTTTCCGGGCAGGCTCCGATTGTCATCCTTCGTGCTGGCCGTCTCCGAAAGCATCCAGGGAGTTCAATCGAACCCGGATTTTCGAACTGCTTGCACTGGACTGAGCGCACCGCGCGGATCGACCGGAATTGCTTCTGGCCAATGGTCTGTACTCGGCGGTTTTCCGGCCATTTCTGCTCACGAATAATTTCAAGAATATACGAGACGTTACCCTTCGCCTTGGAATCGCCCAGAACGTGCCGTTTTCGCCGCCTTATTTGTCTCGCTAGTCGCGCCCGTTAACGTTTACGGAGCGATCCCCCCAGATGAAATTCAGTAACGGACGAACCGCGGCAATAGTCTTTGCCGCGGGCGCGATGCTTGCGTCCTCGAACATCGCTTATGCTCAGTGCGGCCGGGCGTCATGGTATGCCCTCGGTTCCCGAACCGCCTCGGGCGAACGCATGAACCCCTCTGCACTTACCGCCGCCCACCGCACCTTGCCCTTCGGCACGAAAGTGCGCGTCACAAACAGCCGCACCGGAAAAAGCGTCATCGTTCGCATCAACGACCGTGGCCCGTTCATCCGCGGCCGCATCATCGATCTCTCCCGCGCCGCCGCCCAGCGCATCGGCATGGTCAGTTCCGGTCACGCGCCGGTCTGCATGGCTCGTGCCTGAAAAAGTCTGCCCGGCGAGGCATTCCAGCCTGCCGGGTTCGGCGCGTTGTGTCCCGCTTTTTGCCGCGCCTCCGCCGCTTTGCCTTTTCATGGAAACCGATTATGAGACGGGCATGGTCTGGATGCCGACAGACCGGTAGCCAGCGGAGCCAGCCATGACCGAAATCCTCCAGACGCCGAAGATCATCACGGTTTTCGGAGGGTCGGGTTTCGTCGGAAGGCATGTGGTGCGGGCGCTGGCCAAGCGCGGCTATCAGGTGCGTGTCGCCTGCCGCCGCCCCGATCTCGCCGGCCATCTCCAGCCGCTCGGCAATGTCGGCCAGATCCAGGCCGTGCAGGCCAATGTCAGGGTGCGTTGGTCGGTCGACCGGGCGGTGCAGGACGCCGCCCACGTCGTCAACCTCGTCGGCATCCTGCATGAGACGGGCCGCCAGACCTTCAACGCCGTCCAGGATTTTGGCGCCCGCGCCGTCGCCGAAGCCGCGCGCTCGGTCGGCGCCGGGCTAACCCATGGCTCGGCGATCGGCGCCGATCCCAATTCCCAATCCGTCTATGCGCAGACCAAGGCCAAGGGCGAAGCGGCGGTGCTGCAGACCGTGCCCGGCGCGGTCATCTACCGTCCTTCCATTGTCTTCGGCCCGGAGGACGGTTTCTTCAACCGCTTCGCCAATATGGCGCGGTTTTCGCCTGCCCTGCCGCTGATCGGCGGCGGCGAGACAAAATTCCAGCCGGTTTTCGTCGGCGACGTGGCCGAGGCCATCGCGCGTTCTGTCGACGGCAAGGTCGAGGGCGGGAAAATCTACGAACTGGGCGGACCGCAAGTCCTGTCCTTCCGCCAGTGCATGGAAGAAATGCTTGCAATCATCGACCGCAAGCGCCTGCTGGTGCCGCTGCCCTGGAGCGTCGCCTATATGCAGGCCTCGATCCTCGGCCTGCTGCCGAACCCGCTGCTCACCTCCGACCAGGTGACGCTGCTGAAGAGCCACAACGTCGTCTCCGGTGAGGCCGAACAGGCCGGCCGCACCTTTGCCGGGCTCGGCCTGCACCCGCAGTCGATCGCCTCCGTCCTGCCGTCTTACCTTTGGCGCTACCGCCCCGCCGGCCAGTTTACGCGCCGCACGGAGGCGTGACGCCGACGAGGTGCTCCACCTGGGTTGCGGGAAGTTCGCGGCCGCGCCGGCGCTAGCGCGGGGGGAAAGTTTTACCCCACAACCCGAAAACCGTTCGCGCGTGGTCGATGCTCGAAGGGGAAACGCAGGGGACAGGTTGCTTTCTTTCAGCAGAAAGGCCGCAGCAGTCCAGACGTCGCGCGGGCCGAAAAAGTAAACTGTCCCCGGCACTTGCCCCGGTCCGGCCGCGCACCTCCCGGACCGTTTCCGGGTGCCGCACAGCTCACCCCACCGTATAAAGCGCGATCAGCCCGACGACGCCGACGATCAGCCGCCACCAGGCGAACAGCGCAAAACCATGGCGCGAGACATAGCCGAGCAGGCTGCGCACGACGATCACCGCCGAAACAAAGGCTGCGACGAAACCGACCGCGATGATGCCCCAGTCGCCCGACGACAGCGCGTCATGGTTCTTCAAAAGGTCCAGCGCGAAAGCCCCGGCCATGGTCGGCATGGCGAGGAAGAAGGAAAACTCCGCTGCCGAGCGCTTGTCGGTGCCCATCAGCAGCGCGCCGACGATGGTCGCGCCGGAGCGCGACGTGCCGGGGATCATGGCAAGGCACTGGAAGAAACCGATGCCGAGACAAAGCGGCAGCGGGAAATCCATCACGTCGTGGTAGCGCGGCTTGAGCTGCATCCTGTCCACCGCGAGCAATACCAGTCCACCGAGGATCAGCATGATACAGATCAGCTTCGGCGTCTCGAACAGCACGGTCTTGATGAAGTCATGCGCCAACGCGCCGATGATCGCGGCCGGCAGGAAGGCAAGCAGGATGCCGGCGACGAAGCGCCTGGTGCGCGGGTCGCGGGGCAGGTCGGTCACGATCTTCAGCAGCCGCGCTGAATAGACGGACAGGATGGCGAGGATGGCGCCGAGCTGGATCAGCACCTCGAACGCCTTGCCGGTCGATTCGAAGCCGAGGAAATGCCCTGCCAGCAAAATATGGCCGGTGGAAGATACCGGAATGAACTCCGTCAGCCCCTCGAGCAGGCCGAGCAGCAGGGCTTCGACGATCGTCTGGTGTTCCATGGGAAGCTCGCGAGCAAGGGCGTTGAGACAGTCTTTGAACGAGCGTCAGGCGGGGTGTTCCAGCTTGGCATCGAACGGGAAGAATTCTGGACTAGGCGGCAGGTTGTCATCCCTATCTGAGTCGCGCTCCCGGCATCAAGCCAACCGGCTTGCTTGTCACGGCGCTGTAACCCTCCTATAGGTCAAGCGCCTTAACCGCCCGTTGACGGTGGCCGGCCGTGGTTCTAGACGCGCGGCTCCGATTTGCCAGTGCCCTTGAATTCGCGCAGGACCATGCTGACGCTCTTCCACCACCCTATGCTCGCCTCCTGCCGCTTCGTCCGCCTTGCTTTCGGCGAGTATGGCGAGGAGCTGGCGCTGATCGAGGAAAAGCCCTGGAACCGCCGCAAGGAGTTTCTGGCGCTCAATGCCGCCGGCACGCTGCCGGTGCTGCTGGCGGAAGGGGACGTGCCGATCGTCGGCGCCCAGGTCATCGGCGAATATGTCGACGAGACGCGCGGCGTGCTGAAGCGTGAGCGCCGTCTGTTTGCCGAAGACCCGATGCAGCGCGCCGAAATCCGCCGCCTGGTCGACTGGTTCCTGACCAAGATGGAGAGCGAGGTCACCCGCCATCTCGTGCGCGAGCGCGTGCTGAAGCCGCTGATGCCGTCCGACCTCGGCGGCGGCGCTCCCGATTCGTCGGCGATCCGCGCCGCGCGATCCAACATCCGCCAGCATCTCAAATACATCAACTGGATGGCCGGTACTCGCCATTGGCTGGCCGGCGCCCGCATCAGCTACGCCGACCTCGCCGCAGCCTCCGCGATCTCGGTGCTCGATTATCTCGGCGAGATCGACTGGCGCGAGCATGGCGCGGCGCGCGAATGGTATGTGCGGGTAAAATCGCGTCCGTCCTTCCGTCCGCTGCTCAACGACCGGGTGCGCGGCCTGTCGCCGGTGTCCCACTATGCGGACCTCGATTTCTGAGAATTTTTCCCGGGAACGCCCGCCTGCGACCGTCTCCGCTGGCGCCCGCCTCCGTGCTCTTGTCGCTCGCGAGGCGAAAGCGGCTGGCTTCGACGCTGTCGCGGTCACCGCTCCCGATGCCATTCCGCTCGCCGCCGAGCGGCTCGCCGACTTCGTAGCTCAAAACTTTCACGGCTCGATGGCCTGGATGGAGGAGACCCTGGCGCGGCGCGGCGATCCCCGCGTGCTGTGGCCTCAGGTGCGCTCCATCGTCGTGCTTGCCATGAATTACGGCCCCGCCCACGACCCCCGCGCCATTCTCCGCAACCCTGACCGGGCCGCCATTTCCGTCTATGCCCAGAACCGCGACTATCACGATTTGATCAAGGGCAGGCTGAAAGGGGTCGCGGGAAAACTCGCCGCGAAAACCGGCTGCGATGTAAAAGTTTTCGTCGACACCGCGCCGGTCATGGAAAAGCCGCTCGCCGAGGCCGCCGGCATCGGCTGGCAGGGCAAGCACACCAATCTGGTCAGCCGCGACCATGGCTCCTGGCTTTTCCTCGGCACGATCTTCACCACCGCCGAACTGGAGCCCGACCAGCCGGACACCGACCGTTGCGGTTCCTGCCGGGCGTGCCTCGACGCCTGCCCCACAGAGGCTTTCCCTGCGCCCTACCGGCTCGACGCCCGCCGCTGCATCTCCTACCTCACCATCGAGAACAAGGGTCCGGTCCCGCTCGAATTCCGCGAGAAGATCGGCAACCGCATCTATGGCTGCGACGACTGCCTGGCCGCCTGCCCGTGGAACAAGTTTGCCCGCGAAGCCTCCGAGGCCAAGCTGAGGGCCCGCGACGACCTGCTGGCCCCGCCGTTGGCCGAGCTACTCGGACTGGACGATCAAACCTTTCGCGAAAAATTCTCCGGCTCGCCGATCAAGCGCATCGGCCGCGACCGTTTTTTGCGCAACGTTCTCATCGCCGCCGGCAACTCGTCCGACCCGTCGCTTGCCGATCCTTGTATCCGGCTGCTCGACGACCCTTCGCCGCTGGTGCGTGGCGCGGCGATCTGGGCGCTGTCGAAACTGGCAGGCCGCGACCATGTCGCGGCGCTGCGCGGACAATTCGCGGAGACGGATTCCCGCGTTCTGGCAGAGTGGGAAGCCGCCGCGTCAGCCCAAACCGGAAATCTCGCCGCGAGAATCGTGTAAGCTGTTGCAAACACTGGAATTCATGCGCTTGCCGCGCTGTTGGAGACATATCGGGCATGCAGGTTTTCATCTTCGGTGCCGGCTATTCGGCAAAAGCTTTCGCGGCGCAGCGGCCCGACAAAACCATCCGCGTTGCCGGCACGACGCGCGACGAGGCAAAATTCCCGACCCTGCAAGCCGCGGGCATCGCGCCGCTGACCTTCGACGGTAGCGGATTTTCCACAAATATTATCAGTGCCTTGGCGGATGCCACCCATCTTATCACCTCGGTCGCGCCCGACGATGCCGGCGATCCGGTGCTTGCCGCCGGACGGGAAACGATTCTCGGCGCCATGCCGAACCTGTCCTGGATCGGCTATCTGTCGACCGTCGGAGTCTATGGCGACCATCAGGGTGCCTGGATCGACGAGACGGCCGAGTGCCGGCCTACCTCCTTGCGCTCCCGCCGCCGGGTCGAAGCCGAGACGGATTGGCTGACCCTCGGTGAAAAGATGGGCATGCCGGTAGCTGTGCTGCGGCTTTCCGGCATCTACGGGCCGGGCCGCAACGCCTTCGTCAACCTGCGCGACGGCACCGCCAAGCGCTTGATCAAAAAGGATCAGGTGTTCAATCGCATCCACGTTGCCGACATCGCTGGCGTGCTCTGGCATCTGGCGGAGCGCAATCTCGGCGGCGTTTTCAACGTCACCGATAATCTGCCCGCCCCGCCGCAGGACGTGGTCGCCTATGCGGCGGAGGTGATGGGCGTCGAACCGCCGCCGGAAACCCCCTTCGAGACGGCGGAGCTTTCACCGATGGCGCGCAGCTTCTATGGCGAAAACAAGCGTGTTTCCAACGGCTTGGTCCGAAACGCCGGCTATTCCTTCCGCTATCCCGATTATCGCGCCGCCTTCGATGCCATGTGGGCCGGCGGCAACTGGGCCGGCGATTCCGGCAGCGCGCGGAGCCCGATCAGGGCTTCCTGATCGCCGGTTTTTCCAGTCGCGTGCTAAATTTCGCCACGCCGTTGATTCACCTTGCGTTAACCAGCCGTCGTCAGGCTGGGAGAGCGGGGCGTGTGCCGGGGATAGCGCATGAACATATTAGCACGCGCGGCGCGCATCGCCGCCCTCGTCACGGCGGTTTTGACGCTTGCCGTACCGGCGGCCCAGCCGGTCCAGTCGGCGGAACTCGCCAAAAATCTGTTTGGTTCCAAGAAGTTGCCTGCCGCCACCCAGCCGCAGTCGATCGGATTCTATTCCAAGGGATGCTTCGCCGGCGGCGTCGCCATCGCCACCGACGGCCCGACCTGGCAGGCCATGCGGCTCTCCCGCAACCGCCGCTGGGGCCACCCGGCGATGATCAATCTGATCGAAAAACTGTCGCGCGATGCCACCGCCGACGGCTGGCCGGGCTTGCTCATCGGTGACATCTCACAGCCCCGCGGCGGCCCGATGATGACCGGCCATGCTTCGCACCAGATCGGTCTCGACGCCGACATATGGTTCACGCCTATGCCCGACCGCCGGCTGACGGTCAGCGAGCGCGAAAACATGAGCGCGACCTCGCTGGTGAACGAAAAGACGCATCGCGTCATCGACAAGCTCTGGACGCCGGCGCATGAACGGTTGCTGAAACGCGCCGCCAGCTATCCGCAGGTCGAGCGCATCCTGGTCAATCCCGGCATCAAGAAGAAGCTCTGCGACACGGTCACAGGCGACCGAGCCTGGCTGCAGAAAGTCAGGCCGTTCTGGGGCCACGACTATCATTTCCATATCCGCATCGGCTGCCAGCCCGGCTCGCCCGGCTGCAAGCGGCAGGAAGCGACGACGCCGGGCGACGGCTGCGACAAGTCGCTCGCCTGGTGGTTCACCGACGAGCCCTGGCGCCCCAACAAGAACCCCGATGCGCCCAAGGCACGCGACCTGATGACCATGGCAAGCCTGCCGAAGGAATGCCGCGCGGTTCTCCAGGCGCCTGCGCCGGTTTCCGAAGCTTCCGTGACGGTCGGCCCCGGCATCGACGCCATGGCGGTTGCCCGCGCCGAGGCCACCGGTGCGACGGTCCCCGAGGTCGCGGCGACCCAGTCGGCGACCGCTGAGACGGCCTTGCAGGAATCGGCGCCGATCAATGCCTTCGCGCCCACGCCGGAGATCGGCATTCCTCTGCCGCGCCCCCGCCCTTAGGAATTCCGGGCGTTTGCCCGGAGGGTTCTCCAGCCGATGAGACGCTGCCCGCTCGGTGGCGACCGGCGGATCGGAACGCCGATTGCGGCGGGAAAGGCGGGCACGCTGATTTTCTTCGTTGATCCGCTGGCGCCGATGCCGCATGAGGTGGATGCGAAGGTATTGATGCGGCAGGCCGTCGTCAGGGACAACGCGATGGCGCTTTACCGGGCGGCCGCCGAAATGTTGCTTCGCGACCAGGAGAACGGCTGAAGCCGCGGTTCGGGGACGAAAGAGAATGACGCCTGAGGAAGAAGGCCTGCGGTTTCCGGTTCTTATCGGCGACGTCGGCGGAACCAACGCCCGCTTCGCCATCGTCGAATCGGCGGACAAGGAGGCCGGCGATCCGCGCATCGTGCGCACCGCCGACTTCGAGACCATCGACGATGCCATTGCCGGGTCGATCCTGCGCGACGCGCCGATCCGTCCCAATTCGGCGGTGATTGCGGTCGCCGGCCCGGTCGACGGCGACGCCATCGCGCTTACCAACTGCCCCTGGGTGGTGCGGCCGAAAGGCATGTTCGCCAGCCTGGGTCTCTCCGACGTGGTGGTGCTCAACGATTTCGAGGCGCAGGCGCTCGCCGTCGTCGCACTCGGCGAGGAACATATGGAAAAGATCGGCGGCGGCGCGCCGGAGGAAGGCGCTGCCCGCGTCGTGCTCGGCCCCGGCACGGGTCTCGGTGTCGCTGGCTTGATCCAGTCGCACGGCCGCTGGATTCCGGTGCCGGGCGAGGGCGGGCACATGGATATCGGCCCGCGCACGGCGCGTGACTGCGAGATTTTCCCGCATATCGAGCGGCTGGAAGGCCGGGTGTCTGGCGAGCAGATTCTGTGCGGGCGTGGGCTGGTGAATTCCTACCGGGCGGTCTGCGCCGCCGACGGCAAGCCGCCGCGCTTCACGACTCCGGCCGAAATCACCGCCGCCGCCCTGGAGCGCACTGACGGGATCGCCGAGGAAACGCTTGCCTTCTTCGTCACCTGCCTCGGCCGCACCGCCGGCGATCTTGCGCTGGTGTTCAAGAGCCAGGGCGGCGTTTTCCTGACCGGCGGCATCGCCCAGAAAATCGTGCCGGCGTTGCGTGAACAAAACTTCCGTGCTGCCTTCGAGGACAAGGCCCCTCATTCGCAGATGATGGCGGGCATGCCGGTCTATGTCATCACCCATCCGCTGGCCGCATTGAACGGCCTTGCCGCCTATGCGCGCAAGCCGGACCAGTTCGCCGTCGCCACCCGCGGCCGCCGCTGGCGGGCTTGAGGGCTTGCCGGCAGGGATATCACACTCCGCAATCATCACACCGCAGGCATAGGCAAGCCGCTTCGATGACGCTATGAGGTGCCGTGCCGGGAGAGCCGGCGACCGAACAGCAACGCGGACGGACTGATTCCGATTTGAAAGCCAAGGCCGAAAAGAAACGGGCCGATCCCGGCGAGGTGATTGCCGTCATCCGGCGAGTCCTGGCCGAGAACGGCCGAGAGTATGTCTGGAGCTATGCCGCGGCGGCTGCCTGGCTGCTGGTGGTCGGAGCGACCATGGGCGGAATGGCCTGGGTCATGGGCAGCGTCGTCGACGAGATTTTCTACAAGCAGAGCGGCGGCCAGATTTTTACAATCTGCGCCTTCGTCGTCGGAATATTTGCGCTGCGCGGTTTTGGATCCTATGCCCAGTCCGTGATCCTCGCCAGGGTCGGAAACAATCTGGTCGCGCGTTACCAACAGCGCATTTTTGACCATCTGATGCGACTTGGCGTCGACTTCCACACATCGGTTCGATCCGGCCGGATCGCCGCCCAGGTCAACGCCAATGTCGGTGGCATCCGCGACCTGCTCAGCCAGACGCTCACCGCGGTCGTCCGCGATTTCGTGTCTCTGATCGGCCTTGTCGCCGTCATGGTGTACCAGGATCCGGTTCTATCCATTTTCGCTTTCCTGATCGGGCCGCCGTTGATCTATGCCGTCAACCGGTTGATGCGGCGCCTGCGCAGCATCACCCGTTCAGCGGTCGAGGTGAATTCCAGGCTGATCGGCGCCATGCAGGAGGCGACGCAAGGCATTGCGGTCGTCAAGGCGTTCACGATGGAGGATCAGCTTTCCCGTCGCATCGGCAAGCTGATCAAGGATGCCGAAGCACGCAACAACAAGATGAACCGCATCTCGGAACGGTTGACGCCGATCTCGGAAATGCTGGCGGGCTTCGCGGTTGCCGGCGTCATCGCCTATGCCGGCTACCGCTCGGTCTACAGCCAGATGCCGCCGGGCGCGTTGGTTTCCTTCATCACGGCGCTGCTGCTTGCCTATGATCCCGCACGTCGGCTGGCGCGCACCCAGGTCGGCCTGGAGCGCTCACTGGTCAATGCGCGCATGATCTACGAAATCCTCGATCTGAAGCCGCAGCAGGGCGACGCGCCCGATGCTTCTTCCCTCGATGTTTCGAGAGGGGAGATAAATTTCGAGGACGTCCATTTCGGCTACAGCGAGGAGCTGCCCGTCCTGCACGGCGTCACCTTCACCGCCGAGGCCGGCAAGACAACGGCAATCGTCGGCGCCTCCGGCGCCGGCAAGTCGACGCTGACGGCTTTGCTCGAACGCTTCTACGACGTCGAAGGCGGAACGATCACGATCGACGGACAGAACATAGCGAAGGTAACCAAACGCTCATTGCGCAAGCAGGTCGCCTTCGTCTCGCAGCAACCCTATCTGTTCGAGGGCTCGATCGCCGACAATATCCGCTACGGCCGCGAGGATGCGACCGATGCCGAGGTGCGGTCGGCCGCGGAACTGGCGGCCGCTGACGGCTTTATTCGCGAGCAGCCGCAAGGCTATGACACGCAGGTGGGCGAGAACGGCGTGACCTTGTCAGGCGGACAGCGTCAGCGCGTGTCGATCGCGCGCGCCATCGTTCGCAACGCGCCGATCCTTCTGCTCGACGAGGCGACATCGGCGCTCGACACGGAATCGGAAGCCCGCGTCCAGGATGCGCTGGCGGTCATCATGAAGGGCCGGACCGTGATCGTCATCGCTCACCGGCTGTCGACGGTGGTGAACGCGGACAAGATCGTCGTGCTGGAGAGCGGACGGGTCGTCGAGGAAGGCACGCACCAGTCGCTGCTCGCCGATCCGCATGGTGTCTATACGCGGTACCACCGCGTGCAGAGCTCGAAAGGGCTCGGCCTGGTCAACGATATCAAGCGCGCTCCGGCTCCGGCCAAGCGGTCTACGAAAGGAGCGGTCGCATGAGCGGCATGGGACTGGTCGTGGTCGGCGCGGCCGGGCGGATGGGGCAGACGCTGATCCGCACCGTAGCTGATATTCCCGGCGCCCGGATCGTCGGCGCGGTCGAACGCGCGGGGTCGCCGATGCTCGGCCGCGATGCCGGCGAGACGGCTGGCGTCGGCACGCTGGGCGTCTCGATCGGCGACGATCCCCTTCCCGTCTTCGCAAAGGCCGACGGCGTTCTGGATTTCAGCACGCCCGCTGCCACGGTCGAATTTGCCGGCTATGCCGCGCAGGCGCGTATCGTGCACGTCATCGGCACGACCGGTTGCACGCCCGAGGACGATGCGAAGATCGCCGCCGCGGCGCGGCACGCCACCATCGTCAAGAGCGGAAACATGAGCCTCGGCGTCAATCTGCTCGCCGTGCTGGTCGAGCAGGCGGCGAAGGCGCTCGGCCCCGAGGATTTCGACATCGAGATTCTGGAAATGCATCACAAGCACAAGGTCGACGCCCCATCGGGCACGGCGCTGCTGCTTGGCGAGGCGGCTGCAAAGGGCCGCGGCGTTCCGCTTTCGGGCAACGATGTCAGGGTGCGCGATGGCCACACCGGCCCCCGCCGGGCGGGCTCGATCGGCTTCGCCACGCTGCGCGGCGGCTCGGTGGTCGGTGAACATACCGTCTATCTCTCCGGCCTTGGCGAGCGCGTACAGCTGTCTCACCACGCCGAGGACCGCGCCATATTCGCGCGCGGCGCGGTCAAGGCCGCGCTTTGGGCGCACGGCCGCAAGCCCGGCCTCTATTCGATGCGCGACGTTCTGGGACTGGCCTGACCGCGCATTCAGCTTCCAGCAAGGGGAAATTCATGTCGGGAACACTGGTACTGGTCCGCCACGGGCAGAGTGAATGGAATCTCGAAAACCTGTTCACGGGTTGGCGTGACGTCGACCTGACCGAACTGGGAAATGCCGAGGCGAAGTCCGCCGGGGCCAAGCTCAAGGCGCGGGGGCTGAAGTTCGACATAGCCTTCACGTCTGTGCTTAAGCGCGCGCAAAAGACCTGCCAACATATCCTCGACGCCGTCGGCCAAAGCGGTCTCGAAACCATCCGCGACCAGGCGCTCAACGAACGCGACTATGGCGACCTCTCGGGCCTCAACAAGGACGACGCCCGCAAGAAATGGGGCGAGGAGCAGGTCCATATCTGGCGCCGTTCCTATGACGTCCAGCCGCCAGGCGGCGAGAGCCTGAAGGACACCGGCGCGCGCGTCTGGCCTTATTACATGCACGACATGCAGCCGCATGTGCTGCGCGGGGGCACCGTGCTGGTGGCCGCCCACGGCAATTCCTTGCGTGCGTTGATCATGGCGCTCGACGGACTTTCCGGCGAACAGATCGTCAAGATGGAACTCGGCACCGGCGTGCCGATCATCTATCGGCTGAATGCCGATTCCACCGTGGCCTCCAAGGAAACCCTCGAAGGATTAAGCAGAGCCGGCAAACCGCGTTGCCAGCTTCCCGGTGGGCTCGGCCAGGCTGCGGATTGAGGCGAAAACACGACGTTTTCGACCCTGCCGAGTCCCCGCGGACCCCCGTTTCAGACCCTAGCCGGCCCTCCGGCGGCAAGAAACTCGCGCGCTGTGCCCAATTCGCCACGCCGTGCGCAAGGCCTTTGAAAACAATGGGTTGGAAGAGCGTCTCTCGGCCGGCGCCGGCCGGTCGGTTAGCAAAGCGTTTACGCTGCAGTTTCAATCCTAATGACCTCGGGCAGTTAGGCGTTGACGGGTCCGGTGCAGTCCGTCATGAGTCCGCGTGCTGTCCGGATGGAACCCGCGAGGGGAAGATTCGACACGCCATGGGGACGTTGATTTTGCAGGTAACGCAGTAATGCGGACATTTGAGGGTCAGGCCGCCCGCACGCGCATCGTGTTGGGCAAGGTGATCGCTGTCGCCGCGGTCCCGCTTTTGTTGGCGGGTTGCTTTCCGAGCGCCGGGCCCGGCATGGAGGCGATCATCTCAGCCTCGGCCAATAAGGCTCAAACTTATCGCAAGCCGCAGAAGTCCGTCTTCGACATCGTCGACATGGACCAGAACGTCGCATCGATCGTCTCGGCCTATCGCAGCCCGTCCTTCAACAAGACGTTCGGCCTGGGCGGCGGCGGCGGCAATCCGACCATCGGCGTCGGGGACGTGGTGCAGATCACCATCTTCGAAGCCGGGCCCGACGGGCTGTTTTCGACGCAGGACAACAAGGCGACCAACGTCACCGTCACCGTGCAGCCCGACGGGCGCGCGCCGGTGCCTTACATCGGCTCCGTGCAGTTCGCCGGCAACACGCTGGAAGGGGTGCGCGGCTCTATCGTGGAGTCTCTGAAGACGCGCGCGGTCGAGCCCGACGTCATCGTCAGTCTCGCTGAGAATTCGTCGCGCACTGTCGCCGTTAACGGCGTCGTCGGCAAGCCGTCCGTCGTTCCGCTTGGACTGTCCGGCGAGCGCCTGACGGAAGTCATCGCCAAGGCGGGCGGTCCCAGTGAACCGCCCTACGACACCTTCGTCACCCTGACGCGCGGCGGCAAGACCGGAAAGGCGCTGCTGCAGACACTGATCGAGCAGCCACGCGAAAACATCTACGCCCGGCCCGGCGACCAGCTCTTCCTGACCCACGATCCGCAGAGCTTCTCGGTTCTTGGCGCGACCGGAAAATCTGCCAAGATTCCGCTCGGGGCAGCCAGCATCAGCGTCATCGAGGCCGCCGCGCTTGCCGGTGGCGCCGATCCCGCGCGAGCCAATCCGAAGGGTCTTTTCATCTTCCGCTACGAGTATGGCGCGGTGTTGAAATCGGTGCTGGGCGAGGAGCGGTTCAGGCAGCTCGCCTCGAAGGGTATGCAGTCCAATTCGTCCGACATGTATCCGATCGTCTACCGCATCGACATGTCGCAGCCCGGTGCGTTCTTGGTTGGCCAGAATTTCCCCATCCGCAACAAGGATGTGCTCTTCCTGTCGCAGCACCCCACGGTCGAAATAACGCGGTTCTTGGCCTTGGTTGCGCAGACCTTCGTGATCGTGCGCGCGGTAAGCACGTTCGAATAGCAGACATTCGACCGCTGTCCGGCGGCAGCGTCGATGCCGGACCGGACCATTTCGCGGTTTAGCGCACGCGGCAAGCTGCATCGCTTGTTGCGGGCCGCAAGGGATTACCAGAGGCAACACTGGTCGTAAGCGCCGACGCCCTCGTGGGCTCCGGGCAGGGCAACCGCGCTCCTGGCGCTCGGCGCTTCAAGCAGTGGCCAGAGACATTCGCAGACGTCGCCTGCTCAGGTCCAAACAGATGAGCATGCCGGTTGTGGTCGCCGGCCAGCAGTGGCCCTAAAGCGTGTCGAACCGACCGGGCCTCGTTCTGCCTGTGACGGTTTTGGATAAGGTCAAGGCTTCGTCGCGGGGCAGGCTGATGGCCCGGACAAGACGAACGAAGTCCGCTGGATTTGGCCCAAACGGCCCCGGCAGGATGGGGCCGATGGGGTACGGCATGCTCGAGGCCGCGGATTGTCCTGAGGAGGAGGAGGACGAAAAGTCCTATTCCTCCAGCATGCCCCTCGAGAAAGCATCCGTCAGCGGCTTGACCAGATATTGGACCATGGTGCGTTCGCCGCTGGAGACGATGATCTCGGCCGGCATGCCCGCCTGCAGGCGCCCGCGCAGGCTGTCGGGAATCTCCTCCTCGCTGACGCTGATGCGGGCCGTGTAGTAGGGCTCGATCTGCGGGTTCTCGGGCTGGATGATGTCCGGCGACACCACGTCCACCGTGCCGAAGATCACCGGCGTCGTCCGGCTTGAGAAGGACGGGAAGCGGACTTCCGCCGCGCCGCCGACCATGACGGTGTCGACATCGACCGGGCGGACGCGCGCATTGACGATGAACTCCTCGTCGAGCGGCACGATTTCCATGAGCGGTTCGGCCGGGCGGATGACGCCCGTCTTGGTGTGGACGCGCACGTCCTGAATCATGCCGCGCACCGGCGCGCGGATCACGGTGCGGTCGAGGATGTCCTGCGCCTGCTTCACGCGCTCCGAAACCTCGGCGATCTGGTCGCGGGTTTCGCGAAGTTCGGTGCCGGCGCGCTCGACGAATTCCTGGCCAAGTTGGATGACACGCAGCTTGGTTTCGGCGATCGACTGGTTGGCGCCCGCCGTGTCGGCGATGACACGGCCGAGATTGCCCTCGAGCTCCATGCGTCCGCGCATCAACTGCGCCACTTGGTTGGTCGAGACGTAGCCGTTCTTCTGGCCCTCCTGCATGCGCTCGATTTCCTGGACGAGCGAATCGCGCTGATCCTCCAGCGATTTGCGCTGGGATACCAGGCCGCGCACCTGCTCTTCCAACTGGCTGGCGCGAGCGGTGAGGATACTCGTCTGGCCGTCCTTGGTGCCCTTGCGGTCGCGGAACATCGTGCGCTGGAGCTTCACATAGGGCGCTTCCTCCGCGCCCTGCTTGGCCAGAAGTTGCGGCGGGAATTCGATCTGGTCGGCATTGACGCTTTCCGCCACCAGCCGCGCTTCGGCCGCCTGGAGGAGCGCCAGACGCTCGGTCAGCACCGTGAAGTTGCCGACGGCCTGGGTCCTGTCGAGACGCACCAGCACGTCGCCCGGCTCGACGATGTCGCCTTCCTTGACCAGGATCTCGGAGATGATGCCGCCTTCCAGATGCTGGATCGTCTTGCGGTTGCCGGACACCACGACCACGCCGTGCGCGACGACGCCGCTGGCGAGCGGCGCGGTGGCTGCCCAGGTCCCGAAGACGCCGAAGGCCAGCGCGATCGTCGCGTAGCCGGCGACCACATAGGGGGCGGGCGAGAAGCTCTTTTCCTTGGTTTCCGGCGTCTTCTTCGGTTTCATCGTTTTATCCCGTCGTTCGCGGACGCGAACCGCGCCGGCGCAATCTTCGACCTGAAATCGCGGCTTTTTGTTGAGCGTCCCGCCCGCGCCATGTTGCTAGTTGACCAGCGCCCGCGGCCGCGACTGATCCTCGATCGACGGCAGCGTCGACACCGCCTTGGGCTGCAGCACGTCCTTGGTGGGACCGAAGGCGCGCATGCGGCCGTCCGCCAGGATGAGCGCCTTGTCGCTGAGCGCCAAAAGACCGATCTTGTGGCTGACGAAGATGACGGTCCGCTTGCGTTCCCTCAGATCCCGCAGAGCGCGCAGCAGAGCCTCCTCGCCTTCCATGTCGAGATTGGCGTTCGGTTCGTCGAGGATGACGATGGCCGGGTCGTTGAACAGCGCCCGCGCCAGCCCGATGCGCTGCCTCTGGCCGCCGGAAAGCTGGCGCCCGCTGACGCCGATCTGGGTTTCATAGCCGTCGGGCAGGCCCTGGATCACTTCGTGCACGCCGGCGCGCTTGGCGGCGAGGATGATCGCCTCCGCGTCCGCTTCCTTGAACCGCGCGATGTTCTCGGCAATCGTTCCGGCGAACAGTTCGACGGTCTGCGGCAGATAGCCGAGATAGTCGCCAAGCTCGTGCTTGTTCCAGTGGCTGAGTTCGGAGCCGTCGAGGCGCACCGCGCCGGCCAGCGGCGTCCAAACGCCGACAAGCGCACGTACCAGGCTCGATTTGCCGGCACCGCTCGGCCCGACCAGCGCCATCGCCTCGCCGGGCTCGATCGCGAAATTGACGCCGGTGACGATCGGCGTACGCGAACCGGGAGGGGCGACGACGATCTGTTCGGCGGCGAGCGCTCCAAGCGGACGCGGCAGTTTCGTGCGCTCCTCCTCGTCGGGAAGCC
Source organism: Mesorhizobium yinganensis (assembly GCF_040081985.1). Taxonomy (NCBI): domain Bacteria; kingdom Pseudomonadati; phylum Pseudomonadota; class Alphaproteobacteria; order Hyphomicrobiales; family Phyllobacteriaceae; genus Mesorhizobium; species Mesorhizobium yinganensis. The sequence continues at coordinate 92,463 of NZ_JBEBMH010000003.1, read as the reverse complement.
GGGTAAACATGTCCTTCAGCCGGCCATAGGCCTGGCGGGCGCCGATGAACTGCTTCCACTGGCCGACGACCTGATCCACCGGCGCCAATGCGCGGCCCATCATGATCGAGGCGGCAATCATCATGCCGGGCGTGATCTGGTTTTCCAGCGCGAGGTAAGCACCGAGGCCGAGGATTGCCGTCTGCAGCACCATGCGCACGAATTTCGACGTCGACATCAGCACGCCGGCGCGGTCGCTGGCGGTCGCCTGCAATTCCAGCATCTTGCGATGCATGCCTGCCCAGCGCGTCCGCAGGCTTTGCTCCATGCCGAGCGCCCGGATGACCTCGACGTTCTGCAGGGTCGTGTTGGCGAAATGCTGGGCCGTCTGCGAACTGACGCTCGCTTCGTTGAGCGTCTTCTTGGTCAGTATCTCGTTGAGCAGCGTGAGCACGAAAATGAGCAGCGCGCCGCCGGTCGCCAGCCATCCGATCCAGGGATGGAAGATGAAACAGACCACCAGGAACACGGGCACCCACGGCACGTCGCACAGCGCGATCAGCCCGGTGCCGGTCAGGAATTCGCGAAGGCGGTCGATGTCGCTGAGCGCGAATTCGGATTTGGCGTTGGGCTGCAGCAGCGTCGTGGTAACCACGCGCGAAAAAAGCGGTTTCGCGACGATCTCGTCGAAGCGCAGGCCGGCGCGCACCAGCACACGGGAGCGCAGCCATTCGAGCACGCCGTAGACGGCGAGCATCGCCACCGCGATGCCGGTGAGGGCGAGCAGCGTCATCTCGCTGCGGCTCTGTAGCACCCGGTCGTACACTTGCAGCATGTAAAGCGGACCGACGAACATCAGCATGTTGATCGCCGCGCTGAACACGACCACCGAGAACAAAATGGCCCGGTAGCTACGAAGCGCTTCAAAGAATGTATTCTTGGACTTCATTCGACAGCCTGCAAGAGAACGGGAGAATGGTGGGGTGAACACGCAAGGCAACAGAATACCATTGCCTTGCGCCGTCCCAAGCCTTGGGCCACCTTATAATGCCGAATGCGTTTCACGGCAATGTCGCGGAAAGGCGGCTCACGTAACCGATGGTTTCAGCCGTTTCAGGCGCAAGCTCGAACCGGGATATGGATACCGAACATTGTGATAGCCAGGCCATCCGGTCGGATGGCTTTTCGGCGAGTATCGAACTTCGCGAAAAAGCGCGTTGACACCCGCAGCTTGCCCGCTTACATCAGCGCGCGTTGCCCAGATGGCGGAATTGGTAGACGCGCACGGTTCAGGTCCGTGTTCCGCAAGGAGTGGAGGTTCGAGTCCTCTTCTGGGCACCATTCTGCTCGACCGAGCTTGAATGCCGCTTTACGTAACGTTATCAACCGTTTGGTTATTCCTTCCTCGGCAATAGGACTGCGTGGCTGCCTACTGGATAGGCAGAATGGTTGTGCTCCGCGCAATCGTACCTCTGCGCACGTCTGGCGCGTGCGGCCGCGAGCGGAGATCGCGCAGCGGTTTCAGGGGTTTACCGCCGGTACACCATAGCACGCCCAGATTGTTGCGGCGCAAATGCCTTCGCAAATCGTGTATTGCGCCGGCTCTACTCCGGGTCTATCGCGTTTGGGTCGCCAATGGCGAATTTCCAGATAGGGGACATTTGGATGCCAGAACAAAATGAACGCGGTTATCTGGTCAGCATGACGGCAGAAATCGTGTCGGCGTATGTTTCCAACAACGCCGTACCCGTCCCGCAACTCGCGGGTCTGATCGATGACGTTCACAACGCGCTCAATCGCTTGTCGCCTGTCGAAGCGCCTCCCATCCCTGAGGTTCTCGTGCCGGCGGTCCCGATCAAGAAGTCCATACAGGGCGATTTCATCATCTGCCTGGAGGACGGCAAGAAATTCACCTCGCTGAAACGCCACCTTGCCACCGCCTTCGGTCTCTCCCCGGAGGCATACCGTAAGAAATGGGGTCTTCCGGCCGACTATCCGATGGTGGCGCCCAGCTACGCGGCAAGGCGCTCGGAACTGGCCAAGACGATGGGCCTCGGCCGCAAGCCCAAGGAGCCGCCTCCGCCGCCGCCAAAGCGCGGCCGCCGTAAGGCTGCCACAGCCTGAAGCGACCGTTGTCGCGGGCTATACCGACCGCGTGATGCCGCCATCCACACGGATATTCTGGCCGGTGATATAGCTCGACTTTTCGCCGGCTAGGAAAGCGATCAGTTCCGACACTTCCTCCATCCGCCCATAGCGGCCCATCGGTATGCGCTCGCGGCGCTCGCCGGTTTCCGGCAGGCTGTCGATGAAGCCGGGCATCACATTGTTCATGCGAACGTTGTCCGGCGCATATTTGTCGGCGAACAGTTTTGTGAAGGCGGCAAGGCCGGAGCGGAATACGCCGGAGGTCGGGAACAATGCCTCCGGCTCGAAGGCGGCATAGGTCGAAATATTGACGATCGACCCGGACTTCTGCGCCTGCATGACCGGCGTCACCAGCCGCGCGACGCGAACGGCATTGAGGAAGTAGATTTCCATTCCGGTGTGCCAGTCCTCGTCGGTGAGGTCCAGCACCGGCGCGCGCGGGCCGTGGGCGGCGCTGTTCACCGCCGCGTCGATGCGGCCCCATTTCGCCATTGTCAGGTCGACCAGGCGCTTCAGATCGTCATTTGAACGGTTGGAGCCGGTGACGCCGATGCCGCCCAGTTTATCGGCGAGCGCCTCGCCCTTGCCCGAGGAGGACAGGATGGCGACGTTGAATCCCTCTTCCGTCAGTTTGCGTGCCGCATCGGCGCCCATGCCGCTGCCGCCCGCCGTGATGATCGCGACTTTTTTCTCCGCCATGCCGGCCTCCTTTTTTCGTTCGCACCGCTGTAGCGCCGAAAGGCAACCTCGGCTAGCGGCTGGAGCAGGCGGGAAGGCCGGGTTGGCCCACGCCAAGCCTCGCCCGCATCTTGACGGCTTCGCAGGCTTGACAGAGAGATCGCGCAAAAGCTGTGGCGCTGCGCCCGGGGGCAAAAGGGGAAACCGCGTGACCTTATCTGGATTCTTGCAGCTTGCGGCCTCAACCGTCGTCTTCCTGCTGGCGGCCACGGTCGCCAAATCCTGGGCGCTGGCGCCCGGCCTCGGCAAGCTGCTGTTGACGCTGGCGCTCTATTCCGGCGGCAACCTGATCATGCTGAGGCTTGTGCGCGAATTCGGCATGGCCTCCGCCTTCAGCCTGTCGGCCGTGATACAGCTCGTCGCCGTCAACGTCATCGCACTCTTCTGGTTCGGCGAGCACCTCACCCTGGTGCAGCACGTCGGCATTGTGCTGGCCATCGTCGCGGTCGGGCTGATCACGCTCGGACCTGCCCTCGCCAGATAGAATCGGAGCGCCGGCAGAACCGGCGCCCCGGGGAGAAAATATCAAACCGCGATCTTGCCGCCGCCCTGTTTGGTGATGACCACCACCGACGGGCGCACCGGCATGTCCGGCTTGAAGTCCGGCCAGCGGGTCGACAGGTCCTCGTAGTAAGACGGACGGCCGAACGGCTTCCAGTCGTCACCGCCATCGGCGGGATGCTGGACAGCGACGAAACCGGTCTGGTCGTCCGGCGTGAACAGCGGGCCGCACATCTCGGCGCCTACCGGCACACGGAAGAACAGTTTCGAGGTGGCGCGCGCGTCGCCCTCGGTGTCGACAGCCCACAGGCCGTCGGTGCGGCCCGTAGCCTTCGGGCCCTGGCCGTCGGTGGCGACCCACAGCCGGCCGGCGCTGTCGACCGCGCAGTTGTCGGGCATGCCGAACCAGCCATTGGCGGTGGTCGAGGTCGAGAAAGTGGCGCCGACATCGGCGACCGAAGGATCGCCGCACTTCAACAGCACTTCCCACTTGCCCTTGGTGGCGGCGAAGTCGCCGCCGTCCTCGGCGATCTCGATGATGTGGCCGAAGGCGTTTTCCGCGCGCGGGTTGGCCGCGTCGATCTGCTCGGCCTTGCGCTTGGTGTTGTTGGTCAGCATGACATAGACCTTGCCGTTGACGCCGTTCGGCTGCACGTCTTCCGGGCGGTCCATCTTGGTGGCGCCGAGCAGGTCGGCGGCGTGGCGGGTCTCGATCAGCACGTCGGCCTGGCTGGCGAAGCCGTTATCAGCGGTCAGCGGACCCTGGCCGAAGACGACCGGCAGCCATTCGACCGAACCGTCCTCGGAGAATTTCGCCACATAGAGCGTGCCGTCGTCGAGCAGGTCCATGTTGGCGGCGCGGTCGGCGGCGTTGTAGGTGCCGGCCGTCACGAATTTGTAGACATAGTCGAAACGTTCGTCGTCGCCGAGATAGAACACGACGCGGCCGTCCTTGTTGACGATCGACTCGGCGCCCTCATGCTTGAAGCGGCCCATCGCCGTGCGCTTCTTCGGCGCGGAGGTCGGGTCGTTGACGTCTACCTCGACGATCCAGCCGAAGCGGTTGGCTTCGTTGGGCTCCTTGGCGACGTCGAAGCGGTCGTAGTGCGCGGCCCACTCATAGGCGCCTTCCGGAATGCCCATGCGCTTGTAGTTGGCGGCTTCCTTGTGGTCGGCGGGCAGCTCGCCCGAGAAATAGCCGTGGATGTTCTCCTCGGCCATGATGTAGGTGCCCCAGGGCGTCACGCCGCCGGCGCAGTTGTTGAAGGTGCCGAACACCTTCGTGCCGGTCGCGTCGGCATTGGTCTTCAGCCGGTCGCTGCCGGCGGCCGGGCCGGTGATCTGCATCTCGGTGTTGGAGGTGATGCGGCGGTTGAGCTTGCCGTCCTTGACGACCTGCCACTTGCCATCGACCTTGCGGATCTCGACGACGGTGCCGCCATGCGCGGCCATCTCGACGTCGACCTGCTCCTTGCTGAGCGGAGCCTGCTTGATCGCCTTCTTTCCGTCCTTTTCCTCGATCGTCACCAAGCCCGGGAACATCAGATGCGGGTTGGTGTATTCATGGTTGACGACGAGCAGGCCGTGCTCGGACGAGCCGTCGATCGGGATGAAGCCGACATAGTCGTTGTTATAACCGAACTGCTTTGCCTGCGCGGCCGCGGTCTGCGCCGTCGGCTTGAACTCGGGAGCGTCTGCGAACAGCGCGTCGCCCCAGCGCAGCAGGATGTCGGCGTCATAACCCGCCGCGACATGGTGATTTTCGTCGACGCCGGCTTCGACTTCCTCGAAGTTGAAGGCTGAGCCGCCTGCGGCGCGCGCGTTGTCGGCGGTGATCAGCGCCAGCGGGCTGACGGTGGCGGCGATCGCCGAGACGGCCAGCGAACCGCGCAGGAAGCCGCGGCGCGAGAAACGCGCGGCGATGATTTCGCCCATGGTGCGGTTGTCGGTGGGGTTGCGGCCCGGCCCGTCATTTTCCTCGAGCAGGCTGGTTGGGAATCGGTTTTCGGGAAGTTCATTGTTCATCGCGACGACCTCTGGCTGCGAAAAATTGGCTTGAGATGCGCCGTCGCAGCTAGCCGCGCCGCCTGACAGTTTGATGACAACTCGCTTCCGCCGGCTTGCGGTCGCGGGCGGGCTGCCATAGGTGAGGCACAGCCGACACGAGCTAGGAACCGGGATTTCGGGCATGCCGCCCATCGCGACAATCGCAAGCAAGGTCGAATTCTCGGTGCTTCTCGCGGCAATCACGATTGCGGGAGGTCTGTACGGTTTTGTCGAGATGGCGGAAATCGCCCGCGACGCGGAGCCGCACGGGTTCGACAGCGCCATTCTGCTGGCGTTCCGGCAGCCGGGCGACCCCTCGGTTCCGATCGGCCCGCTATGGCTACCCGAAGCCGTCCGCGACATGACCGCGCTGGGCAGCGCCAGCGTGCTGATCTTCGTCACGGCCGCGACGATCTTTTACCTGCTGCTCACCGGCCGCCGCGCCGCCGCGCTCTTCGTGCTGGTGTCGGTGGCCGGGGGCCAGTTGCTCAGCAGCCTGCTGAAACTCGGGGTCGACCGGCCGCGCCCGGAACTGGTGCCGCACCTGGCCGATGTCTACACGCTGAGCTTTCCGAGCGGCCACGCCATGCTGTCGGCCGTCACCTATCTGACGCTGGGCGCGCTCGCCGCCCGCGTCGCCCCGAACCGCGCGGCTGGCATTTATCTCCTGCTGCTCGCCGTGCTGGCCACTTTCCTGGTCGGCGCCAGCCGCGTCTATCTCGGCGTCCACTGGCCGTCCGACGTGCTGGCCGGCTGGTGCGCGGGAGCCGCCTGGGCGATGGCCTGCTGGCTGGTGGCGCAGTGGGTGCTCAGCCGGCGGCAAGCGGCCCCCTATCCACAGAGCGGCTCGCTCTGATGCGCCGCTTTCACCGCAATCCAGCGATCCCGCGCAACTTTCCGCACCGTAACGCGATTTTAACCGGAGGCGGTAGAATCGGCCGACCGGATGGTCTGGCCCCGAGGTGATGGGAAAACAGGAAAAACATCGGCCCTTGACGGCGCAGGTCACATTCTCGGTGATCGCCGTCGCTGTTGTCTCGGTGATGCTGATCCTTGCTCTGGCGATCTATGCCGTCTTCAGCGTCGACGCAATCGCGCTGGAGCGGCAGAAGAGTTTTGTCCGCAGCGGTCTTGCCGAGCAACTCACCGACTTGATCCGCGAGCAGCAGAGCGTCACGGTCTGGGACGATTCGGTTATCAATGCCCGAGCCGGCAACCAGGACTGGATGCGCGACAATCTCGGCGAATGGATGAGTTCCTATTACGGTCACGACCGGACTTACATCCTCGACGGCAAGGACCGTGCGATCCATGTGATGAAGGACGGCCAGACGCTGCCGCCCGCGGCCTTTGACGATGAGTCCGCGGTCCTCCTGCCGTTGGTCGCGACGCTCCGAGAGCGCATGGCGCGCGCCCAGTCCGAAGGCGACGAGTCGCAGGAAAGCAAGATCGTCCAGGACCTCGTTCTGCTCAGCGGCAAGCCGGCCCTCGTCGCGGTCCAGCCGCTCATCCCGGACTCCCAACGCCTCGATATCCAGCCGGGCACGGAATATGTCGACATATCCGTGCAGCTCGTCGACGCTGCCCTGATCAAGCGCATCGCCGATCATTACCTGCTGGAAGGGATGGGACTGGCCGCGACCGATCCGGGAATCCCCGCCAGCATGCCGCTGACGGGTTCATCCGGCAAGACGCTGGGGTACTTGACATGGAAGCCCGACCGGCCCGGCCTTGCGCTGCTGGTGCGGGCGGGGCCGGCCATCGTGGCCGGCGGCGTGCTGTCGCTGCTGTTGCTGGCGTTCCTGCTGCGCCGCCTGCGGCGTGCGTCCCAGGCGCTCCAGACAAGCCAGAACGACGCCCAATATCTGGCTTTCCACGACACGCTGACCGGACTGCCGAACCGCGCCCTGTTCGAGGACCGCCTCGACCGCGCGCTCGCGGCCGTGCGGCGGGGGCGCGGACACATGGCGTTGCTTTGCATCGACCTCGACCGCTTCAAGCACGTCAATGATACGCTCGGCCATCAAGCCGGCGACCTGCTGGTCAAGCAGGCGTCCGCGCGTCTCGGCGACGCCATCCGTGAAATCGATACGGTGGCGCGTGTCGGCGGCGACGAATTCGCCGTCATCCTTGTCGACATTCGCGACCTGAGGACGGCCGAAGAGACCGCCAGCCGCATGCTGTCCGACTTGCGCGAACCCTTCGAGCTGATGGGTGACCAGGTCTTCATCAGCGCCAGCATAGGCATTGCCATAGCCCCTGAATTCGGCACCGAGCCCGAGGAGCTGCTGCGCAAGGCGGACATCGCGCTCTACGAAGCCAAGCGCGGCGGCCGGTCCTGTTACCAGGTGTTCGCCGGCGACATGGACGACATTCTGAAGCACAAGCTGCTGATCGAGCGCGAACTGCGCCAGGCGCTCGACGCCGACGGTCCGATGGACCTCGCATACCAGCCGGTTTTCGCGATGGACGGACAGACGCTGGTCGGCGCCGTGGCGACGCTGAACTGGAACCGAGGCGGGCAGGGCAGCCTCCCGGGCGCGCAGCTTGTTTCGATCGCCGCGGAGCGCGGAATGATCGGCGAACTCTCGCGCAAAATGCTTCGAACCGTCTGCGCCTTCCTGGCGGACACCGGTGCGCCATGGGTCGCCGTGGCCTTGTCGCCCGCTTTCCTCCGCCGCGAGCGGTCGGCCGCCTTGGTGCTCGACATCCTTGCGGATCACGGCCTCGCGCCCTCCCGGCTGGAGATCGAGATAGCCGAAAGTGTGCTCGTCGATGGCGACGGCGCCACGATCTCCGCGCTGCGCACGCTGCGCGAGGCGGGCATCCGCGTCTGTCTCGACGATTTCGGGACCGGCGCCTCCTCGCTGACGACCCTGCGCCGCCATCCCGTCGACAAGCTGAAGATCGACCGTTCCTTTGTCGCCCTTTTGGGCGGCACCGATCCGGCGGCAGCCATTGTCAAATCGGTAACGGAAATGGCCGCCGCGCTTGGAATGAGGGTGGCGGCGGAGGGCGTCGAGACAGCCGAGCAAAGAACGGCGCTGGCGGCCTTCGGATGCCTCGAAGTCCAGGGACCGCTGATGTCGCCGCCGCTGTCGTCAGCGCAGTTCGAAAGGTTCGCTCGTGGCAAGGCGGCGCGCAATGCGGCAGGTGGAGGGCGCTGAGCCGAACCGTCGACACGATGCCGCGCCGTTGCAGCGCGGCTCCGACGGTCAAAGGAAGAAGCCACTGGTATTGTGCCGACGGGCTGCCGCCCGTCTCAAGCCTCTGGTCGGAAATGCTCCGGGTCTGCCCGCCTGTTTGCCGTCGATAGCTCTTGGCGCCGCGAACTGGCTCTTGCCGGCAAGCCGCTCCAGGTCAGGCCGCTTGCCGATTGCGGGCTTTGCTGGCGCGCCGTTCAAAACGCGCCGCAAGTTCGCGCGCGACCGGTGCGGGTTTGTGCTCGAGGTGTTTTGCTCCTGCCTTCAGGCAGCGCCGCTTAAGTTTTTGTGTTTCGGTAGCGATCCGCTCGCGCAGAAGCGCTGTCGCCTCCGCGCCGACCAAGTCGACGCCTTCCGCTGCGAGCAGCGCATCCATTACATGCAGGTCGTTGAGTTCGCCCAGCCTCTCGCCGAACGCCTCCATCGCCTTGCGCTCGCGCTTGCCGGCATCCGGCATGAGCGGCTTCAGCAGCCGTGCCTGCAGCGACAGCGCCTTCACGGCCTTGCGCAAGTCGTGAAAAGCCTCTGCCTCTCCGGTCTCGCCTGCCGCTTTCAGCGCCTTCAAGGCACGCCGCATGCCTTTTCGCACGCCGATCTCCAGCACGTCCGCGGCGGTTGCCGGTACGTCCGGCATTCGCATGGACGTAAAATCGAGTTTTGAAAGCAAAGCCGTCGCCTCGGCAACCGCCGGACCGACATGCAGGCAGGAACCCATAAGCGTGCTCCGGCGGGCCTCCAGCATGGCACGCAACGCCGCGACCGCATTGGCCTCCGTATCGTCTCCGGCAACTTGCGCCAACCTGTCGGCGGTCTCGATCAATGCCGTCGCTTCGCGCGGACCGGCCAGCAGCTTGGCGGCGCGGCGCAGGCTGGCGTCCTGCGCACGGCAATAGGGTTCGTCCCCTGCGCGCGCCATCCGCCACAGCGCTCTTAGCCGCTTGATGGCCTTGCGGCATTCGTGAAAACCCTCGCTCGGGTCGGTTCGCGCCGTCTCCAGCGCCGCCACCGCGGTGCTCGTCTCGTCGGCGGCGATCCGTCGGACCTCCGCGGACAACGGTTCGCGCGGGTCGATAGGCGCGGTCATATCGAATCGGGCCTTCCGCTGAGCGCCAGCACCACGTTCGAATAGCGGCTGTCGCCGGTAACCTCCGGCCCCAGCCAGCTTGGCAGGCAGTCATCCCCGACAGTATCGGGCGTCTCCAGTTCGGCGACAACCAGGCCCTCCAGCGCACCGGAAAACACGTCGATCTCGTAGCCATAGCCGCCATGCCGGACGATATAGCGTTGCTTGACGATTATCGTGCCGATCGCGAAATCTTGCATCTCGCGGGCGTCGGAGATCGGGATCGGATATTCGAACTCGTCGCGCACCGGCGTCGTGCCGAATTTGACGGTCAGCCGCGCGCTGCTGTCGCCGATGATACGGACGCGGACGCTACGCTCCGGCCCGACCGCCAGGTAGAACTGCCGGAAGGCTCTCGACGGTTCCGCCAGGTTCCGCCAGGAATCGTCCTTAAGCAGGAACTTGCGCTCGATCTCCTTGGCCATATGACTACTCACGCAGCCTTGCGCACGGAGTACGGGTCCGGCAGCCGGGACCCCCATTGTCTTTTTGGGGGCTCAGGATACAGCGGCTGGTGAGCCCCTGTCTCGCGCAAAACTCACCCGTGGTCGCCAACGCGTCCATTGTCCTTCCGCCGCACCCGCTCGGGCGAAGTCTGTAAGCCAGCCCGCACGGGCCGGCAAGCGAAAGCGCTTGACTTTAATCATTCGATTGATTAAATAGTGCTTATGGACAAGAAGCCGACATCTCTTTCCGCCGCCGACCAGACCCGCGAGGCTTTGGTGCTCGCCGCCTTGCGCCTGTTCGGCCGCCAAGGCTTCGATGGCACCTCGACACGCGAGGTGGCCGCCGCGGCCAACGCCAATATCGGCTCCATCGCCTATCATTTCGGCGGCAAGGACGGACTGCGCATGGCCGCGGCCGATCACATCGTCTCGACCATCCAGGCGATCGCCGGCCCGGTGCTCGGGCATATCGACCAGTCGCTGGACGCCGGCATGGACCGCGAGGCCGCGCGGCGGCAACTCTCGGCGGCGGTCGAGCGCATGGTGGGGTTTATCGTGGCACGACCGGAAGCCGGCGAGATCGTGCAGTTCATGCTGCGCGAACTCGCCCACCCCACCGCGGCACTTGACCGCATCTATTCGGGGGTGTTCGAGCCGACGCACAAGCGCCTCTGCCGGATATGGGAAGTGGCGACCGGCGAGCCCGCCGAAAGCGACCGCACCAAGCTCACGGTATTCACCCTGATCGGCCAGGTCATCTATTTTCGCATTGCCCGCGAGCCTGTGATGCGCCGTATGGGCTGGAGCGACATCGGCGCCAAAGAGGCGGCCTCGGTCGTCGACGTGGCGAAAAGCAATCTCGATGCAATTCTCGCGGCCCGGAAAGGCGGCCCGTCATGAGCTTCTTCTGTTCGATCCCGCTCGTCGCCTCAATGCTCGCCTCCTGCGGCGGTCCACCGCCGCTCGCGGTCGGCTATGTCGAGGGCGAGTTCGTGCTCCTGGCCCCGATCGAGGTGGCCGAGGTCGAGACCGTGCTGGTCCGGCGCGGCGACCGCGTCGAGCCCGGCAAGACGATTGCCACGCTGGAAAGCGGCGACGCCAAGATCGCCGTCGCACAGGCCGAGGCCGCACTTGCGCAGGCCGAGGCGCAACTCGCCAACCTGCGCATCGGCAAGCGGCCGGAGGAGATCGCGGTGCTGGAGGCAGCCGTGGTCTCGGCGGAGGCGCAGGCGGCGGAAGCCAAGCGGGTGCTCGACCGCACCAGCGACCTCGTTGAAAAGGCCATCGCCACCAAGGCGGAACATGACCGGGCGACGACGGCCGTGCAGACCGCCGACGCCGCCGTCGGCCAGGCCAAGGCCAATCTGGCGGTCGGCGGCCTGCCGGCCCGTGCCGAAGAGATCAAGGCGGCCGAACACCAGGTCAAGCAGGCGCGCGCCGCGCTCGACCAGGCAAATTGGCGGCTGAGCAAACGCGACATCAAGGCGCCAGCCGCCGGCCGCGTCGACGATATCATCCGCAATCCCGGCGATGTCGGCGGCCCGGCGGCGCCGGTGATCTCCATGCTGCCCGACGGCGCCGTGAAGCTGAAGGTCTATGTGCCGGAGGCGTCGTTCTCGTCGGTCAAGGTCGGCTCGGAACTTTCGGTGCGCTGCGACGGCTGCCCTGACGGCCTGACCGCCAAGGTCAGCTACGTCTCGCCCGACCCGGAGTTCACCCCGCCGGTGATCTATTCGCTCGAGACCCGCCAGAAGCTGGTCTACCTCGTCGAAGCCCGACCCGACGGCGACGCGGGCAAGCTCGAGCCGGGGCAGATCGTCGATGTGGATGTGAGAGGAGGGCAGTAGGGAATAGGCAGTCGGCAGTAGGGATCGAACGGCCTGCAATCCACTTAGCCTCCAGCAGATGCAAGAGCGCCCGGCTCTCTTCCTACTGCCTACTGCCTATTGCCCACTGCCTGCTGCTCAAACCCCTGTGAAACCGGCAACCACCATGCCCAGCCCCCTCGCCATTTCCGTTCGCAACCTGGTCAAGCGTTTCGGCACGAAAACCGTCGTCGACCATGTCTCCATGGACGTCGCCGAAGGCGAGATCGTCGGCTTCCTCGGTCCCAACGGTTCCGGCAAGACGACCACCATCCGCATCATGTGCGGCCTGCTGACGCCCGACGAGGGCGATGGCGAGGTACTGGGTTACAACCTCCGCACCGAGGCGCTGCGGATCAAGAACGAAGTCGGCTACATGACCCAGAAATTCTCGTTCTACGAGGACCTGACGATCGCCGAAAACCTGCAGTTCGTCGCCCGTCTCTACCGGCTGAAACCGGTTGCGGAGCATGTCGACCGCACGCTGGAGGAACTCGGCCTCACATCGCGGCGCGATCAACTGGCCGGCACGTTGTCCGGCGGTTGGGAGCAGCGGCTGGCGCTCGCCGCCTGCATCATGCACAAGCCGAAACTGCTTTTGCTCGACGAACCCACCGCCGGCGTCGACCCCAAGGCGCGGCGCGAATTCTGGGACGAGATTCATCGCCTGGCGCGCGGTGGCCTCACCGTGCTGGTCTCCACCCACTACATGGACGAGGCCGAGCGCTGCCACCGCATCAGCTACATCGCCTATGGCAAGATGCTGGCCTCCGGCACCGTCGCCGAGGTCGTCGGCAATGCCGCGTTGACGACATTTGTGATCGATGGCGAGCGGCTCAACGAGGTCGCCGCCGAGCTTGAAGGAAAACCCGGCGTCGAGCAGATCGCGCCCTTCGGCACGACGCTGCATGTCGTCGGCTCCGACGCGAAACTCTTGGAACAGTCGCTGGCCCCGCTCTCCAAGCGCGAAAACGTCACCGTCAGCCCCGGCGAGACCAGCCTCGAAGACGTCTTCATCAAATTCATGTCCGGCTCTCAGGACAACATGAAATGAACACGCTGTTCTCCTTCGCGCGTCTCGGCGCGCTGCTCGCCAAGGAATTCATCCAGATGCGGCGCGACCGCATCACCTTCGCCATGATGCTCGGCGTGCCGCTCATCCAGCTCGTGCTGTTCGGCTACGCCATCAACAGCGATCCGAAGACGCTGCCGGCCGCGCTCGTCGCCACCAGCCAGGATCAGTATACGCGCGCCATGGTGTCGGCGCTGGAGACCACCGGCTACTACCGCTTCGTCACCGTGGCCGCCAGCGCAGCCGAGGCGGAGGAACTGATGGCCAAGGGCGACGTCTCCTTCGTCGTCACCATCCCGTCCGATTTCCGCCGCCGCGTCGATCGCGGCGACCACCCGCAGATCCTGATCGAGGCCGACGCCACCGATCCGTCCGCCGCCGGCAACGCCATCTCCACACTTGGCACCGTCGCCAGCCAGGCGCTTCTGCGCGAGCAGGGCATGGACGCGGTCGACGCCGAGAACGCTTCCCGGCGGCTGGAGGTGGTCGTCCATCGCCGCTACAACCCCGAAGGGATATCACAATACAACATCGTGCCCGGCCTGCTCGGCGTCATCCTGCAAATGACGCTGGTGATGATGACGTCGATCGCGCTGACCCGCGAGACCGAGCGCGGCACCATGGAAAATTTGCTCGCCATGCCGGCTTCTCCCGTCGAGATCATGCTGGGCAAGGTGCTGCCCTATCTCTGCGTCGGCGCGGTGCAGGTGGTGGTCGTGCTCGCCGCCGCGAAACTCCTGTTCTCGGTGCCCTTCATCGGCTCGATCTGGCTGCTGACCGGCGCCATCTTCGTCTTCGTCATGGCGCTGGTGCTGCTCGGCTACACCATCTCGACTGTGGCGCGCACGCAGATGCAGGCGCTGCAGCTCACCTTCTTCTTCTTCCTGCCGTCGATCCTGCTGTCGGGCTTCATGTTCCCCTATCGCGGCATGCCGCAATGGGCGCAGACACTGGGCGAGATCCTGCCCCTGACGCATTTCCTGCGCGTCACCCGCGCGGTGATGCTGAAGGGCGCCGACTGGCCGGCGATTTCGGGCGAAGTTGCGGCACTCTCGGTGTTCGTGGTCGTCTTCGCCGGCATGGCGCTGCTGCGATTCCGGCGCACGCTCGATTGAAGCGGCGACGCTCCGATCTGTGGGTGTGAATTGCGAGGCTTTCCCTGCGGCATGGCGTAGGGCAAGATAATCGAAACGCTAAAAGCGCGACCGGGGGGAACACCATGACCGCAGGCGCAGCCTCGGGTGAAGCCCAAAAGATCATCGCGGAAAACCTGCTCTTTCCGGAAGGGCCGGTCGCCTGCGCCGACGGTTCCGTCTACCTCGTCGAAATCGAGCGCAAGACGGTCAGCCGCTGCCGGCCCGGCGGCACTGTTGAAATCGTCGCCGATCTCGGCGGCGGCCCGAACGGGTTGGCCGCCGGCCCCGACGGCTCGCTCTATGTCTGCAACAATGGCGGCTTCCTGTTCGTCCGGCAGGACGGCATCAACCGCGTCAGGCCGGGCACGCCCGAAGGCTACGCGGGCGGCTGGATCGAAAAGCTCGACCCGACGACTGGAAAAAGCCAGGTGCTCTACGACCGCTGCGGCGACCACCGTCTGGTCGGGCCGAATGACATCGTCTTCGACAGCCATGGCGGCTTCTATTTCACCGACTACGGGAAATTCTATCCGCGCTACCGGATGAATGGCGGGCTCTATTACGCCAAGGCCGACGGCTCCTCGATCGTCGAGGTCGCCTATCCGCTGATCACGCCGAACGGCGTCGGCCTGTCGCCGGACGGAAACACCGTCTACGTCGCCGAGACCGAGACCGGCCGCCTCTGGGCCTTCGACCTGGAGGAGCGGGGCAAGGCAAAGCGCTTCCCCTATCCGTCGCCGCATGGCGGGCGCATCGTCATCGGACTTGGCGGCTACCAGCGTCTCGACAGCCTCGCCCTCGACGCGCATGGCAATATCTGTGTCGCTACGCTCGCCAGCGGCTGCATCAGCGTGATCAGCCCGTCCGGCCAGTTGCGGCGCCAAATCATGACCGGCGACCCGCTCACCACCAACATCTGCTTCGGCGGCCCCGACATGAAGACCGCCTACATCACGCTCTCCGGCTTCGGCCGGCTGATCGCCATGGACTGGCCCGATCCCGGTCTGCGGCTGTCCTACGGAGACGGGCGGTAAGCCTCGTGTGAAGAAAGGCACGTCGCCTTGCCGGCAACTCGGCAAGGAGGATCGACGATCCCGCCCCGCCACGGTTCGCTCCCGCGCAAACGAGAAGGGTCAGCCGCGCCACCCCTGGCCCGTCCGTCGGCTGGATACCGGCGGGCGGACAGGGAGCGGCACGGCCGGTCGAAACGCAGCCTTCGATATCAGATGATAAGGAAGTCGGCGTTGGTCAGCGACAGGCCGGCGCTGAGCGAGGCGATCTGGATCGCCGCGCCGCCGCCATCGCCGTCGGCGTCATAGAACAACTGCCCGGTATTGGCGTAGTAGATCATGCGGTCGTCGGCGTCATGCGCGGCCGCGCCGCTGTGGAAGGCGCCTGCCGCGAGCACGCCCGGCGTGCCGATCTGGGTGAAGAACAGATCGTCGAGCTGGATCGTGTCGTCGGCGACGTTGAAGTCGGTGATGTCGTCGATGGCGGCCGTGGCGAGCGCGCTGTTGAAGACGAAGTTGTCCTTGCCCAGCCCGCCGGTCAGCGTGTCGAAGCCGGCATACCCCTTGATGGTGTCGTTGCCCGCCCCGCCATTGATGTCGTTGGCGTTCTGCTGACCGTTCAGCGCGTCGTCGAAGCCGGTGCCGATCAGGTTTTCGACCGACAGGTAGGTGTCGCCCTTCGCGTCGCCGCTGTTGATGGCGGCGTTGGTCAGGCTGGCGATCACGCCCGCGGCCGCGCCCGCATAGGAGGCGGTGTCGCTGCCGGCGCCGCCGTTGAAATCGTCGGCGCCGCCATTGCCGATCATGGTGTCGTCGCCGTTGCCGCCAAAAATGTCGTTGTCGCCGTCATTGCCGTAGATTTTCTGGGCGAACTCGTTGCCGGAGAGGTTGATCGCCTTGGTTCCGGACGCGCTGGTCGTCTGCATCTGCTCGACCTCGACGCCGGCCGCCAGCGTGTAGCTGACAGTGGTCGCCACCTTGTCGAGCACGCCCTTGCCGATGAATTCGGCGATGGTGTCGCCGGCATTGTCGACATAATAGGTGTCGTTGCCGGTGGAGCCGTCCATGGCGTCGGCCCCGGCTCCGCCGTTCAGCGTGTCGTTGCCCGACAATCCATAGAGCGTGTCGTTGTCGGCGCCGCCGTTGATCGTGTCGTTGAAATTCGACCCCAGCAGGAAGTCGGCGCGGCTGGTGCCTGTGATCTGCACGGCCGAATCGCACAGCGCCGCCTCGACATGCAGCAGGGCCGGCGACGCGACGCGCGTCGAGTAGTCGATGGCGCCACCCGTGCCCTGAAGGAACGAGTAGAAATCTGCGCCCCCGGGCTGGATCGTGGCGAACTGGTTCAGTTGCGCGACCGTCGAATAGAGGTTCGAGGTCGTGGTCTTGAGCACCTCGACGTTGGAGAACACCAGCGCCTCGTCGAACTGGTTGTCGGTCGCGATGACCGTGTCGGTTCCGCTTCCGCCGTTGATCGAGCCGGTCTGGTTGCTGTCGATGCTGAAGGTATCGGCGCCACCGGCGCCGTCGAGCACGTCGTTGCCGCCGCCCAGCCCGCTGAACGTGTCGGTGCCGGCGCCGCCGGTGAAATTGTTGGCTTTGTTGGTGAGAGTGAAGTCGGTCATTGGTTCTTCTATCCCGTCAGAAGATTTCGACAGATGAACTGTCGATAGATTGATGATTTTGGGTGAATAGATGACACAGAATTGACCCGGCGTTGAAAAATGCTTGCGCCGGGTTTCGGGGAGCAACCTGGACTGGTCTTGTAACGGGCTGGTGTCGCCGCCGTCGGTCGAAAGCTTCAGGTCGGTATCCACCGTCTATGCCGACCGGCGGCACACACCGATCGGCTCCCCGACCACCCATCCATGGCCGTGGGGGGCGATGATCGCAATCTTTCAAGACATTGTTATGAAACGAATATCGACGCGAGGCACGCATCGGCTCAGGCAAGATTCCAAACGAAAGCCGGTTCTTCGCGACGGCCCGCTTGAAGAGAGCCTGGCAGAACCAATTGCGTTGAAATCAGGTATATCTGTCGACAAAGACAGTTTCATGAAAAAGGACGACACAAGTATCGTCACCGGCATATAAAGTAGCATTTGGAGCGACATCTGTTGCTCAAGGCAGCCGGCTGCAAGAACGGCCGGCTTCAATGCTGCTCGACACTTCCCAGCCGGGCTCAGCCCGCAGTCCTGCCCTCCGCATTGAGCATGGTGATCTTCTGCCAGATTTTTCGCGACAGGTTGGAGCCGAGGTTTTCGACATCGTTGACCGCGTCGATAACCACCTCGTCGTTGACGGACTGGGCGAACAGCGCCGCCAGCTTGCCGGTGATCGACAGCATCTCGGAGCAATAGTCTAGGTAGCGCAGCAGGTCGCCTCGGCTCATCGTGCGTTTCGGCGAATGCGGCGTCGGCGTAAATGTCGACGACAGCGCCGCCGGGTCCTTGGTCAATTGGTGCATGTCGATGACGTGGATCAGCGAGCGCAGCCCGTGCAACTGCCGGAACACGCGGTGCCGCTTGATCGTCACTTCGGCGCGCACCAGCGCCAGCAGGCCGAGGCCGGCCAGGATCACCGTGTTCAGCGACGCCTCGATGCCTTGCACCGATTCGACCACGTCGCCGCCGCTGGAAAACCGGTCGAAGGGCAGGATGGTGCCGACGAACAGGAACATGCAGGCGCCGAGCCCGATCACCACGCCCACCAGGATACGCAGCCACCAGATCGGCTTTTCCAGCGCCGCCGCCGCGTCGCGAATGTCGCGTGCCAGCGAGACGAGTTCCTTGCCGACCTTGCGCAGGCCGGCATCCGGAAAACGGTCGGCGATGCGTGTTTCCAGCCGCTCCGCCGTTTCGATAATCAGGTGAGGATCGAGCGAACGGTATGCCATGGTCCGCTCCCGCAGTCCTATTTGGGCTGGTTGGTTGCCGCGCCGTAGCGGTTCGGGCCTGGATCGCCCTGGATGAAGCACAACGGCAGAAACATCAGAATGTCGAGCAGGATGCACAGGAACGCAAGCGCCGTCGGCTTGCCGAAATCCTGCAGGCGCTTGGCCGCCAGCGGGACCAGCGCGAAGAAGGAACAGAAGGCGACGAGGATGAAAATCCCGCCCCAAAAATTCGCGGTCTCCTCGTTGGGCGCCACGATGATCCGGTAGAGCGGATAGCTTCGCGCCAAATAGCAGAACAGGCCGGCAAGCGCGTAGGGCTTGCGGCCGAGCCTTCCGGAGAAGCTGAAGAACAGCCACGGCAATGTCGGTTGGCCCTGCAAGCGATGGTCTCCCAATCTGGCGGGCCACGCCTACCATCTCCGGTGCCGAACCGGAAGGCGCGAAACGCCGCTGCGACGATAGCGTCGTGAAAACAAGTGCTTACCGCCGTGCTTCATGTTTGGCGCGGGTGCAGCCCTTTCATCGTTCGGCGAATCCGGTGTGTCGGCAGGAAGCCATGCCGTCGTTGTCCGCGATATGAATGCTATCGCTGACCACCGTTCTGTCCCCGGCCCGCATAACGAAGGCGATCCGTGCCTCGGAAAATCTCTCCGGCATGGAGTTCTCTTCCTCCCTGGGCGACATATGCGTTCACCCTGCCGCATTGCCCCGTGCCGGCCCCCGTGACATAGCTCCCGGCGAACCGGGAGATATCGAGTGCAGGACAAGAAACTGCTGAAAGTGCTGGGCGGCGAGAGCGTGTTCCCGCCGCCGCTGTGGATGATGCGGCAGGCCGGCCGCTACCTCCCCGAATACCGCGCGATGCGTGAAAAGGCTGGCTCCTTCCTCGACCTCTGCTACGATCCGGATTTCGCCGTCGAAGTGACGCTGCAGCCGATCCGCCGCTTCGGTTTCGACGCGGCCATCCTGTTTTCCGACATCCTCGTCGTTCCGCATGCGCTCGGACGCGACCTGCGCTTTGTCGAAGGCGAGGGCCCGCGCCTGACGCCGATCGAGGTTTCCGAAATCGGGCGACTGGACGAAGCCGGCAACTTCCACGCCCATCTGGCGCCGGTTTACGAAACTGTCCGCCGCCTGCGCGCCGAACTGCCGGAGGAGACCGCTCTCATCGGTTTCTGCGGCGCGCCGTGGACCGTCGCCACCTACATGATCGCCGGGCGCGGCACGCCCGACCAGGCGCCGTCGCGGCTGTTCGGATTTCGCGAGCCCGAGGCTCTGGCCGCATTGCTTTCGAAGCTGGCCAAAGTCTCCGCCGACTATCTCATCCGCCAGATCGACGCCGGCGCCGACGCCGTGCAGATCTTCGATTCCTGGGCGGGCGTGCTCGACGAAGCCTCTTTCGAAGCCTGGTGCGTAAAACCGGTCGCCGAGATCGCGAGGCGGGTGCGCGAAAAACATCCGGCCACGCCGATCATCGGTTTTCCGCGCGGCGCCGGCAGTTTGTACGCCGGCTATCGAAAAAGCACCGGCGTCACCGCGCTCGGCCTCGACTGGTCTGTGCCGCTTTCCCAAGCCCGCGCCCTGCAGGCCGATGGTGCCGTGCAAGGGAACCTCGATCCGCTGCGTCTGGTCGCCGGCGGCCGCGCTCTGGACGAAGGCGTCGACGCTATCCTCGAAACGCTGGGAGGCGGCCCGCTGGTCTTCAATCTCGGCCATGGCATCACCCCGGAGTGCCCCATCGAGAATGTCGAGCGGATGGTCCGGCGGGTGAGGCGAGGCAGCGCAATCGCTTGAAGGAATTACCCCACCCCTAATCCCTCCCCACAAGGGGGAGGGGACTTTGCGGCCGTTATGCCGAGCGAAGCCGGCGACGATCGGCGTCTGGCGGAGATGCAAGCCCAGTCCCCCTCCCCCTTGTGGGGACGGGTTAGGGGTGGAGTAATTCCTTCAAGCGATAACCTGTGGCAAGGGTAGGCGGCTGGCCTGTTCGGCAGGCTAATATCTCGACGGTCCCCGAATACAATTTGCGCAGGCGCCGAAAATAGCATGCATGGCCGGAGATAATTTTCGTCGGTCTTCCTGCAATCGTGCCGGCGAAGATTGTGTTACGTCAACACGGCAGTCTGTCGCGACATTTGGCGCCAAAAGCAGGGCAGCGTCACGGAAAAGGGCCTCGCGTCAGCGCAAAAGCCCCCGGCACTCCTGACATTCGGGCCAAGCCTTTGCGCCGGAACGAGATTCCGAACTTGCCGCGCCGTTGAACCGAAAGCGCCGCTATGCCAGCGCCTGCCGCCAGCGTGCGGCGTAGGTCAACCATTCCGGCTCCGGAACGACTGCTGTTTCCGGTCCCCCTTCCGGTTTGAAGTCCGCGCCGGCGCAGAGCAGCGCCGCGCCGATGCTGGTGCCGGTGCTGCCTTTCGAGACCACCACGCGCCGCCCGCTTGCGGTCGCCAACATCCTGATAAAGCAGGCATTCTGGCCGAACGGTCCCTCGACGATCGTATCTCCTTGTGAGCCGATCAGGTCCAAGCAGGTGGCCGTCATCATCGCCAGATAGAACGAAACCGCCGCGAACCGCTCCCCCGGACTGGAAGGCTCGGCCGGCAGCCATTCCGATGCGCGATGCTGGAATGGCCCGGACCCCTGATCGACGGACGGTGTCAGGAGCACCGGAGTCTTCAACACCGTCTCGATTTCCGCCTTGCTCGGCTCGGCTCCGTGGTCGCCGATCAACAGCGAAAATTCCCGTCCGCCCATGAACCGCGACGATGGCACCGGATCGCAAAAGGCGTTGACATTGATCAGCGTATCGCGTTTGGGATCAAGCACTTGCCGCTCGCCGCCGACCGACATGACGATCACCCAGGTGCCGGTCGAGACCACCGTGAACGGCGCCTTTCGCGCCAGCAGATGGGGGTAGAGCGAAGCATTGGAATCATGGATGCCGCAATAGACCGGCGTGTCCGCGGCAAGGCCGGTTTTCTCTGCGATTTCAGGCAGTAAGCGGCCGAGTCGGTCGCTCGCCTTGCACATCGGCGCCATCTTTTGCCGCCAACCCAGCCGGTCGACCATGCTGGAAAAGTCGCGCTTGTGCGGATCCCAGAGATCGGTATGCGCCCCCAGCGACGTCGCTTCGTCTGCCGCTACTCCGCAGAGCCGGAAAGCCCAGTATTGCGGATACATCAAGATCGTTTCAACCCTTTGAAAGGCTTGGGGAAACGCCTGCGACTGCCAGAATAACTGCGCGCCGAGATTGAGCCCGCCAGGCAGCCTCGGCGAGCCCGTTTCCTCGAAGGAAGGTCGTAGAAGCTCATAGTCCGCGGCGGTCGTTTCGGGTCCGGAATGTTCGTAGTCCAGCATCGGCAGGGCCAGATTTCCGTCTGCCGAAAGCAGCACTCCGGACCCGCCATGGGCAGTCACGACGATCGCATCCGGCGTTGCGCGGCGGCCGAGTTCCGCCAGTCCGTCAACCATGAACGTCCAAAGGCGGTCGATGTCAAAATGAGGGTAAAGGTCTGAATTGACGACGGAATTCGCCGTGCGCGCAACGACCGTTTCCTCAAGCGTGGAAAGGTCGACCAGCGCTACCTTGGCGTTGCTCTTGCCTACATCGATGACGGCGACTGTGCGGACCTTCGGCAAGCCGCTCACTCCATATGGAAAACGGTCTCGAGCGGCACCGCGACGGGTTCACCAGCGGCGTTGTACTCCATGATGTCGGACATGAAATCCCACCAGCGCCGCATCACCGGATGCTTTGGCAGATCGTCCATCGTGTGGTCGTCGCGGCGCCAAAGCACCCCGAAAAGCTGGTTCGTTTCGGCATCGAAATGAATGGAATAGTCGGAAATTCCTGCTTCTTTCAGCAGGTCGACGAGCTCCGGCCAAATCTCGTCATGGCGGCGTTTGTACTCGGCGGTCATGCCGGGTTTCAGCCGCATCCGGAAGGCAAATTTCTCCATCAGATTACCTGCTTGTTCTCAGTCCGAGCTTGTCGGCGATGCGCGGGATGGCGATCACCGCGATCAGCAGCAGACCGATATAGACGCTGACCACCTGACCCGGGATGTTGTTAAGAGACATGCCGAAAGTCACAAGTCCTAGCGTGAGCACCGCCAGGAACACACCAAGGATAGAACCGACACCGCCTGCGATCGACACGCCGCCGAGGATGACCATGGTGACGATGTCGAGTTCCCAGCCGATGGCGATGTTGGAGCGCATGGAGCCCAGCCGCGCTGTGAGCAGCGCCGCCGCCAGTCCGGAGAGCAGTCCAGAGACAACGAACAGCAAAAAGGTCAGTCGCTCGACCGGAATGCCGGAGAACCGCGCGGCGACCGGGTTGGAGCCGATGGCGAAGAGTTTGCGGCCGGTCGCGGTCTTGTGCAGCACGATGCCGAAGACAACCGTCAGAACCAGAAAGACGAGGAAAGACAATGGGATCGGCGGAATGAACAGCCAGGGGATGCCGGTCTCCTTCATCTTGATGAAATAGCTCTGGCCGAGCTCGAGGAATTCTGGCGGATATTTGGTCTTGGCCTGGTCGCCCAAAATCACCTGGGTGATGCCGCGGAACAGCGACATGGTGCCGATGGTCACGACGATCGACGGCAGGCCGGCGTAGGTGACGAGGAAGCCATTGAAAACGCCGCACAAAATACCGATGCCGATACCCACCGCGAACAGTCCGGTGGGCCCGAACCCGGCCTCTGCGGCGTAGCCTATGCCCATCGCGGCGAGCGCCACGATCGCCGCCACCGACAGGTCGATCTGCCGCACCAGGATCAGCAGCGCCATGGCCAGCGCAATGATCGCCTTCTCGGAGAAATTGAAGGTGGCGTCGGCGAGGTTGAAGACGTCGAGGAAATAAGGCGAGACGATGGTGTTGACCACAATGGTCAGCACCAGGAGGATCACCAGGATCACTTCCCAGCGCAGCAGCACGTCGCGCGCCCGGCGCGGCGCGGCGTCCAGAACCGTGTAGCGGCTCTCGGAGGGAGGCATCGCGTTCATGCCCGCACCCGTCCGATACGCCGCGCTTCCGGCAGGATGAGCTTTTCAGGCCGTTTTTCCGCCCGCGCATTGATGACCACGGCGGCGAGGATGACCGCCCCGGAGATAGCCATCTGCCAGAACGGCGAGATCTGCAGGACCGGCAGGGCCGTCATGACGATACCTAGAAACAGCGCGCCAAGCAGCGTGCCGGCGACCGAACCGACGCCGCCGCCGATCGACACGCCGCCGATGACGCAGGCGGCGATAACGGTCAGCTCATAGCCGTTGGCGATCTCCGAATAGGCAACGCCGTAGCGGGCGACCCAGAGATAGCCGCACAGCCCGGCGACCGCGCCCGAAATGGCGTAGGCGAGCAGTTCCTGCTTGCGCTGGTCGATGCCGCAATAACGCGCCGCGACCGGATTGCCGCCGACGGCATAGAGGCCGCGGCCGGCGCGGGTGTTGTTGAGAAAAACCCAGAATAGGATCGACACGGCAATTGCAATCCACACCGGACTGGTCAGGCCGAGGAACATGTCCTTCGGGAATGCTTGGAATTCCACACCCATTTCCGAGGCGTTCACCTGGTCGCCTTTGGCGATAATGATGATCATGCCGCGATAGACGGCGAGCGTGCCCAGCGTCACGACGATCGGCGGGATGCCGAGAAAGGCGATCAGCCCGCCATTGATCAGGCCGAGCACCAGCCCGGTGATCACGCCAGCCAGGATCATCAGAAGCAGCGGCGTGTCGGGATAATACTGGCTGACCAGCGCGGCGATCATGCCCGACAGCGCGAGGTTTGCGGCCACCGACAAATCGATGCCGCGCGTCAGGATGACCACCATCTGCGCCAGCGCCATCATGAACAGCACGGAGGTTTCGGTGAGCAGGTCGCTGATGTTCTCCCAGGCCAGGAACACCGGCTGATAGGCGCCGATCGCGGCAACGCCGACGATCAGGATCAGAGCGAGCGCAAGCTCGCGATAGTTGAAGATGCCTTTCACGCGGCCTCCTTGGCGGCGCCGGTGGCCGCGCCGACGATCTGTTCGGCGCTCCAGGCGCCGCGCTTGAACTCGTCGACCATGCGGCCTTCCTTCATGACGATGACGCGGTCCGCCAGGCCCATGACTTCCGGCAGTTCGGAGCTGATCAGGACGACGGCGAGCCCGTCCTGCGCCAGTTCGCCAATGAAATCATGCACCGCCGCCTTGGAGCCGACATCGATGCCCTTGGTCGGTTCGTCGAGCACGATCACTTTCGGCCGCGTCGCCAGCCATTTGGCGATCACCACCTTCTGCTGGTTGCCGCCGGAAAGTTCGCCGAGCCGCTGCTCCCAGCTAGCCGCTTTAACCGCCAGCCGCCGCCCGAGCGAGCGCGTCGCCTCCTGCTCGGCGGAACGCGACAGGAACAGGCCGCGCACATATTTCGACAGGTTCGCCAGCGTCACATTCTCGCGGATGCCGAGGGAGAGGATCGCGCCCTGGTCCTGCCGGTCCTCCGGCACGTAGGAGATGCCGGCGGCGATGGCATCCGACGGGGAATTTATCGAAAGCTGTTTGCCGTCCAGCGAAATCGTTCCGCGCGTCACTGGCGTAATGCCGAACAGGCCCTGCATGGCCTCGGTTCGTCCCGCTCCGACCAGCCCGTAAAGGCCGAGAATCTCGCCCTTGCGCAGGTCGAAGGAGACGTCGGCGTATTCGGTGGCGTTCGACAGGCCCTTCACAGACAGCACGACATCGCCTATCGGCACGTCGCGCTTGGGAAAAACCTGGTCGACCGGACGACCGACCATCATGCGCACAAGCTGCGCCTCGGTGACGGAGGAGATCGGACCTTCGCCAACCTTCTCGCCATCGCGCAGGCAGACGAAATCGTCGGCGATGCGAAAAATCTCATCGAACTTGTGGCTGATGAAGACGATGGCGCGGCCTTCCGCCTTCAACTGCTCGACAATGCGGAAAAGGTCGTCGATCTCGTTGGCCGAGAGTGCCGCCGTCGGCTCGTCCATGATGACGACGCGCGCCTCATGCGACAGGGCGCGGGCGATCTCGACCAGGTGCTTTTGCGCGACCGACAGCCGCTTCAGCTTGAATTCGGGCGGGATGGGCGCGTCGATGCGCTTGAGCAACGCGGTGGATTTGTTGCGCATCTCGGACCAGTCCACGAATCGCGAGGACCCCGTGGGCATGTGGCCCGTAAAAATGTTCTCGGCGACGGAGAGTTCGTCGAACATCACCGTTTCCTGATGGATGGCGGCGATGCCGGCGGCCCACGCGTCGCGTGGCGAGGAAAAATGCTTCTGGTCGCCGCCAACGCGGATTTCGCCTGCGTCCGGCCGATAGATGCCGGTCAGGACTTTGACGATGGTCGACTTGCCGGCGCCGTTCTCGCCGATCAGCGCGGTAACGCGCCCGGCCCTGAGCGACAGGCTGATGTCACTCAGCGCCCTGACGCCGGGAAAGCTTTTCGAGACGCCGGAAAGGGTGAGGATGGGTTGGGACATTATTTCGCGATTTCGAAACTGACGGGCCCGGTACCTTCTCCCCTTGTGGGAGAAGGTGGCCGAGCGAAGCGAGGTCGGATGAGGGGTGCTGGACGGAGCGCAACGTCTCGTTTCTTCCAACACCCCTCATCCGTCGCCTTGTCTCGGTCTTGCTCCGCAAGTCCGAGGGCGACACCTTCTCCCACAAGGGGAGAAGGTGGGCGTAGGCCCAGATCAGAAGATCTTGGCGAATTCCTCGACGTTGCTCTTGTTGAACTCGAAGGGCTCGCCCATGACGCATTCGCCGTCCTTGCCGACGGTGGTCTCGCCCTTCTTGCCCATGGAGAGCTTGTCGCCCTCGGCGGTGGGCTTGCCGGCCAGGATGTCGGCCATGATCATGGTCGAGGAGTAGCCGTATTCCACCGGGTTCCAGATCGCGAAGGTGTCGCAGGCGCCCTTCAGCACATAGTCCTTCATTTCGGAAGGCAGGCCGAGGCCGGTGATGAACACCTTTCCGGTCAGGCCGCCGTCGACGATCGCCTTGGCGCCCGAGCGGATGCCGATGGTGGTCGGCGAGATCACGCCCTTGAGGTTCGGATAGGCCTTCACCAGGCCCTGCATCTCGCGGTAGCTCTTGTCGTCCTGGTCGTCGCCGTAGACGGTCGCGACCAGCGGCATGTCCTTGTATTCCGGCTTCTTCCACTCTTCCTTCATGGCCTCGATCCAGGAATTCTGGTTGGTCATGGTGGAAGCGGCCGACAGGATGGCGACCTCGCCCTTGCCGCCCAGCGTCTTGGCGATCATCTGCACCTGCTTGGCGCCGATGAGCGGGGTGGACGACGCCGAGAGATGGACGATGCGGCCGGCCGGCGCGATGGCCGAGTCGAAACTCATCACCTTGATGCCGCGTTCCATCGCCTTCTTGCCGACCGGAACCAGCGCGTCGGCGTCGTTCGCCGAGACGATGATGCCGTCGACCTTCTGGGCGATCTGCGCGTCGATCACGGCGATCTGCTCTTCCGCCGTCGGCTTGGCCGAGGCGGTGTAGATGATCTCGATGCCGCCGAGTTCCTTGGCCGCTTCCTTGGCACCGTTGGCGCAGGCGTCGAAATAGCTGTTGCCGAGGTTCTTCACGATCATGGCGATGCGCTTGTCGGCGGCGAACGCCCGTTTCGTGATGATCGCCGGCATGGCCAGCGCAGCACCGGCGGCGCCGGCAAGCTGCAGTACGGTACGACGTGTAGTCTTCATGGCAAATTCCTCCCTGCCATTCCCGGTTCAAAATCCTCGGACCGGCTCATGCCGGCCCGACCGTCCGCCGATCATGCGGCGGAAGCGATCTCCTTGGCAACGGGCGCAATCCTTACATCGAGCCCGGCATTCTCCATCATAGCCAGCGCCGCCTCGCTGATCCCGTCATCGGTCACCAGCACCGAGACGCGCGACAGCGGGCACACGACCAAGCTTCCCCTCGGGTCGAACTTGGTCGAATCGGCGAGCACGATCAACCGCTCCGCGCGGCTAAGCAGTTTTGCCTCGGCGCGCGCCACCAGCGGGTCGGCCTCGACCACGCCGAGCGGAGTGATCGCGGCGGCGCTCATGAACATCGTCGTGGCATGCAGATTCTGGATCGTGTCGTCCTCGAAGGGCGACAGGATGATGCCTTGCTCGCGATAGACTTCGCCGCCGGGCAGGGTGATGCGGTTCTCACTGCCGCGGATCAGCGCCTCGGCGATCGGGAAGGAGTTGGTCAGGATGTTAAGCCGGCGGTCGCGCAGAAAATCGACCATGGCGAAGGTCGTCGTGCCGGCATTGATGATGATCGACTCGCCGTCTTCTACCAGACCGCAGGCGAGCGCTGCGATGGCGCTCTTCCTGTCGGCGTTCTTGACGCGCTGCGAGCTGAAGGTCGGGGCGCCGAGCGTCGCCGGCAGTTTCTGCTCCGGCTCGGAGATGCCGCCATGCACGCGCCGGACCAGACCTTCCTCTTCCATCCTTGCCAGATCCCGGCGCAGGGTCGCGCTGGAAGCGCCGGTGAGATCGACGAGCTCGCGCACGGGCACGACCGGCCTTCCGGCCATCGCTCCCAATATCGCCGCTCGCCGGTCCGTTTCGCGCATGTCGATCGACAACCTCAACAGGAAATCGATCATCATGAATGCACGTTCGCTCAAAAGCGTCAACAACTGTGAGCATATTGCGCCGCATCAATTCCATTGTGCAATGCAAACGCTCAATTTCTGCTCGAATCATGATTGACCATGAGCGATTAGGCTCATAACGTCCGCCAAAAATCTCGAAAGGGCGGAAACATGGCCACGTTAGGACTTGCCGATCTCTGGGACGACGCCAAGGCCGCCGGCATGAGCGAGGCGGAACTGCTCGTCTATCGCTCCAACCTGCTTGGCTCGGACAAGCGCATCACTAACTATGGCGGCGGCAACACCTCCGCCAAGGCGATGGAGAAGGACCCACTGACGGGCGGGCAGGTCGAAGTCTTGTGGGTGAAAGGTTCGGGCGGCGACCTCGGCACCATGAAGATGGACGGCCTCGCCAGCCTCTACATGGACAAGCTCGAGGCGTTGAAGGGCCTTTATCGCGGCCTCGCGCATGAGGACGAGATGGTCGGCTACCTGCCGCACTGCACCTTCAACCTCAATCCCCGCGCCGCCTCGATCGACACGCCGCTGCACGCCTTCGTGCCTAGGAAACATGTCGACCACATGCATCCCGATGCCGTGATCGCGATTGCCGCGGCGAGGGACAGCAAGGCTCTGACGCAGAGGATTTTCGGCGACGAGATCGGCTGGCTGCCGTGGAAGCGGCCGGGTTTCGAACTCGGCCTGTGGCTGGAGAAATTCTGCAAGGAAAACCCGAAGGCGCTCGGTGTGGTTCTCGAAAGCCACGGCCTGTTCACCTGGGGCGACACGGCCAAGGAATGCTATGACGTCACCATTCGCATCATCAACAAGGCGATGCAATTCTTCGAGGCGGACGGCAAGGGCAAGGCTGCCTTCGGCGGCGAGGTGCGCAAGACGCTGCCTTCCGAGGAACGCAGCGCTATCGCCGCAAAGCTCATGCCGGCGCTGCGCGGCATGATTTCCGCCAAGGAGCGCAAGGTCGGGCATTTCGACGACCAGCCGGCGGTGCTGGAGTTCATTGCGGCACGCGACATGGAAAAACTGGCCGCACTCGGCACGAGTTGCCCCGACCATTTCCTGCGCACCAAGATCAGCCCGCTGGTGGTGGATTTCGACCCGGCCAACCCGGACATCGACAAGACGCTCGCCGGCCTGCCGGCCTCGCTGGAGGCCTACCGGTTGGGCCATGCCGCCTATTACGAGCGCTGCAAGCGGCCGGAAAGCCCGCCGATGCGCGACCCCAACGCGGTCGTCTACCTCGTGCCGGGCGTTGGCATGATCACCTTCGCCAAGGACAAGGCGACGGCCCGCATCTCCGGCGAATTCTACGTCAACGCCATCAACGTCATGCGTGGTGCCTCGACCGTCTCCGGTTATATGGGCCTGCCCGAGCAGGAGGCCTTCGATATCGAATACTGGGTGCTGGAGGAAGCAAAGCTGCAGCGCCTGCCGAAGCCGAAGCCGCTGGCCGGGCGCGTCGCGCTGGTCACCGGCGGGGCGGGCGGCATCGGCCGGGCCATCGCTGATCGTCTGATGAGCGACGGCGCCTGCGTGGTGCTGGCCGACATCGACGCCGCCTCGCTGGAGACTGCCGAAACCGACTTCGCCAAGCGCTATTCAGCGGACGTCGTGAGTGGCGTGAAGCTGGACGTGACGAAGGAGGCGGAAGTCGCCGAGGCCTTTGTTTTCGCGGCTAAGGAATTCGGCGGGCTCGACATTCTTGTCTCCAACGCCGGCATTTCGTCCGCCTCGCCGGTCGAGGATACGGAGCTTTCGCTGTGGACCCGCAACATCGACATCCTCGCCACCGGCTATTTCCTGGTGGCGCGCGAGGCGTTCCGGCTGATGAAGCGGCAGAAGGCGGGCGGCAACATCGTCTTCATAGCCTCCAAGAACGGGCTCGCCGCCTCGCCGAACGCTTCCGCCTATTGCACGGCAAAGGCCGCGGAAATCCATCTCGCCCGCTGTCTGGCGCTGGAAGGCGCGGACGCCGGCATCCGTGTCAACACGGTCAACCCGGACGCGGTGCTGCGCGGCTCCAACATCTGGAAGGGCGAATGGCGCGAGCAGCGCGCCGCCGCCTACAACATGAAGCCGGACGAGCTCGAAGAGCACTACCGCAAGCGCTCCATGTTGAAGCTAGGCGTGTACCCCGAGGATGTCGCCGAGGCGGTCTGGTTTTTCGCCTCCGACCTGTCGGCCAAGTCGACCGGCAATATTCTGAACGTCGATGCGGGCAACGCGCAGAGTTTTACGAGGTAGACTTGCCGCGACCGAAAAACAGAAGGGTGCTATTCTTCATGCCGTGTCTGGCGGCGACACAGCCCGCCGGCATCGAAGCTGGAGGAAGCCATGACCGGCGTAACATTCAGTGACAGAAATCTGCTTGAGGCCCCCTTCAGGCCGGAGGAGCAGCAACTCGTCGAGCTCTGGAAACATTTCGAGACGGTCGGAGACAACGCTAAGGAGCAGACTACGAAGATGGTGAGCTGGATGCTGACCTTCGCCGGCGGTATCCTGTCCTACGTATTCGGTTTCACATTCTTTCGCGACAAGGGTTCGATTTTTTGCCTGCATGATCCTGCAATCGCCTATGCGGGCAGCCTGACCGGCGCGGTCATCTGCGGCCTGACCATAGCGATGATTCGAGAATTCAAATACCACACCTACCGAAACTGGTGGCGCGCAACACAATGCAAGAACAATGTCCCGAGGCTTCATCTTCTGGTTACGGGAAGCCAGCATATCGCGCCGCTCGGTCCGCAGGAGACATTCGAGCCTGAAGACAGTCGAGTCGCGTCGATCTTCCGGCTTTTCTATGTGGTGAGCGGCGGTTTCCTGGCATTCCACATGGCCGTCTTTGCCATGCACTGGTTCAGGATTCAGCAATGCTAGCCCGGAAACAATAGGGACATGAAAAAGGAGCGGGAGGACAAGTGACCGAATCCATCATCGCGGCCGACTCCGTCGCCGACCACAATACTGCCCACGAAAAGGATCTGAGCCGCGACTATGACCACCTCGGTGAACAGCTCGACCGGCGCGGCATAAACATCGATGCGATCCGCGAGAAGGTGGAAAAATTCGGTGTCGCCATTCCGTCCTGGGGCGTCGGCACCGGTGGCACGCGCTTCGCCCGCTTTCCCGGAGAAGGAGAGCCGCGAGACGTGTTCGACAAGATCGAGGACTGCGCCGTCATCCAGCAACTGACGCGCGCTACGCCGACGGTGTCGCTGCATATTCCGTGGGACAAGGCCGATCCGAAGCGGCTGAAGCAGGCGGCGAGCCGTTTCGGTCTCGGCTTCGACGCTATGAACTCCAACACGTTTTCGGACGCCAAGGATCAAAAACTGTCCTATAAATTCGGCTCGCTCAGCCATGCCGACGCCGCCGTGCGAAAACAGGCGGTGGAGCACAATCTGGAATGCATCGAGATCGGCAGGACCGTCGGCTCCAAGGCGCTGACCGTGTGGATCGGCGACGGCTCCAATTTCCCCGGCCAGGTAAATTTCACCAAAGCCTTCGAGCGTTACCTCGACGCCATGCGCGACATCTACGACGCGCTGCCGGAGGGCTGGAAGCTTTTCTCCGAACACAAGATGTACGAGCCGGCCTTTTACTCGACCGTCGTGCAGGACTGGGGCACCAACTATTTGATCGCCCAGGAACTCGGGCCGAATGCCTATTGCCTGGTCGACCTCGGACACCATGCGCCGAACGTCAACATCGAGATGATCGTGGCGCGGCTGATCCAGTTCGGCAAACTCGGCGGCTTCCACTTCAACGATTCCAAATATGGCGACGACGACCTCGACGCCGGCTCGATCGATCCCTACCGGCTGTTCCTCGTCTTCAACGAACTGGTCGATGCCGAACTGCGAGGCGCCAAGGGTTTCGACCCCGCCCATATGCTCGACCAAAGCCACAACGTCACCGATCCGATCGAGAGCCTGATGCTGTCGGCGGTCGAGGTGCAGCGCGCCTATGCGGCGGCCCTGCTGGTCGACCGCGAGGCACTGGGGGGGTTCCAGGCCGACAGCGAC
This sequence comes from Mesorhizobium yinganensis, assembly GCF_040081985.1. Taxonomy (NCBI): domain Bacteria; kingdom Pseudomonadati; phylum Pseudomonadota; class Alphaproteobacteria; order Hyphomicrobiales; family Phyllobacteriaceae; genus Mesorhizobium; species Mesorhizobium yinganensis. Next base: position 60,636 of record NZ_JBEBMH010000003.1, on the reverse strand, counting down.
GCGCTGATGGCCACACAAACGCTGAAGACCGCCTTCCGCACCGACGTCGAGCCGATCCTTGCCATGGCGCGGCTCAATCTAGGCGGCGCCGTCGATCCCGTCGCCACCTACCGCGCTGCAGGCTACCGGCGAAAAGTCGCCGCTGAGCGGCCGGCCGTCAGTTCGGGCGGCGGCGGGATCGTTTAGGAGCAGGGTGCGTCCTTCGAGGCTCGCCTGCAGACGATTCGCGCCAACATTTCAACGCCTTGCGGGCTCGCACCTCAGGATGAGGACGGTCGTGCCTGTAAGTCAATCGTCAATGTTGGTGGATCGACCGTCATCGCTGCCGTTGATTTATTCTTCAACTTCCCCGCGGTCGTCGACGATGAGCGTTGCAGGCACGACCGTCCTCATCCTGAGGTGCGAGCCCGCAAAGCATTGAACATGAAGGGCAAAGCTGAACGGGCGAGCCTCGAAGGACGCACGCGAAAACCTGTGTCGTCCGCCGCGCCTACAGCGTCGCGCCCAGATGCCAGGGCACGAACTCGTTGTCGCCGTAACCAAACTCCTCGCTCTTGGTCTTCTTGCCCGACGCCGTCTCGACGATGAGTTCGAAAATCTCGCGGCCCATCTGCGGGATGTTCTTTTCCCCCGAGGCGATCACGCCGCAATTGACGTCCATGTCTTCTTCCATCGAATTGTAGAGCGCGGTGTTGGTCGCGACCTTGATCGACGGGGTCGGATGGCTGCCGAAGCAGGAGCCGCGCCCGGTGGTGAAGACGATGACGTTGGCGCCGCCCGCCACCTGGCCGGTCGCCGACACGGGGTCGTAGCCGGGCGTGTCCATGAAGACCAGGCCGTGGCCGGTGACCTTCTCGGCATAGGCGAAAACGCCGTTGAGCGGCGTCTGGCCGCCCTTGGCCACCGCGCCCAGCGACTTTTCGAGGATGGTGGTCAGGCCGCCGCGCTTGTTGCCGGGCGACGGGTTGTTGTCGATGGAGGCGCCATGCTTGGCCGTGTGGTCCTCCCACCACTTGATGTAGCCGTCGAGCTTTTCCGCGATTTCAGGCGTCGCGGCGCGATAGGCGAGCAAGTGCTCGGCTCCATAGATCTCGGTGGTCTCGGACAGGATGCCTATACCCCCGGCCGCCGCCAAAATATCGACTGCCGCGCCCAGCGCCGGATTGGCGGTGATGCCCGACATACCGTCCGAGCCGCCGCATTGCAGGCCGACGACGATCTCGCTGACCGGGATCGGCTCGCGCTGCAGGTTGCCGACCTCCTCGCAGATCTCCTCCAGCACGCCCATCGCCTTCTCGACCGATTTGCGCGAGCCGCCGGAATCCTGGATGTTGAAATGCCGCTTGCCGGCGGCCGCGCCCTTGCGGCCGTAGAGCGTCAACTGGTTAACCTCGCAGCCGAGGCCGACCATCAGCGCGCCGCCGAAATTCGGATGCCTTGCATAGCCGGCCAGCGTGCGGTGCAGCACCATCATGCCGTCGCCGGTGGCGCTCATGCCGCAGCCCTGGCCGTGGACGATCGGCACGAACCCGTCGATGCCGGGATATTTCGGCTTAAGCCGCCGGTTCGCCTCGTCGGCGATGGCATGGCAGACGGTGGCCGAGCAATTGACGCTGGCGATGATGCCGATGAAATTGCGCGTGCCGGCGCGGCCGTCGGCGCGGCGATAGCCCATGAAGGTGCGGGCGCGCTCTTCCTCGGTCGCCTCGACCGGCGGGGTGGGCGGAACGACCGGCATGCGGCCGGACTCGAAGACGAGGTTGTGCGAGTGCACATGCGCCCCGGCCGCGATGTCCGCCGTCGCCTTGCCGATCGCCTGCGCATATTTCACCACCGCCTCGCCCGCCGCGATCGGGCGGATCGCCACCTTGTGCCCCGGATCGATCGCCGCGAGCGCTACGGCGCCACCGGGCAGGGTCTCGCCGGCTTCTATGCGGCCATTTGCGACGGCGACGTTGTCGGAAGGTGAAAGGACGATGCTTTTGGCGGCGGTCACGGGTCGTTTCCCTGGCTGTTCGGGATGATGGCTGAGGATGGTCCGGCTGAAGGTAGGCGCACGGTCGCGGTTTTGATGGATCGAAAACGCAAAGCGTGCTGAATTGGGTTGACTCCCCTCCAAGGGACGTATTGTCTTTTATCTTAAAAAAACATTTGAGCGCAATTGCCTTTTTGCATCATAAGGTGCTGCCGCGGAAGGATGGGACTTCCCGATGTCGAAGACCAGCACGGTTTTCAAGCAAGCCTACAACCGCTGCCTGAGTCTGCTCGCCGCGCGTGACTGCCTGCCGTCGGAGCCGGAACTGGGGCTGGCGCTCGGCGTCAGCCGAACGACCGTCCGCACCATCCTGGCGCATCTGGCGGAGGCCGGCGTCATCGCCTGGGACAAGCGCAGCAAGGTCAGGCTGCGGGCTCCGGTGGATGCCGATTTCTACCCGGCCGAGGAGACGGATTCGCCTGCCGAGATTATCGAGCGCAGCTTCATGCGGCGGCTTCTGGCGCAAGGCGTCGAACCCGGGACCCAGATCACCGAGCTCGAGCTGGCGCGCGAGATCGGGGTCGGAACCAGCAGCCTGCGCGAGTTCCTGATCCGCTTCAGCCGCTTTGGCCTGATCGAAAAACGTCCGAACAGCCGATGGATGCTCAAAGGGTTTACCCGCGAGTTCGCGCTGGAGCTGACCGAGATCCGCGAGATGTTCGAACTCCGCTCGGCATTTGCCTTCATCGAACTTGCCGAAGCCAGCCCGGCTTGGGCGGCGCTCGACGCCATGGAGGCCGAGCATCATGGCTTCGCAGATGCGATAGCGCGGCACTATGTGGATTTTTCCGAACTCGACGAGCGTTTCCACCGGCTGATCCACAACGCCTCGCGCAACCGCTTCATCGTCGATTTCTACGACGTGATCGCCATGATCTTCCACTACCACTACCAGTGGAACAAGGCGGGCGGGCGCGAGCGCAACGCCGTCGCCGTGACCGAGCATCTCGCCTATATCGACGCGCTCAAATCGCGCGACAAGGTGCGCTTGCAGGCTGCTTGCCGGGCGCATCTCGACTCCGCCCGCACCACCTTGCTGAGGTCGTTGCCGGGTGTTGTCGGCTGAACAATCGACCTGTTCGTCCGCCAAATTTTCTGCGATATTATGGAACCTTTTCTATCTCCAGTGCATTGAACACCAGACTCCCCTTGAATCCGTGGAGGAACGGCATGGACGCGATCCTGTTTCGTGTGCCTCTGAGATTGAATATCGATGGCTCAGAGGTTGAAATCGACTCTCTCCAGAACGCGGTAATCTTCCTGCGCGACTGGCCCGGCGCCAGGCGAGGGCCGGTTTATGCCTGCGCCATGAAAAGCTGCGAGGCGGCACTTGCCGGCAGCGTGAGGGCCGAGGATGCCCGCAAGGCGTTCGAGAGTTTTGCCAGGATTACCGGAATCCTCGGAGCGCGGACCTTTGCGCCCGATCCAGCTGCAACTCGAGTCCCGTCCTCACTCTTTGCCGCCCATCACTGACGTCAGACCGGGGCGCCGGCAACCGAGCCCCTGACCACCAGATCGACAGGCCAGACCTCGCCTCGCGGATCGTCCTCCAGCCCCGAAATGCGGGCGGCGAGGCGCTCGGCGATGCGTGCCCCGGCGAACCGGATGGACGAGCGCGTGGTGGAAAGCGGCACGGGGAAATTCTCCGGCCGCAGCCATGGGAAGACGTCGTCATGGGCGACCAGCGAAACGTCCTTCGGCACGGAAAGGTCGAGGTCGCGAAGCGCACGGACAACCCCCAGTGACATGATCAAGCTCGAGCACAGGATGGCGGTCGGCGGCGCTTCCTGTCCGAGCAGGCTGCGGGCGGCGCGATAGCCGTTCTCCTCAGTCATCACGACTGAGCGGATCATCATGGGCGAAAGCTCGATGCCGGAAGCCACCAGCGCCCGCCTAAGGCCCCGCTCGCGAAAAATCGCAAACGTCTCGCGGTCGTCACCATTGATCAGCCCGATCCGCCTGTGCCCAAGCTGCACCAACAGGCGGCCTGCCTCGTGGAATGCCCCTTCATTGTCGATGTCGAGATGCGGATAGGCAAAATCCAGCTCCTCGGAACGTCCGTGCACGATGAAGGGCAGGCCAAGCTGCCGGAGCAGCGTTATGCGACGATCCTTCGGCCTCGGCGACGACACGTAAACGGCGTCGACCTGCTTGTTGGCCGCGACGCGGCGATAGGTGGTCTCCTCATCGCCGGCCTCGGCGGGGCTGAGCACGAGGTCGAGCTCGTGCGAGCGGGCGTAGTCGCCCAAGCCGGACAGGAATTCGACGAAATGCGGGTCGATGTCGACGTTCGACCCGGTCGGCAGCACATAACCGATCATGCCTGCCTTGCCGGTGGCCAGCCGCCTGGCGCTCGGGTTCGGCCGGTAGCCGTGCCGCTTGGCAGCGTCCATGACGCGGCGGCGCGTCTCCTCGTTGACCTCGGGATAGCCGTTGAGGGCACGGCTCACCGTCGTCTGCGACAGGTCGAGCATGCGGGCGAGCTGCTTCAGGTTCATGGCATGGACATTTCTTCAAAGCGCTTTAAAAATGCCGCCTTCCCGCCCTCGACGCTTCAGAGAGACCGCAGCGGCACAATAGGCATGGCTGCGCCGCTTTTTGAAGCCGGAATTCACATTGCCACGCGGGAATATCGTGCTGCACCGCAAAAATTCCCATTTTAAATCGATTAGTCATCGGAGCTACTTGACTTCGGCTCGACTTACGATCTAGATCGATCCAAGCCAAAGCGCTTTGGAAGTCGGTTCGGATCGAGTTCCCCCAGGGATGCGTGTGGACTCGGACGGCGGACCGGTTCAGGGTGGCGTCGGCGGGATGGAATGGAGGTTCCATCCACCAGCGGAATCCAAAGGGAGGAAATCCAATGAGGAAAAGCCTGTTTCTTGGCGTCGCTCTCGCGTCGCTCGCGCTGAGCTGGCCGGCATCGGCCGAGCTGAAGTTCGCGCCGGGCGAGGACGCCCGTTTCACCTGGTCCAATTTCGACGACCTGAAGAAGGTCGACCTGAAGGGCGAGACGCTGACGATCTTCGGACCGTGGCGCGGCGAGGACGAGGCGCTGGTGCGCACGGTGCTGGCCTATTTCACCGAGGCGACCGGCGCCGAGATCAACTATTCCTCGTCGGAAAACTACGAGCAGCAGATCGTCATCGACACGCAGGCCGGCAGCCCGCCAAACATCGCGATCCTGCCGCAGCCGGGCCTGATCCAGGACCTCGCCTCGAAGGGCCTTTTGACGCCGCTGGACGCCAGCGATGCGCAGTTCGTCAAGGACAACTATGGCGCCGGCGAATCCTGGGCCGCGCTCGGCACCTACAAGGACAAGGATGGGACCGAGAAATTTTTCGGCTTCCCCTACAAGGCCGACCTGAAGTCGCTCGTCTGGTATGTCCCGGAGAACTTCGAGGAAGCCGGCTACGAGGTGCCGACGACCTGGGAAGACATGATGAAGCTGTCCGACCAGATCGTCGCGGATGGCGGCGTGCCGTGGTGCATCGGGCTGGGCTCCGGCGGCGCGACTGGCTGGCCGGCGACCGACTGGGTCGAGGACATCATGCTGCGCACGCAGGCGCCGGATGTCTACGACAAGTGGACCAAGAACGAAATCCCGTTCAACGATCCGGCGGTCGTCGGCGCAATGCAGATCTTCGCCGACATTGCCACCAACGACAAATATGTCGACGGCGGCAAGGCGGCGGTGGCCGCGACCGACTTCCGGGACAGCCCGAAGGGCCTCTTCGCCGTTCCGCCGAAATGCTACATGCACCGCCAGGCGTCCTTCATTTCCTCCTTCTTCCCGGAAGGCACCAAGCTCGGCGAGGACGCGGATTTCTTCTATCTGCCGCCCATGGCCGCCAAGCCCGACCTCGGCAAGCCCGTTCTCGGCGGCGGCACCTTCTTCACCATCACCAAGGACTCCAAGGCCGCGCGCGAATTCATCAAGTTCATCGAGATGCCGCTGGCGCATGAGATCTGGATGGCGCAGTCGGGTCTTCTCACCCCGCTCAAATCGGCCAATCCCGAAGCTTACGCAAACGACGCGCTGAAGAAGCAGGGCGAGATTCTCGTCAACGCCACGACATTCCGCTTCGATGGCTCGGACCTCATGCCCGGCAAGATCGGTGCCGGCGCCTTCTGGACCGGCATGATCGATCTCGTCGGCGGCAAGCCGGCGCCTGATGTGGCGGGCGACATCCAGAAGAGCTGGGACGCCATCAAGTAGCACGATGGGGCGGGCCGTCAGGCCCGTTCCAAGGCAGTCGGCAATAGGCAGTCGGCAGTCGGGATTTCCGGCTGCTGGCCGCCGGAGCCGAGCCGAGTTCGATTCTGACCGACTGCCGACTGCCTATTGCCGACTGCCTGAAAGCACCGGAGGGGGCCATGGCTTCTCAGATCCTTTCTGCCATCATCGTCATCATCATCGGCGTGGGCGGCTGCGTCGCCTATTTCTGGGGCGCGAACAAAACGCTCGACCTGGTCTTCCCGTCGCGAGGCGTCAGTGGCGGCACCGCCGTCGACAATCTGCGCCGCCAGGGCATGATCCGGCCATGGCTGTTCATAGGCCCGGCCATGATCATCCTCGTCGTCTACCTGATCTATCCGGTCGTGCAGACGCTTTATCTGTCCTTCCATGACCGTGCAGGCGAGAATTTCGTCGGTGTCGACAACTACATCTGGGCCTTCGGCGACCGCGAGTTCCGCAACTCGATCCTCAACAACCTGCTCTGGCTCCTGGTGGTGCCGGCGGCCTGCACCTTCCTCGGCCTGGTGATCGCCGTGCTGACCGACAAGATCTGGTGGGGCACCATCGCCAAGAGCCTGATCTTCCTGCCGCTCGCGATCTCCTTCGTCGGCGCCAGCGTCATCTGGAAGTTCATCTACGAGTATCGCGGCGAGGGCCAGGTGCAGATCGGCCTGCTCAATGCCATCGTGCAGGGCCTCGGCGGCAATCCGCAGGTCTGGATATCGCTGCCGTTCTGGAACAATTTTTTCCTGATGGCGATCCTGATCTGGATCCAGACCGGCTTCGCCATGGTCATCCTGTCGGCAGCACTCCGCGGCATTCCCGAGGAGACCATCGAGGCGGCGGTCATCGACGGCGCCAGCCCCTTCCAGATCTTCTGGAAGATCATGGTGCCGCAGATCTGGGGAACCATCGCCGTGGTGTGGACCACGATCACCATCCTGGTGCTCAAGGTGTTCGACATCGTGCTGACCATGACCAACGGCCAGTGGAACAGCCAGGTGCTCGCCAACCTCATGTTCGACTGGATGTTCCGAGGCGGCGGCGATTTCGGCCGTGGCGCCACGATTGCGATCATCATCATGATCGCGGTGCTGCCGATCATGATCTGGAACATCCGTCAGGCGAACAAGGAAACGGGAGGGCACTGACATGGCGCAGGCAAGTGGCAAGTCAGCCGGAAAGTCCTTCCTCGGCCGTTTCGGCGTCCATATCGCGGTGCTGGTCTTTGTCGTCATCTGGACCATCCCGACGCTCGGCATCCTCGTGTCGTCGCTGCGTGACAAGGACCAGATCATCGCCTCGGGCTGGTGGAGTTCGTTCGCGGGCTCCGTGCAGACCGAGGCGGGACGATTGCCGCCTGCGTCCGCCCAGAAGGAGAAGGACGGCAAATTCGTCATCGAGGGCAATCTGTTCGAACAGCCCGGCAGCCGCGAGATCCAGGCTTTCGGCACGCGCGCCCAGGCTCCGACCGAATTCGCCGCCGGCAGCGTCGCCGAGTTGAAGGACGGCGTGACCTTGCAGGTCAATGCGGACGGCAGCTTCATCGCGTCGTCTCCCGTCGCCTTCGAGGGCGATCGCGGCCAGCGCGTCTATTATTCCGCCTCGGCGCCGCCGCGCTTCACCACCGAGAACTACGAGACGGTGCTGTTTTCGGAAGGCATCGGCCGTTCCTTCATCAATTCGCTGACGGTGACGGTCCCGGCGACGGTCATCCCGATCATGATCGCGGCCTTCGCCGCCTACGCGCTCGCCTGGATGCGATTTCCCGGCCGCGCCCTGATCATCGCCACCATCATCGGCCTGCTGGTCGTGCCGCTGCAGATGGCGCTGATCCCACTTCTCCAGCTCTACAACGGTGTCGCAATGTTCTTCGGCGTGCCGTCGAAGACCTATCTCGGCATCTGGCTGGCGCATACGGGCTTTGGGCTTCCCTTCGCCATCTACCTGCTCAGAAGCTATATGGCCGGCCTGCCGCGCGAACTGATGGAATCGGCCCGCATCGACGGCGCCAGCGACTTCGAGATCTTCATCAAGATCGTGCTGCCGCTCTCCTTCCCCGTGCTCGCCTCCTTCGCCATCTTCCAGTTCCTGTGGGTGTGGAACGATCTGCTGGTGGCGATGGTTTTCCTGCGTACCGACGCCGACCAGCTTGTGCTGACGGCACGGCTGAATGCCCTGCTGGGCTCGCGCGGTGGCGATTGGGAGATCCTCACGACCTCCGCTTTCGTCACCATCATCGTACCGCTGATCGTGTTCTTCTCGCTTCAGCGCTATTTCGTCCGCGGCCTGCTCGCGGGCTCCGTGAAAGGAGGTTGATCGATGCAATCGGCAGCACGCAGGGTCGAGCGGCCCGAAACGGCCCCGGATCGCGACTGGTGGCGCGGCGCGGTGATCTACCAGATCTATCCGCGCAGCTACCAGGACTCCAATAGCGACGGTGTCGGCGATCTGAAGGGCATCATCCGCCGCTTGCCCTACATCGCAGACCTCGGCGCCGACGCGATCTGGATCTCGCCTTTCTGCAAGTCGCCGATGAAGGATTTCGGCTACGACGTCTCGGACTATTGCGACGTCGATCCGATGTTCGGCACGCTTTCGGATTTCGACGCGCTGATCGCCGAGGCGCACCGGCTCGGCCTCAAGGTGATGATGGACGAGGTGATCTCGCACACCGCCGACGTGCATCCCTGGTTCAAGGAAAGCCGCTCCAGCCGCAGCAATCCCAAGGCAGACTGGTATGTCTGGGCCGACGCCAAGCCGGACGGCACGCCGCCCAACAACTGGCTGTCGATCTTCGGCGGCTCGGCCTGGGCGTGGGACACCCGGCGCCAGCAATACTACATGCACAATTTTCTGACCGAGCAGCCGGACCTGAACTTTCACAACCGGGAAGTTCAGGATGCATTGCTCGACGTCACCCGCTTCTGGCTGGAACGCGGCGTCGACGGCTTCCGGCTGGACACCATCAATTTCTACTTCCACAGCCAGGGCCTGGAGGACAATCCGGCGCTGCCGCCCGCCGAGCGCAACGACCAGACCGCGCCCTCGGTCAATCCCTACAACTACCAGGACCATATCTACGACAAGAGCCGGCCGGAGAATGTCGGCTTCCTCAAGCGCTTCCGCGCGCTGCTCGACGAATATCCGGCGGCCGCGGCGGTCGGCGAGGTGGGGGATTCGCAGCGCGGGCTGCAGGTCGTGGCCGACTACACCGGCGGCGGCGACCGCGTGCAGATGTGCTACGCCTTCGATTTCCTGGCGCCGGAGAAGATCAGCGCGCCGAAAGTGAAGACGGTGCTGGAGGATTTCGGCCGCGTCGCAACTGACGGCTGGGCTTGCTGGGCCTTCTCCAATCACGACGTGAAGCGCCACGCCTCGCGCTGGGGCGAGGGGGAGGCCGACCGCACTGCCTATCTGAAAGTGATCTCGGCGCTGCTGATGTCGCTGCGCGGCTCGGTCTGCATCTACCAGGGCGAGGAACTGGGCCTGACCGAGGCCGACCTCGCCTTCGAGGATCTGCAGGACCCTTATGGCATCCGCTTCTGGCCGGAGTTCAAGGGCCGCGACGGCTGCCGCACGCCGATGGTCTGGGATTCGAAGGCGCTGAATGGCGGCTTCTCGACGGCGAAGCCATGGCTGCCCGTTCCGGCCGAACATCTTGGGCTGGCGGTCGACACCCAGAAGGGCGATGCCGCGTCGCTGCTCGAACATTACCGGCGGTTCCTGGCCTTCAGAAGGACCTATCCGGCCTTCGCCAAGGGCGAGATCGATTTCGTCTCCGCCGAGGGCAATGCGGTCGCCTTCAGCCGCCGCTACGGTAACGAGGAGATCGTCTGCGCCTTCAATCTGGGCGCTGCGCCGGCAACGATCGATCTTGGCGGCGGCCGTGCGGTGCAGGCGCTGGCGGGACACGGGTTTTCGGGCGCGCTGGACGGCGGCACGGTTCGCCTCGATGGATATGCAGCGTGGTTCGGGCGTCTGGCCTGATCGCGTCGGAGAAAAACAAGGGAGGACAACATGGCTGATCTCACCCTCAGGAACGTGAAGAAGGCGTATGGCAGCCTCTATACGCTTCACGGCATCGACCTCGACATCCAGTCCGGCGAGTTCATCGTCTTCGTCGGCCCGTCCGGCTGCGGCAAGTCGACCCTGCTGCGCACCATAGCGGGGCTGGAAGAGATCACTTCAGGCGAACTGAAGATCGCGGGCGAGGTCGTCAACGACGTGCCGCCCTCGAAGCGCGGCATCGCGATGGTCTTCCAGTCCTACGCGCTCTATCCGCACATGACCGTATACGACAACATGGCCTTCTCCATGCGCATCGCCCGCGAGAGCAAGGAGGAGATCGACAAGCGCGTGCGCAACGCGGCCGAGATCCTGCAACTGACCAAGCTGCTCGACCGCCTGCCCAAGGCGATGTCCGGCGGCCAGCGCCAGCGCGTCGCCATCGGCCGCGCCATCGTGCGCAATCCGAAGGTGTTCCTGTTCGACGAGCCGCTGTCGAACCTCGACGCCGCCCTGCGTGTCGCCACCCGCATCGAGATCGCCAAGCTGAAGGAATCGATGCCGAACACCACCATGATCTACGTCACCCACGACCAGGTCGAGGCGATGACGCTGGCCGACCGCATCGTCGTTCTGAAGGAAGGGCGTATCGAGCAGGTCGGCACGCCGATGGAGCTCTATAAGCACCCCGGCAATTTGTTCGTCGCCCAGTTCATCGGTTCGCCGGCCATGAACATCCTGCCGGCAACGCTGAGCAAGCCGGGCCTGCCGTCGCAGGTCGATGTCTTCGGCCGCAAGATCAGCGTCCCGGTGGCGACGCCTGCCGAAAGCGTCGGCAGTACCATCAGCTTCGGCGTGCGGCCGGAAGATCTTTCGGTGGCGACAGGCGACGGTTTCCTGTTCGAGGGGACCATAGACTACATCGAGCAACTCGGCGAAGTGCAGCTGGTCTATCTCGACATCGGCCGACCCAACGAGCCTATCGTGGCGAAACTGCCCGGCAATGCCGCCATCCAGCGGGGCTCGAAGCTCCGGCTCGCAGCCGATGCCGGCGACCTGCATATCTTCGACACGAATGGTTTGTCTTTCGCGCGCACGCGCGAGGAGGCGAAGGCCGCCTGATCTCTCCTCCCGTCTGGCGCCTTTGCGGCGGGCTCCCGAGAGGGAGCCCGCCTGCATGATGGGTCCACTGGATGCCGGCCGCCGCGCGGACAGTCAAAGGGAGCAGCCACTGGTACTATGCCGCGCTCGCTTCATGTGCGCCGACGCTCGGCATCGTGGAACTGACCTCGCCCACCAGAAAGACCTCCATCGCCTCGCCGCGCCCGCGCAGCCGGTGCATGCCGGCAGGTATGGTTTCGAACCGCTCGTCTAGCCGGGAGGCGGTCTCGGCCGAGATGGCGATCGAGACCGGTGCTTTCGGGGCGAGCGTCTTGCCCAGCCCTTGCAATCTCTGGCTGACATTCACCGTGTCGCCGATGATCGTGTAGTTCACGCGGTCGGACGCGCCGATGTTGCCGACGATGACGGGCCCCGTGTGGATGCCGATGCGCACCCGAAGCGCGGTCCGCCCTTCGGCCGCGGCGAGCAGATTGTCGGCTTCCAGTTCCTCGCGGATGGCCGCGGCGGCGCGCACCGCGGCGGCGGCATGCCCTTTCAGATGGTCGGGCGCGCCGAAGAAGGCCATCATGCCGTCGCCCAGGAACTTGTCGACCGTGCCGCCCTGCTGGTCGACGGCCCGGCACAGGATGGCGAAGTGCCGGTTGAGCAGTTTTGCCGCCTCGGCCGCGCCCATGCGCTCCGACAGCGCCGTGAAATCGGCGATGTCGGTGAACATTACGGTGACGATCGCCTCGCGCGATTCGACCACCCCGATCTCGCCGCTGCGCACCAGCTTCGCCACCAGCGAGCGAGGGATGTAGGTGGAGAAGGCGCGCAGGCCGATCAGCATGGCGTTGAAGGCTGACGCCTGGTCGTCCAATTCCAGCACCCGGCTGCGCGGCAGCGGCGACAGTCCATCGAGGTCGAAATCGGCGACGCGCGTCGCCTGGCCCGCAATCGCCTGGATCGGCCGGGACAGGCGCCTTCCCAGCAGGATCGCAACGATGACCGCTGCCACCATGGCCGCCAGCCCGAGCATGGCCGACCCGATGACGCGCTCGATCTCGCCGCCGATCTGGCTGCTCTCGAAATAGGCGCCGATCGTCCAGGGCTGCTCTCCATAGCCGGGAATCTTGCGGGTAATGGCGATGTAGGTCGTGTCGTTGCCCCACCATTCGGACGAATCCTTGCCACCCCCGATGTCGATCTCGGCAAGCTCGACATTGCGGGTGCGCCGTGATCCGAACGGCTCCTCCACCTGGCGCGTGGTATAGCCGGCCAGCACCGGATCGCCGAAAGCAGCGAGCTGCATAAGCGGCGCGATGCCGTTCTTCGACGCATTGGGATCGGCCAGGCGCTCGTCCGCCAGGACACGATCGTCGCCGTCGAGAATGAAGGCATGGGTGCCGAAGCGTGTCGACAATTGCTGTGTGATCTCGGAGAGTTTTTGCAGCTCGACCGCGGCGATCACCCAGCCCTGCGGCGCGGCGCCGTTGGCGAGCGGCACCGAAACCTGCGCGAACAGGCCGTGTTCGTTGGCGACGAACGCGCCCCAGCGACGCCCGTTGACCTGGCGGCGCTGCTCCAGGGCCGCCAGGACCTGCGGCGCCTTCTCGGGCTCGGGTTCGAAGCGCCGGATCGATCCTGGCGTATCTCCTTGCCTTTCGCGCGCCACCCCGCGGCAGACCATGTCAGGTGTGCAGATCAGCATGGCGGTGACCTGCTTCGTGGCCGAAAGCGCACCGGCGAGTGTCGCCGCCATCGCATCTTCGTTGTCGATGCGGAACTCACCCTGCGCATAAAGCTGTGCGACGCCGTCCACCGCGCTTTCCGCGCGCTCCATCTCGGAGCGCAGCGAATCCTCCATGGCGTCGACAAGCAGTGTCGACTGCGCGCCGAGCAGGTCGAAGGTGTTGCGCAGATTGGCGCCGACGGTCAGCGCCAGCACCCCGCCGATCGACAGAAAGATCAGCGTGCCGAAGCTCAGCGCCATGATCACGGAGACAGGAATGCGGCGTCGCCGGTCCGTCGGACGTTGCAGCCGTACCGGCTGTGTCGAGGAGCTCATGCCGCCAATGTCGTGATGAAAAGGGCAAATGCAAGTCCGACTCGCCAATAGCGTGTCCCGCCCGATCCTCGCCGATCCGCGTCGCCTGGGTTGGCGGAGCAATCCACCAAGCCGGTCTCGCCGGCTATGTCGACCGATGGGCAACGGCATTTTCCCGGCAGCACGGATCGCCGCCGCGCCGGGAAAAAAGGCGCGCCGTCCGTCGATCCCCGGTTTCTCGCGTTCGTTCGGCGCGGCCGTCAGGATGTGTCGGGGCTATCCAGGGCGTAGACGGCCAGCGCATGGGCATGGGCAAGAATCTCGTCGACCTCGCGGATTTTTCGCGGATGGGTCGCGCCCGGCTCGTAGTGCGACAGCCGGCCGCCGGGCGGGCGTCCGCGCCGCAGCGGCGAGAGGCGCCGGCGGGAGATGGCGCCGTCCCGCGCGATTGCGGCATCGCGCCGGGCCTGCCAGCGGGCAAAACGTTGTGCCTGGCCCGGCAGGTCGTCGAGCGCGGCGGTGAGCGCGGCAAGGCGCTGGCCGAGACGTGAGGCGTCGATCGGATCGTTCGGCGAGGGAGGTGGCGGCAGCGGGCGATACGTCGCGCCGAAATCGAGGCCCAGAATGCGCGGGGCGGCGTGGGCGGGAACAGCGCGGCGCGGAACGTGGAACAGCCGTCGCGGCGGATCGAGCAGCGACAGCGAGAGGGTGCGCGGGGTGGGCTTGGCACGCTTCTTCGGCCCTTTTGGCAGGAAGGCGCGGGGACCTCGCAACGTTGCTGGCTTCGGCTTGCGCGGACGTAGCGGCGGCAGGGTTACGACGATCCCACGTGCGGCCGCGATGATGAGGCGTCGCGCGGCGGCTTCGGCCGGACGCAACAGCCGCAGGATGGCGAGGTAGAGATGGCGGGGGAGGGTAAGTGCCGGGGACAGTTTACTTTTTTCCGCCCGCACCTGCCTTGAAGCGGCTGCGCCTTTCCGCGGAAAGAAAGTAAACTGTCCCCCAGCGCCAACACCCTCAGCGCCACGGTTTCCAGCGCCAACGTCCCCAGCGCCCGGCATCCCGGCGCCAAGGCTTCCAGCGCCCATTTCGGCCATGGCGACGAGCATGGCGAGGATGCGCTTCAGCGCCTCCCAGTTTCGCTCGATTGCCGCAGTCCCGTCCATCGCCACTCGTTTCCAGCCAAGGCCGGCGAAGATTGTCGCTCAGGTCGGGAAAGAGGGGATGAATTCCCGAAAAATTGTTGGCTTGTGCTGCCTGGCGGGCCAGCAAGGCATTGAAAAGGCGAGAACGGACTTCCGGAAAACAGAAAAGTTTTGGGACGCAACGGCTGTTGTGTCCCCTTTTTGGAGGGTCGGGGAAGCGTTCGCCCTCCAGAGCGCCGGCGTTACCGCTCATTTGTTTTGGAGTGCGGCGGTGTCTCGAATGGCATCGGCATCGCTCTGGACGCTGGATGCGACACGCCCCGAGCCAGCGGAAAACGCCTCCCAGCGGTTCCCTGGCGGATCAGCCGAGGAAGGTGTCGTAGAGCAGCTTCAGGTTCAGCGCCACGATGACCGCCGCGACCAGCCAGGCAGTGGCCGACATCCAGAGCGGGATGGTGAATTTCCCCATCTTCTTGCGGTCGGCGACGAAATAGACCAGCGGGATGACGGCGAAGGGAAGCTGCATCGACAGGATCACCTGGCTGAGCACCAGCAGATGCGCCGTGCCGCTTTCGCCGTAAAGCGCCGTGACGATCACGACCGGGACGATGGCTATGCCGCGCGTCAGCAGCCGCCGAGCCAGATGCGGAAGGCGGAGTCGAAGGAAACCCTCCATGACGATCTGGCCGGCGAGCGTCGCGGTGATCGTCGAGTTGAGGCCGGAGGCCAGCAGCGCCACCGCGAACAGCGTCGAGGCGATGCCCAGCCCGAGCATCGGAGACAACAATTCGTGAGCCTGGCCGATCTCGGCGATGTCGGTGCGGCCGTTCTCGTGGAACACGGCAGCCGCCACGATCAGGATCGAGGCGTTGATGAACAGCGCCAGCATCAGCGCGATGGTCGAATCGGTCGTCGCCCATTTGATCGCGTCGCGCTTGCCCGCGTCGGTGCGGGGATAGGCGCGGGTCTGCACGATCGACGAGTGCAGGTAGAGATTGTGCGGCATGACGGTGGCGCCGAGGATGCCGATGGCGATGTAGAGCATCTCCGGATTGGTGACGACTTCCGAGGACGGGATGAAGCCGCGCAGGACGGCCGCGACGGGCGGCGCGGCGGCGACGATCTGGACCAGGAAGCAGACAGCGATGACGATGAGCAGGGCGATGACGAAGGCTTCGAGATAGCGGAAGCCGCGATTCATCAGCAGCAGCAGCAGGAAGGCGTCAAGCGCGGCGATCAGCGCGCCGCCGATCAGCGGAATGCCGAACAGAAGTTGCAGGGCAATCGCCGTGCCGATGACCTCCGCGAGATCGCAGGCGATGATGGCGAGTTCGCAGGCAACCCAGAGCGCATAGTTGACCGGCTTCGGGAAACTGTCGCGGCAGGCCTGGGCGAGGTCGCGGCCGGTGACGATGCCGAGGCGGGCGGCCAGCGCCTGCAAGAGAATCGCCATCAGGTTCGACAGCAGGATGACGCAGAGCAGCGTATAGCCGAACTTCGAACCGCCGGCGATATCGGTCGCCCAGTTGCCCGGGTCCATATAGCCGACCGACACCATGTAGCCGGGGCCGGCGAAAGCCAGCAGCCTGCGCATCCACGAGCCGCCGATGGGCACCGCGACCGACGAGTTGACCTCCGGCAGGCTCGCGCGGTCGGCTACCCGTGCATAGCCCCAGCCCGTTGCCGGGAGGAGGTCATCCTTGGTCGTGATATCGGTCATTTCGTGCCTTTGCCGCATACGCCTTGCGTCACTGTCCCTAATTTGTGCCAAGTCTCAACATTATGCAATAGGCTATATTACATTTATCAGGCTACGCACCTTGCCCTGGCGGCAGGTGGGAGAGCCGCTCCGGCAGGAGTTTGGGGAAAGATCGGCCGCGGCGGTATTCCACCCGGCGGAAAATGAGAGTCCGTGCTATCATTCATAACCTTGAGGACGAACGCAGACGGAGAACGCACGATTGCTGGGAAAACGCCGCCCGAGACCGCGCCAGCAACCGCTGCCCACCGCGGAGACGCACTCCGAGGGGTTTCGTCAGTCGCGGGAGGCGCGCCGCACGTCGCTGGTCGAGGATTATGTCGAGCTGATCGCCGACCTGATCGAGGACGGCAATGAGGCGCGGCAGGTCGACATCGCGGCACGGCTCGGCGTCGCCCAGCCGACGGTGGCGAAGATGCTGGCGCGGCTGACCGCCGACGGGCTGGTGACGCGAAAACCGTATCGCGGCGTGTTTCTGACCGACGCCGGCCGCAAGATCGCGCAGGACAGCCGCGCCCGCCACGAGACCGTCGAGGCTTTCCTGTGTTCGCTCGGCGTCAGTGCCGAGACCGCGCGCATCGACGCGGAAGGCATCGAACACTACGTCAGCGCCGAGACGCTGGAAGCGTTTCGCAAGGCGCTGACGAAATCGCGTTGAAGAGGTCCGGCGGCGGCGGTTGACGAAGCCGGCGTGTGGCGTCAAACATCCGCCACCGCCCACAAAGGGGCGGAGCCAACAAGCAGCAAGGGCGGAAGCGCGACATGCAAAAAGCCGAAATCGGCCTGATCGGCCTTGGCGTGATGGGATCGAACCTGGCGCTCAACATCGCCGAGAAAGGCCATCGCATCGCGGTCTACAACCGCACGACCTCGCGCACCCACGAATTCGCCGCCGAGGCCGGGCCGCTCCGCGACATGGTCGTGCCCTGCGACACGATCGAGGCGCTGGCCGAGGCGATAGAGCCGCCGCGTCCGGTGGTCATCATGACCCAGGCCGGCAAGCCGGTGGACGAACAGATCGCGCTGCTGCGCGGCGTGCTGTCGGCCAACGACATCATCATCGATGCCGGCAATGCCAATTTCCGCGACACGATGCGCCGCTTCAACGAACTCGACGGCACCGGCCTGACCTTCATCGGCATGGGCGTGTCCGGTGGCGAGGAGGGCGCCCGCCACGGCCCGTCGATCATGGCCGGCGGCACCGAGCAGTCCTTCAAGCGCATCGAAAAGGTGCTGCTCGACATTTCGGCGAAATACAAGGGCGAGCCTTGCGCCGCCTGGCTCGGGCCGAACGGTGCCGGGCATTTCGTGAAAACCATCCACAACGGCATCGAATATGCCGACATGCAGATGATCGCCGAGATCTATGGCATTCTGCGCGACGGGCTGGGGTTTTCCGCCGCCGAATGCAGCGAGATCTTCAACACCTGGAACAAGGGCCGGCTGGAATCCTACCTGATCGAGATTTCCGGCATCGTTCTGGGCGCGACCGATCCGATCACCGGCAAGCCGATGGTCGACATGATCGTCGACAAGGCGGGGCAGAAGGGCACCGGCAAATGGTCGGCGATCGAGGCGCAGAATATGGGCGTGCCGGCGACCGGCATCGAGGCGGCGGTGGCCGCCCGCAGCCTGTCCTCCTTCAAGGCGCAGCGCGAGAAGGCCGAGACGGTTCTCGGGCTGCCCGCCGCCGGCCAGATCAAGTCGCTGGACCGCAAGCAATTGATCGCCGATCTCGAACTGGCGCTGCTCGCCGGCAAGATAGGCGCCTATGCCCAGGGTTTTGCGGTGATGGCTGAAGCCTCAAAAGAGTTCGGCTGGAACCTGCCGATGCCGACGATCGCGCAGATCTGGCGCGCCGGCTGCATCATCCGCTCACAATTCCTCGACGACATCACCTCGGCGTTCCGCGCGGCACCCGATGCCGACAATCTGGTGATCACACCGGCCTTCGCGGCGCTGGTGAAGGAGACCGACGGGGCGTTACGCCGCACCGTGTCGGTCGCCGCGCTCAATGGCCTCGCGGTGCCCGCGCTCGCCTCGGCGCTCGGCTATTTCGACAGCTATCGGCGCGGACGCGGCACGGCGAACCTCATCCAGGCACAACGCGACTTTTTTGGCGCGCACGGGTTTGACCGCGTTGACGGCGTCGACAAGCATCACGGGCCGTGGGGCAGCGGGCTAGCCGATTTTTCCTGAAGGCGGCCGTCCCTCCGGGAAGGGCGCCGCCGATCCGGCGCGACCAAAAGCCTACCGCGCTTCCACCTCGGTCGGCAGCGACAGGCTCTGCAGGCTTTTGGGGTTCTTGCCTTCGATGGCGCCCAGCACCGAGCGGGCGAGTTCGCTGCCGGCGAAGCGGACGCTTTCATTGACGACGTAGAGCGTCGGCCGCAGAAGGTGCAGCAGACGCGACGACTGTTTCGACACGATGTCGACGTCCTTGCCGACGGTGAGCCCGACATCCTCGACCGCTGCCACCAGGGCAAAGGTCGCCTGGCCGCTGCCCGAGACGATGCCGTCGGGCCGGTTGGGCCGGCTCATCAGCTCGGTCATGCGCCCACGGATATCGTCGATGGAGTGATCCACCGTCGCGCCGGTGAACGGCGCCTCCGTGAGGCCGGCCTCGGCCAGCGCCTCGAGGAAACCGTCGCGCATATGGTTGTGGTAGGTGAGGCGGCGCGGCGGGGCGAGCAGCGCCAGCCGCCTGCGGCCGAGTTCGGCCAGCTTGCGCACGGCCTGGACGGCGTAGGCGCGGTTGTCGAAATCATGGAACGGGTGGTCGATGCCCATGTCGGTGCGGCCATGCGTGGCAAACGGAAAGCCCCGCTCGGTCATGTAGCGCACCCGCGCGTCCTGGGGCTCCGTGCGCGAGATGATGATGCCGTCGGCCGACCCGGTCTCGACCACGTAGCGCACGGGTTCCATCGGGTCGTTGTTGCGGGAGTAGGGCGTGACGATCAGATGATAAGGCGTCGCAGCCAGTTGCTCGGAAATGCCGTAGATGAGGTCCGAGACGAAGCCGCCGACCTGCTCTTCCGTGTCGAGGACAAGGCTGATGACGTTGGTCTTGCCGGTGCGCAGGCGCACGCCGGCGCGGTTCGGCCGGTAGCCGACCTGGCGGGCGACCAGGCGGACCCGTTTCTTGGTTTCCTCGCCGATGTCCGGCGCGTCCTTGAGCGCGCGCGACACGGTGGTGACGCCGAGCCCGGTCATGAAGGCGATGGTTTTCAGCGTCGGGCGCGATGCCTCGCCCGCCCGTTCGTCCGCCCGCTCCTGTCCACCTTCGCCATCCATCAAGCCCGCCTATCAGCCGTCCAGCCAAACGGCAATCGTCGCATGGCGGCAAATGTGCCATCGACCGCCTCGCTCGGGATAAACTGAAACGTTGCAGTTTTCAATGCTGCCCGTCTCGTCGCCGCTGCTGTGGATACGGCTGCCGCGCTGTTGGTCCGTGCGCTATGGGAAACACTTGCTCACAAGTCGGTCCGTGCCGGATTTATGCGCAAAAGATTTGCGTATATGTTGCAGCGCGGGAGGAATTTGGCGATGCAGCACGCTTGTTGCCTGCCATATAATTCGGGTATCGAAAAAAATGCGGCGCTTTTTGTCGGCATGGGTTGCGTCGGTTCGACAAATCCCCTAAGAAAAAACTGTAACGTTTCAGTTCAGGGAGGAATGCCGATGCGTTATCGACTTTATCGCGCTGCGCTCGCGGCCGGCGCCGCACTTTTCGCAATCGCCCCGGCCTCGGCCACCGATCTCGAGGTCGCCCATTGGTGGACCTCCGGCGGTGAAGCGGCCGCGGTGGCCGAATTCGCCAAGGCCTTCGACGCCACCGGCAATAAGTGGATCGACGCCGCCATAGCCGGCGCCGGCAACACGGCGCGTCCGATCATGGTCAGCCGCATCACCGGCGGCGATCCGATGGGCGCCTTCCAGTTCAACCACGGCCGCCAGGCGGAAGAGCTCATCGAAGCCGGCCTGCTGCAGGACATGACCGAGGTCGCCACGCAGGAGAAATGGGCCGAGATCGTGCGGCCGAAAAGCCTGCTCGACAGTTGCACCGTCGACGGCAAGGTCTATTGCGCCCCGGTCAACATCCACTCGTGGCAGTGGCTCTGGCTGTCCAATAAGGCGTTCGAGGATGCCGGCGTGCCGGTGCCGACCAATTGGGACGAGTTCGTCGCTGCCGCTCCCGCGCTGGAAAAGGCCGGCAAGATACCGCTCGCCATCGGCGGCCAGCCCTGGCAGACGACGGGCGCCTTCAACGTGCTGATCCCCGCCATCGCCGGCAAGGACGTCTTCCTCAAGGTCTACAAGGACCATGACGCGGAAGCCGCCGCGGGGCCGGAGATCGCCAAGGTGTTCAAGGCGGCCGACGATGCGCGCAAGATGTCGGCGAAGTCGAACGTCCAGGACTGGAACCAAGCGACGAACCTCGTGATTACCGGCCAAGCCGGCGGCCAGATCATGGGCGACTGGGCGCAGGGCGAGTTCCAGGTGGCCGGCCAGGTCGCGGGCAAGGACTACACCTGCCTGCCCGGCCTCGGCGTCAACGCGCTGATCTCGACCGGCGGCGACGCCTTCTACTTTCCCAAGCTCAACGATGCGGAGAAGACGAAGGCGCAGTTCGTGCTGGCCAAGACCATGCTCGACCCCACCACGCAAGTGGCCTTCAACCTCAAGAAGGGCTCGGTGCCCGTGCGTGGCGACGTCGATCTCGCCGCCGCCAACGACTGCATGAAGAAGGGCCTCGAAATCCTCGCTGCGGGCAATGTCATACCGGACACCAACCAGCTCAACACCGAGGACACCAATAACCAGCTCAACGACCTCTTCGTGGAGTTCTTCAAGACGCCGTCGCTGACCCCGGAGGACGCGCAGAAGCGCTTCGCCGAGATCATCGCGAACGCCGACTGATCTTCACGCCAAGGGGCATCCCGGCGCCGGCTCCACCCAGTGGCCGGCGTCCGGATTTTGCCCGGACCTCAGGACGGTGAGCACATGACCGACGGCCCGAGGGCTCGTCCGAGCCGGTTGTTTCGCAACCTCAACGCCAAGATCGCATCGATCCCGATGATCCTGACCGCCCTTGTGGTCTTCGTCGGTGGCACGGTCTGGACCGTGGTCCATTCCTTCACCAATTCGCGGCTTCTGCCCCGCCTGAATTTCGTAGGGCTCGACCAGTACGAGCGCCTGTGGACCACGCCGCGCTGGCTGATCTCGATCGAGAACCTGCTGATCTACGGCAGCCTGTCGCTGATCTTTTCCCTGCTGATCGGCTTCATGCTCGCGGCACTTCTCGACCAGAAGATCCGCTTCGAAGACGCTTTCCGCACGATCTTCCTTTATCCCTTCGCGCTTTCCTTCGTCGTCACCGGACTTGTCTGGCAATGGCTGCTCAATCCCGACTTCGGGGTGCAGCATGTGGTGAGGGGTTTTGGCTGGGAGAGCTTCTCCTTCAACCCGCTCTACACCAAGGAACTGGTCATCTACGGCATTCTCTTCGCCGGGCTTTGGCAGGGAACCGGGCTGGTCATGTGCCTGATGCTGGCGGGGCTGCGCGGCATCGACGACGACATCTGGAAGGCCGCGCGCGTCGACGGCATCCCGATGTGGAAGACCTACCTCTTCATCGTCATCCCGATGATGCGGCCGGTCTTCATCACCACGCTGGTGATCATCGCTTCCGGAATTGTGCGCGTCTACGACCTCGTCGTGGCGCAAACCAGCGGAGGCCCGGCGCTCGCCTCCGAGGTGCCCGCCAAATACGTCTACGACTACATGTTCGCGGCACAGAATCTCGGCCAGGGCTTTGCCGCCTCGACGATGATGCTGGTGACGGTGGCGATCATCATCGTTCCATGGGCCTATCTCGAATTCGGGCGGAGGCGGTAGCATGTCCAATCCCGCCACCCTGGCCATAACCGTGGCAGGCGCCGATGCCGTCGCCGGCAGGCTTGCAGGCCCGAGCGGCCCGAGACCGCGCATCACCTTCTCCCGGCGCAACATCTTCATCTACGGCACGCTGATCTTCGCGGCGATCTATTACCTGATCCCGCTCTACGTGATGATCGTGACCTCGCTGAAGGGAATGCCGGAGATCCGCGTCGGCAACATCTTTTCGCCGCCGCTGGAGATCACCTTCGAGCCCTGGGTCAAGGCGTGGGCGACCGCCTGCACCGGCCTGAATTGCGATGGGCTCAGCCGCGGTTTCTGGAATTCTGTGCGCATCACGGTGCCGTCGGTGATCGTGTCGATCGCGATTGCGTCGGTGAACGGCTATGCGCTCGCCAACTGGCGTTTCAAGGGCGCCGACATCTTCTTCACCATCCTGATCGTCGGCGCCTTCATCCCCTATCAGGTGATGATCTATCCGATCGTCATCGTGCTGAGGGAGATGGGCCTCTATGGCTCGCTCACCGGCCTCGTCATCGTCCATTCGATCTTCGGCATGCCGATCCTGACGCTGCTTTTCCGCAACTATTTCGCGGCGCTACCGGAGGAACTGTTCAAGGCCGCGCGCGTCGATGGTGCCGGCTTCTGGGGCATCTATTTCCGCATCATGATGCCGATGAGCCTGCCGATCTTCGTGGTGGCCATCATCCTGCAGGTCACCGGCATCTGGAACGATTTCCTGTTCGGCGTCGTCTACACCAAGCCGGACACCTATCCGATGACCGTGCAGCTCAACAACATCGTCAATTCGGTTCAGGGCGTGAAGGAGTACAACGTCAACATGGCAGCGACACTCATCACCGGCCTCGTGCCGCTGGTCGTCTATTTCGTCTCCGGAAAACTGTTCGTGCGCGGCATCGCCGCTGGCGCGGTGAAGGGCTGAGGCGATGACGAGTGTTCTGGTCAAGGACGTTTCGCTGAATTTCGGCGCGGTCGAAGTGCTGAAGGCGCTGAACCTCGACGTGGCGGAGGGCGAGTTCATCGTGCTGCTCGGGCCGTCCGGCTGCGGAAAATCCACGCTGCTCAACTGCATCGCCGGCCTGCTCGACGTCACCGACGGGCAGATCTTCATCAACGGCAAGAACGTCACCTGGGAGGAACCGAAGGACCGCGGCATCGGCATGGTGTTCCAATCCTACGCGCTTTATCCGCAGATGTCGGTCGAGGGGAACCTTTCCTTCGGCCTGAAGAATGCCGGCCTGCCCAGGGACGAGATCGCCAAGCGCATCGCGCGCGCCGCCTCCATCCTGCAGATCGAGCCGCTGCTGCAGCGCAAGCCGTCGGCGCTGTCCGGCGGCCAGCGCCAGCGCGTCGCCATCGGCCGCGCCCTGGTGCGAGACGTCGACGTTTTTCTCTTCGACGAACCTTTGTCCAACCTTGACGCAAAGTTGCGGTCGGAACTGCGCGTCGAGATCAAGCGGCTGCACCAGACGCTCGGCAACACCATGATCTACGTCACCCACGACCAGATCGAGGCGATGACGCTGGCCGACCGTATCGCGGTGATGAAGGGCGGCCTGATCCAGCAGCTCGACCGGCCGCAGGCGATCTACACAAGACCCGTCAACCGCTTCGTCGCCGGCTTCATCGGCTCGCCGGGCATGAATTTCGTCGAAGGCGCGCTCGAAGCGCGCGATGGGCAGCCCCGCTTCCTTGCCGACGGGCTCGACGTTCCGCTTGCGACCTATGCCTTCGACGCCGCCGGTTTCCGGCCGGGACCGGCGGTCTTCGGCATGCGCCCCGAGCATGTCGGCCTCAACTCTGGCGCCGACTGGCCGTTCAGCGAGCAGGCGACGGTCGAGGTCGTCGAGCCGATGGGCTCGGACACGCTGGTCTGGACGCGCCTCGGCGGCCAGAATTTCACCGTGCGCGTCACTTCCGAACGCGCCCCCTCCGTGGGCGACCGGGTGGCGATCGGCTTCGATCCGCTGCGCGCCTCGCTGTTCGACCTTTCGACCGGCGTCCGGCTGTGACGCCTCGACTTCTCTTCCACTCAACAGGAAAACATTGATGACCTGGTCCTTCCAACTCTACAGCGCCCGCAATTTCCAGCCCTGGGACAAGGTGCTGAAACTCCTCGGGCAGGTCGGCTACAAGCAGGTCGAAGGTTTCGGCGGCGTCTACGCCGATCCGCAGGGGCTCAAGGCCGAGCTGGACAAGAACGGCCTGACCATGCCGACCGGGCACTTTTCGCTCGACATGCTGGAGAATGATTTTACCGGCGCGGAAAGGATCGCCAAAACGCTCGGCATGAAGGTCATCATCTGCCCGCATATCGCGGCCGACCTTCGCCCGTCCGACGCCGCCGGCTGGCGCGGTTTTGGCGAGCGCCTCGCCAGGGTCGGCGAGACCGCCAAGGCGGCCGGATATGAATTCGCCTGGCACAATCACGACTTCGAGTTCAAGCCGCTGGCCGACGGCTCCGTGCCGCAGGACCATATTCTCGAGGTCGCGCCGGATATCGGCTGGGAGATGGATGTGGCCTGGGTCATCCGGGGCGGCGCCGATCCCATGCCGTGGATCGACAGATACGGGCGCCGCATCGTGGCGGTCCACGTCAAGGACATCGCCAGGCAGGGTGAGGGGCTGGACGAGGACGGCTGGTCCGATGTCGGACACGGCACCGTCGACTGGAAGGGCCTGATGCAGGCATTCGGAAACAAGTCGGCCGCCCGCTTCTACGTCATGGAACAGGACAATCCGAACGACATCGAGCGTTTCGCGCGCCGGTCGTTCGACACGGTCAGTCATCTCTGAGGGCATTTCGATGGCAAAAAGACTTGGAGTAGGCGTGATCGGCAGCGGCAACATTTCCGCCGCCTATTTCTCGCTCGCGCCGCTGTTCCGCGGCATCACGATGAAGGCCGCCGCCGACATCAACATGGATGCGGCCCGCGCCCGCGCCAAGGAGTTCGACGTCCGGGCCGAGACAGTCGAGGAAATGCTGAAGTCCGACGATATCGACATTATCGTCAACCTGACGATCCCGGCGGTGCATCACGCCGTGTCGAAGGAAATCCTCGACGCCGGCAAGCATGTCTATTCGGAAAAGCCGTTCGTGCTGACGCTGAAGGAAGGCCAGGACCTCAAGGCGCGCGCCGAGAAGAAGAACCTGCGCATCGGTTCGGCTCCCGATACTTTTCTTGGCGGCGCGCACCAGCTGGTGCGCAACATCATCGACACCGGCAAGGTCGGCAAGATCACCAGCGGCACCGCCTATGTGATGAGCCACGGCATGGAGCACTGGCATCCAAATCCCGACTTCTTCTTCCAGCCGGGCGCCGGCCCGGTGCTGGATGTCGGGCCGTATTACATCACCAACCTGATCCAGCTGATCGGACCGGTGAAGCGTGTCGCCGCCATCTCTTCGACGCCCGCGCCGGAGCGCACCATCACCTCGCAGCCGCGTTTCGGCCAGAAACTGAAGGTCGAGACGCCGACCACGATCCATGCCCTGCTCGAATTCGCCAACGGCGCGGTGATAACGCTGAACGCAAGCTGGGACGTCTGGAACCACAATCACAAGCCGATGGAGCTTTACGGCGAGCAAGGCACGATCCATGTGCCCGACCCGAATTTCTTCGGCGGCGTCGTCACCTTCACCAAGCAATCATCCGCTGTGAAGAAGATGCCGAAATGGGATCATCCGCTCGGCGTGCCCAACCAGAAGCACTCTCAAGGCATGATGGCGAACTATCGCACCATCGGGCTGGCCGACATGGCGGTCGCCATCGGCGAAGGCCGCCCGCATCGCTGCTCGATGGAACTGGCGTTGCACGCGGTCGATGTCATGACCGGCATCCTGAAGGCCGGCGAGACCGGAAAGTTCGTCGAGATGACCACAACTTGCGAGCGCCCGGAAGCGCTGGGGCCGAAAGAGGCAAGGGCGCTGATGGCGAAGAAGAAATAGCTCTGCTATCCCTCCCCTTGAGGGGAGGGTGGCCGCGAAGCGGCCGGGTGGGGTCATCTCCGCCGGCTCTATCCTCAAAAAGCAGGCCGAGCCTGGCCGCAAGGACCCCACCCCGGCGCTACGCGCCGACCCTCCCCTCTAGGGGGAGGGAAACCGGAGCTGATTTCATGGCTTATTCCCCCGCCGCCGACCGCTACAAATCCATGCGCTACAACCGTTGCGGAAAATCCGGCTTGAAACTGCCGGCGATCTCGCTCGGCCTCTGGCATAATTTCGGCGACGACACGCCGATGAAGACCAAGCGCGCCATCTGCCATAAGGCCTTCGATCTCGGCATCACGCATTTCGACCTCGCCAACAATTACGGCCCGCCTCCGGGCTCCGCCGAGATTGCCTTCGGCGAGATCCTGCGCAGCGATTTTGCCGGCCTGCGCGACCAGATGATCATCTCGACCAAGGCCGGCTACGACATGTGGCCGGGTCCGTATGGCGAGTGGGGCAGCCGCAAATATGTGCTGGCCAGCCTCGACCAGAGCCTGAAGCGCATGGGCCTGGACTATGTCGACATCTTCTATTCGCACCGTTTCGACCCGGAAACGCCGCTGGAAGAGACGATGATGGCGCTGGACCACGCCGTGCGCTCCGGCAAGGCGCTCTACGCCGGCATCTCGTCCTACAATTCGCAGCGCACACGGGAAGCCGCCGCCATCCTGCGCGAACTCGGCACGCCGCTGCTGATCCACCAGCCCAGCTATTCGATGATCAACCGCTGGGTGGAGGAGGACGGTCTGCTCGACACGTTGGACGGGCTGGGCGTCGGCTCGATCGTCTTCTCGCCTCTGGCGCAAGGCATGCTGACCACCAAATATCTCGGCGGCATCCCGGAAGGCAGCCGCGCCAGCCAGGGCAAGTCGCTGCGCCCTTCCTTCATCAACGAGCAGACGATCACGAACATCCGCGCGCTGAACGGCATTGCCGAGAAACGCGGCCAGACGCTGGCGCAGATGGCGCTGGCCTGGGTGCTGCGCGGCGGCCGGGTGACGACCGCGCTGATCGGCGCCAGCCGGCCGGAGCAGGTCGAGGATTGCGTCGGCGCGCTGGACAATCTCGATTTCAGCGATGCGGAACTTGCGGAGATCGATTCCTACGCCAGGGACGCCGATATCAACCTGTGGGCGACCTCGGCCGAGCGCAAGGGGCCGGCAAGGAAGTAGTCCCGATGATCAAAAATCCGATCCTGCCCGGCTTCAATCCCGACCCGTCGATCTGCCGGGTCGGATCGGATTATTACATTGCGACCTCGACCTTCGAGTGGTATCCCGGCGTCCAGATTCACCACTCGACCGATCTTGCGAACTGGCGGCTGGTGAAGCGGCCTCTGGAGCGCGCCAGCCAG
The DNA here is from genome assembly GCF_040081985.1 of Mesorhizobium yinganensis. Classification (NCBI taxonomy): domain Bacteria; kingdom Pseudomonadati; phylum Pseudomonadota; class Alphaproteobacteria; order Hyphomicrobiales; family Phyllobacteriaceae; genus Mesorhizobium; species Mesorhizobium yinganensis. The sequence goes on along the minus strand of NZ_JBEBMH010000003.1, from coordinate 33,037 downwards.
CTCGACATGCGCGGCAACCCGGATTCCGGTGGCATCTGGGCGCCGTGCCTCTCCTATGCCGACGGGCTGTTCTGGCTGGTCTATACCGACGTCAAACGCCTCGACGGCAACTTCAAGGACACGCACAACTACATCGTCACCGCGTCGTCGATCGAAGGACCGTGGTCCGATCCGGTCTATGTCAATTCCAGCGGCTTCGACCCCTCTCTGTTCCATGACGACGATGGAAAAAAATGGTTCCTCAACATGGTGTGGAACCACATTTCGCACGGCGTCGGCGGGCAGCCGAAACATCCCTCTTTCGCCGGCATCCTCTGCCAGGAATATGACGCTGCGGCGGGAAAACTGGTCGGTCCGGTCGACAACATTTTTCTCGGCAGTTCGCACGGGCTGGTCGAGGGGCCTCATCTGTTCAAGAAGAATGGCTGGTACTATCTCACCACCGCCGAGGGCGGCACGGGTTACGACCACGCTGTCACCATGGCGCGCGCGCGTTCGCTGCACGGCCCTTATGAACTGCATCCCGACACGCATCTGATCACCTCCAAGAACGCCTCGCAGGCGGCCCTGCAGCGCGCCGGCCACGGCCAGATCGTCGAGACGCCCAATGGCGAGGTTTTTCACACGCACCTGACCTCGCGGCCGCTTGCCGGCCTGCGCCGCTCGCCGCTGGGCCGCGAGACGGCGATCCAGAAATGCGTCTGGGGCGAGGACGGCTGGCTGCGGCTGGCGCAAGGCGGCCAGGTGCCGGAGGTCGAGGTGCCGGCGCCGGCCGGCGTCGCGCTTTCCGCGCCGGAGCCCTCGCCGCCCCGCCGCGACTTCGATGACGCGAGCCTGCCAATCGAGTTCCAATGGCTGCGCACGCCTTTTCCGGAACGTCTTTTCTCGTTGACCGAAAGGCCCGGTCATCTCCGCCTGTTCGGCCGGGAATCGATCGGCAGCTTTTTCGAGCAGGCGCTTGTCGCTCGCCGCCAGGAGCATTTTGCCTTCCGCGCCGAGACTTCGGTCGACTTCCAGCCGACCACCTTCCAGCAGGCGGCCGGGCTGGTGCTCTACTACAACCGCCACAAGTTCCATTTCCTGGCCGTCACGCATGTGCCGGCACAGGGCAGGGTGCTGATGGTCATGAGCTGCCTTGGCGACTGGCCCGACGGCCGCCTCACATTCCCGCTCGCGCCGCCGATCCCATTGCCGGGCGGCGCGCCCGTGCGTCTTGCCGCCGACATCGACCACGCGCGGCTGGTCTTCTCCTGCGATGCCGGCGACGGCTGGCAGACGCTCGCGCCCGAACTCGACGCCAGCATCGTCTCCGACGAGGCCGGGCGCGGCGAGCACGGCTCCTTCACCGGCGCCTTTGTCGGACTGATGGCCTTCGACACGAGCGGTTCGGGCCTGCCGGCCGATTTCGATTATTTTGGCTACGTGCCGAAATGAGAGTCTAGGCCATAGGCTGGGTGCGTCCTTCGAGGCTCGCCGGCCAGCGCTTTTGGCTACATTCCAGCGCCTTGCGGGCTCGCACCTTAGGGCGAGGGAGGGCGTGGTCCGAGGCATTCACCGCCCGCGCGTGGGACGGTCAATATGGGCGCCGACTTGCGCGCCGGCTTTTTGTTCCGATTAAGTTTCACTTCTTGCGTGTGGCACAGGCGAGCAGGATGCCCTGATACCCTTTTGTCGGGGCATCGGCGAGCTTGTGCGTCCTGATGACGATGCCGTCTTCGCCGAATGCCGGTGCAAGCGCGGCGAACAGGTCTTCCTCCTCGATGCCCGGGCTCGGGAAAACCTTCCCTCCAACCCGGTAGCTGTGGCAGTTCCAGAGTGCCGCGGTCAGAAGAGTGCCGCCCGGTCGCACCAGACCGATGATGCGCTGCATGAAGGCGGCCCATTCGTCCTTCGACCCCGTCGCCGAATCTGCGCAGTAGGCACTGACGACCGTGTTGTACCGGCGTCGCTCACCGACCGGGTGCGGTTGCCGGAGGTCACAGCGAAAGAGTTTGCGCGTCTTTTGCCGGACCAGCCATTCGCGTATGTCGATATCGGCGTCGCTCGGCTGTGCCATGCCCTCGCATTGCAATGTGTATTCTACGAAGGGTCGCCAATCATGCGCGCCGTCCTGCCTGCATAACCAGCGGCGGACCTCGTCGAGGTTGGCTTGCAAATACTCGCCGAGGTGAATTTCCGATGCGGTCTCGCCCGCCAGGAAGACATGATGCAAGGTTGGACCGACGCCTACGAACAGGATCGGTTCATAAGTGGCCGAAGCACTCATGGCCCGCACGAAAAAGGCGATCGTCTCGCGTTCGTCTTCCTCGACCCGGCCATAATACTCCGCAAGATAGGCACCCGGTCTCCAATCGGCTTCGAAGGACGCGTAGGCCGGTTCGTCATGCCTGAGAAAAACGGCCTTCACAAAGCGCGCGAGGCCGTATTCGTAGGCAGCCGCGCCGAGATTGGCGCCGCGGAGAAATATGATGGCGTCGTTGGACGAGATCGTATCGTTCAGGATTGCGGCGCTGAATGCACCAACATAGTAGGGCGCCTCCTTGGCGAGCTCGAAGCAGACATAGCCGGCATCAGCGGCTATCCTGCGCATGAGCGGGCTCTCGCTTCTCATCGCGACAAGATCGTGCGCGGCCTTCGACAGGAGGCTGGAACTCGTTCCGGTCTCGCATATCAGCCGCCAGTTGGCCGCTAGATTGACCCGAAGTCCCGCAGCCCAGATCAGATAGGTCAGAGCCAGGAAGGCGATGAGCTGAGAATGGCTCGCGCCGGCCAGCGCACCAGTCAGAAGCAGTGCCATCCCCGTGACCGTGGCGATAGCGTCCAGAGTATAGGTCGAGGCCACTGTCGCCAGGCCGGATACCAGCCAGCGCTTGGTTCGGGCATATCCGGTCGGGAGTCTGACGGAGAACAATTCTGCAGCTCTCTTGTCGTTGACGGAGATTGGGCCGGTTCGTCCTTGTGTCTTCGGCTCCTGGCTTGCCCACGCACCGGTCTACCGCCCGGCAAGATTTGAGCACGCGCCGAATCCTCCGCTATTGGCATGGCGGATGGATAAGGCCTGGAGCGTCGGGGCGTGGGATGTGCCCAAACGGTAGATTGTCCTCGCCTGCGGAACAATTGCCGTTATGTTAGGCTGAGCATGACTTCACGTTAGGGCGGGTGGGAATGAGCCGCCGACTTCCGTCGCTCAATGCGCTCAAGGCATTCGAGGCGGCCGCGCGCCATCAGAGCCTCACCGCCGCCGCGACCGAACTGTCCGTCACCCATGCGTCGGTGAGCCGGCATGTCCGCGCGCTGGAGGAATGGCTCGGGACAGAGCTGTTCACCCGAAGCGCACGCGGTGTCGCCCTTACCCCGGAAGGCCGGCAGCTTGGGGTCGCGCTGGTGCAGCCGTTCGACCGGATCGCCGTTGCGCTGAAGGATGTTGGCAAAGGCCGCCACTCGAACAGCCTCCGGATTTCGGTCGAGCCCGCCATCGCCTCGCGCTGGCTTGTTCCGCGCCTTGGTCGCTTCAAGGAAAGATATCCGGATATCGAGCTGGCCATCGCGCCAAGCGCGGAGCTGGCTGACCTCGCCGCAGGAGAAGCGGATTTCGGCATACGCTACGGGCCCGGTGCCTGGGCGGGCACCGAGGTCGTCAAGCTCACGGATTCATGGAGCTTTCCGGTCTGCTCGCCGACGTTCCTGTCGCCATATGACCTCAGCAGGCCGTTTGACATGTCGTCGTGTCCGCTGCTTGTGGAGCGCAACAAGCAATGGTGGATCGATTGGCTGGCCGGCGCCGGCCTGGAGCGCATCACCGATTGGAACGCGACCGTGTTCGAGGCCCATCTTGCGATCGAGGCCGCGGAGGCGGGGCAAGGGTTTGCCCTCGGGGATTTCATGCTGGTGACCGATGCCCTGATCGCGGGCCGCCTCATCCGCCCGTTCGACCTGGAGCAGCGGGAAGAATGGGGTTACTACCTTGTCCATGCGAGGGAAGCGCCTGCAAACCGTCAGGCCCGGGCGTTCCGAGAATGGCTGATCGCGGAAGTGGAGAACACGATCGCCGCTTTTTCGGCGCATAGGTCTTCCCTATCCCCGTCAAGCTATCTGACGCTTCAAACCGGCGCGTAATCAAGCATCCGACAGGTATCGGCGGGATCCGGACGGCGTCGCGACGGCGCGCACGAAACGGCCTTTCCTGTCGCGCCTCTGGTCGACCCGCCAGCCGATCAGCTTGTCACCGTCGTCGGACGAATAGTAAGCCCCGCGGCATCCAGGCGACCCATTCCTTGCCGGCAAAGAACATCGACGCGATCAGCTCGCGTGTCTTTAGGTTCCACAGCCGGATCGTCTGGTCGGCGCTGCCGGTGACCAGTAGGTTGCCTTCTCAGAACCGACATCGCATGGATCGTGTCGGTATGGCTCCCGTTGAATTCGCCGCCCTTGCCCGCCTTCGAACGCTGCCCCGATCTCGCCGTCCATCAGGGCGTTCGGCACGCCCCTCGACTGGCCGGCCCAACGCACGACGCTATTGCACGATCACTGCATTCAGTGTGCCTTCCGTGACGATTGTGGCGAAGCCGGGCCGGAAAGCCCGGCGGCTAGTCCTGATCGCCGTCGGCGGGCTGCTGGATGGCGTCGCAGTCCTGTCCGACGCATTCGATCTCCGCCTGGGCGGGGGCGGGCGGCGCACAGTCCTGCCCGTCGCACTCTTTCGTTTCCCGGCCCTCGTCCTGCATGCAGTTCTGTCCTTCGCAGGACACCGCCGGCACCTCTTGGGCAAACGCGGGGTGGGCAAGGCCGAGCAGTACGGCGACAAGCAGGGCGGGACGGGTCATGGTCGGGTCTCCGGAACGCCGACGACCATACAATGCTCCCGTCACTTTCCTGCGAACGCGACGAAAGCAATTTTAGCGAAATGTTTTCACCGTTTGCCGGCTACGAAGCCCTCCCGGCCCGGTATCGATCTTCCGGTGCTCAGTTGATGACGACCAGCACGTAGCGATTGTTGTAATACTGGTAATAGGTTTTGCCGCAGCGCCACAACACGACGCCGCCGATCCTGGTGCGCACGCAGCTCTTCGGCAGCGACACGACATAGGTCGTCGTGCGTTTGACCACGACTGCGGGCATGACGGCGGCGTCGTTGCGTGCAACCGCCGGACGGTCCGCCATGGCTCGCGCGCTGCCGACAAGCGAAAACGCGCCGAGATCGGCCGCGAGCAGGGCAAGCCCGACGCCAGCCGCGCCCAGCCAGCGATACGCACGATAGGTCATTATGGTTCTCCTGTAAGGCGGGGCCGAGGAAAGGTGGCAAGCGCCTATTTTTGGTGGGTTTCGATGACTTTCTGGCAGGCGGCCGTCAGCTTGTCCTTTTGCTTGGCCAGGCATTCCAGCACGCGGCCGCCGCCCGGCGCGACGCCGGAACAGAATTTCTGGTAGTCGGCCGCGCATGCTTCCCGCTCGGCGGCGGTCTGCGCGGCGGCGGCGCCGGTGAAGAACACAAGCAAGGTTGCGACAGAAAAAATCTTGGCGCGCATCGTCTCGTCCTCCCGGTCACTGTTGTTTTACTTCATCGCCGAAACAACGGGTCGTCAAGTTAAAGCGTGCCGCTCCAGGCTTTGCGGCCTTGCCTCCCTCGGCGGTAGTCCCTCGACCGATGGTAGTACTCGCCTCATCGCGCCGTGGACCAGCCAAACCAGATGGCGACAGCGGCCAGCAGCGCCGACAGCACCCTTCTCGCCATGCGTTCGCGGCGCGGATCGTTGAGGAACGGCTCCAGCGCGCCGGCGAGCAGCACGATCGCGGCATGCACGAAGGTTGCGACCGCCACATAGACGGCGGTCAGCGTCAGGGTCTGCGGAAGCACCGGCCTCGTGGCGTCGATGAAAGTCGGCAGCACGGCGACATAAAACACCGCCGCCTTGGGATTCAGCAGATTGGTCATCAGCCCGCGCCGGAAATAGCGTCCCCGGTCCTGCCCGGCCGCCGCGACGTCGGTTCCCGTGGTCCAGCCTTCCCAGGCGAGATAGAGCAGGAACAGCACGCCCGCCCAGCGCAGCCCCTCGTAGAGCAGCGTGGAATTGTGAATAATCTCCGCCACCCCGAACGCCGCGACCAGCCCGACGATGCCGAGCCCCAGCGCCACGCCGGCCACCGTTGCGAAGCCTGCACGACGCCCGTCGCTCGCGGCCACCAGGGCAAGATAGGTCATGTTCGGGCCGGGCGTCAGTTCAATCAGCAGCGACGCAAGCGTGAAGGAAAGCAGCGTCGCCAGGTCGAGGGGCAACTCAATGCGCCTCGTCCCAATTGTCCGCCGCCCGCGCATCCACCCTGAGCGGCACGGCAAGCGATACCGCCGGCATCGCCGCCTGCTCCATCACATGCTGGATGACCGGCAGCGTCGCCGCCACCTCGTCGTCGGCGGTCTCGAAGATCAACTCGTCATGCACCTGCAGCAGCATGCGCGCCGATAGCCCTGCCTTCTCCAGCGCATCGTCCATGCGCACCATGGCGCGGCGGATGATGTCGGCCGCCGAGCCCTGGATCGGCGCGTTGATCGACGCGCGCTCGTTGAAGGCGCGCACCGACGCATTCGGCGAACGTATCTCCGGATAATGGATTTTTCGCCCGAAGATTGTGCGCACGAATCCGTTCTCGCGGCAAAACGCCTTGGACGCATCCATGTAGCCCTTGATGCCCGGAAAGCGCTCGAAATACTTCTTGATGTAGTCGCTCGCTTCCTCGCGCGGGATCGATAGCTGGTTGGCGAGGCCGAAGGCAGAGATGCCGTAGATGATGCCGAAATTGATCGCCTTGGCGCGACGCCGCACTTCAGACGGCATGCCCTCCACCGGCACGCTGAACATTTCCGACGCGGTCATCGCGTGGATGTCGATGCCGTCGGCGAACGCCTGGCGAAGCTGCGGGATGTCGGCGATATGCGCCAGCACGCGCAGTTCGATCTGCGAATAGTCGGCCGAGATCAGCTTGTTGCCCTTGTCGGCGATGAAGGCCGTCCTGATCTTGCGCCCTTCGGATGTCCGGATCGGGATGTTCTGCAAATTCGGCTCGGAGGAGGAGAGCCGGCCCGTCGTCGTCGCGGCCAGCGCGTAGGATGTGTGGACGCGCTTCGTCTCCGGGTTCACATAGCCGGGCAGGGCATCCGTATAGGTGGATTTCAGCTTGGTGAGCTGCCGCCAGTCGACGATCTTTCGCGGGAATTCATGGCCTTCCGCCGCCAAGTCTTCCAGAACCTGCGCGGAGGTCGACCATTGCCCGGTCTTGGTTTTCGACCCGCCGGCAAAACCCATCCGGCCGAACAATATGTCGCCGAGCTGTTTCGGCGAGCCGATGGTGAACCGCTCGCCGGCGAGCTGGAAGATTTCCTCCTCGATCGCCGCCGCGCGCTGCGCCAGTTCGCCGGAAAGCCGCGACAGGATCTGCCGGTCGATCGAGATGCCGCGCTGCTCCATGTCGGACAGCACGCGGATCAGCGGCCTTTCCAGCCGCTCGTAGACGGAGACCATGCTTTCGGCCACCAGCCGCGGCTTCAGCGCCAGCCAGAAGCGCAGCGTCACGTCCGCGTCCTCGGCGGCGTATGCCGTGGCCCGGTCGAGCGGCACATAATCGAAGGTCACCTGCGCCTTGCCGCTGCCGGTCACATCCTTGAAGGCGATGGTCTTGTGATTAAGCAGCCGCTCGGCCAGCGCGTCCATATTGTGGTTGCCCTTGCCGGCGTCCAGCACATAGGACATCAGCATCGTGTCGTCATAGGGCGTGATGTCGACGCCGTAGCGCTGCAGGATCACCAGATCGTATTTGACGTTCTGCAAGACCTTCAGCACCGAGGGATCGGCCATCAGCGGCTTGATGATCGCCATAGCCTCGCGCACCGGGATCTGGCCTTCCACCATGCCCCCGCCCAGCAGATCGCCGGAGCCGCTCTTGTGGATCAGCGGTATGTAGGCGGCGTAGCCCGGCCGGATCGCCAGCGAAAAACCGACCAGCTCCGCCTGCATCGGGTCGAGCGAGGTGCTTTCCGTGTCGACCGCGACGACCCCCGCGGCCTGCGCCTCGGCCACCCAGGCGCGCAGCGTGTCGGCATCGCTGATGCAGGTATAAGCGGCCGTGTCGATCTTTTGCGCAGCCGCTGCCTCGGTGCGCGCCGCGGCGAGGGCGGTTGGCGTTCCCTCCCCCTTGAGGGGAGGGTGGCCCGAAGGGCCGGGTGGGGTCGCCGCGGCCGTGCTCGACGCTCCGGCGGTGCCTTCTGAGGTTACCCCCTCTGGCCTGCCGGCCATCTCCCCCGCAAGGGGGGAGAGACCCGACCCCACATCCGGCCCATGCGCGTCCTTGCCGGCCTCGACCGTCACCGCCGCCGCCTCGACCGCGCTGGCGTCCGTCCCGCTGGCCTCCGCCACGCGACGTGTAAGGCTGGAGAACTCCATCGCCTTTAGGAAGGAAATCAATTTCGGCCCGTTCGGCGGCTGCAGCAGCAGGTCGCCGAGCCCCTCCTCCACCGGCACGTCGTTCTTCAGCCGCACGAGATCGCGCGAGATGCGGGCCTTGTCGGCATTGTCGATGATCGACTGGCGGCGCTTGTCCTGCTTGATTTCGCCGGCCCGCGAAAGCAGCGTGTCGAGGTCGCCGAACTGTTCGAGAAGCTGCGCCGCCGTCTTCGGCCCGATACCCGGCACGCCGGGAACATTGTCGATCGAATCGCCGGTCAGCGCCTGCAAATCGATCATCTTTTCCGGCGGCACGCCCCACTTTTCGACCACCTCGGGGATTTTTATCTCCTTGTCCTTCATCGGGTCGTACATGGAGACGGTCTCGCCGACCAACTGCATCAGATCCTTGTCGGAGGAAACGATGGTGGTGTCGCCGCCGGCCTCGCAGGCCAGCCGCGCATAGGTGGCGATCAGATCGTCGGCCTCGAAACCCTCCATCTCGATACAAGGCAGGTCGAAGGCGCGCGTCGCGTGACGGATCAGCCCGAACTGCGGGATCAGATCTTCCGGCGGCGCCGAGCGGTTGGCCTTGTATTCGGGGTAAAGCTCGTTGCGGAACGTTTTCGAGGAATAGTCGAAGATCACCGCGAAATGCGTCGGCGTCACGCCGACATCGGTGTTGCGCGCGTCCTGCATCAGCTTCCACAGCATGTTGCAGAAACCCGACACCGCGCCGACCGGCAACCCGTCGGATTTGCGGGTCAGCGGCGGCAGCGCGTGATAGGCACGGAAGATGTAGCCGGAGCCGTCTACGAGGAAGAGGTGATCGCCTTTTTTCATGGGCGAAGGGATAGCGCGGCGCGGCCTTCCGGTCCATGCCAAAGCCGAACGTGCCGTCGCCTCCTGACAGGCGCGAAAATGCGGGCAAAGGCGTGCTCACGCCTTTGTTACACACTTGTAATCTTCGTGCCCTTGAAAGGCCACCTTTACCTTTCCAAATACAGGTCATCGGCAGTTTATGCCGGGTCCGGACCAAGGCCCGTCCCCCGCCTAATCCGGACCGTGCGGCGACCCCTCCCCCCTCTCCGGGCCGCCGCATGATTAACAAGGCCACCGTGGTTCCCCCTCCACCACGGTGGCCATTTTTCTGCCCGGACTTCGCTCCCCAGCGCTTTATCGGTTGGCACAATGCCGGCGCACTTTCCGTTTCGCCTGCGGCCCATTAGGGTGCGCGCGAATTCAAGAAGGTTCTGCGCATGCCCACGCTTTCCCCCGTCCTTGCCCGCCTCGACGCCGATTTCGACACAAGCCTCGACCGCCTGTTTTCGCTGCTCCGCCTCAAATCGATCTCCACCGATCCCGCCTTCAAGGCCGACTGCCGCCAGACCGCCGAATGGCTGGTCGAAGACCTCAAGACCATCGGATTTGATGCCAGCGTGCGCGACACGCCCGGCCATCCGATTGTGGTCGCCCATCACCACGGTCCGGCCGGTTCGCCGCATCTGCTGTTCTACGGCCATTACGACGTGCAGCCGGTCGATCCGCTGAACCTCTGGCACGACGATCCCTTCTATCCCAAGGTCAAGGAGCTTGAGCCTGGGCGCAAGGTGATCACCGGCCGCGGCTCGGCCGACGACAAGGGCCAGTTGATGACCTTCGTCGAGACTTGCCGCGCCTGGAAGGCCGTGCACGGGTCGCTGCCCTGCCGCATCACCATCCTGTTCGAGGGCGAGGAGGAATCCGGCTCGCCCTCGTTGCAGCCGTTCCTCGAGGCCAATGCCGAGGAACTGAAAGCCGACTTCGCGCTGGTCTGCGACACCGGCATGTGGGACCGGGAGACGCCGGCCATCACCGTCGGCCTGCGCGGCATGGTCGGCGAGGAAGTCGTCGTAAAGGCTGCCGACCGCGACCTGCACTCGGGCGAGTTCGGCGGCGCGGCGGCCAATCCGGTTCGCATACTGGCCAGGGTGCTGGCCGACATCCATGACGACACCGGCCGCGTCACCATTCCCGGTTTCTACGACGGTGTCGAGGAGACGCCGACGCAGATCCTGAAGGCCTGGGAAGGGCTCGGCGAGACGGCTGACACCTTCCTCGGCCCGATGGGTCTTTCCCTGCCTTCCGGCGAAAAGGGCCGCTCGGTGCTGGAATTGGTGTGGGCGCGCCCGACCGCCGAGTTCAACGGCATTTCCGGCGGCTATACCGGCAAGGGATTTAAAACCGTCATCGCAGCGGAAGCCTTCGCAAAAGTCTCGTTCCGCCTCGTCCACGAGCAGGACCCCGACAGGATTCGCGAAGCTTTTCGCGCCTTCGTGCGCGAAAGGATTCCAGCCGACTGCTCGGTCGAGTTCCATCCGCATGGCGGCTCGCCGGCCATCCAGCTTTCCTACGACTTGCCCTTTCTCATTAAGGCACAGGCGGCGCTCAGCGACGAATGGGCGAAACCTGCGGTGATGATCGCCTGCGGCGGCTCCATTCCCGTGGTCGGCGACTTCCAGACCTATCTTGGCATGGGCTCGCTGATGGTCGGCTTCGGTCTGCCGGACGACCGCGTCCACTCGCCCAACGAGAAATACGAGCTCGCCTCCTTCCACAAGGGCCAGCGCTCCTGGGCGCGCATCCTCGAAGCCCTCACACGCTCATGAAAAGCCTCGCCATGACCATCCGTTTCCATAAGAACGACTTGCCGAACCTCGACAACTACAACGTCGACGCCGTCGCCATCGACACCGAGACGCTGGGGCTCAACCCGCACCGCGACCGGCTCTGCGTCGTGCAGATCTCGCCGGGCGACGGCACCGCCGACGTCATCCAGATCGCGCTCGGTCAGAAGAAGGCGCCGAACCTCGTCTCGATCCTGCGCAACCGGTCGATCACCAAACTCTTCCACTATGCGCGCTTCGATCTCGCGGTGCTCTACAACGCCTTCGGCGCCATGCCCGAGCCGGTGTTCTGCACCAAGATCGCCTCGCGGCTGACCCGCACCTACACCGACCGCCACGGGCTGAAGGACATCTGCTCGGAACTGCTCGGTGTCAGCCTCTCTAAAGCGCAGCAGTCGTCCGACTGGGCGGCCGAGACGCTGTCGCCCGAACAGCTCGAATACGCCGCCTCCGACGTGCTTTACCTCCACCGCCTTCGCGATGTGCTGGCCGGCCGGCTGGCGCGGGAAGACCGCACGAAAGTCGCCGACGCCTGCTTCCGCTTCCTCCCCACCCGCGCCAAGCTCGACCTGATGGGCTGGCCGGAGGAGGACATTTTCGCACATAGCTGAGGCTTCCCTCCCCTTGCGGGGAGGGTGCCGAGCGAAGCGAGGCGGGTGGGGTCATCGCGGCCGCGCGAGGGGCCTCTTTGCTCCGGAGAATTTAACGTGGAGCACTGCCGCACGTACCCCACCCCGGCTCGCTCAACTTCACTTCGTTGCGTTGGCTCGCCGACCCTCCCCGCAAGGGGGAGGGTTAAGGCCCTCACAGCGCCCCATACGCCGCCAGATACCACGCCGAGCCGTCATACACCGCCTCGGCCCATGTATTGGTGGCGAGGTTTTTCAGTCCGCCGAACGACAGGTTGAATGCTCCGCCACCCGTCCGCGTCAGCCGAAAGCGTGCCCCCGAATACGCATTGGTCGCAGACAGCGTCACGGTCCGGTTGGCTGTCAGCGTGCCGGTGTGCCTCTGTTCCTCGGCGCTCGAAAACACCGTCAGCGTGAAATCCGCGTCGCTGGAAACGGCCTGCTGGCCGCCGCGCGACACCCGCCGCCACACGCTGCCGTCCGAATTCACCTGCCCGCCGCCGCCGAGGTCCGAGCAATGGATCATCTGTCCAGCCGGTGACGCCGACGGCAAGGTGGCGATCGTATAGGACCGCAGCCGGAAATGCCGGTTGGCGTCGATCACCGTCGCGGAAAACAGCGAAAGCCCGCTCGAATGGTCGAGCGCACCGGCTTCAGTGGTGGTCGTGCTGCCGTTCGGCGTCAGTTCGACGGTCCAGCGCGTGCCCCGCGCGGAAGCGCCGTGGTTTTCGCTTGCGCGGAAGGCCAGCCGTCCGCTGGTCACGTTGCCGATGGCCGTTCCATCCCATGGCCGCACGATGAACTCGGCCATCAGCCCGGTATTGGTCATATAGGCGGGAGCGGCCAGGCTGCCGCGCGCCACGTCGGCGGCGAAGGTGGCATGGGTCGCATTGGTGTCGCGATAGCTGGCGAGCCGCATCAGGCTCGCCGACCCGTCGCGCGTGATGCCGAGCGCCGCACCGGAAATATTCAGAGCGGCGTTGAGATTGAAGGCATTGTTGATCGTGAACTGGCCGCTCGTCCTGTCGATCTTGAGCGCGGTGGTCCAGGCCGATCCGTCCGCCGAGACTTTCAGCGTCAGATCGTCGTCGCCGATCAGACCGAGTTCGGCACGCCCCGAAAACCCGGTCTGCAGCAGCAGCGACAGCACGTCGGCCGCCGTCTCCTTGTTCAGCGTGTAGCGCAGGTCGCCGTCGCCGCCTTCCGAAACCGTCTTTGCCGTCCACAGCGCCTTGTTGAGCTTCGCCGAGAACGGATTGGTGTTGTCGGCGGTGGTCCCGACGCCGAGCAGCGCGAGGTTTTGCAGAACGGCCAGCGTGGCCGTCAGCGGCTCCCACGCCGACCCGGTCCAATGGACAAAGACCCCTTCGTCGGCGACATGGCAGAAGAAACCCGGCTTTGCCGCGTAGAACGACCATGCCCCGTCGAGCCTATGCGCGATCTTTCCGCTCTGCCCGCTCCAGCCGCCTGTCGCGCCGGCCGCCACGATATAGCGGTCGCCATTCGCCGGCGCGCCCGGCGGCGCGGCGAGGTCGCGGTCGAGCACGCGAAGCTGCACCAGCGCATCGAGCATGCCGATCGCCTCATTGTGCGTGACATGCTTCTGCGCCTGCGAAGGCATGATGTAGGGAAGGTCGAGATTGTCTGAAGTGTCCATGCCCGTGCCCTGTTGAAACGCGGGCATCATGGTAAGGCGGATGAAGGGCAGGGGGATCGGAAGCTGCTTTTTGGCTGAGACGTCGCTCTGTCCGGGCGCCAGGGACCGGCCGAGATCTCAACTAAGGCTTTGATTTTAGTACGAGTCGGCGAATTCCTTGCCGGGCACCAGCGAAAAATCTTTGGAGATTGGGCTGAATTCCATCCCCTTTTTCACGCCGCCGCAGCGCGCCGCTCGAACAGGAACACCGCCTTGTCGTCGAACGTCGCCTCCACCGGATTGCCGAACCCGCACCTGGTAGCGAGCCGGATCGAGGCAAGGTTATCGTGGTCGATGATGCAGACCTGCCGCTGGCCGCCCAGCATTCTGTCTCCCCAGGCGACAACGGCATTGACGACTTCCGTCGCAAAGCCCTTTCCGTGCATCTCGGGTATCAGCGCCCAGCCGCATTCGGGCAACCCGTCGATCGACGGCGTCATATGGCGGAAAATCTGGTGGTAGCCCGCCTCGCCGACAAAGCGCCCGCTCGCTTTGTCTTCGACTGCCCAGAAGCCGTAGCCCAGCATCGCCCACGTGCCGGCGTGCCGCAGGAAACGTATCCAGCTTTCGTCCTTCGTCCGCTGATAGCCGCCTATGTGGCGCGTCACCTCCGGCGTCGCCCACATCGCAGCATAGGTTTCGAAGTCGCCTGGCCGGTGCGCGCGCAGGATCGTTCGTTCCGTTTCGATCGACGGGATTTCGATGATGGTGGATGCGGGCATGCAAATCTCGCGGCGGCGACACGCGGACCATAGCCGCCGGAGTCCGCTTGGGAAGCATCCACGCATCGGCGCCAACGGGGGCCAGATGACAATCCCTTACGATTGCTCACCTTTCCGGATAGGGCGTACCGTTCTTGTGCACGAACCTGCCGTCGGCGTTCGAACTCATCATGTCGATGTCGGAGCAATAGGTGATGTCGGCAGGCGAGCGCGAACCGGCCTCAAGATAGACCGCCGTCGCGCCAGCCCTGTTGATCATGTGATGGCCGTTGCCGGAATTTTTCGGAAATGCCGCGCAATCGCCGGCGCGCAGCACGGTCTCGCCGCCGTCCTCGACCAGCGTCAGTTCGCCTTCCAGCACATAGACGAATTCGTCCTCATGGGTGTGCCAGTGGCGCTGGCTGGACCAGTTGCCCGGCGGCAGCCGCATCAGATTGACGCCGAAATCGTTCAGGCCGCCAGCGTTGCCGAGCCGCTGGCGCAGGCGCTCGGCGCAAGGCGCGTCGAAGGGCGCGGGATAGCCGGCGCCTTTGACGTCCGGGACCTTTTCGATGTCGATCTTTGGCATGGTAATTCTTCCTTTGAAATTCGGCCGGCACGGACGACTGCCATCCCTGCAACGTCGGAGCGATGGCCCAGCCGTCCGTTCTGCGGGCCTCGGCGAAGCGGGCGTCGCCGACCGCTTCCAGCCGATTGACTGCGAGGGATTCCTATCATATTGATCTTTACAATGTAAACATATCGAGCTTAGCTTATGGACGCCGCCATCCTCGATCTTGTCCTTGCCATCGCCCACCACGGCCTGGCCTTCCTGCTGGCCGCCCTGCTCGCCGCCGAACTCGTGCTTGTCCGCAAAGGGCTGGACGCGCGCGGCCTGCCGCTGCTCGGCCGCATCGACGGCGCCTATGGCATGGCGGCGGGACTGCTGATCCTCATCGGCATCTGCCGCGTCGTCTTCGGCCTGAAGGGCTGGGAATTCTACGTCTACAATCCGGTTTTCTGGATGAAGATGGCCGCCTTCGCCGCCGTCGGCCTGCTTTCCATCCCGCCGACCCTGCGCATTCTCCGCTGGCGCCGCGCCGCATCCGATCCGGTGCCCGACGGCGAGGTCGCCGCCCTGCGCTTCTGGCTCAAGGCCGAGGCCGGCTTCTTCGCCCTCATCCTCATCTTCGCCGCCGCCATGGCGCGCGGCTTCGGCTACTGAGCCGCCTCCAGTCCCCCGATCGCCCCTATCTCCACAAGCGGCGCCGGGATCGACGTCGTCTTTTCCGGCGATTTGCAGATATCGGCGATCACGCAGCGCGGGCAGTCCGGCTTGCGCGCCTTGCAGACGTAACGTCCGTGCAGGATCAGCCAGTGATGCGCGTGGCGCATGTATTCGGGCGGAATGATCTTCACGAGCCCCGCCTCCACCTGCTCCGGCGTCTTTCCCGGCGCCAGCAGCAGGCGGTTGCCGATGCGGAAAATATGCGTATCGACCGCCATGGTCGGCTGGCCGAAAGCCATGTTGAGCACGACATTGGCGGTCTTGCGGCCCACCCCCGGCAGCTTGGTCAGCGCGTCGCGGTCAGCCGGCACCTCTCCGCCATGGTCTTCGATCAGCGCCTTCGACAGCGCGATGACGTTCTTCGCCTTGCCGCGCCACAGGCCGATGGTGCGGATGTACTGTCCGACCGCCTCCTCGCCCAGAGCGACCATCTTCTCGGGCGTGTCGGCCACGGCGAACAGCGGCCGCGTCGCCTTGTTCACGCCGGCGTCGGTCGCCTGCGCCGAAAGCACCACCGCGACCAGCAGCGTGAAGGCGTTGACGTGTTCCAGCTCACCCTTCGGCTCCGGCCGCTGCACGGAAAACCGGCGGAAAATCTCATGCACCTCCTCGGGCCGATAGACGGAACGGGGCCTCGCTGGCCGGGGGCGCGGTATAACGTTCGAACCGTCGCGCCGGCTGCCGGCTGCGACGCTTTTGACCTTGGGGTTTTTCATGAGCCATCTATAATTGGCCGCCATGGACGACACAAACGCCATGCGGGAGCCTGACGAGCCCTTTTTCCGGGCGCTGCTGACGCCGCACCGGTCGCTCGGGCGAAAAGGTTTTGCCATCCTCATGGGCGCGCTGCTGTTCGGCTGGCTGGTCACCGGCGCGTTCTTCCTGTCGCATGGCGCCTGGCCGGTCTTCGGCTTCTTCGGCCTCGACGTGCTCGCCGTCTACATCGCCTTCCGCCTGAACTACCGCGCCGCCCGTGCCCGCGAGGAGGTGTCGGTGTCGCGCACCGCACTCGACATCAAAAAGACCGCGCCCTCCGGACGCTCCGAGGCCCACCGTTTCAACCCGTTCTGGACGCGCTTTTCCGTCTCGCGCCACGACGAGATCGGCATCACCCGCATGATGGTGGAGTCACGCGAACAGGCCGTGCCGATCGGCTCCTTCCTCAATCCCGACGACCGCGAGAGTTTTGCCGCGGCATTTTCGAGCGCGCTGGCGAAGGCGAAAAGCTGAGCGGACGATTGGCGGCGTAAGGTGGGGCACTGTCTTGCCGGCTTCGGGGCGGGGTCCCGGTTTCACCGTCAATTGCGTAGTTCCGAGCGATCATCCCTTGCCCAGGGCGAAACGGCGGCCCATTTCGTGGTCATCCGACGCAATTTTGCCGACGGTCTTGGTCGCAGGCATCGCCGCGGAGTGATGGGATTGACGACATGACAGGAAAGATGCCGTCGCCACAAAAGCCTGGAGGCCGGACCTGGATTTTCGGCATAGGTTTCATGCTGGCCGTCGCCGCTGTTGCCATCGTCGTCATCTGGGCCTTGTATAGCGCTCTGTGGGGCTAGACACTCGGGATTGCTTGGTGGGCGCGCAGCGTGGCGCCCCGGCCATCCCGATTGGGCCATTGCCCGCATCTGGTCCTAAGAGTGGCGGCCGCGATCCTGCTACAACCTTGCAGTGCCTGCTGGCGGAACGTTGGGTGGCGCAAGCGCATTGAATGGTCGTGCCGCGCCTTCGGGACCGGCTATGATCGTCCTCGAATGCGAGGAACGGACGGGGGTTCAAGAGCGAAAGGACAAGTTATGGCAATCGCCAAGAACACGATCTGCGTGTGGTACGACAAGGACGCCGAGGCCGCCGCTCGCTTCTATGCCGAGGTTTTTCCGGACAGTTTTGTCAGCGCCGTCCACCGCGCCCCCGGAGACTACCCGTCCGGCAAGGAAGGCGATGTGCTGACCGTCGATTTCACGGTCGCCGGCATTCCCTGTCTCGGCCTCAATGGCGGGCCGATGTTCAAGCACAACGAAGCCTTCTCCTTCCAGATCGCCACGGACGATCAGGAAGAGACCGACCGCTATTGGAACGCCATCGTCGGCAATGGCGGCCAGGAAAGCGCTTGCGGCTGGTGCAAGGACAAATGGGGCGTCTCCTGGCAGATCACGCCGCGTACGCTGACCGAGGCGATGGCGGCCGGCGGCGCCGAAGCGAAACGCGCCTTCGCGGCGATGATGGAGATGGGCAAGATCGACGTCGCCGCGATCGACAAGGCCCGGCGCGGCTGACGATCACGGGTTGACGGATTGCCGACTGCGGCGTCGCCAGCCCTTCATCCGATATGTCGGCCATTGGCTGCGATTTTCCGCATCGGCCCCCTCTGGAAGACGGGTCATGTCCTGCAAATCAGGCTGTGTCAGGCAACCTGCCGCTGAGAACCGCGCAGTGCGAGCATCACCGTTCCCACGACCAGCAATTCGCCTCCGGACAGGCTGAGGGGGAGGCCCCAATAGGCTGGCAGGAGCCAAGCGCCAATGGACACGGCGATCTGGATCGCCGCAACCGCGAGAAGGACCGGCCACGGCCAACAGGTCGATCCGTCGGGCTGCGAGAGCCGAAAACTGTGGGCATAGGCGAAGACGAAGATCGGAATGAAAATGACCGCCATCGTCAGATGCGCGACCTCGAAGAAAGATGGTGCGACGAAGGGCCAGCCCGGCATTTCGGCCGGCAACAGAATTGTGGCGAACCCCGCAACCATGCTGGCGAGATAGGGCGGCCAGAGCTGGATAGAGGTTCTGGCGATTCCCGAAGCGCGGCCGTTTCGCGACAGAAGCAGATTGGCGAAAACGACGAGAAGGATTGCTGCCAGCAGAGACAGCCCCACAATCAACAACTGGTCGCCCTGCGTCATCCGCGTTCTGAACATCGTAATCAGTTCCGATATCTGCCCGGGGAAATCCAGGAGAGTCGGTATCGCCATCAACGGCCAGAACCCGCCGCCAAGCTCGGGAAACCCGAGATCGTCGGCCAGCCAGATCGTCAAGGCCGTGCAGCCGATGAAGGAGGCAAGAGCTGCCACCACGATGCCGGTTTCCGGCCTCAAAATCTCACTCCCTGCAAGCGCCACCAGCACCCCGTAGCCTTCCCAGGCTGCCAGCGCCAATGACAGCGCAAACACGATCATAGCTAGGCGTCGCGCGTTCCGGATCGAGCTTGTTTGCCACCGTGCCAGCGGCGGCACGGCCAGTTTTGCGGTTTCCGCATAGGCCATGATCGTGAAGAGAGGGAAGACGCCAAGCGCGAATATCGAAAGGTTTGACAGAGCAGCGCCGGATAGGAAGTACGGTCGCGCTCTGTCGAGATCGAGGCCCGGCAGCGGAATTCTCCAGCCAATGACCATGACGACGACCAGCAATGCCATTGCCGTTGCCGCCCGCCGCTCGGGCAAAAACGCTGGGAAAGTCGACCTGCTCGCTTCAGCCATCCAGCCCTACCACCGGTTGAAGCCTGTTTAGCCCAGGACATGCCATGGGAGAAGAGCAACGGGCGGCACATGGACGGTCCGGCGTTCGGAAAATCAACCCAGGATACGCCCCGCACAGGCAAGTTTCGGGTGGTTTCGCGTGTCAGCAGACGCGATATTCGGGACCAAGGAGACATTGTCATGAACGCTCATCCCGCTATGAATACCGCCATGCCACTCAAAGCCGCGCCCGTCCTGCAACGCGAGATCACGCCCGAGGGCGGCGACTATTCGACTGTCTGCCGGGTCATCGAAAAGATCAGCCTCGATTATCGCGACCAGCCTTCGCTGGAGGCGCTGGCGGAAGACGTCGGCGAGACGCCGACGGGTCTGCAGAAACTTTTTACTCGCTGGGCCGGCCTGTCGCCGAAGGCGTTTTTGCAGGCGGTCACGCTCGACCATGCGCGAAGACTGCTCGACGACGGCATGCCGCTGCTGGAGACATCCTTCGAACTCGGCATGTCCGGTCCGGGCCGGCTGCACGACCTGTTCGTCACTCACGAGGCCATGTCGCCCGGCGACTACAAGACCCGTGGCGAGGGTCTGGTCATCCGCTACGGCTATCACATCTCGCCCTTCGGCATCGCGCTGGTCATGGTCACCGACCGCGGGCTCGCCGGCCTTTCCTTCAATGATCCCGGCCAGGAGCGGGCGGCCTTCGCCGACATGAGCGGCCGCTGGCCGAACGCGGTCTATGTCGAGGATATGTCCGCCACCACGCCCTATGCAGCCCGCATCTTCGATCCGGCCCGCTGGCAGGAGGACCAGCCGCTGCGCGTCGTCATGATCGGCACCGACTTTCAGGTCAGCGTCTGGGAGGCACTGCTGAAAATCCCGATGGGCAAGGCCCGCAGTTATTCCTCGATCGCCGCCGAGATCGGCAAGCCGAACGCCTCGCGCGCCGTGGGTGCGGCCATCGGCGCCAATCCGCTGTCCTTTGTGGTGCCTTGCCACCGGGCGCTTGGAAAGACGGGCGCGCTCACCGGCTACCATTGGGGCCTGACCCGCAAGCGCGCCATCCTCGGCTGGGAGGCGGGCCAACTGACGGACAGGCCTTCCGTCTGACTTTTGTAGATCGGCAGAGGTCGGTCAGTAGAAAAGCACGAGCCGTCGGCTTGAAATGCCAGAAAACGCGCTCACGTCATCCCAGCGAGGGGGGTGCGTCAGCGCATCGCCGGATTTCACCCCGTGATTTTTCGGCAGGTGATTGAAATCGCGTCACCTTCCCAGGTTGACGCGGCGCATGGCAAAGAGACGGGGGCCGAAAAGATTGACGCAAAGCCCTGCGATCACAAGGCTGGACGCCGCGAGCTTCCAGCCTTGCAGCGGTTCGCCGAGCAGCACCGCCGAGCCTAAAAATCCGAACACCGGAACCAGCAGGGTGAACGGCGCCACCGTGGACACCGGATAGAGGCCGAGCAGCCGGCTCCACGCGGCGAAGCAGAAAAGCGTCGACAGATAAACGATATAGGCGATTGCGCCGGCCGAGACCCAGTCGAGGCCGGTGAAACTCGACACGAAATTTTCCGGGTCCAGCACCATCGCGACAACGGCCAGCGGCGGCAGCGCGAACAGGCTCCCCCACACCACCAGGCCAAGCACGTTAACCGTCGAGGATTTTTGGGAAATCCGCTTCGACACGATGTTGCCGCCGCCCCACGATGCCGCCGCCGCGATCAGCAGCATCAGCCCCGCCAGGGTCACGTCGCCGCCGACATTCGCCGCCACCAGGCCGACGCCGCCAAAGGCCAGAACCGCGCCGCCCATCTGCCAGGCCGTCGGCCGTTCGCCGAGCAGGATCACCGACAACCCAATCGTGAAGAACACATGCAACTGCAGCACCAGCGACGACAGGCCGGCGCTCATGCCGAGCTTCATTCCCGTGAACAGGAAGCCGAATTGCATGGCGAACATCAGCAATCCATAGGCTGCGAGCAACCTGAAGGGCACATCCGGACGCTTGATGAAGAACACCCACGGGAATGCCGCGAGCGCGAACCGCGCGACGCCCAGCGCCAGAGGCGACATCTGCAGCAGCCCCAGTTTGATGATCGCGAAATTGACGCCCCAGATCATCACGATGGTAAGCGCGAGCAGGAGATGACGGAGTTGCACGGTAAGGGACTTTCGCTGAAACGGTTCGGCCGGTTCGATGAAGGCCAGTCTGCGGCGGAAACGCGGCGCTGGACTGCGCCACGGAATGCACGGAGTTTGGCACACGATTTGGGCTGCCGGCCGCTGTTCCGACCCCGAGCTATCATATGCGTCGCGAGACTTCCCAAGTCCCTGTGGCCGAACATTGCAATCGCCTGTGTTTCCATCGCGCCGGGGACAGGCTACA
Source organism: Mesorhizobium yinganensis (assembly GCF_040081985.1). Classification (NCBI taxonomy): domain Bacteria; kingdom Pseudomonadati; phylum Pseudomonadota; class Alphaproteobacteria; order Hyphomicrobiales; family Phyllobacteriaceae; genus Mesorhizobium; species Mesorhizobium yinganensis. The sequence continues at coordinate 11,770 of NZ_JBEBMH010000003.1, read as the reverse complement.
GGTCGGCAAAACACTGTAAGGGGAGGCTGCCTTGATCACCGTCGTCGGCTCGATCAATCTCGATCTCATCGCCAATGTCGAGCGCCTGCCGGCTGCTGGCGAGACGGTGCCCGGTTCGACCTTCCGCACCGCGCCGGGCGGCAAGGGCGCCAACCAGGCACTCGCGGCGGCTCGCGCCGGCGGCAAGGTGCGCATGGTCGGCGCTGTCGGCAAGGACGCCTTCGCCACCGAGGCGCTGGCCCTGCTCAGGGAAGGCGGGGTCGATCTTTCCGGGGTGCGCGAAGCCGCCGCCGCGACCGGTGTGGCTTTGATCTTCGTCGATCGCCACGGCGAGAATGTCATTGTCGTGGTCGCCGGCGCGAACGGCACGGTGCTGCCGGGAGATCTGGCCAAGGCCGATTTCCGCAAGGGCGATGTGGTGCTTCTTCAGCACGAAGTACCTCTGGAGACCGTCGAAACCGCCCTCGACAGTGCCCGCAAGGCGGGCGCGCGATCGATCCTCAACACGGCCCCGTTCCGGCCAGAGGCCGCGCATCTGCTGGCCCAGGCCGATCATGTCGTCGCCAACGAAACGGAGTTCGACCTCTATGCCGACGCGCTCGGCCTTGCCGGCGACGATCGCGAGAGCCGAATGCGTGCCTTCGCCGCCGAGACCGGCCGGATTGTCGTCGTCACGTTGGGTGGCGATGGTGTCGTCGCCGTCGAGGCCAACCGGGTGCTGCGCGTTCCCGCCCTGTCGGTGACGCCTGTCGATACGGTCGGCGCCGGCGACACGTTCTGCGGCTATCTGGCCGCCGGCCTGTCCGAAGGGCTGCCGCTGGAACGGGCATTGGCTCGCGCCGCCGCCGCCGGTTCGCTGGCCTGCACCAAGCACGGCGCCCAGCCTTCGATCCCGTCGCGCAGCGAGGTCGATGCGGCGCTGAAGACTGCTTAGCGCTCCTTCACGATCCGTTTGGTGATCGCCTCGGCCTTGTCGATGGCGTTCATGAAGCAGCCGCGCAGGTCGGCCCGCATTCCGGTGAACCACAGGCCGGGCAGGTTCGGATCGTTCTGCCCGCCATTGAACCGCGGCCTGCCGCGTCCGTCGAGCACGCCGAGATGTCCGACCATGGCCTCCAGTCCCGTGCGATAGCCGGTCGCGGCGATCACCACATCCGGTTCGACCGACCGGCCATCTTCCAGAACGACCTTCGTACAGTCGAAACCCTTGATCTCCGGCACCGCCTTGACACGCCCGGCTTTCATCGCCGCCATCGCACCGTCGTCGCTGGCGATGGCCACGCTGTCGACGGTAAGCCGCGTGGCCGGCCCCCCCGCCGATTTGGGGAGGCCGAGGCCGCTCAGGTCGCCGAATGTCAGGCGCTGCACGGTCGAGACGATCAGGTCGGCCAGCGCCAGCGGCAGCCGCGCCAGCATCGGCGAAATCTTGTGCACGGCGATGTTGAACACACGCTTCGGCAGCACCGCCAGCGCATGCCGCGCCGACAGCCAGATCGGCCCGGTCTCGACCCGGACCAGATGGTTCAGCACGTCGATGCCGGAATTGCCGGCGCCCGCCACCAGCACGCTCTGGCCGCGATAGAAGGCCGCTTCGCCGAAATCCGCCGAATGCACGATCCGGCCCGTAAACCCGTCGCTGCCCGGCCAGTCGGGGATGAAGGGAAGCTTGTCCCTGCCCGTCGCGACAATCACGTGCCGGGCCCGGTACGTGCGCTCGCCGGCCTTGATCTGCCAGCGGTCGCCGGCCCGGTCGATCCGTTCCACGGTCGCGGAATAGTCGATCGGCAATTTGTGCAGCCGGGCGAAATCCTCGAACAGCGAAATCACCTTCGCGCGGGCGGGAAAGGCGGGCGTGCCCGCCGGATATCCGACCCCGGGCAAAACCGACAGGTCGCGATGCGAATTCAGCGTCAGGTGCTTGTGCCGCCGCCGCCAGGGTCCGCCGAGTTGTGCCTCACTCTCGGCAAGCCGCACGCCGATGCCGGCCCTGGCCAGCGCCTGCGTCACGGCCAGTCCGGCCGCGCCGCCGCCGATCACCAAAACCTCCGTCTCGATCATGCCACGCTCCGGCCGTTGCCGCGCCGGTGATCGGGCGGAAGCGCGGCCCTGTCAAGCCGCCCGCCTGTCCGTTCATGGTGAGGTGCGACATCACGCCCCGCGCGTCCGCGTGCCGCTTTGACCGTGCTGGCGTCAGGACATACTCTACATTGTAGGAACCAGCCGGGGGCACGCCTTATGGACCCGCTCATTCTATCGCGCATGCAGTTTGGCGCGAACATCTCGTTCCATATCCTGTTCCCGACCATCAGCATTGCGCTCGGCTGGGTGCTGCTGTTCTTCAAGCTGCGCTACAACGCTACCTCCGACGCGGCGTGGATGCGCGCCTATTTTACCTGGGTAAAAGTGTTCGCGCTGACCTTCGCCATGGGCGTCGTCTCCGGCGTCACCATGAGCTTCCAGTTCGGCACCAACTGGCCGGGCTACATGGAAAAGGTCGGCAACATCGCCGGGCCGCTGCTTGCCTATGAGGTGCTGACCGCCTTCTTCCTGGAAGCCGTATTCCTGGGCATCATGCTGTTCGGCTTCCGCCGCGTTTCCAACAAGGTGCACACGGCGGCGACCGTGCTGGTCGCCTTCGGCACGACCATGTCGGCCTTCTGGATTCTCGCGCTGAATTCCTGGATGCAGACGCCGGCCGGGTTCGAGATCCGCGACGGCGTGGCTCATGCGACCGACTGGTGGGCGGTGATTTTCAACCCGTCCTTCCCTTACCGGCTGACCCACATGCTGCTCGCCTCGGGGCTCACCGTCTCGTTCCTCGTCGCCGGGCTCTCGGCGCTACGATATCTGGCTGGCGACCGCTCGGAATCGATGTGGAAGGCGCTACGCACCGGCGCCTTCCTCGGCGCGATCCTCATCCCGGTCCAGATCTTCGTCGGCGACCAGCACGGGTTGAACACGCTGGAACATCAGCCGCAAAAAATCGCGGCCATGGAGGCCAACTGGCAGACCCGCGCCAACGTGCCGCTGGTGCTGTTCGCTTGGCCTGACGAGGCGTTGCGCGAAAACCTGTTCGAAGTGGCAATCCCCGACGGCGCCAGCCTGATCCTGCGCCACAGTCCCGACGGCGTCGTTCCCGGCCTCAACGATTATGTCGGCAACCATCCGCCGGTGCTGCCGCTGTTCTGGGGCTTTCGCATCATGGTCGGCGTCGGCGTGTTGATGCTCGCCGTCTCGTGGACGGCCACCTATTTTCTCGGGCGCCGCCACACACTGCCGAAACCGCTCGCCATGTTGATGGTGCCGATGGCGTTTTCCGGCTGGGTCGCGACGCTGGCCGGCTGGTACGTGACCGAGATCGGCCGCCAGCCCTGGCTGGTCACCGGCGTGTTGAAGACCGCCGATGCGGTCGGGCCAGTGGCAGGCAGCCATGTCGCCTTGACGCTGACCGTCTATCTTCTGCTCTACGCTTTTCTCCTTATGGCTTACATCGCGACGCTGGTGCATCTGGCGCTGAAGGCGGCAAAGGAAGGCGACAAATCGCCCTTGCCGGCAGTGCTCGACAAGCCGGCCGCGCAGCCGATGGCGGGGTGAGCGCATGCGGGCGCAGCATGATTGCACCGTTGCGAGAACATCTCTAAATTCCTAGATTAGGTAAAATAGCTAATTTAGGTAGGAGGTGGCCGTGCCGAGCTTCACGCTTACGGAACTTAACAATCGATCGGGAGAGGTTGTCGAGGCCGCGTATGAGGGCCCGGTGGACATCACCAGCCGTGGCAAACGCAGATTCGTCATCATGACCGCCGCCCATTATGATCGCCTGAAAGGCAAGAGCGCGCAGCGCGCGCATCATGTCGACCATTTGAGTGAAGAGGAGCGTCGGGATTTCCTTGCCGCCATGGATGCCGTCGCGGCGGACGCGGAAGCAATGGATGGTTGACCTGTTGCATGGACAGGTCGTTCTTTACTCCTACCTGTGGTGGCGGGAGCATCTGCGCGGCGAGGAGACCGGACGTAAGGCACGGCCGTGTTGCGTGATGGTCGTCATTTCGCAACGAAACGGCGGCAGACGCGCCATTCTGTTTCCGATCACGTCCTCGCCACTCGGTAGGGATACCACCGCCGTCGCTGTGCCGGATACGGAAGCACGACGCGCCAAGCTCTATACGCCTGCTTGGGTCGTAGTCGAAGAATTCAACAGCGACGATCCCGAAAACTCGTTGGCGTTGGACGATGCCGAACCGCTCGGCGTGTTCTCGCGGAAATTCATCGGACGGATCGCAGCCGAGGCGGCGAAAGCCGCGCGCGCGAAAGGAATTCGCGCAATCCCTCGCGGTTAGGAGATTAGCATGACCCTCGACTGGCCGACCCTCCTTCCGCTGATCTTCGCCGGCCTGATGGGCCTGTCGATCCTCATCTATGTCGTGCTCGACGGTTTCGACCTCGGCATCGGCATCCTGTTCTCGCTGGCCGGCGACGACGAGCAGGACCGCATGATCGCCGCGATCGGTCCGTTCTGGGACGCCAACGAGACCTGGCTGGTGCTGGCGGTCGGCTTGCTGCTGGTCGCCTTCCCGATGGCGCATGGCGTCATCCTCACGGCGCTCTATCTGCCCGTCTTCGTGCTGCTGGTGGGCTTGATCCTGCGCGGCGTCGCCTTCGATTTCCGCGCAAAAGTGCCGACGCACCGAAAGCACCGCTGGAACCGCATCTTCTTCCTGGGTTCGCTCACCGCCTCGCTGGCGCAGGGTTTTATGCTCGGCGTCTATGTGCTCGGCCTCCAGACCGGCCCGGCGGCGATGCTTTTTGGCGCACAGGTGGCGCTCTGCCTCGCCGCCGCCTACGCCGCGATGGGCGCGGCCTGGCTGATCTACAAGACCGACGGCGCCTTGCAGAAAAAGGCGGTGCTGTGGCTGCGCTCGGCGCTGGTGTTCACCGCCCTCGGGATGGCCGCCGTTTCGCTCGCCACTCCGCTCGCCAGCCCTCGCATTTTCGACAAATGGTTCGTGTTTCCGGACCTGCTGTGGCTCTCGCCGCTGCCGATCCTCTCCGGCATCCTTTTCCTGTGGCTCTGGTGGCAGACGTTCCATCTGCCGAAACCCGGCGACCGCCACGCCATCCTGCCGTTCCTGTCGCTGGCAGCGATCTTCACGCTTGGCTTCGCCGGCCTCGCCTGGTCGTTCTATCCCTTCGTCGTGCCGGACCGTCTCACCATCTGGCAGGCGGCGTCGGCGCCGGAGGCCTTGGGCATCATCCTGGCCGGTGTGGCTTTCGTGCTGCCGGTCATCCTCGGTTATTCCGTCTATGCCTACCGCGTCTTCGGCGGCAAGGCGGACGATTTGAGGTATGATTGATAGCGGAAATGGATAGCGCCGGTCGAAATGGTGTTGGACGCGGCGTCGTGGCAATGACGAGGCGACGACGCAGCAGCCAATATTGTTACTGGGGCGATTGCTGAGGAAACTACTTGTTGCCAAGGCGTCGGGCAGGCAGTTGCCTGTCCGACGCCCTTGGCTCAGCAGACCGTGTTGTCGCAGGCCAGCAGGCACAGCGACCTTGCAGGTTCCGGCAATGCCTGGCAGCCGATGCGGCAAATGTCGCAGGCGATGCCGGAAGGATTCACACCTGCCGAAAGGTCGCGCGACCGGTTGTACCCGCGCGCCACCGGACGGGCTTGGTTTGGGAACTTCATGGTTTTCTCTCCTTGATCGACCGGCCCGGGACGCTCGGTCCGCAACGTAGGCGCTGTGTTGGAGCGCCACCATGGTCGCATCGCTCCCGCGGCGGTGCGATCGAGTTCTCAGGCGGAAGCGGCACAAATTAAGGTCGGGCGCCTGGCCCGGGGCGCTTCAGCCAGCCGCGTTCACACCCGCTGTCGCGCCATCAGCACTGGCCGATATTGGGCACGCAGACGCCGGCACAGCCGCCGCCAAACGGCAGGCATGCGCCGACGCAGCACCTGCCTGCCCCGCAGCAATCGGAAGCGGCGATCTTGGACGATTCGTCGCGGCCCTGGCTAAGGCCTCGTGCGACGGGTCTGGCTTGTGTCGGGAACTTCATCTCAGTCTCCTCTCGGTCGACCGGCCCGGGACGCCCGGTCTGATGAAATCGTCTCGTGCGAGACGGTTCGTGGCATCGTCCCCGCGCCGATGCGCAACTTTTGCTAGACGCAGTCGATACACCCCGCGGCGCCGATGCCTGCGAGACATTGAGCGCAGGCCGCTCCGAAGCTGCCGACGCAAACGGCGCCGCATGCGAGCAGCGCTGTGCCGCAAGCTATCTTCTTGAAGATGTCGCAGCCGGATGGGTCGATGCCGTTCGAGGTCGGGTGTGTGGCCGCACCACGCGCGACCGGCCGCGATTGGAGGGGAAGTCGCATTTCGGTTCTCCTTGTTGATCAAAACGGGCGGGTCATCCTTAGAGTGAACACAACGCCGCGCAGACCCTGGCGCAGACGCCGGGCGGCAGGCCCGCTTGCTGACACGCATGCAGACAGTTGGCACATAGCGCCGGGGATGCCGATTGGAGGCGCGCCCGCCACGGCGAGGAACTCACGCCGCGTATGACCGGCGCCATCTGGCGCGGCAGGTTTGACCGAGCGGTGGACGCCGCTGTCGCAGCGGCGGACTGTCGTCGGCCTTGTCGGCGCGGTTTCTTGGCCTGCGCTGCCTTGGCCGCCATCACACCCTCCGCGTCCAGCTACGGACTGTGCCGACGGTCACCGGAACGACATCGCTGACGTCGACAGTGAACCGGTAGATGCGGCTCGCCACGTTGGTGTTGTTCGGGTTGAAGAACGAAATCTCGACGTCGTAGCATTCGGAATCCGGCCGGCAGACGGGGCTCTTCTTGACGGCGATGCGGTCCAGGTCGAGATTGTTTTCGGTGGTCGCGCGGATCACATCGGCGACCTGTACCGCGTTCGTGGCGGAATAGTTGAGGGCGCGCTCCTCGCCCGTCAGCCCGAGGTTGCGCAGGTCGTAGTAGACTCGGTCAAGATAGTTGCTCAGTCCGGCCGAGAAGCGGTCGAACACGTCTTGCGCGTTTGCCGCCTCGGCGGCTGCGCCGGCGATTTGTTTGACCAGCGGTTCCGTGGCCCAACTGTAGATGCCGCGAATGGCAGGCACGATGATCGGAACGACCTGGCCCGACTGCAGCCGCGTCGAGCCGCCGATGACCCCCGGCACCGAGACCAGATCGGCGCGGTCCTGTCCATTTGACTGTTGCGCGGCCAGCGCCTCGCGCAGCTTCTTGTAGCCGACATCGGCATAGGCGCCGACCGGCTGGATGGCATAGATCGGCGTGGCGTCCAGATTAAGCGTCCAGATCACCGCCGGCGCATCTTCAGGATCGGTTTCGAGGTGGGCCAGCCACTGGTCCGGCAGCATGGGATTGTTGTCGGCGCCATGCATGGTCTGCACGAGCGAGTCGCGACGTGCCTCGGAACCGAAATCGTAGCCGAGCTGGCCGAGCGCGTAGACCAACTGCGGCTTCTTCGCCTCGCCGCCCTTGCCGCCGCAACTGCATCCGCCTTCTCCGCCGTTCTTGTCCTTTCCGCCGCAGCCACAGCCGCAGTCCGATGGGGTAATGCGGCCTGCCTCTCCGGACGGGTTGGTCTGTGAGGCTGCGACGTTACCGTCTTCGCCCGAGGGGCGGACGCCATCGCCCGACGCTCTGGCGGAGAGCGCAGCGTAGGAGGCTGTCCCAGCAAGAGCCGCGGGAGCCGGTATCGTTTCGGAATGCGTCCAGGACGACGCATCGTTCAGGTTCGGCATGTCGATGTCTTCGTTCATGGTGTCTCCCCCTGTGATGGCTTTAACGGTGTCTGCGATGTTCAGGCGGCCGGCGAGCACTTTGCGGCAATCGTCGGATGTGCCGGGAATGCAGGGCAGCGCGTGTTTCAGCAGCGCCGTCCGGATGGCGTGCGGATCGGGCGGCCGACCGCGTGTCAGTTGCAACCCGGCCAGCAGGCCGGCCAGACCGGCGACGAATGGCGTGGCGAAGCTCGTCCCGCTGCGGCGCACGGTGCCGCCGCCGGGCGCGGCGCCCAAAACGTCCACGCCCGGCGCGAGGATGCCCTGGTGCCGGTAGGCTGGTCCCCAGTTGCTGGATTCGAGCGGCATGCCCTCCGCGTCCATCGCACCTACCGCCAGCACCGAGGGCGCCGCGGCCGGCACATGCAGGCAGGCGCAGCCGTCATTGCCGGCCGCGGCCACGATCAGCACATTGCGCCGCGCGCAGGTCTCGATGGCGTTTGCCAGAAGCGGATCGGGCTCTGCCGATGACGCCAACTGCCCGCCGCTGATGTTGATGATGTGGGCGCCGTGCTCCATCGCCAGCAGGATGGCGCGGGCGAGGTCGAGCTGCGAGCAGGCGAGCTCCTCGCCCTGGCCGGAGAAGATCGGGACGATCAGGCCGCTGCACCGAGGCGCTATGCCTTCGACCGTGCTACCCGGCTGGCCGAAGATGATGCTCGCGACGTGAGTGCCGTGCGCCAGCGCGGTGCCTGCGCCGCTATTGCCCGCCTGTGTTTCGACGACCCCGAGCCGCGCGCCTGCGAAGCACGGATGCGCAAGATCGACCGGCCCGTCGAGGACTGCGATCCGGATGCGCTCGTCGCCACCGCCCAACTGTGCGGTATCCTGCCAAGCGATTCCTCCAGACCCCCTCATTGCGCCACCCCTGGGCAAGACGAGACGATGCAACCCGTGATCGCATCGTCCGCCTTCCCCAAAGGAATGTCAATCTAAAATTGTGAGATTTACTTATAACACTTATAGATTGTATGGCGTCGAGTTAGTTATTGAGCAGTGTATCGCCAGATGACCGACCGGCTTTTCGCCTTGTCTGAGAAGCCGGCGGCTGGGGTGCCGATGCCTTCAGTCCCTGCGATAAAGGCGGTCCGGCCCCCGCGACAACCCGATGTCGCGCAGCGTGTGATCGTCGAGCTCATCGAACTCGGTGTGGTGATGCCGGGCGATCCTCGGACGCCGTGGCGAAAACAGCAGGCCGAACAGGCCCGCCAGGCCGCCCGTCGCACGGGTGGCTTGATGTTGCGTGGTCATGTCAAAATCCTTTCCCGCGACGGTGTTGATGTTCCCGCCCCGGTGGTGTCTGGCCGGTGGGCCGCCCGTGGCGGCTCCGGTGGTGTGGTGATCAGCCGATATAGGCCCGCGGGGTCAGGCGACCCGTGTTTCAAACGGCACGCAAGCCTCGCAGATGGCGGCGAGGTGCCGGTGGTCGGTGCCGCAGCAGCCACCGAGGATGCGCATGCCGGGAAAATCGCGGCGCAGATCATTGTAGCGGCGGCCAAGGTCGATTGGGTCGCCGGCGTCGAGCGTATCGGATTCATCGAGTTCCTGATGGCTCCTGGCCGAGGCGTTGGCGCGCACGCCGCGCACGCGCTCGATCCAGCTTTCGCCGGCGGCCAGCGCCTGCGTGAAATGCGTGGGGTGCGCGCAGTTGATCATGTAATAGGCCGGCGAACCTCCGGTTGCATCGTCCACCGCCTTGACCGCGTCGCCCAGCGCCATGCCGGTGACCAGCTTGCCGTCCGTCTCGACGGTGAAGGAGATCACGCAGGGCATGCCGGCCTTCTTCGCCGCCTGCGCGATGCCGATCGCCTCGTTGGCGGTGTTCATGGTGAAGGCCGTGACCATGTCGGTCGCGGTTCCGGCCAGCGTCTCGATCTGCGTGGCGTGATAGCTCTCCGCTTCGTCCGCCTCCATGCGGCCGGCCTTATAGCCGTCGCCGCGCGGCCCGATCGCCGCGCTGATCACGCAGGGCATGGCCGGCGTCTCCCACGCGTCCCGCAACTCCTCGAGCAATTGGACCGAGGCCCTGTTGATCCGCTTCAAGTCCTCGGCATCGTGGCCGATCTTGGCCGCCCAGTCGGGATTTGCCCGCCACGTCGCGCTTTCCAACAGGAAACCCACATTGCGATTGGCCGCGATCCCGAGATAATGCTCGTAATAGCGCTTCAGCCGTGCGCGTCCCTCTTCCGTCTCCAGAAGCACGTAGGACGCGAAATGCGGCAGCTCCACACCATCCAGGAAGATGAGCTGTGTTTCCATTCCGCCGTCGCTCAAGAACAGTCCGCCCTTGAGCTGCGGCAGGTCATGCCGATATTTTGACATCATCGTCTCCATTCCGGGTCTATGGCTTCCGGCGCAGAATGCGTTGCGGTCCGCCTTGGAAGATGCTGCTTTTTGCCCTATGGCGAGGCTCGAAACTAGAAATCTCATGGTTCGGATTTGGCGTGGTGCCGACAAATCCATACAAATCAAGAGGTTGACTATTTCTGTGGTTTTTTGACCGGCTTTTGTGGTATTGCGCCTTACTGAAAACTGTACCGCTGGTGCACTGAATTCGAGGAAAGGTGACATGGGCAAGGGTGCGGAGACACGCGTTCGAATCCTCGAGATCGCCGAAGCGTCGGTGCTCGCAAAGGGGTTCGAGGCGACGTCCATCGACGAGATCATCTGCGAGGCCGGCATCACCAAGAGCGGCTTCTTCTATCATTTCCATGACAAGAACGAGCTGGCGCGCGAGATGGTACGCCGCTTCATCGACGAGAACAATGCGCTGTTCGACGACCTGTTCGGCCGCGGAAAGCAGCTTTCCGACGACCCGCTGCAGGCGTTCATGATCGGCCTGAAACTGCTTGCCGAGACGCTGGCCGAAGTGAAGGCGAAACACCCCGGCTGCCTGATCGCCTCGGTCTGTTACCAGGAGCGGCTGTTCGACCGCGAGGTGGTCGAGATGATCCGCAAGGTGACGATCGACTGGAACGCCCGCTTTCAAGGCTATCTGGAAGAAATCGCGGAAGTCTATCCGATCCGCAACGGCATCGAACTGTCCGACATGGCGGATGCCCTCTGCTGCATCGTCGACGGCGGCATCCTGATGGCCAAGATCTTGGGTGACAGCTCAAGGCTGGAGCGTCAGGTCATGACCTATCGCAGTTTTGTGCGCATGGCCTTCTCATCCGCCGCGCCGATTGCCCAGCCTCTACGGTTGGTGGCTTCAGCATAACGGATATTCGATAAAGCATATTGACTCACGTCGCCGCATTCCAGCGAAACCGTAAAGGCTTCGTCGACTGAGATTCGTTAAATTGAGGTCGTGAATCGCTAAGGATGTTACCATCCGTCGTGGAGCCGATGATGTTTTTTTGGGCGCAGTTCTCATGGCGGTTGGTCAAGTATGCCTACGCTCATGCCGAACGGCCGTTGCTTTATAGGAGGTTGCCAGAACGACGCTACCGACAGCGGTCGGTTTGCCTGCCCCCTCGGATCCAAGAGTTGTTCGACCGGCACAGAACGCGCCATGATCGTCTGGAAGATGTTAGCGTTGAGCTCGATATCCGACCATGTTGGCCAGCGCGAGCTGGTGAAGATGCGCTGGGGCATGCCGGCGTCTTCATTTGCCGAACAGCGCCCTGATTGCATGCGGGCCTTCGTGATGAGCGTCGGATCGGAATTATCGGAAACGTCGCGCAGCTCCTCAACCTATGCGGCCTCATTGGCGGAGAGGCCAATCGTGAAGAGTCCCTCAAATAGTGACAGCAAAGTTCCTAGGTCTCGTGGACAAAGGGTAACCAAAGCTTGGCTGCTGCGATGGCGACGAAGCCAAGGTAGGATTCCTTTGTCTTGTCGTATCTGGTGGCGACGCGGCGCCAGTTCTTGAGCTTGTTGAACAGCCGCTCGACCAGGTTTCGCCACTTGTATTTCTCAGCATCGTATGGCGCGGGGTCCTTGCGGTTGCGCTT